>NZ_CP019799.1:3120000-3720000 GCF_002007605.1 Cellvibrio sp. PSBB023 | reverse complement strand
ACCAACGCTTATTGAATCATTTCCTCCAAAACCATATACAGTATCGTTACCTAATCCCGACAAGATAATATCATTGGAATGGCTTCCAAAAATTACATCGTTGCCAGAACCAGTCTCAACCGAAACGCTATTCATTAGTTTGATAAGATTATTAAAGTTTAAATGTGACTCATGAAGCTTGCCATTGTGCTCAGAGTCTAAAAGTCTGAATGCCTGAACTGAATGATCAAAGTTAATGAAAAAGTCTCCTATAATTTTGAGACCTTCAGATACTTGAATAAAAAAGTCAGAGTTCAAATTAATATACTCTGGCCCAGTTGAATTGAGTGCATTAGCGTATCGCAACAGATAAACTTCATCATATCTAGAAAAAAGTTTATCGATGCTATTTACAATATCATCAAAAGGAATTTGACTAATGTCAGCATTATCCCATAACCCAAAAAGATTTGACTCCCTAAACCTTCTGCCTTGCACGCCGAATCCAAGATTTGGAACTTCTCGTCTACGATTAGATAGATATCTTATTTCAAACCAAGCGTTGACCCTATCTCCAGCTCTTATAGCGTCTAGTAAATTAGGACTATTTGCCAGCAAGCCATTATATTCGAGCGAAGCCAGCACAGCTCTTTCAACAGATAGAGGGATCCCCCCCACCGTTGATGACAAGCGCTCCTCTAATGCAGGGATTGCGTAATTTAATAGAATCTCCTGAGCTTCAGGAGTACCCAAACTGAATTGATTCCTTCGAAAAGCGGGAAACTCTGTACTATATCTTTGATCTCTAGATCTTTGGTCCATTATTTCATCAAGACGTCCTATGTCGCCGATCGCAATTGCGTTCGATAATGCACCGTAATAAAATGATTCCGCAGCCAATTCATCCTCTGAAAATTCATCGGGCGATTCAAAATATTCTCTAAATCCGACAGCTGAAAGTACTGCGTCCCTTAAATCAAGACGATCTTGAATATTAAAACCATAACCAATAGTCATTCTCGGGGTGCCAAATGCGGTATCCATGTAAGCCCTAACAGCAACTCCCTCCTCTCCAATCAACAAATTTCTCAGGTACATACTGTATGTAGCTTGATCTGAAAACTCTTGGTAAATCATTCATTTCTCCTTAAATACTTGCATTAACTTTTATCGAGCAAATTGGTAGGTAAATAAGACCAAAATTTGACTTTCTGACATAAAAGAACTGGATAGTCCGAGATTCTACGGGGCCTGACGATAGGTACGACAATGTCGTTGCTCTATATATAAATGGAGCATAATGCCCCCTAAATCCGCGCACGCCTGTAGTTTTGGATGGCTTATTGGGCTCACCTATGTAGCTATAAATGTATTCACTTGGAAGATCATACTGAGGACATTCAGCAAATTCTTTTCTTTTTTGCCTTTGCAATGTTTCAACTGTTCCGTCATTATCATAATCAAGGATTGCATAAGATGCGGCTGAGTTATTAGAATTATTAGCCTCCCATTTAGGTTCACTAAAATTTTTACCATTAAATTTAATTGCTTCGCAGAAATTGCTTTTCGCAAGTAATTCCTTTTTTACATCTTTACAGAGGTTTCCTAAGCCCATTTCTTTTGCATAAACCTCGTTTTGTAGGATCACAATTTCGGCAGAAAATGAAGGTGTCATCGGCAGAGTGCATACAAAAAACACTAATTTCCTGATCATTTAATTTTATCCTTTTAATGTAATTTTATCTTTCACGAATACTTTCCTGCTTATACCTCAGCAGTGGCGACAAGAAATACTCAATCACTCTGCGCTGCGTAGTTTTTACTTCCGCCGTTACCGCCATGCCCGGAATCAGTTTGACGGATTTTGCTTCTACACGAATAGTGCTCTTGTGCATTTTTAAATGCATGGTGTAAACCAGGCCGAGCTTTTCGTCGATGATTGCATCATCTGAAATATGTGTCACTGTTGCATCAATCAAACCGTATTTGGTGAAGGGAAAGGTATGGACTTTGATTTCAGCAGCCATGTCTTTTTGCACAAAACCCACATCCTGATTGCCGAGCATGACTTGAACTTCCAGACTTTCTTCTTCGGGCACTATGATCATTAATTGCTGTGCTTCCGTGACGATACCGCCGATAGTATTGATGGCGAGTTGCTGCACATAACCGGATACGGGAGCGTAGAGGACTTGTTTATTATTTATATCCGTCGCCTTCACCAGCTCTTCTCTGATGGTGGCGATTTGATTGCGGCTGTCAGCAATTTGCGTGAATAGTTTTCCAAGCGTGTCAGCTTTGAGTGCATTAATTTGTTGTTGGGCTTCGTTAATGGCGGCATTTAATTGCTGCTGCATTTGTTGCTGTGTAGCCAAGTCTTGCACTCGCTCGATTCGCTGTTGTTCCAGTTCAAGATATTCCACTTCAGATGCCATATTTTTAGCGTAGAGGCTTTCCAGTGCCCTCGCCCGCTTGGTAATCATTGGCAGGGTTTGCTGGAGCTTTTTAATGGTTTCCTGATTGCCAATTTTTTCACTCTGCACTTTTTTAAGCACGCTATCCAGGCTGCTTAATTGTGCCTGATATTGTTGCCACTGTTCCCAGGTTTTTTGTTGGTGCAGCAGTATTTCAGTTTCTGTTGGTTTAATTTCCGCATGGACTTTGAGTTGGATGTCAGTGGCCACACTGGGCTGCGTATTGAGTTTTTTATCTGGGGTTATTTCTGTATTAGATATACTGACTAAAAATGATTGTAGGGCTTCTGCTCCAGCAAGGTTAAGGCTCGCATTGTGCAATTCCTGCTGCATGCGTGCTTGATCGGCAGCGGTGATTGTACGATCCAATTCAATCAGCGCGTCCCCCTGATTGACAAACTGCCCTTCTTTTACATGAATAGCTTTTACAAACCCTTTTGTAAGCGGCTGTATTTGTTTGACTCGACTACTTGGAATAATTTTCCCTTCTGCACTGGAAATAACATCCACTTTGCCAATGCATGCCCAAATAATCGTAAGCAAAAAGAGTGTAATGAGTACCCAAGCAAGCCAACGAACCAAGGGATTGGGCGGAGACTCCTGCAATTCCAGTGCGGCAGGCATAAATTCGGCGAGATTTTGGTGTTTTGAACCATCTCCAAGTGTGGCACGCTCACGCCAGGCATCAGCCAGTTGCTGGAAAAAATTAGTCATGGACTACCTCCAGCTTCGGGCTTGTGTGTGAGTGCGTTGAAGTATTTTTCGTTTGCGGGATGTGTTGTTGGTAAGCGTGCAGCTGTGCGTAATAGCCTTGCTGCTGCAGGAGTTCATCGTGCGGACCCTGCTCTATGATATTGCCTTTGCTCATCACAATAATGCGATTACAGATACGCACCGTACTCAAACGATGGGCAATAATAAATACCGTGCGACCTTTACAGATCTCGGCCATGTTGTCCTGAATTATCCGCTCAGACTCATAATCCAACGCACTGGTGGCCTCATCAAAAATCAGAATACGCGGATTGGTCAGGAGTGCACGCGCAATCGCTAAGCGCTGGCGTTGCCCACCAGAAAGATTGCTGCCCTGCTCACCGACCATAGTGTCGTAGGCCTCAGGCAAGTCGACAATAAACTCGTGGGCACCGGCGAGTTTGGCAACGGCAACAATTTGCTCCATCGGTGCGGCGGGATTAGTGAGCGCGATATTTTCCCGTACGGTTTGATTGAACAAAAAATTCTCTTGCAATACCACACCGATATTACGGCGTAGCCAAACGGTATCGACCATCGCCAGATCAACGCCATCCACCAATACACGGCCGCCTTCAGGCAAATACAAGCGCTGGATTAATTTGGTGAGTGTGCTTTTACCTGAACCGGAGCGGCCAACAATACCGATAATCTCACCGGATTTTACTTGCAAGTTAAAGCTGTCGAGAATGACTGGTCCATCGTGGCGGTATCGAAAGCGCACATGTTCGAAACTCACCTCCCCCGCAATAGAGGGCAAGGTGGAGCGATTGGGGTTATAGCCCGGCTCACGAGGAGTATTGAGGATATCACCCAAACGTTCGATGGAAATACCCGCTTGTTGAAAGTCTTGCCAGAGTTGCACCAGTTTTAAAATGGGGCCACTGACGCGGCCGGCGAGCATATTAAAGGCAATCAACTCACCTACGGTAAGCTCACCACCAATAACCAGATGTGCTCCCCACCAAATAATACCGAGTGTCATGAGTTTATTAATTAAACCAGCAATTTGATTTGCGACGTTACCAAGATTTTGGCTACGAAAAGAAGCACTGACATAATTGGCTAACTGATCTTCCCACTTGCGCTGCATTTGCGGTTCTACCGCCATGGCTTTTACAGTTTGCACCCCAGTAACTGACTCAGTAAGGAAAGCGGTATTTGCAGCACCATATTTAAACTTCTCATTCAGACGATAACGCAGGATGGGGGTAATAAAAATAGATAAGAGTATGTAACAAGGTATAGTCGCAGCGACAACAAAGAATAATATGGAGCTGTAGCACCACATCACCAATAAGAAAACCATAGTAAAGCCCAAATCGAGTATGAGCGTTAAGGCACTGCCAGTAATGAAATTGCGGATAGTGTCCAGTTCATGCACTCGCGCGACATTTTGACCCACCTGCCTAGCCTCAAAATAACCCATCGGCAAGGCCATCAAGTGATGGAACAAACGTGAGCCCAATTCTACGTCAATACGGCTGGTGGTGTGTGTCATCACATAACTGCGAATACCTCCGAGCACTGCTTCAAAAAGCGCAATCGCAAAAAAGGCAAAAGCGATGACGTCGAGTGTGCTGAAGCCGCGATGTACCAAGACTTTGTCCATCACCACCTGAAACAACAGCGGCGTGATCAAACCAAACAATTGCAAAAAGAACGAAGCTATTAATACTTCGCCAAACAGCTTGCGGTGTTTAATGAGTGACGGAATAAACCAGCTGATATCAAACTTTTGTTGCAGGCTTTCACGAATACCGAGGCGGCGACTAAGAAAAATTACTTCACCTGACCAAAGTGAAATAAACTCATCAGCGCTTAATGTCTTTGGAATTTGTTCGCGTAAATCCTGCACTAGCACCTTAGTAGGCACACCATTCTCTTCAGCAATACGTGCAAGAATGATGTAATCACCATCTTTGGTTTTGATGATAGCGGGTAAGCTGGAACCGATTAGCTTAGCAAGCGGAAATGTAAAGCGCTTTGCTTTAAAGGTTAGCGCTTTAGCGGCTCGGAGTATTTCGGTGTGGCTAAAAGGTTGACCGGGTATTGCAAATTGGTGGGAAATTTGTGCCGCATCAGCGGGTAATTGGTGAAATCCTGCAAGTGCTACCAAGCACTGTAAACCTGTATCCATGGAAATCCTTGTACAACAAATACGTAGTTCATTTACTACAGAATTCTAGCGTTGATTAATCATCCAAAACAACTACACAAAAAGCATAAAAGAAATAAAAAAAAGCATTTTCGTAATAAGAAACTTGGGCTTTGAAGTGGTCTAATTAGACCACTTCACAAGGGCTGATTCACCACTCGGACCGAGGATCGCAATATGCGAGCCTGAAATACCAAGCCTCATTAAAACAGCACAGAGCTGTGTGTTCCATGAGCCGCAAGGGAAATTGTTGGGATAATGCAGCGGTAGAACGTTTCTTTAGCAACCTGAAGCGTGAAATGATCAGGGATAATTATACCGTAATCGGATAGAGGCAATTCGTGATGCGCTGGCTTATATTGTTGACTGGTACAACTCACGCAGGTTACATTCGACGTTGGGTTATAAAACTCCAATTGAATTTAAAAAGTGTACTTAACTTTTTTGGTTTTTATTGACCACTACATATGGCACAGAATTTTTTTAATTCTGATTAACGTCTAGATTTTTTGATTTAGAGAATTTACGATTAGATATTAGAATGATAACAATCATATTGAAAGGGAGTTTAATATGCTCGTACTCACACGCCGTCCGCACCAAGTAATTCACATACACACTAGCGATGGCTTGATCGAGGTTCATCTCAATGATTGCAACTCCAATCAAGTAAGACTGGGTTTTGTTGCGCCTGCCAACGTAAAAATTATGAGAGAAGAGATAGACGAGCCCAATGAGGACTCACTGTGCGTCAGCAGGCCAGAAAATCTGGTGCAGGCTCGAAGAAACGCAGCGCCTTCCTTGTTGCGCGCATTATTCACCCCCGGCTCAACCGGAAGCCAGTGAAGCTCTGCTGACTGCCCACGCAATTCCTGCAAAACACCCTTATCTGCCGAGCCACCACCGTAAACCGCGCTTTTTTCATCCAACATCTCTTAGATTCGTCCGACTTATACTAAAAAATAGAGTTTCGTAGATAGTAAATTGCTGGAGGTTTTCGCTTCATTCGCTTTACGACCGATCACAACAAGCGGGCAGGTTATCTTTTGGCGCTTGACACCAAGCGGGCCGCCACTGAAAAATGTAGGGAATAATTTGTTGGGCCAAACCACTGGATAATGCATTGTTTTTACTCATTATTTTTAGAATACCCCCTACAAAATCTGCATATTCCAGATTCGTATAATGGGTAGATATGCACGTACCTGTGCGCGCACTGCGCCAGGGGGAGTTGCAAACCAAAACACTGGGCGATGGCAGCGATACTATCCGCCAGCGGGTAGAAGCGGCGCGCAACCGGCAGTTGGCGCGGCAGGGCAAGGCCAACCATCAACTGAGCGCACCGGAATTGGAAACTTACTGCGAGTTGACGCAAGCCGATAAAAACCTGCTGGAGCAAGCGATTGAAAAGCTGGGGCTATCGACGCGGGCCTATCACCGGGTGCTGAAACTGGCGCGCACCCTGGCCGATATGGCCGGACGGGATCATTTAACGACCGTGGATATCAGTGAAGCGCTGAGTTATCGCACGCTGGATCGACAACTCAGCCAGTAAAGCGATTCCCCATCAATTCAATTTGGATTGATGGGGAATATTGGATTCCTGTAACCAGGCGAGGATTTCCGCATAAGACCTGGACTCGGTGATGTACCGCCCCTGCATCAGATCACAGCCCATTTCCTTCAGCCATTGTTTTTGGTCTTTGGTTTCTACCCCTTCGGCCACCACCAGTTTGCCCAGATTGTGGGCCAGGGTAATCATGGCGGAGACCAGGCGTTTATCGGTATGACTGCGGTTTAATTCCTGCAAGAAGCCGAGGTCGATTTTGACGGTGCTGATCGGCAAGCGCTGTAAGTGCAGCAGCGATGAGTTGCCAGCACCAAAATTATCGAGCAGGAAATTGATGCCGAAAAACGACAGCGGGCGCATGCACAGGGATACTAAATCAATGTTGTCGGCAAAGACTGTCTCGGTGATTTCAAATTCAACATCGCCCGGCTGGATGTCGTTGTCCGCAAAAATCCGCGCGACTTCGTGCACTAGGTTCTCGTCTTTGAATTGGCGCATGGACAGGTGGATCGACATCATCAACTGCTCATCCCAAAAGCCTTGTAACAATTTAATATCGTGACAGGCCTGACGCAGTACCCAGTAGCCAATCGCGGTAATAACGCCACTTTCTTCGGCGGTAGCGATGAACTCGCTGGGGTTGAGCAGCCCAACGCCGGGTTTATCCCAGCGCAGTTGGGCTTCCAGCGCGACCACTTTGCCGGTCGCCATATCGATACGCGGGCTGTAGTGCAGGACAAATTGCTGGTAACGCAAAGCCGCACGCAGGTCAGCTTCCTGACGCAATTGACGGCGCACATCCTGATTCATCATTTCAGTAAAGAAGCGGTAATTGCTACCCGACAGTTGCTTGGCTTTGTACATCGCCATATCGGCGTGTTTGAGCAGGGTATCGGCATCGCGCCCGGCTTCGGGGTAGATGGCGATACCGATACTGCAGCCCACCACCACTTCGTGGCCGTTGATATCCGCGGGCTGCTGGATGGAATCAATCACTTTTTGCGCGATGTGGGCAACATCAGTGCTGTTGGCGATATTTTGCAGCAGCAGGGTGAATTCATCGCCACCCATGCGCGCTACCGAATCGCTGCGACGCAGGCAGGCATTCAAACGTTCGGCGCAGATGCGAATAATCGCATCGCCCGCATCGTGGCCAAAATTGTCGTTGACCTGCTTGAAGCCGTTGAGGTCGATAAACATCAGGGTAAAGCTGGTATGGTCGCGCTCGGCCAAATGCACAGCGTGCTCCAGCCGATCACGGAACAGGATGCGGTTGGGAATGTCGGTGAGCGAGTCGTAATGGGCGAGACGGGTGAGGTGCTGCTCGGTTTGTTTGCGCTCGATGGCATAGCGCAGCGCGCGCTCCAGCAGCAGGTGATCAATTTGACCTTTGATCAGGTAATCCGCCGCCCCGGCGCGGATCGCCTCGCGGTCTACTTCGGTTTCCATCTCATCGGTCATGACCACAATCGGGGTTTGGCAGGCTTGCACCCGCGCCGCATTGAGCAGATCGCGCGCGCTTTCCTCGCCCCAATAGTAATCGAGCAACACCACGTCAAATTGCTGGGAGAGAATTTTGGGCAGCGCCAAATCGAGCTGATCGCACCAGACCAACTCGTAACTGACTTGCCGGATATGTGACAAAATTTCGGCAATGAGCAGGTATTCACCCTGTTCACGGTCGACAAATAAAATGTTGATCTTGTTGTCCATGGAACTCTATCCCTTACCACTTGCTTCACGCATGAACCAATCGACTCAATGGTAACAGCGCACCCAGGCAAACTAAACGGCCTGCCTATAACAAAAAAACACCATAATCCTGACAAGTCGCTCATGCAGTTATAGCGCCAACCGGGCGCCGCAAACAGGCGCAATCTGCATTACAAGCCGGGGGTAGCTTGTTAGAATGCTCCCCCATTTGACCCAGGCATGACCCGTGACCCAACTCAACCCGCGCCAAAAAGAAGCCGTGCTCTATATCGATGGCCCCTGTCTGGTTCTGGCGGGGGCCGGTAGCGGCAAAACCAGTGTGATCACCCGCAAAATCGCCTACCTGATTGAGCAGTGCGATATACCTGCGCGCCATATTGCCGCCCTCACCTTTACCAACAAGGCAGCGCGGGAAATGAAAGAACGCGCCAGTAAATTGGTGAAAGGCAGCGCCTCACGCGGTTTAACCGTGTCGACCTTTCACAACCTCGGCTTGAATATCATTCGCCGCGAACACAAAAGCCTCGGGTTTAAACCCGGTTTTTCCATCTTCGATTCCGAAGATGCGCGCTCCCTGCTCAAAGACCTGATGATGAAAGATGGCGACCTGGACAGCGACCATCTGGATCTGGTGCAGCACCAGATTTCCAACTGGAAAAACGACCTGATCATTCCGGCACGGGCACTGAGTGTGGCCCAAAGTCCGGGTGAACAGGCCATCGCACTGATTTACCAGCGCTACAACCAAGCCCTGCGCGCCTATAACGCCGTGGACTTTGATGATTTGATCCTTATTCCTGTGGAATTGTTCCAAACCAACGCCGAGGTCTTACAGCGTTGGCAGCGCAAGATTCGCTATCTTTTGGTGGATGAATACCAAGACACCAACTCCAGCCAATACCTCTTAGTGCAGTTGATTGTGGGCAATCGCGGCGCGCTCACGGTGGTGGGCGACGACGATCAGTCCATCTATGCCTGGCGCGGTGCGCGCCCGGAAAACATGTCACTGTTAAAGCAGGATTACCCCAGCTTGCGGGTAATCAAACTGGAGCAAAACTATCGCTCCACCAGCCGTATTCTGCGCGTCGCCAACCATTTGATCGCCAACAACCCCCATGACTTTGACAAGGCGCTGTGGAGTGAAATGGGCCTTGGCGATCCCATCCGGGTGCTGCGCTGCAAAAATGAGGACGCCGAAGCCGAGCGTGTCGCCACGGAGATACTCACCCAGCGGCTGCGCAAGCAATACAAATTTCGCGACTTCGCCATTCTCTATCGCGGCAACCATCAGGCGCGCCTGTTGGAAATGAAGCTGCAACAGCACCAGATTCCCTACAAGATCAGCGGCGGCTCATCTTTTTTTGCCAAAACGGAAATCAAGGATGTAATGGCCTATTTGCGCCTCATTGTTAACCCCGATGACGACAATGCCTTTTTGCGCATCATTAACACCCCGCGCCGCCAAATCGGCACCAGTACCCTTGAGGCGCTGGGTGGTTACGCCAGTGAACGCCACATCAGTTTATTTGCGGCGCTGGATGAACTTGGCCTACAAAGTCGCATTCCTGAAAAAAATCTGGAGCGATTACAGCGATTTGCGCACTGGATCAAACAAGTGACACGCAACTGTGGGGGCGACAGGCCGGTGGATGCCATCCGCGAGATGCTCAACGACATAGACTACGAGGGCTGGTTGCACCAGAACTCGGCGAGCAGTAAAGCTGCCGAAAAGCGCATGGAGAACGTGTTTTATCTGGTCGAGTCGCTGCAAAAAACCATCGACAAAAACAGCAGCGACGATGACGAGGGCGAAGAGTCGCGCATTGAAGATGCCGTCGCCAAACTGGTGCTGCGCGACATGATGGAACGTCAGGAAGAGGAAGATCTGAGCGACCAGGTGCAGCTCATGACCCTGCACGCCTCCAAAGGGTTGGAGTTCCCCCATGTGTTCATGGTGGGTATGGAAGAAGAACTATTGCCCCATCGCAACAGTATTGAAGATAACAATATCGAGGAAGAACGCCGCCTCACTTATGTAGGCATTACCCGCGCCCAGCGCACCCTGACTATGACTCTCGCCGGCAAACGCAAACAGTTTGGCGAGATGAGCGAAACCACCCCCAGCCGTTTTCTGGATGAGCTGCCCGTCGATGATGTGGAGTGGGAGGGCTTTGGCGAACAGAGCCCGGAGAAAAATCTGGCCAAGGGAGAGGAGACCCTGGCAAACCTGCTAAACCTGTTCGATTAGCCCACCCGCACCGCTTCCGCCCAGTGCCGCCGCGCACCAGTTTGCCCCACTGCGCAAACTGACACCTGCCATACCTATCCCCGTTTTCATATATGAATCACCAGTTTGCGCTATCCGATCAAACTGGTGCGACGCCTGTGCCAGAGAGGTTGATTATGGCGCCTAATGCCCTCTTTGCCGGAGGTGCATCCATCAGAAACACCTAATAATGAAAACACGAGGTTAGCTATGCTCCCCCATAACAATCAGCAAGGTCACCACAACACTACAGCCACACCCGCCTTTCGTCGCTCACTGCTAACACTGTGCATCATGGCGCTGACCGCGCCTGTGATGGCACAAACCGATAGCAATGGAAACCTGGAAGAGATTGTTGTCACCGGTGTACGCGCCAACCTGGAAAATGCCCAGGACATCAAGCGTAATGCCAACACCGTGGTCGATTCCATTTCCGCTAATGACATAGGCTCCCTGCCCGACCGCAGCGTGCTGGAAGCCATGCAGCGGATTCCCGGTGTATCCATTGAGCGTTTTGCTTCAGCCAACGACCCGGACCACTTCAGTGTGGAAGGCTCCGCCGCAGTGATTCGCGGCATGAACGCTACCCGCTCGGAATTTAACGGCCGCGATTCCTTCACCGCCAACTCCGGTCGCGGCTTGAGCTTCCAGGATGTACCGCCAGAATTGATGGGCGGAGTGGATATCTACAAAAACCAGACCGCCGACATGATTGAAGGCGGGATTGGCGGTACAGTCAGCCTGCGTACACGCAAGCCATTTGATTCCAGCGGCCGTATCGTAGCTGTCTCTGCCGACTACTCCTATGGTGATATGGCCGAAGAATGGACACCAACCCTGTCGGCACTCTACAGCGACCGCTGGGACACCAGTGCCGGGGAATTTGGCTTATTGCTCAATGTGGCGGACTCCTCGCTCACTGGCCTGTCAAACGGTATCCAGAGTGACGCCTACGTAAAATACGATGCAGCGGAATTGGCCGGTGCCGAGCGGTTTGTCGGTGTGGGCGATGGCACTGTGTGGATGCCAAATGGCTCCAACGCCCTGATGAAAAAAGATGAGCGCGACCGCCAGGGTTACGCGGCAGCCCTGCAATGGCAAAACAGCGACAATACGCTGGTCAGCACCCTGCAATTTATGCGTTCGGATGCCACCTTGTCCTGGACCGAATATGCCATCAAATACCAAGGCGGCTATTACGATGAAAACTCAGAGCAAGACATTCGCCGCACCCGCGCATTGGAAGGCACCCAATTAGAGTTCAACGACAGGGGCATTTTCACCGCCGGTACCCTGGTTGATTCCGACGGCTGGCGCGCCGCTGACGGCAATACCAATCGCATTCCACGCGCCTGGGGCGATGATCCGGTAAATATCCCGCAATGGGGCCATATCTTTTCCACGGATACCCGCGTGAAAAGCACTCGCACCCTGGTGGATGACTACGCCTTTAACCTGAAATTCACCCCCGACGATAACTGGGAATACAGCCTCGACCTGCAATACATCGATGCCGAAACCAAAGACGATGACGTGACCATCATGCTCGCCACCCACGCGATGCAAGACTACAGCACCCACGGCAAAACACCGTCGCTGACCCTGATCGAACCGTGGAACGGTTTCCGTACGGCCAACCCGGATATCTACAGTGAGGGCTTCCCCGGCTTCTCCGATGATCCAGCAGGTGATGCTAACTACTTCCAGGACCCTACCTCCTATTTCTGGCAGGCGGCGATGGATCACTACGAGCGCTCCGAAGGCGACTCGCTGGCAGGCCGCATTGATGTTAAACACTCACTGGATGACAGTTTTATCACGGCTATCACCGGCGGTGTTCGCCACGCCGAACGTGAACAAACCGTACGCTACTCTGTTTATAACTGGGGTTCACTCGGGCCACGCTGGCAATCCGACATCTACTGGGCAGACCTGGAAAAAGTCGCTGACCAGTCATACAGCTCCGTGGATTGGAGCGACTTCCATCGCGGTGGCGTATTGACCATTCCCGGTAACAACATGCTTCATGCTTCACCATCACTGGTTAAGGACGTTGTTAATGGTCGCCAGTTGCTGGCCGATGCAGGCTCCTTTGTGCCCGCCAACAAGCGCGCTGGCACCACCAACTACTTCACCCCGTCTGAAGTATTTGTCACCACCGAAACCAACGATGCAGCCTATGTGAAGGTGGATTTTGGCTCTGACGACTACGCGCTGCGTTTCAGCGGTAATCTGGGCTTGCGTTATGTCCGCTTGGAGCGCGATGCACTCGGCTCGGTCCAATACCCTGACCTGCTGCCAGATTTTGCCGTGCCCGAAGGAATCAACCTACCATTGACTGCCGGTGCTGTGGATGCTTGGGCCACCCAAGCCAGCCAGGCACTTTACGATCAAGGCGGCTATGCCGACCTGGCAGCAGCACGCACAGCATTGATGGCCATGCCTGAATCACGCTGGGCGAGCGACCCGAATAACTTCCTGAGCAACAACGAGCGCGGTTTCGGTAACAATGCGTTCACCGTGCAAAATGCTGACACGACCTATTCAACCACCCTGCCCAGCCTGAACCTCAAGGTAGAGCTAACCGACGACCTGATTTCACGCTTTGCCGTCGCCAAAGCCATCGCTCTGCCCGATATGGAAGCGGTGAAAAATCAGGCCAACCTCGATCCATTGTCAGTAACAGTCGTGCAACCGGAAGTTGATCCGGCCAACCCTGGTGCCAGCAGCAGCGGTATTTTGGGTGCGAGCGTAGCAGGATGGCGCGGCAGCTCAGGCAATCCCGGCCTGAAGCCCATGGAATCCACGCAATTTGATGCCTCGCTTGAATGGTATTTCGCCCGTGTTGGATCGCTCACCACTACCTTGTTTTACAAAGATCTGAGCAACTTCTTTGTGTTCGGTAGTTTTGCACGCGACTTCACCAACCCGGTGACAGGCGTTACCCAAACGGTTGAAGTGGAAGGTACCCGCAACGGCGGCGATGGCACCATGCAAGGCTTTGAAATTGCCTATCAGCAGTTCTACGACATGCTGCCCGCACCATGGGACGGTTTAGGTTTGCAGATGAACTACACCTATATCGATGCCAGCGGTGTACCCAATGGCGGTGATGGCAGCTCCGATGGTTTTGCCGGTACCGCCACAGATACAGGCGCGCGCGTCGACTTTGATAAAGTGCCACTGCAAGGCCAATCCAAAGACACCTTCAACATTGTCGCCATGTACGACAAAAATGACTGGTCATTGCGCTTGGCTTACAACTGGCGCTCCAAGTACTTGCTGACAACACGCGACGTCATCAGTAAGTATCCACTCTGGAACGACGATTCAGGCTTCCTCGATGGCTCAGCGTTTTACAACGTCAATGAGAATGTGACTGTTGGTTTGCAATTAACCAATATCGCCAATACCCAAACCAAAACCATCATGATCCTTGATGGACAAGGTGCGGAAGCGGGCCGTTCATGGTTTGTGAATGACCGCCGCGCGGCATTGATCGTCAAAGCCAACTTCTAATCAAAACGGCACTCCCACGGACGGGAGGCGCCATCAACAGTAGCCATAAACAATAAACCCTCGCCATGCAGACCATGGCGAGGGTTTATTTTTGGGTGAAACGGATTTAGCTGGCAGGCAAATTACTTGCTGTTTTCAACCATGTAATCCACAGCACCTTTGATTTCATCATCGGAACAGGCGGCGCACATACCTCTGGGAGGCATAGCGTTAAAGCCACCAATGGCATGGGTATACAGGGTTTCAATGCCCTTGCCGATACGTGGCGCCCAGTCGGCCGAGTTACCGGATTTGGGCGCACCCATTACCCCGGCAGAGTGACAGGTAGTACAAAAGCTGCTGTACACCTCCTTACCGGATTTGGGACCTGCGGCGGCCACAGGGGCTGGCGCGGCCGCACAGGCCTCACCGGACATACAGGTACTACCTACCGGAGCGAGACGCGCCTTGATGTCATCTTCACTGTTGGCAACGGCAGACGCCGCGACCAAACCTGCAACAAACAGTACTCCGAACAACTTTTTCATCTGGATCACGGCGTTTTCCTCGTTAGTATAAAGGCGGCTGGATTTGCTCCAGTAAAGCCCAAGTATAATCTGCCCCCGAGCTTGGGGCGGGTTAATCGTCGGCGCGCATTATAGCGGCAAATACCCACACAGGCGATGGTAGTATTTGATCTTAAAATCAACCGCCGGAGCGATGATTCTATCTGCCAGTGGCAACTGTTATGCTTATTGCCAAAACTTATACCTGCCACTTATTACCCACTTCTGGATTTCGCCCAAGATGGAATATAACAGCGTCACCTTTGTCGCCTATTTTAGTGCTGCCGTTGTCGCTGCCCTGCTTACCGGCACCTACTTGTTCCAGCTCTTGCGCGGCCAGAAAACCTGGATTTTCCTGTGGGCGGCACTGCTGCATACAATCCATTTGGGTGTGATCGCCCTGTCGTTCTCCGGCTACAAGATCCCACTGTATTTACTGATCATTTTTGAATACCTGCATTTTAATGCCTGGGTATTCTGCATCTGGCTATGCCTCAGGCATAACAGCCATCGCCGCCAATTACCGGCCAGCCTGCAATTACTGTTCAGTGGCGGTTGGCCCATTACCGCGCTGGCGATTGTGATGCTCTTTATTCCCAACATGAACCAGGCCGGTTTGTCCGTTTGGTTTGCACTGGGGCTAGCGGTGATTGCGCTGGTGAGTGTGGAGCAACTCTATCGCTTCGCCGCGGAAAATGATCGTCAGATCAAACTCCTGTGCATGAACCTTGCCGCCATCTTCCTCTACGACATTTACCTGTTTACCCACGCGCTGATTTTCAAAGGCCTGGACCCCATGCTCTGGCAATCGCGCGCCGCCGTCTCACTCGCCACCTGCCTGTTTATGGCACTGGGCGGCATTTTGCTGCTGCAGCGCAGTGATCGCCCGGCCAACTTTAATTTGTCGCGCCCTATCGCCTTTTACACCACCTCGCTGGTAGGAGTCGGCATTTTGATCACGGTGCTGTCACTCGGTGGTTACTATGTCCGTTTATACGGCGGTAATTGGGGAACGGTTTTCTACAGTTTGTTATTAGTTGGTGCTGTCCTGCTGATTGCGACGGTCTTTATTTCCAGCCGTATCCGCATGAAGCTATCGGTACTGATCAACAAACACCTGTTTCGCTACAAATACGACTATCGCAATGAGTGGCTGCGGCTGATTAATTATCTGGCCCAGCCCGCCGAGGCCAGTGAAGTCAACCAGCGCGCCTTCTACGCCGTCGCCTCCACCACCAAAGCGCCCGGTGGCGCCATTTGGCTGATCAAACAGGGGTTTTACGAGCCGGTCTATCGCACCAACCTCCCCAACCACGTAACCCTGCAAGAAGAGCCGGTAAACAGCCCTTTTTGTCGCGCCTTTATCGATGCCGAATGGGTATTCATCCCCGACAGTGGCGACAACAAAGCCCTTAGCCAGCACAATGAGTTGCTGCCACATTGGGCGCACAATATTCCCAACCTCTGGCTGCTGTTTCCACTGATTGTGGGCGAGGAGCTGGTTGGCTTTATGGCACTCACCAAACCGGCAGGCGACCAAAGCCTCACCTGGGAAGATCTGGACCTGCTCAAAACCATGGGGCGACAAATTGGCAGCTATCTCAAACGCCACCAACAAGCTGAACAACTCGTTGAAGGCCGCCAGTTTGATACCTACAACAAACTCGTCGCCTTTATTATCCACGACCTGAACAACCTCATCGCCCAACAGGCGCTGGTGGTACGCAACGCCGAGAAGCACAAGGACAACCCCGCGTTTTTTGAAGATGCTATTAAAACCATCAGCAACTCCGTGGACCGCATGAACAACCTGCTCAAAAAGCTGCGCCGCGATGAATCGGATCTGGTCAAACGCCTGTCGATCCTGGAGGTGGTCAATCAAGCGGTCAGCGAGTGCCAGCGCAATACCACCAAGCTCAACGCCGATATCGAGCCCACCGAACGTACCCTCAACGCCGATCAGGTGCGTTTAGTGATGACCATCACCAACTTCATCAAAAATGCGCTGGAGGCCACGCCGGACGACGGACGGGTTCATGTTACACTGCGCGTCAATAACGACTGGGCCACGGTGATTATTGAAGACAATGGCTCAGGCATGGATTGGGATTTTATCCACAACCGCTTATTCAAACCGTTTGAAACCACCAAATCCGGCAAAGGTATGGGGATCGGGGTTTACCTGTCGCGCGAATACATCAGTGAACTGGGTGGCACACTCAATGTTGCCAGTGAACCGGGCGAAGGCACCACCATCACCATGACTCTCCCACTGAACAAGGATTAACGGGACCGCATGAGCAAAACAACTGCCACCAAACCCATTCTGCTGATTGTCGAAGACGACGCGGGCTTGCAAAGCCAATTGCGCTGGCACTTTGACCAATACGAAACGGTTGTTGCAGACAACCGCCAGGACGCCATTGCCGCCATGCGCCAGCATGAAGCGGCGGTTGTCATCCAGGATCTTGGGCTCCCGCCGGATGAAGACGGTGTCGATGAAGGCTTCAAGTGCATACAAGACATACTGCGCCTCTCGCCCAACACCAAAATTATTGTAATGACGGGTAAAACCGACCGCGACAACGCCCTGCGCGCCGTCGCCATGGGCGCCTATGATTTCTATCAAAAGCCGGTAGACCCAAACACCCTGGACCTGATTGTGCAGCGCGCCTTCCACATCTTCGAACTGGAAGACTACAACCGCCGCTTGCACCTCTCCCAACAGGAACCGCTGGAAGGTCTCATCACCAACGATCCTCAGTTACTCAAAATTTGTCGCCAACTGGAAAAAATATCGCCAACAACCGTCACCTGCACATTGCTGGGAGAAAGCGGCACAGGCAAAGAAGTACTGGCGCGAGCTATCCATCAACTCAGCCCGCGCAAGAGCAAGCGTTTTGTCGCCATCAACTGCGCGGCCGTGCCCGAAAACCTCATTGAAAGCGAACTCTTTGGCTACGAAAAAGGCGCCTTCACCGGCGCCAATAAAACCACGCTGGGCAAGGTGGAAACCGCCAATGAAGGCACCCTCTTCCTCGATGAAATTGGCGATATGCCGCTCAACCTGCAAGCCAAATTGCTGCGCTTTTTGCAGGAGCGGGTGATAGAGCGAGTGGGCGGCCGCAGCGAAATCCCGGTGGATGTCCGGGTCATCTGCGCCACCAACAAGGATCTGGAGGCCATGGTACGCGAGGGGAGCTTCCGCGAAGACCTGTTTTATCGCATCTGCGAAATGACAGTGAATATCCCGCCCCTGCGCAACCGGATGGGCGACAAAGTGCTGCTGGCACGCCACTTCAAACTCAAATTCGCCAAAGAACACGGCCAAAATGTCACCGGCTTCACCCCTGATGCCATTGCCGCCATCGAAAACTACAACTGGCCCGGCAACATCCGCGAGATGGAAAACAAAGTAAAACGCGCCGTCATCATGGCCGATGGCAAGTATGTCACCCGGGAAGACCTGGGGTTGGCCGAAGCAGGCGAACTCTCCCTCAACCTGCGCCATGTGCGTCAGGAAGCGGAGCGAGGCGCCATATTGCGCGCCCTGAGTATGACCGACAACAACATCTCCGCCGCCGCCAAACTACTGGGGATCACACGCCCGACGTTTTATGACCTTATCAAAAAGTACGATATGAATATTATCGCCACACCACCCTTTGGCGATGCCGATCTTAGCGGTGAATAGTGAATTCTCAAGGACAAGTCACATATAACAATATGGAATAGAAATGCACACCGATCGCAGAACTAAATATCACAATCCAGCTCGACCCCATCGCTTATTGAAAAAAAATAAAGGCATAAGCCCGTGGCACCACAGGTATCCTGCTAAATGTAATGCGTCACCATAAGGTCGCCACGCAGCAGGATCGTCCGCACAGCAACCACCTCCTCTTATTCCGGCAAACTCCATGCTTTTTTAGGTAGTTACAATGATATTTGGCTCCAAGAAACACCCTATTCACTCGCTCCTGCTCGTCAGCTCACTGGCAATAATCCTCACCGGCTGCGGCGGTGGTGGCCCCGAAAGCGACAGCCCAACAGACAGCAGCACAGCCATCACCCAACCAAGCTCCACACCTGTAACTGCCACCTCATCATCAGCGGCAACCAGCACACAATCCAGTAGCTCTTCCAGTAGCCCGTCATCGATAGCGAAAAGCAGCGCTTCGCTGGTACGTTCATCGTCGAGCTTGTCAAGCTATGTGCGCTCTTCGCGCTCTAGCAGTACAGCACTGGAATTTACCGAAGAGGAATTAACTCCTGAACCAAGCGTCCAGTTGGATCTTCCCCCAAGCACACCAGACAATCTTCTATTGCAAGCGGTTTCGTATAACAGCGCGCTTATTGGATGGCAGGCATCAACAGATGATGTTGCCTTGTCATACTATGAAGTTCGTCGCGATGGCGTTGTCATAGGCACTACCACAGCAGCAGAATTAGAATTTGCCGATATAGCACTCACACCAAACACCTATTACACATACAGGGTCCGAGCAATCGATTCAAAGGGCAATGGATCAAACTTTTCCAATGCTCTCATCACTAAAACATTGCTCACCGCAACCAATACAAGCTCATCCGGTACCTCATCGAGCAACAGCAGTCTTTCCTCAAGTGTCGCAAGTTCATTCTCTTCTGTTGATAACAGTAACTCATCATCAAGTAGTAGCCCATTAACCAGCATTGCACTTAAGTGGCTTCAACCGACCCATCGTGAAAATGGTGAATTAATGGCTCTAACGGATATTGGAGGCTATGAGATACGTTATTACTCTTCAAAAAAACAAACCTGGACCATAGAAACCATCACAAACCCAAATACTAATATGATTATTTTGACAGGCGCCACCGTCGGAGACACATATGAAATTGCTACATTTGACACAGAGGGCCTGTATAGCCGATTTATCTCGCTAAACCCGCAGCCAGTCCAATAACCATATCAAGATGATGACGTCAGAGGGAAGTCGGAAAAATTTACATCAACAAGGTTAAGTGCGCCACAAAAAATACGTAACTCAATGTTTTTAAATGAATTTTAAGTAATGGCACACTTATCGCTTACCACTAGTCAGCTTAGGCTAATTGTAAATCACTCATTTTGTACCAAACAAAGGACGACCCTCATGAAACTCATCAAATACGCAGCTGCAGCGCTTATCGCTCTGGGCTCTTTAAGTGCAAATGCAGGACTAATCTCCGTGGTTGATAGCGGCAGCGCTCAATACGCAGCAGATGTTCCTGCTTATTCAAACAACAACTTCACAACCCCTGGCTACATCACTCCCGGCTCTTACACCATTGCTGGAAGTCTGAAGGCCAATGCCAACCTTCTTGTGACTTATTATTTCCTTGGCCAAGAATCTACTTGGAATAATCTTTTTTCAGTTCCTGGTGATGCGGAGAGCGCACTGAGCAAATCCAACAAGGGCACAATCACAACTACAGTTGCCAAAGACAGCCTTTTTGATTTCCTGTTCACCAGTAATATTCCTGCAACATCAGTAAATCCTGCAAACACCATCTCAGTATCTAATGCAGAAGGTGCTGTTCAAAGCGTCATCAATGGCCGCTTCTATTCTTTTGCTGCTGCGTTGAATGCCACTTTTACTGGTCAAGGTCCAAATGCAAATGCCTCACATGCTGGTTTTTATGATGCAATCCTTTTCCTTGATGATACTGGCCCAAATGCTGCTGA
This sequence comes from Cellvibrio sp. PSBB023, assembly GCF_002007605.1. NCBI lineage: Bacteria > Pseudomonadati > Pseudomonadota > Gammaproteobacteria > Cellvibrionales > Cellvibrionaceae > Cellvibrio > Cellvibrio sp. PSBB023. Next base: position 3,699,313 of record NZ_CP019799.1, on the reverse strand, counting down.
TGACGACAACCATGACGACCTGATTATTGGTGTTCGTGTAACTGCAGTTCCAGAACCAACTACCCTGCTGTTAATGAGCATGGGCTTGCTTGGCCTGTTCGGTGCGCGTCGCTTGAAGTCGTAATATTTGCGATTTAATGACATAAAAAAACCCAGCAATGCTGGGTTTTTTTATGTACGAAATATTTACGAAAGAACAACTTTTACTAATGCACGCCATGCACCAATAGACAATGGTTTGATTACCAATGCTGAGCGAATAGCTGCATAAGCTTCTGTTTTGTCACTGGACGCATAATGACGAGCTTTGCGAATATAAAACGCCGACAAGCCAGCATCTCGCTCTTGCTTGGAAACCGCATCAGGATACTCGGCTAAAAAATCTAAAATAATTTTTTCATTTGTCTCAAAGCGCAGCTTCTTATTACTGGATATTTGGTTCTCCATAACCCGATAGTACGCGAGAAACTCGGGGATATATTGAAACCTGTAGCGCGCTGAAAACTTTAACCATAAATCATAATCATCTGCTACGCGGCGCTTTCCACTCATACCTCCCATCTCATTAAAACACTTACGCCGCGTCATAGTAGTATTCATGCTGATAAAATTATCCTTCAGCAATAAGGCAGCAATGCGTCCTGAGTAGCGACGCATATTATGTCGATGCAGCTCATTACCTTGCTCATCGATAGTAATGCAATCCCCATAGACTATATCTGCATCTGGATACGCCTCAAATGCCTCGATAGATTTTTCAAGCTTATCCGATGGCCAATAGTTATCAGAATCCAGGAAGCAAATAAAATCGCCTTTGGCGACAGACAAGGCATAATTACGCGCAACACTTTGACGCTGATTTTCCTGATATAAATATTTAACCCGCGAGTCTTTTTCCGCGTAAGTATTAATGAGTTCACGACTATTGTCAGTGGAACCATCATCCACGATGATTAATTCAAATTCTTTGTAACTTTGAGCAAGCACACTCTCAATAGCGGCAGGCAGAAATGCCTCGCGATTATAGGTTGGCGTAATGATTGAAATAAGCATAGTTTTATCCATAAAGAAAATAGTGCTCGCAGCCCAACAGTTAGCCTAAAGCTTTTTAATTGTCATTGCCAGATTATTATAAAATCGCTCTTTTAAAACATCAGGCCGCCGCCGTGCATTCTCAATTAACTGCTGAATTCGCTCTTCGTCCATCCGCATTACTGCTTCTACAGTGTCTTCGATTGCAGATAAATTGACTAAAAATCGAGGGGAAAATAATTTTTGTCCGGAATAGGTCGCAGCTATTAGTAATGCACAATCAGTATCAGCAACCTCATTCATTGGCGGAGCATCGGTCACCAATACAACGGCGCCATAACCCATAGCTTCTACAATTGAATGCCCAAAACCCTCTACTTCTGATGCATAAATATGAAATAGAGAAGAACTTGCAAGCGCAACATAGTCTTCAACTCGGGGAAAAACATTAAGATACTCTACATTTGCCGGCGGGTTTGCAGGCCGGCACGATGAATCTATAACCATTTTTAGTAGCGGCCACTCAGGATGAGTCCGCCATACATCTACCAGTCGCTCCGCACCACGGAAATGACTCATACCGACTCGCGCAAAGAAATGATCGCCGTTTTTTTTATAAATAACATTACTGTCGATCACAGAGCAAAAACCAATATAGTCCACCGCGGGACGAAATTCCTTAAAAATACCTTCTGCAAATCGGGTCTTAACCCATACATTATCAATATACTTCAACAACTCAAAAAAGGCAGAGCCAAACCATTCTTGATTGGGAATCAGTATTTGCTTTCGATGCAAGAATAACTTTCCATAAAATATCTTTTCCAGATGAATAGAGATATGCTCCGGCTTACCCAAGAAGAAACGTTGTAATCGCCGGTAAAAAAATAAAAATCCTATAATCTTAGAAAAACTTGCTATAGCAGCAGTTATACGCCCCAAAAAACTATGTTTAGCCGTAGGTAACTCTATAATTTCCGCATCATAGCCCAAGAACATCAAAGCATTCTGCAAGATTTTTGCATCTTTTACTAAACCAAAACCAGCGCGGGAATAATATATTTTGAAATTCATCGCCTAGCCCTCCAAGCCTGCTTGATGTATTTTGCAGTTTTTTTGGTTAGTTTTTTCAAAAAAAAGTGTGCGCCAAATAAAGCTCTTACCATGAAAGAAGAAAAATACTGCAAAGTATAGAAATGGATAGCATCTCCTTGATAATGTTTTTTATAATCCTCTACACGTCCAAAACCGGCAAGGAAATCAAATGCATTCACTGAATGATTTTTAAATGCCGCCTCAATTAACCATCCCATATGCAAGGTACCTAGTGATACCTTTTTATCAAATAACTCCAAGTAGCCTGACTGAATATTATAAATGACATCCTGTATCTTAATATTGTAAGAGGCAGACACAATTTTTCCATCAACTCTTAGATAAGAGAGCAATGCGTTAGGCCCCATAGGCCCAAGAAGGAAGCTCTTATGAAAATTAACAGCAAACTTATCAAAACACGGCTTTCCCCATCGCAACAAATGGAAAGAATTTAGATTGTTAAAAAAGTCATCGAGTGATTCACGAGTAATAATTAGCCACTGAAATTCAACAGATGGATAATGCTCAATAAGATACATGCGGCGATTAAATGCTTTCAGGCGAGTCATTCGCCCCAAAGACAAGAGATAATCATTAAAATCACCGTTCACACTGATTTTATAACCAACATCTATTCTATGCTCCCAACAACTCAGTGTGGGCATAGCATTTTTTAATATATCAGAAAAAATAAACGATGAATTAAAAGCCTGTGCTTTAATATAAGCATGCAAACTTTTATATAAAACATCAGCTTTATTACGCAGAAAAATAGGAGAGGTGTATTCGGAGCGGACAGTAGGAGAAAGACCCCACGCATTTCCGATCATCTGGTACTTATTTAAAAACCGTTTTTTGTATTGATAAAATGGGATAATGCCAACAATTATTTCTTGCTCGAAAACAAGCAACACATGAAACTTCAACGACAACGCATTTCCCCATTGCCGCCACCAACTCGCAATCCATTGCCAACTCATAAATAATGGATTGGCATCACTCTTGGCTATAAGCTCATCCCATAATAGCTCCATGCTATAGAAAGCTTCTTCGGATATTCTTTTATAATCGAATCCTTCAGGACTATGAAAAATCAGCTCACCATCTAGTTTGGACGGTGCAATAAAAGCTTTATTAATTTCCTCGCTGCTATCTTTTATAGCGGAAAAATACGACTGCTCTTTTGCAAGCCGCAAAAAGTCACCGTCTGAATCACCGGCAACCAATCCCCAATTATTTTGCCCATAAGCCGAAAGGGTAGCGAAACGCGATCCGTAGCTCTTTTTCACAAATCCATTAACGAGCAGTCCGGCATGCAGCTTTGATAAGGATGTATTCCAATGGATTGCCGTAGTATCTGGATATTTTTTTAGCCAAAATGCAACAACAGAAGATACTAATGCCGCATCCGCATATCCGATGAAATCCACTACTTCAATATTATTTCCAGTAGAAATTCTAAAAATAATAATTGCCTTTGATCCATCAAGATTCGAACCTACATGTAAAAATTGGTAACACTGAAACGGACAATCAACATATCGCCATATTAAATAATCATAATCCCTAAGGACTTCTACTGTATTTTTATATTGTCTATGCAACGCCCATAAATAATCAATTACCTTGCGCGAAGGAAGATAACTTAATTCTTCGACAAGAAATTTATTCTGCGCTCGGTTGATAGCAATAAGTAAGCCCGCACGACACAAGGTTGACCATGCAAATAGAATTACTTGTTTCGCCGTTTTAGGGCTCAGCAATAAATCCCAAACATTGAGCCGTACAGGTGCGCGCCATCCTTTTTTTAGTAATAACGGAAATGCACTGTCGCTAATGCCAAGAGACATAACAGGCATAGTGAATGCTTTTGCCATTTCATCCTTAATGGCCTTTCCCAAACCTTTTCCTCGATAATCGGGAGCAACAATAAAATCACAACTCCAGATAGCATCTATCTTTTGGTCATGCTCATCGACAATTTTAATAGGCATAGTGCCATTAAAACCAACAACGCGACCATTATCCCTCGCAACGATTGCCAGAACATCGCGCTCAAATCGATGGGAAAATTGCCAAGCCCATAAAGATTTTTTATATTGTTCTACAACGTATAAATCCGCCACTTCTGCCAACAACTCATCAGTAACTTTCTCTGTAGAAACAGTGATGCCAGACATGATCAGATATATTTCCTATACCAGGACTGGAACATTAATACTGACCATAAGTGAAACGAGTAATCATGGGATGAGGTAAGATGCGCATGCCATTTTTGACGAATTAAATCGCTATTAAAAATTCCGGTATCTGCAAGGGACTTTTCAGAAAGAAGATCCTCTGCCCAATCGCGTAATTCATTTTTCAGCCAATGCGCTACTGGAACAGCAAACCCTTGTTTAGGACGATCAACCAACTCACGAGGGACATGCTGGTATAAAATTTTACGCAGAGGTTGTTTGGTAACGCCACCAACTACATTAATACCCGTCGGTACAGTTAGTGACAACTCAACTAACCGATGGTCCAATAATGGTACCCTCGTTTCCAAACTATTTGCCATGGCCGCACGATCAACCTTGACCAGAATGTCATCCGGCAGATAAGAATTAATATCACACCATTGAAATGTCGATGTAGGATCTTCACGCACAGGCATATTATCCAGTGCATAAGCCAAGCGAGTTGCTGATGTTAATTGTGCTTCAGGGTGAAGCCAATAACCGACCTGGTTTTGATAAAATGCTTGAGGACTCGCTGCATTAAAACTGGCCTTATACCGCAGCACTTTTTCCAGCACCAATTGCAATGATAAATCGCGTTGATTTACTTTTCCAAGTCGAGTGAGCTGCGCAACGACTGCTGCAGGTAAATGATTCATTAGTTTATGAGCCAAGCCTTGTCGACGCATTGTGAAACCACGATCATAGGACGCATAACGACTGTAGCCAGCAAACAATTCATCGCCACCATCACCGGATAAGGCAACAGTAACTTGCTGGCGAGTCATACGACTGACAATAAACGTTGGTATTTGCGAAGAATCAGCAAATGGTTCGTCATAAATATCTGGCAGTCGAGGAATAATGTCCAGCGCATCAGCAGGCTGCACGTAAAATTCGCTATGATCTGTTCCCAAATGACTGGCCACCGCCTTAGCGTGCTCTGCCTCATTAAAACCAGCGACATTAAAACCCACAGAAAATGTTTTTACCGGGCGAGATGACTGTTGTTGCATCAGCGATACAATTGTCGACGAATCTATACCGCCGGATAAAAATGCCCCCAAGGGCGCATCAGAGATCATTTGATCTGCAATCACCTGACGCAACAAAGGATCTAGCCGCTCATGCAGCGATTGAGCATTCAGTGAATGATCCCATTTTAGTGATGGGTTCCAATAACATTTTTTAATTGGCGCTTCAGTGGTATTTACCAAATTGAAGCAAAGATAATGAGCGGGCTCTAACTTAAATGTATTCTTAAAAATACTCCAGGGCGCGGGAATATAGTTGTGACGCATCAATAGCCCAACAGCTCCGGGTTCAATTTCTTTTTTGAATAAGGGGCATAAGAGTAGTGGCTTGAGCTCTGATGCAAATAAAATGTTTCCTTCCGATTGGTAATAATAAAGCGGCTTTTCTCCCACTCTATCGCGAATTAACCACAGTTTTTTTTCCTGATGATCCACAAGGGCAATCGAAAACATGCCGATGAAATCAATCAGTGCAGATTCTATTCCCCAAGCTTCAAACGCGGCTAATATAACCTCAGTATCCGATCCACCTTTAAACTGAAAACCGAGCGCAACTAAACGTGCCTTCAATTGTTTGAAATTATAAATTTCACCGTTAAAGGCGATTGTGTAGCGACCGAAAATAGAATGCATGGGTTGCGCACCCAATGGCGATAAATCCTGAATGGCAAGACGCTGATGAACCAGCCCAAGCCTCAAGGAGCTATCCAGCCACATACCTTGATCATCAGGTCCGCGCAAACGGATAGAATCACCCATTACGCCCAACAATTCAGGTGTAAGTACGCTTATGGATTTCGAGCTCACAGCCATTCCGGCATAACCGCACATAAATCACCCTTAATTAGTTACGATTTTTTTTAACCAGTGACATCAGTTGCACTCGTTCTTTAGTATTAAACGAAAAGCATATCGCCAACACAATGAACATCAAAGATCCAGAGAGCGCAATCAGTAGAAACGTTTTGAAAGAATCAATAACAAATATATTTTGTAAATAAAATATGAGACCTATCATTCCAATCGCGGGAATCATCCAAGGTACAAACACATGAAAAACGTATTTACTCAGAGGAATATTCAAATGTGTGCAGCAAACATACAGCAAGATGGGCTGAAAAATTAAAGCCGGGATTAAAGAACCGAGAGCAACACCAAAAATCCCCATCGGGTAAACCAAGATAAGACTTAATATTAAATTTGAAAGCGCAACTACAGGTTGCCATTTTGCAAGAAATAAATGTTTATCTATAGCAGTTAGATACCTACTAGAGAGTGGGTTTAATAACGGCAAAACAGTAAATGCAGAAATTATATAAATAAGGTTTTCTGCAGAACTCGCAATTTGATTGCCAACCCATAAATGAAGGAATTCGCCCCCCATCATCACTGCACCGATGAGCATAATAAGACTCATAGATACCATTATCTTACTACTGGCCAGATATACTTCTTGTATTTTCTTCTGATCATTAAGCGCACTCAAACCACTAAGATATGGCATAAAAACATGCGTTAATGTAATAGATATGCCCCGAATATGATTCATTAGATTGGCAGGAATACTGTATATGGGGACCATTGCTGGGCCAAGAATAAAACCAATAACTAATGAATCCGTTGCATTTTCTATCCTTGTTGAAACACCTTGAATCAGAGTCTTTACACTAAATGACAGCAGTGTTTTTAATTGATCCAGTTTAAAGTAGGAAAGTCTAAGCCTTAAAAAGGGTCTGCGATACTGCAAATACCAAACAAGGAAAATATACTTAATGCAAACCCCAATAGTATTTACCAAAGCCAACAGCACCAATGCATTTTCTGGTTTTATATAATAAAAAATTACTGCAAACCCAATAAAGGAATTTATTATAGTTATGTTATTTTTTAAATAATATTCTTGATACGACTCCATAAAACTTTCCGCGGTATACGCTGGAAAAGATATAAGTAATTGCGCACCAATGATTATTAGCAACAGAGTATAACGCGAACTATCCGCACCATCTTCAGCAATGGTTTCAGGGAAATAAATACCCCATATAAGCAACAGGGCAAATATAAAAAAACCAACTACCATTAAAAAAAACCATGAAGTAGCATATAAAATACTTAGTGATTCCTGATCCTTCAATGCAATAAATCTTGCAGCAAATCTACTTACAGCAGGCCGCACCCCCAAGTCCAACATCCCCATGTAGCCAACAATTGCGCCGACCATCTCCCATATACCATAATCATAATTTCCCAAATTTTTGATCAATATAGGAGTCATTATAAAAGTGATTGCTAATTTTATTAGCAGGGTTGCAATATTTGAGGCCGTATTTAACGCAAGACGCTTTTTCATGATATGGAAGTCTTCAGCAAATCAACATATAAGGCATGTAATTCTTGAGCATGCTTTACTGCACTAAAACGCTTGACCGCAATATCTTGATATTCAATAAATTGCTTATCTCCGCTCGACAATGACTGCACAATTGCATCAGCCAAACCGAGAGCATCATTGACGGGCACCACTGTGGCAGGAGTTCCCTGCAAAACTTCACGCAAGCCAATACAGTTAGTACCTATAATTGGTGTTCCCGCACTCAAAACCTCCATAGGCAGTAGTGGGCATGCCTCCCATCGAGAAGGCATTAAAACTAAATCAACAGCTTTAATCGCAGCTGGCATATTATTTGTGCCTGGCAGCTGCACAAAGTAGTCCGAGAGACCTTTTTTCTCAATTAACTCAAAATCCTCACGAATGAATCCACCCCATCCAAATGTAACAATCAGAGGCATTGTTTCCACACGGGTGGATTTGGACAAAATCTCAATAGCTTCAATAATTTGACGAAACCCTTTCTGAGCCATGAATCGGCCAAAAAAACCAATCAATGGCCTATTGGGAGCACAGTTCAATTCCTTTCTTAAATCCCGTGCAACGCCTGTAGCAAAAAAAGCAGTATCAACACCATTAGTAATATTAATAACTTGCCCAGAGGGTAGTGATGGAAAGTATTCATAAATATTATTCCGAGCATCCTCCGACACAGAGAGAACCTTAGTTACTTTTTTCAAAACCCAAGACATTAATTGTCTCTTTATCCATCCCTTAAAACCTGAAAAAGTATTCGGCAAAAAAACATCATGAGCAGTCATGAGGTGTGGTTTTTTTATCGCCCCTAAAGATAATTGGGTAAAAAATGAAGCAGAAAACCCGTGTGAATGAATAATATCAAAATCATTATTTTTCACGCACATTCGAAAACATTTTAAGAAAGCTAAAAAGCTTGTAGGGGCATCAATTAGCTTTATCCTACCTGATGGTAAATCATGATTAACAAGCTCGTCTAAACCACTGTTTGGGGCCAATAGAGTAAACTCGCAATCTGAAAAAGCAGGAGATCCATATATATATCTGAAATATGTTTTTATACCACCAACAGGCCACCGCGCCACAAGCAATATCTTCATTATTTTTTACCATTGACTAAAGTTGTTTTAGAGAGCATTGCGGCAGCAATTGTCAATCCTGCAAGGTTATACCAATAGTATTGAGACAATCCCCAATAGTTAATGCTATACACTACAAACATCCAAAAAACGATATTTATAACCTTGAATAAGGTTCCATAAAACTCGTCGTTTTCCGCTCTCAATGAGAATGTAATTTGTCGCCTCAAGTTAATGATCATGCGCAAGAAAAGAATCATTCCGATAAAACCAATTTCAATTAAAAGCTCACCGTACATCGTATGACTGGCTTGCGTCTTGCCATATATATGAAACTTTGCTTCTGGTGTTGTACCCAATCCATGTCCAAATATTGGCCGCTGTAACCCCAACTCAAACTCTCTAAATATTCCGTTAATTCGTCCATCTCTGCTTTTTGATTGCGCAGCATCGGAAGAGAAAATAGATAGATACCTGTCTCGTTGAATATCATTCATGACCGATAGCCCGCCGATAACAATAAAAATACCCAATACAATTAATACTACTTTTCGCCGACTCTCTTTAAAGATTATCCATCCAACGACCAACAGAGCAAGAAATGCACCGCGAGACATTGTCAGAATTAACGCGTAAAGCATCAGTGGCAATAAAATAAAATAGAGGACTTTAAGATTCCAACGACCTTTGAGCAGAAAAAAATGGAGGAAGGGAAGCACTGTAGCTATAACAAAGCCAAGCTCGTTCGGATTTATCAAATCGGAGGGGGCGCCAGACAATCTGGAGGCGAACTCACCGTCACCCATATATGTAGAACTTCCCCAGTACCCGGTGGTAATGTTTAAAAAAAGTGGCTCCAATACCCTTATTACCTGACAGGCAACAAACACAAAAACAGCCCATTTTATTCTTTTATCGGTATCAAGAATCAATGCGGTGTAATACAAAAAAACAATAGCCTTTAGAAAAACCATTACATTTTTTTTAATTACACTACCGGGATAAGTAACCAATGGAAGACTTAGAATTAAGTATATTACCAAGGCAGAAAAGGCGATAAAAATTGGATGTCGCAACCTGCTCTTAATAATATCCTTTTGAAAGAATAGTAACGCAGTAATTATTAAAAACATAATCACCGTCGGACGCATCATGCCAATAAATGTAAACCGCTGTGAAAAATGAAGAAAAAACTCTAACTGATAAAGCTGGAACCAAAAAAAAGTAGCAGTGGAAACACAAGCAACTTTTAAATTGAGATCACTTCCACTACTCTTGGCTAACATTTTTCACCTCAATAATTACAACGAGTAGTTTTACGCAAGATATTACCCAAATGCTCAACGCCAAATAGCGATTTATTAAATTGAAACCACGCTTCAGACCCTACAAATCTTCGCCATGCCCACGGGATGTTCGTATTAAATTGATCCGAATACGCAGTAACAGCAGCCAAGAATCCCGATTGGGAGACAACTTTTTTAATTTCTTCCGAATAATCTGCCGGCTGACCATTGGGGTAACAAAAAGTGCGAGGCCTATCGCCAAGGTGCTGGCGCAATACGTCAAAACTGCCGTTAATTTCTACTTGCGCCTCAGCAACAGGCATATGACCCAGCGAGGGATGGGACAACGTATGCCCACCAATTTCAATCCCCTGCTGTTGCATTTCTTCTAACTGCGCCCAAGTCACTGCAGAAAATTCATCAGGCGCTGTGGAGGGAAGTGATACTTCTGAACATCGAGCTAACTCTGCAATTGCAGACAGACGAATGTGGTTTTCAACCGTCAGTAAATGGAGCACCAAAGGCCACCATAATTCTTTTACTGATTCGGCTAAGTCAAACCTTTTATCTCCAACGATCAAACTGCCAGAACTGCTTGTACGATTGCGTAATAACCACAGCACCTGATCGGGCCAGAGCCATAGATCCTGATTCACAAAACCCGTTGTCACAAAAAATGTAGCGGGAACCTGATAGTGCTTCAAAAGTGGATATGCCACTTCATAAAAATCGCGGTAACCATCATCGACTGTAATGACAACTGCATTATCAGGTGTACGGCCTGTTTGTTTAATGGTTTGAGCCAGCGCCGCCAGTGTCATGGGCTGGAAATAACGTTTGATTAGCCGCAACTGTTGCTCAAATGTTGCCACTGTTACTGCGTGACCTTTCTTTTGTGTCGAAAAGCGGTGATACATTAATATTTTAGGTTGTTTGCGGGTAAGCACTCGCGCCAGTTGATAACCACCTAATTTACCCGCCAGCTCGATAACAGCCGACTTCATGATTTAACTCCAATTAATTCACGGTATAGCAATAAATGCTGTTCCAACATTGCATCGATGGTGTAGCGTGATTCCGCTTCGTTTTTTGCAGTAATACCCATCGCCTGCGCACACTCCGGCTCAGCAAGCACAGCCTCCATAGCGCGACTCAACTCAGCCACATCACCTACTTCGTATAACCAACCAGTTTTATCCTGAGCAACCGCTTCAGGGTTTCCACCCGTTCGACTACAGATCACGGGCAGCCCTGCAAATTGGTATTCCACTATTGCGTTAGAAAAACCTTCCGATTCAGAACAGAGCAGTCCAGCTGATAGATACTGTAAACAGTCTGGAATATCACTACGCGAACCCAAAAAATGTACTCGATTACTCACACCAAGATTACTAGCAAGCACCTGTAAATCGGATGGATCACCGGCACCAATGATCACCAGATGCGGGTTGTAGAAACCAAAATCGAGACGCGATAAAGCACTAATTGCATCTTGCATGCGTTTTATTGGACGAATATTGGCAACTAGTCCAAAGATGGCAGCACCAGATAATCTGAGCACTTCAAGTTCTTGCACCTTACCATTAGCCGAAAGTGTCCGATTGAAGCCGTTATAGATTACTCGTAGTTTAGCCTGGGGGATTTTCTCAACGTTGGCGGTAACCTCAGCGACTGCACGACTATTACTCAGCGCACAGGATACAAACTTTCCAGTAAAGGGGAGCAGCAACCGATACATAGGGTTATACCAAAAACCCATGTCACGCCGGGAGATAATTGATTTAATACCCACAAGGGCAAACATTGGCGGACACACCACAGAGGCGTCATTAAAAAAGATATGTGCTAATTGAAATCCATCAGCCTTGGCTTGTCGCGCCTGCGCATAAGCTCGCCACCAGGTTCGGGGGATTTAATAGATGATGAGCCAATAATCACCGTAGTGCATGGTAATGGATTTGCATTTAACCATTCGCTATTAGCCAATATTAATACGCGCAACTCACACCCTGCTTTTTGCAGTAAATGAATTAGCAATAAAAACTGCCCTTCTGTACCAGCATGTGGGTTGGTCAAGCGGTCTATGACTAGCAATATTTTCATTTGACCTTCTCTTTGCCCGTCAATACAGCCAGTGACCTCAGCGGATCCAATATACCTGCAACCAACAAACGCCAGAGCATTTCAAATCTATTAGCTTTCTTTTGATAGAGGGCATGCGCCAAGCGGAAGTTTACCAGCGCACGACGTTTGCGCAGCGTTGAAGGCTTATAGGGGTAACGTTTTGCTGCCTTATCAAGAATAATCAGACCACAACGCCAACGAGTTTCTGTGCCCTTGGCACTAATTGAGTCGCCATGGCGGCGGTAACGAAAGGAGTCTATTGATTGATGGGCAATTTTGGTTTGCTCAGCCAAGCGGATGAGCATGTCATGATCCTGACCTGAGCGTAGCGACTCATCAAAGTTGCCTGCTTGTTGATAAACAGAAGCGCGTACCAATGAGTTTTGCGGAAGCAGAAAGTAACAGTCTAATAAGAGATCATTTGGATCGCTACGCTCAATCCGAGCGTCATAACTTATGTCATAAATGACATCACCCTTAGCATTTATACACTTGCCGTTTCCATAAACAAGCCCAACATTCGGATGCGCATTAAGATACTCAACCTGTTTAGCAATTTTTCCAGGCACATAGAGGTCATCACTGTCCAGAATTGCAATGAATTCACCTGTGACTACCGATAAACCCAAATTGAGTGCGGCTGACTGCCCCTTATTATCGCACTCAGGATGTCGCAATAGCGTTAACAAGCCTCGCTCTGCGAACCTCGCCACAATCACATCACCACCATCTGTCGAGCCATCATCGATAACAATAAGCTCTATATCAGGGTAATTCTGATCAAGCACAGAAAGCAGGGTTTTTTCGATGTATTGAACCCGATTAAAAAGAGGAATCAAGACCGATACACGACCGGGGATGTAACTCATGCTGCCTAATCCTTTGATAATCACGAATAGGCGCGCATCTTATCAAAATCCGGTATCTATTAGATACTTAAGCCGCTTTATCAATGCAGAATCGTCTGCAATAAAGTTGGTAGCGCTATGCAAATTCATGCAATAGGCTACCAAGAATGAGGCACTGCTTATTGCGCCGCAAAGGGGGGCTCAGGACACTTTGGGCATGATGAAAAACCAACAGAATTCACGCTACCGTCGGCATTAACAACGTAAAAATAGAATCTAGGCTGCGAATGCAGCGCACCAAGCCTCAAATTGACTTTAATTTCATTGTCTGACCACGAAACAGGTATGACTACTTCTGGTTGCGTACAGGCAAACCACGTTCTCTCCGAGCAAATATATACACGATGCCATGTGTCATCTATATAAAGAGAATCAAAATATTCAAACGATCCTGGCTGGGCGCCATTGGAAACCTGCGTTTGATAAACATCACTATATTTGTTGGGGTATGCTGAGGTCGTAAACCGGAATCGCTGCTGTTCCCAAGCTTTAACCCGATCCTGCCAATAAAATAATATTCCGTCCTCCTTATCAATCGTTCCTGCCTGATATTGGAATTCTTCTACAACCCAACGCTTGGTTGCTGAGTTTATCTTGTTATCCCAACTACCCATCCAAAATGTTTTGACTTGGGTGTACTCACTCACCGCAACACCATCAGAGTCCAAACTAATGTAGGTATTATTAATCTGACTGCCATGCTTTCCCCACATCCGGAATATTTTGTGATTAAACGTGTAAAAAATTCCTTTGCCCTCGTCAATCAATGCCTTAAACAAAGGAGTTTTCAAATCCTTGTCTGACTCCGCATAAAAATACATCACCTCATCCGTTCCAATACTTGCCGTTAATGTTCTATCTAAAATGTTGCCATAGTTATTAGCGTAATAAACTGTTCCTGCAGTAGCACCTGAAGTTTCCGCCTGCACCACTTTGCCTTGAATCGCCTTATTGGCAGTAGACATCAACATGCCCACAGAAACAGTTGATGCAGCCCCCAATTTCTCCAAGCTTTTATATCTTGTGCGGATAGCTACATCCTTCAAACGATCAAAATCATCATATCTTTTACGCCAAACATATAATCGGTCAGAATCAAATGACACCTTTGCAAGAAGAGCCCCGCTCCCAGTACTGTAATCATGCCTCAACACTTTTTTTGAGCCCGACGCAATTACGTCTGTTATTGCCTTATCGACAATCGAGCCAGTAAAAACGCCATCCCACTGCTGCTTTCTGCCCAAAATACTAGGTTTTTCACCTTGATCCGCTGACCAGAAAAGCAGAGGCTTTGGATTGATTTTATAGGTAAAGTTGCCCCCTTTTAGAGTCACCACCGCGCCTTCCGTTAGATTACCTTCGACACTGTCAATCAAAGGCTCTTGGCTAAACAGGGCACACGAGATGGTCGACAAGCAAACAAAGCAAAGTATTCTAAGAGGGCAGTTCAATATGTCTTTTTTCATGGGTAAACTCCGTAAAACTATCAAGTTCATATTAGCTCGGATTCCCCTGGAGCCTTATATATATTTCAATTAAGAACCTTCATTCTTGCGTGTATTTATTTTTAATAATTGTGTACGAAGCGATAAACCAGCCTTTTCGTATCGAAGCACCTCTGCCACGATTGCCTCACTCCAATAACCTGAATCTGGCTCGATCTGGAAACTTTGTATAAAAAAGGGGTCGCTATCAACAACCCAAGAACTTCCTCGCCTCTGCGCATCATGCCTCAATAGCCTATTAAGTCTGCTGACATTAATCGTAGACGATATATTAGCCTCGGCCCACTGACGAGGAGTCAAGGTGTCAACTAACCCTAATGCCGCCTTTATCTGTAAATAGAGAGGCACATCAGATTGAAAGAGAAAACCTGTTCTAGGGTTAATGTAATTTTTCGTACCTATGTGGGCATCAGCATAAACGCCTACTGCTGCATCAGCAAACAACGCTTCAGCAAGGGACACATACGACCCCTCTCGACCACTAAGTCCAAGCACCAACCGGGCCCTGGATAAATAATCAACAACAGCTTCATTGGTTGCGGACTCTACTAGCTCAAAACGATCCTCAACACCATACCGCCTTGCCTCACGCCTAATATGATCCGCCGTACGGTTTGCGAGAGGCCTACCTACAAGCATTACCTTCAACTCTTTTGGCAAATTAACTAATGCCTCAAATAATAAATAATGACGCTTATATGTGGCGAAATTCGCAACCATCAGGATATCAATATCCTTTTTTTTGTTTGCATAATATAAGTCAGCATTAATCCAACTAGATGCATGAAAAGGCAAAGCCCTGAATAACTTAGGCAAGCAAAGTGCCTTATAGTAACAACTTTCCGAAGAGGGCAATAAAATCAGATTATCTTTAGCAACTTTTAATGCACGCAATAGTGCTTCACTATAAAAAGGCTGCCATGTTGGCATGAAAAGAATGTCATATTTTTCCAATAAGTCGGAAGTAGCAGAATTAAATAGTAATTTATCTAATTCGTGCTCAAATCCCACCAATATAAGTCCTTTTTCAAGAGTCGAGTGAGCCTTGATAATTGCACTTTTTGATAATACTGTAGATCCAACTATAGGTAGCACAGGAATAATTTTTACATACTTTTTGATAGTGTCTTCCAGACAAGGGCGGCGCCCCTCACTTTGAAGATACAATCCAATCAATTTTCTTTTAATTTTCCATGGAAATGGACAAAGCGATAAATATTTAACTACTCTTGCCGCAAAGGCGCTGCTTCGCATCCATGAACGTAGATTTTTTTTCATTTTTCTAGAGATCCATTAAGCACATCAAGCAAATTATTTCTATATTGCTCAATACGAGCGAGATGATTTTTTTTCATCACCACTATATCTTGCCCTAACAATACCTTTCTAAAAACACAGTCAATGACTGTATTTTTTATTGATTCAGATGAATTTTCCGTATATGCAAACCCCATATCGAAAACCTCTCTATTAAGCATTGTATCACTTACAATCGCAGGCACCTCCATTGCTATGGACTCATATGCACCACAAACAAGACAATTACTTCTTAACGTCAAGTCTATAGTAAAATCAGCAGCAGCCAATTCTTGCTGATATTGCTCTTCTGAAATAAATCCAAGTAAATTGATGTTTTTTGGAAGTGAGTCAATATATTCTTTAGTTAGTCTTTTGGAAAATTTCCCAGTAACCCTAAGATGAAAGTTCTCTCCTAATGCAGAGAAGGCGTCAATCACCTCAAAATAAGGCTCATCATCTGCCCAAGTGCATATAAATAGAAAAACATTAATATCAGTACTAATAGATGGTCTTTTGGCAAAATGGTAGTGAGGTAGCGGATCTGGAAAAACAATCGCAATACCACCACAATCACTCACATAGTTGGCGATATTTTTATTTGTTACAATCACCCCGTGTGCAAATTGGATGATTTTTTTTGCAATATAATTGAGAATGAAAGACCTGCCTTCCAATGGATAAATTCCCGAATTATGCGCATCCACAATTACAACAACGGGGAAAATTTTTCCTATAATTACGGAAAGAAATGAAAGCACTATCGAAGGATTCTGGGCAAAGATAAACTTTGGTCGTATCTTAATAAGAAGAAAAACAGTTCGAATTAAAAGTATAGGATACTTAATTAATCTACTTCTATTAACAATCAACTCATGCAATTGAATATTTAGCATTTTTGCCATACTAATATTTCTAGGCTGGCGCTCCCACGTAATCCATATACCATCCTTTGGATTAAACTGACTCATATTACAAACACTCCATATATAATTTTTTATAGTTTTCTGCCATTTTTTTAGCTGTAAATTCTTTAATAAAAAAATCATTCAATTGATTCTTTATAGAATTCTTTTCTTGTAAGCTTTTATTTTTCAACTGAATAATTGATCTTATAAACGCCTCTGAATTTAAATCATACAAAAATTCTTTAAATTTGTTTTTAAGTAGAAAACTATTGGCAGGAATATTAGAGGCTAGCACCAGGCATTTTGCACGCATTGCCTCCAACAAAGTTATAGGCATTCCTTCTGTAGTAGAAGAATTGACATATACATCTATACTTTCAAAAAATTGATTGGCATCCCGGGTATAGCCTGGAAGAAAGACATTCTCACACAACCCCAATACGTCAACCAATTCCTCGAGTTCAGCTCGCATTTCACCCTCGCCATGGATGATGAGCTTTGCATTAGGTATGTCATGTAAAATTCTTGGCATTAAGCTTACTAAAAAGGAAAAATTTTTTTCTTTTGATAACCGACCCATCGTACCAATAATAAAAACGTCATCCGCTTTTTTATTAGGTGTCTCAGCAGATGAAATCATAGGCACTCCATTAAAAATAACCTTCATTTTCTTTTTAATGCCAAATGAGCCCACAGACATAACAGGGCTAACTAAAACAATTGCATCCAAAAATCTAAGCGCCAATTTATCAACAAATTGATAAATCGTCATTTTCGATAAAAACTTATGCTTTGTGTATCCATGTAATGTTGAAACAACAGGGAATGGCCTTAGAAAAAAGGGGATCATGGCCATCATAATATTACTTTTATATCCATGTGAGTGGACAATAGTTGCACCATGAGATGCACACAAATTCATCAATCTTATGCTCTGTTTTATACTCGGCCTTGGCTTCATTCTGAATTGGTAGTATCTACAACCTATAAGCTGAAGCTCAGTCTCTATAGGTTTTTCATCCTCACCTACCTTTCCTATGCTAACAACTTCGATATCTAAATCAATTTTCTTTTGCTCATGCACTAGCGCCAGCAGCATTGCCTCAGCACCATATAAGCCACCACTATCAATAATATGGATTACTTTCATTAACCCACCCGTGGCTTCCACATCACAATTTTTTCACGCTTGATAAATTTGATAAACGCCATGGCAGCTGCGACATTGATCAAACAAAAATAATTTGCCAATCCCAACCAACGGTTACGCGTACCATCATTCAACGACACAAATGCGGCAGCTGAATAAAATAAAATTTGCAATACGAAGGTCAATTGATAAAACCATCCCTCGCCAGTAATAAGCCCATTGCTAACCAGTGCCAAAAACAATGGAATAAATGCTAAATAGCGCAGCAATTTATGGGATGTTATTTGAAGCGAAAAGAGACCATAGCTGAATGGATTGAACAAGTGCCTCATGTCCCACATGGCCCAATAGGCGCGCAGTGAAACACGTACACGCATGCGAAACTCTGACTGGGAATTCGTAAGCGACTCTTCATTCAGCAGTGCGTTTTCACAGAAAATGACGCGCTTACCTTGAGTGACAACTTTCAACGGCAATACAAAATCAGGTAGTTGATCTGCGTTCATGGGTTGATAGAGTGACTTTCGTATAGCATCTATACCTCCGTCCACACCCACCACAGAAGATACTTTGGCCTCAAGGCTGCGCAGATAGTTTTCATACTTCATATAAGCACTGCAACCATCGCCAATTACATTTCCTTCTTCATTCACGTATACCATCTTTCCGGTAACATAGCCGACATCAGGATCATTAAAACAATCTACCAACTGGCGTACGGCATTTGATTGGTAGTGGCTATTGGCATCTGAAAAGATAACGATCTCGCCCACAGCTTCCGGCATAGCCAAATTCAAACCGGATGTTTTTCCTTGGCGTGGCACTTGCCTGATAAGACCTACACGCGAATCTTTTGCGGCAATCGTCTGTACTATTTCATCGGTTCCATCTTCTGACTCATCCGATATAACAATGACTTGAATAAGATCCGCCGGGTAATCTTGCGATAATTTGTTTTCAATGGTCTTTTCGATAACAGCAGCTTCGTTATACGCAGGAATTAATATCGTGACTTTAGGCAGGCCACTTGCCGCCACTCCCTCAACAATGGGGCGCTTGGGTAGATAACGCAATAAAATCGGGTATCCGATATAGATATAAAAAACCAGAATTGTTGACAACCAAAAGAGCAGTTCCATACCTTACCTTTTATTGAATTGATTCACTTGCAGTAAGCAATAATTGCCGTGAACTATGACAGTCAATTTGCGTACACTCTGTTTGTAATGTAAAAACAGTAAAATATTGATTCCCACTGAATACTGCTGGAATCTGCAACAGCTTGGCTTGCGAGACCGTAGCGGCATTAAAACCACCAATATCAAACCACTGCACTTGTACAATCCGTTTTAATCCTGATTTTTGTCGCAACTGCTCCAGGCGCACTTTTTTATCGCCAACGGATACAATCTTGACTTCCTCCTGCAACCAAAATTGCAAGTCAAATTGCCGCGCAATATAAGGTACTAGCCTGTCACTGGAACTCTTAGGGATATATTGATTTATTTGCAGATAGATATTGTGAGGTGCAACAAAACGCGAAGTGTGCGTTGTTGCGGGTAACACTAGCGGCAGGGGCAGATTTGATGCGTGAGGTAAAAATCCACTGTCACCCAGGCTGTAGCTTGACGCTGACTGAACTGTATTGTTAGTGGCAACAACCACTTTTCCCAACCAGAACCCTGGGGACAACAGCAAACACAACACCAGCATTTTTTTCATACTAAAACTAGTACCATTTATTGGTGCATTGGTGCTGGGCTTTTTAATCACTGGCGCAAAGTAAATAGCTGGGAAACAGATTAAGGCAAAAATTATCCAGCCAAAGGTTTCATGATCCCTCATTAAAGAGCTTTCCATTTCGGTATGGTATCCCACCAAAATTAACAAAAATATTCTGATCCAATTGGCGGCCAAACCTAAAAGCCCTGCAATTAACAGGGAAACAATCAATCCTTTTTCTTTATATCCATTGAGGTAACTGATGGTGTAACCAAGGGCTAGTGAAATGATGAGGTAACGGAGCCCTGAGCACCCATCGGCAATCATGATATGACCTGCCGGTATAAATATGCTACTACCATCAATTAAGGCAGGAATCCGGATAACACGCACCATTTCACCGACCACATAACTGGCCAAGTGAACGAGACTGTTGTTCAGATAATCCCAAATCGGTAATGCAAACACTGGCATGAGCAATAAAAAGCGCAACTGCCATAAAGTTTTGACACCAATAATAAATGCCAGGGATAAAAACAATAATGGCAGCAGAGTGAGCTGCTCGAGAATTTTTATCTGAATAGTATTAAATAAAAACCAGGCAATTGACGTAAAAATGAGAGCAACAGCCAACAACAGATCAATCCACTTTTTTTGCGTGGATATTTCGATAGGCCCTGCTTTGTACAACAAAACCAAAAACCACAATAACAGTGGATACGCATGCGACAGGGATTCATCCCATTTTGTCCATGACGACGAAAGCCCAATAAACGTGGGGAAGAACATTGCGACAAGAAGAGCAATGACCATAAAAGGCGTTGCAATCTGCCATAAAGCTTGTCGCTGCTGTTTAATATCAGGGGCTTCCATTTTTCGTGGGCTTCCGCCTTTTGTTGATTGTTTGAGTATGAGTGCCATGCAAGATTCTACTTACAAACAAAACTGGGCCGCATCCGGCCCAGTTTTTATCATTGCGAGAACCTATTATTGCTTTTTGAGCCGCGCACGAGCCTCATCCAAATGTTGCTGAATTTCGGCATTACCTTCAGCGAGATTGGCGGCACGCTCCAAATAACTAATGCCTTCACTCACCTTTCCGCTCTCCACAAGAATCCAGCCATAGGTATCCAGTATGGCGGGTGAATTGGGCGCTAATTCATAGGCCTTTTTTGCAACCTGCTCAGCACGAGGATCTTTTTCCAGATAGTAACTCCAGGCGAGGTTATTCAATAGCACCGGTGATTCAGGAGCATTATTCAGTGCGCGCTCATAACCTTCGATAGCGGCAGGAATATCATTTTTATCCTGCGCATCCAGTGCTTTTAATAAACTGGCGCGATAACTTTGTGGCAGCTTTTCCAGCCACTCAGCAACAAACGCATCAGCCTGTTGTTTTTTGTCTACTGCAATAAAATGTTTGTAGATGGAATCAGCCGCTAACTCGGTAGGCTTTGCCGCCCAGGATTGCTGATAGAACGAGAAGGCCTCGTCTGATTTTCCTTCCGCTGAACGAATCATGCCTTGCAGATAGAGCAGCCCGGATTCTGACTGGGCATTTCGTTCAAACTGATCGAGTAGCTTTTGTGCTTCCGGGATTTTACCGGCAGCAATTTCCGTCTCTACCAATCCGGCAAGGTAAGTAATGTTATTGGGGAATAGTGCACTAGCTTTGAGCAGATAGTTACGCGCCTCATCGGTATTATCGGCAGCAAGCAATTCGCCCGCATAGGCGGTGTAAAGATTTGCAGCAATTTGCTGTACGTTGTGCGCATTGTTGCTTTTTTCCAACGCACGCCCAAGATGAACGAGTGCCGCCTGATTTTGCTTCTCTGTCGACAATAACTGGGCAAGCACTGCAGAGGGCTGCCAATGATTTGATGTGGATTCCAGTTTCTCAAGGAAGGCTACCGCTTCTTTTGCCCGATTCAACCGCATTATTTGAGCTAGCCACGGGCGATAAGAATTTAGATTAGCGGGATCCAATTCAATAATCGATTGCCATGCGACTACCGCTTTGTGCGGCTGATCCTGCTCGTTATAGATCTGGGCAAGCCCTGCGTAAGATAATTGTTTTTCGTCATTCCCTTTAATGGAAAGGGCTTTTTCAAACAATGCCTCAGCTGTTTTGTAATCCTTTTTATACAGCGCAAACCAACCTTGCAAGAAAGCACTGCGCGGACTGCCTTGATGCTGATGATCAAAACCTTTTAATACTTCTTCTGCACGCTTATCAAGACCATTCGCGAGCAAGGTTTTAAAATAGGTCTGCTGCACCAAAAGATCCATTGGCTGTGCTTCATAGGCTTTTTGCAACTGCGCAATGGCCTGCTCCGGCTGATCTATGGCCATATAGCGTTTTGCCAGCGCGATGCGAATGCGCTGTTGCTTAGGCTCAAGGGCGAGACTTTTTTCCAGTGCAATTGCCCCATCAGAACTGGTAGGGTCCTGATCCAATAGCGCCAAACCATAGGTAGCTAAAATGGAGGGATTGTTGGGTTGGCGTTCGGCGGCATTCTTCAGCAATACAATGGCATCATCCATTTGATTGCTGCGAAATTTTGCCAGCGCTGCCGCCTGAATAACGGATGGCGCCGCAGTTTCCGGGTCAATAAATTGATCAAATAAATCAATTGCATTTTGATCTGCGCCCTGCTGGAACTCCACCATTCCCAAGAGAGTAGCGGTGTTTTTATCGTCTGGATAATCACTACGCAATTCGCGCAGCAGCTTTTCCGCATCGGCAAATTTCCCTTGTTGATACAACTCCATGGCATCGTTAAATTTTTGCTGTGCGACATTACGATCCGGATTTGCATCGGCCAATAACTTTTGATAGGTATAAGCCTCGCTAGTGCGCCCTTGTTGAATAAGCACTTCCGTTAACTGGGTTAAGACTTTGACGCGCTCAACGGTAATCACATCGGTATTTGGCACCAATGCCAATGCCTTGGTAAGATATTGTTCCGCCGCTGGCAATTTGTTTTCGTACAGCGACAGATTGCCAAGCAACACTAATGCATCGAGGTGTTTTTCATCCTGCGCAACAATCTCGTTCAAAATGACAATCGCTGGTTCTGTCTGCCCCTGGGCCAGCAAAATATTCGCTTCGAGGTATTTTGCATCCAAGGCACTATTGGGTAGCGCACTAAACAACGCTAATGCTTCGGTATAAGCATCCTTTTCACCCAACGCGATATTGGCTTTAACGGTAAGGTAAGCCTGCTGATATTGCAGTGCAGCATTATCCGCCGGTGCGGGATGGCTTTGCATAACATCAAGTGCAGTGCGATATTTTTTAATTTCTATATTTGCTTCAGCTAATTCAGCAGCCACCTCAGGGATTTGCTCTACCACATTATTAAGCATGGTTATGGCAGATGAATAAGCACCGGTATCATTCAGTATTCGCGCAAGTGCTATATAGGCATCAGCAGATTCCGGGGCTAATTGAATGGCATTACGCGCCTCTAACATGGCTGCGCGTAATTGTCCCTGCTGCAAATAGACTTTTGCAGAGTTTTGGTGGCGCAATGCGGTTTCGGCATTTTTACTAGTGTCTTCGCCACATCCAATTAATGCGATACCCAAACTAAGGGCAGCAACCTGTGCGATCTTTTTCATGGAATTTACCATTCCTGTTAATAATAAATGTAGTAACGGGTATTAGAATCTGTAGCCGACAGTAATACCGGCCCTTAGCTCTGAATATTCATCAATCGATGCTTCAGCACTACGCTTATATTCAGTTGCAAACAGCCGAATATTTAAACCATTAACAAATGAATAGTTGTAATAGGCTGTTAATTGGTCAAGCGTATATTTATTTTGATTAATGCTACTCATCAGATCCTGATCTGCCCTGCTGATATTTGCTCCAACACGTGCATTTCGGGAGAGCTGATAATTTAAACCCAATGCGGCGCCGAAACGTTCTTCATTGCGATCCAGCGATTGGTATTCATGCTCGTCGCGGTAGGCGCTTATATAAAAATCACAGCGACCACACAATGCGCTACTGCTCCAACGCAACTCTGCATGACGCAACAATACTTGATCAACTTGATCTGCCGTCACATCGCTGCCACTTGCGATTTCACCAGGCATAGTGCCTGCATCAAAACCACGAGACGAATCCGTCACCTGTTGATTAAACGCGAAGGTTAATTGGTTGTAGCCTGCATCGTAATTCAACTGAAACACATAGTAGGGATCATCGCTCACACCAAGTCGTGAGGAATCAGTACGGCTTTGCCCTGCTTCAATCCGGTAGTTGATTTTGCGCAAGCGTGTATCCAAGGCGACAACCGCCATTGTCTGCTTGTAGTCAACATCAGGGTTAAAGTCGAATGTAATATCCGTTTGCGATACATACACTGTCAGCGAATCTACTGCAGAAAAACCATGTACCAAGCCTACAGCTCCACCGCGACGCGAGGAATTTTTTTGCTCTTCAAAACGATATTCAACTTCGGTGGCATTGGCATTGATAAAGAAATTATCAACCGGGGTAATGCGAGTGCGAAAACCAGGCTGGACACTCAGTACCTGCTTCTCATCATTATTTTCTTCAAGATCAAGCGCACCGGAAAATTTAGGCAGTTTTTGCAAGCTATGGGATATATTTAAGTCAAAACTATGGTGCGGTTTTCCCAAGGTAAAATCTGTTTTGCCCACCGTAGAAGTACGCGCTTGCTGACTATCCTTTTCATAGCGCATTTCGCTCAGGCTATAGTCAGAATTCAAGGCGATGTAGTCATTCTCATAGGCGGCAAATACGGTCGCGCCCAGTTGATTTTGCAATTCCGAAATTTTATCTTCTTTTGATTTGAGAGCATTATCGGTTTGCTGTGCACTGACAAAAACAGATGCCCCGAAATCACTGCCAGCCTTATTGGTATTAGCTGGCGCCGCGAACGCAACAGCGCTTGCACAGGACGCAGCCAAAATGGCAATTGGCGACTTTTTCATGGGACATCCCTCAGGTTATTCCTGCGTTAGTTGTTAAACACCAAGCCAGCAAAACGATCCTTGCCTACCGCATCAACAGCAGCCAAAACCTCGTCTGTCACGGCAGAGCCATAAGGCACAACCAACAGCGCGTGGTCACAATATTTAGCGAGAATGCGCGCTTCGGTGGATTGCTGCACGGAGGGTGCATCCAACACAATAAAACGATCTGGATAACGCGATTTAATTTCAGCGACGAATACTTCCATACGCTTGGAGTTAAAAAATTCCGCCGCCGATTCACTTGAACCACCAGAGGGAATAACACGAAGACGCTCTATTCCACTGGGATAAATAATGTTTTTTAAGGGAACAGTGTAATCGGTAAGGTATTGGGTCAGCCCTTCGTCCACGTCTTGTGTTGTGTACTTTTCTGCGGTAGAAGAATAGGGATTGCAATCGACATAAAGTGCTGTTTTATGTTGATCCAGGGCGAAGGTTGCCGCAAGATTAAACCCTACAAAACTCGACCCTCCATGTTTGGAAACGGAGCTGACCAACACCACCATATTGTCGCTTTTACTGCGCTCTAACAGACGGATACGAACTTCGCGAAAGGCGTTCAATAATTCACGCTGACGCATTCCGGTGAAGATCACTTTCTTTTCATAAAGCTCGTCCTGTGTCCACAAGCAGGGCAGCTCCATATTTTTGATTTTTTCACGCTTGCGATGCTCAAGCACGGCGGTCTTTACCAATTGATCGCTTGTCTCTACAAGTGCATCAACACCTGCCATTAATTGTTTCAGACTGCGCTCTTTTGCCTGTTCCATTTTATCTACCCGGGATTAACCTTTGGTTATGTGCCAATAGACAGTAATTGCAATGTACAAACCCATCGCAATTGCACTGGCAGCCAACATCAACAACATATCTTTTTTGAGCAAACGATCGCCCAGGGGCGAACGGTAGTGTGGAATAACGCCAATTAATTGAATATCGTCAGGCAACTGTTTTTGCAGAGCGCGCGCCGAGCGCAAGTGCGGGTCGAACATGACATAGGCAACCAGCAATCCGAGTGGCAATAACAAACCCAACAAAGGCCCAATCAAGGCGAAATGAATAAAGTGAAAACCGGATGGTTTCAACGGGAAAGTGGCAGGCTCCTGAATACGATAACTCACGCCCTGCCCTTCAATATCCAATGTCATTGACAAGCGCGCGGCTTCTTTTTTCTGCAGCATGTCATCGTAGGTTTTGCGAATAACATCATAGTCACGGGTCAGCTCAGAGAGCAGTGCCTGATTGGATGCTACACGTTGCTGGCGAGCAAATTCCTGCTCCTGTAGTGCGACCAGTGATTCCATCCGGCGTTTTTGTGAGCGCAATTCCACATCGGCATTGGCCAATTGTTTACGCAATTCTTCGTACAGCGGGTTCTCGGCTTTTTGAGTGTCGGCATAGACATCACCGGAACTTTGCAGCTTGGCAATGGTGGTATCCAAATCAGCAATTTGAGTGCGAATTGAAATGATATCGGGATAGCCTTCTTCATAACTGAGCAGCAGCTGCTCTAATTGTAGAGCCAGTGTTTGACGACGCTGACGCAGATCGTCCACCTGTCCTTTGGCTTGCAGATATTGTCCTTCAGTACCCAATTGTTGTTGGATAGTTTTGTAACGCGCCTGGGATTCCTCAATGGTAATGTTGAGCATTTCAATTTGTTGGCGCAGGGCAGCAATGCGCGTAGACACTTCAGATTCCGTGCCGTCGGTATTTTGTGAGTTAAAATCTTTCAGGCGCGATTCGGCTTGCTCAAGTTGTTTTTTATAAGATTGCACTTGTGCATCAATAAAATTGTACGCGCCCAAACTTTCGGCACGCTTTTTCCTGACGGTATCTTCCATGAAGACATTAACCACTGCGTTTAGTACTTCAAACGAGCGATCGGGATCATTGGCGACATAACTGATTCTAAAGTAGGAGCGATTGCCTTCCGCCTTGACGCTCAACCCGGTACGAATACGCCTGATCGCCTGCTCTTCCTCTTCTTGAGAGGCATTTTTATCGACCATGCCAACTTCACGCGCAACCGCCAGCATAATGCCGCGAGTCCAGATAATTTCACGCGCCTGCTCCGAGCGATCAATTTTGGTCATTTCCGCTGAGCCTTTTAGCAGTGGCTCAATGATGGTGGTCTGATCAGCAAAGAGTACTGCTGAGGTGGTAAATTTTTTGGGCCAGGTAATGCCTAAAAATAGCAAAAGGAAACTGACAGCAATGAACAGCACTACGCAGAGGTAACGGAACCGGACAAGTTCCGCGCGCAGTGAATTCAACAAGTCTTTGAGATAGGCTTTATCCATGAAACATCTCTATGGGTGCGCGAGCACCACCGTGCTCAACAATGAAAACAATACGGAAAATGCAAAAGCGCGCCTTAGAAGGCGCGCTCGGGAACACTGACGATATCGGAAGGCTGTAAGTCATAGTTGGTTTCAACATCACCCGCTGACATCAAATTATCCAGACGAATGCGATAGACCTTCACCTCACCGTTAATACGACGATACAGCTTGGCATTATTCGCCGATGCAAATTCATTAGGGCCACCAGCCATGAGCACCAAATCCAACACCGTCATACCTTCGCGATAAGGAATGGATTGCGGCGCTTTAACGGCGCCGGTAATGCGCACGCGGCGCTGGAAATCTGAACTGCTGGGGTTGGATACAATCACCGTGACTTGCGGGTTGCGTACATAAGAAGCAAGGTCTTTGGTGATAGCAGCCGACAGCTCTGTGGCTGTGCGATTAGCGGCAAGAATATCGCCAATCAAGGGCATGGACACCTTGCCATCGGGGCGAACCGGCACAGAGAGTGATAACTCCGGATTGCGCCAGACGTTAATCTGGATCGAATCGCCCACACCAATACGGTATTCGCTGAGCAATCCCGCCTCTGATAATGGCGGCATATCCGATGGCTTACTGCTGCTACAGCCGGCCAGCACCAGGAGCATTATCAATTGGGTAACCCAAAGTAGTTTTCTCACAAGACATCTCCTTCGCAAGCGCTGCGATAATGGTGGCCGTACCGGTTGATCAATGTACACCCTTGCCAAGCAAGACGATTTCCACCGTCTGGATCATGATAAGCATGTCCATCAGGAAGCTGTGATTCTTGGTGTAGTAAAGGTCGTACTGAAGTTTGTTCTTGGCATCTTCTACTGAAGCGCCGTAGGGATACTTAAGCTGGGCCCAGCCCATAAGACCGGGCTTCACTTTGTGACGAGTTTCATAGAATGGGATCTGCTTTGCAAGATCTACCACAAATTCAGGCCGCTCCGGA
Source organism: Cellvibrio sp. PSBB023 (assembly GCF_002007605.1). Taxonomy (NCBI): domain Bacteria; kingdom Pseudomonadati; phylum Pseudomonadota; class Gammaproteobacteria; order Cellvibrionales; family Cellvibrionaceae; genus Cellvibrio; species Cellvibrio sp. PSBB023. The sequence goes on along the minus strand of NZ_CP019799.1, from coordinate 3,671,286 downwards.
CGCGGGCCGACAAAGGACATCTCCCCCGCCAGCACGTTATAAAGCTGGGGCAACTCGTCGAGCCGGGTATTGCGGATAAAAGCCCCCACCCGGGTAACGCGTGCATCATTCTTTTTGGCCCATACCGCACCGTTTTTCTCCGCATCCTGCCGCATGCTGCGGAATTTATAGATGCGGAAGGTTTTACCGTTAAGGCCAACGCGGGTTTGGAAGTAGAGCACGGGCCCCGGACTTTCCAGGCGAACCGCAATCGCGGTCAGCAACATAAATGGCCATAACATAAGGAAAAACAGCGACGCCAAGGCAACATCAAAAATCCGTTTGGCAATGGATCGACGCTTGGAATACTTGAAGCCGTCGGAGAACAACATCCAACTCGGCTGTAATAAAGTGATATCAATCTTGCCCAGCTCCCGCTCACAAAAGCTGAGCGCATCGCTGGAGGGAACACCGGCCAATTTACAATCCAAAAAATCGCTGAGTGGAAATACATTGCCGCCACTGCGACGCCGCTCGTCAGGTGCAATCACTATTTCAGAAATCTGTGCACTTCTTACGTAGGCCAACCAATCTTGCGGTTCGGGTACAACCAGCTCGGGGTTCACGGCAAGTGCTTCATTTGCACTCGGCACACAACCAACAACCTTCACCCCCAGAGCACCGACCTCGGGCGCCAGATCTTCCAACAACTTTTGCGCGCGCGCGCCTGCACCGTAGATAATGACGCGGCGCTTTAGCTGATCGGCATCGACAGCCTTAACAAAAATGAAACGCGTCACCAATACAGCGGCCGTAGCAATCAGGACGCCCCAGAAAATCAACGCCTGGGGAATCAGGTTATCCCACAGCGAACTAACCAGATATAACGCCAGACTGCCCAGCAGGAAAAAACTCACCAGTGTGCGCAATACCATGCTCGAAAAACCTTCGCGCACCAAGGCGGTATAGACGCCCATGGATAAGGTACAGCAACTCAGCAACACGGAAAAAACCACCAACGGCAAGAGCGAAGACTCAAACTCCAGCGCGGGATTCACCGCCAGCACCAACCGGTTCGCCGCCCACAGCGAAACACCTAACAATATAGCTTCAGCTATACCGAGAAAGAGGTATGGCAGGTGGATGTAGTGTTTATTGAGTCTGACGTAAGACAAAAGCGATTCCTTCAGGTGAATTATGTAGGCTGGACTTTTAATAGCCGTGCATTATAGCGATATTGTGTTACAAAAGCGCGGTCATCGACGACGGTATTTTGTCACAGACAACAGGTGTCTATAGCCAGTCACAGAAAGCGTCAGAATGCATTCGCGACAATATAAAAAATGCCGCCAAATGTGGTAACTTAGCGCCCCTCTGGATCCACCTCTTGCTAAGGACTTTTCACATGCTCGCAAGCAGCCCTTCGCTTTGCATTATCGGTTTAGGTTATGTCGGTCTGCCGCTCGCGGTGGAATTCGGTAAGAAAATCAACACTATTGGCTTCGACATCAACCCCGCGCGCGTTGCCGCACTGCATAAGGGTATCGACAGCACACTGGAATTGACCGCCGAGGAACTGGCCGAAGCCACCCACATCAGTTACACCACCCAGGAAGAAGACATCAAAGGCCGTGACGTTTATATAGTCACCGTTCCCACGCCCATTAATGATAGTAAACAACCGGACTTAACGCCGCTGGAAAAAGCCTCCGCGTTGCTCGGGCGAGTCATCGGTAAAAATGCGGTAGTAGTGTTTGAGTCCACGGTTTACCCGGGGTGCACCGAGGAGATTTGTGTCCCTATCATCGAGAAGGTGTCGGGCCTGAAGTTCAACCAGGACTTTTTTGCTGGCTACAGCCCCGAGCGCATCAACCCGGGCGACAAACAACATCGCGTGCACAACATCACCAAAATCACCTCAGGTTCGACACCGGAAGTGGCCGAGTTTGTCGACCAGCTCTATCGCCGGATTGTGGTGGTTGGCACCCATAAAGCCAGCAGCATCAAGGTAGCCGAAGCGGCCAAGGTGATCGAAAATACCCAACGCGATATTAATATCGCGTTGATTAATGAGCTGTCGCTGATTTTTAAACGCCTCAATATAGACACCATTGAGGTGCTGGAAGCGGCCGGCACCAAGTGGAATTTCCTGCCGTTCCGTCCGGGCCTGGTCGGCGGCCACTGCATCAGTGTTGACCCCTATTACCTGACCCACAAAGCTCAGCAAGTGGGTTACAACCCGGAAGTGATTCTGGCCGGTCGACGCATTAATGATGGCATGGGCACCTTTGTGGCCGAGTCAGTGGTCAAGATGATGACCCAGCGCAAATGCCATGTGGTGGACTCCAACATCCTGATCATGGGACTGACCTTTAAAGAAAACTGCCCGGATTTGCGCAATACTCGTGTCATCGACATTATCAATGAGCTCAAAAACTACAACGCCAATGTGCACGTATTCGATCCTTGGGCCGACGCCGCCGAAGCACAGCACGAATATGGGCTGGACTTGATTGAGTCCCCCAAACCCAACAGCTATGACGCAATCATTCTGTGCGTTGGCCACAATAGCTTCCGCGACATGGGCGCAGAAGCAATACGCACACTGGGCAAAGACAACCATGTGCTGTTCGACGTAAAACACATTCTCCCCAAAGACGCCGTTGATGCGCGTCTCTAATTAAGGATCTGCTATGAAAGTATTGGTCACAGGCACCGCCGGCTTTATCGGCTCAACCCTCGCCAAACGCCTGCTCGCCCGCGGCGATGAGGTAATCGGCATCGACAACCTCAACAACTACTACGATGTGCAAATCAAAAAAGACCGCTTGGCCCACCTGACGGGCAATAGCGCATTTACTGATATCCGCTGCAATCTGGAAGACAAAGCCGCTATCGACAATGTGTTCAAAACCCACAAGCCGGATCGTGTTGTTAACCTCGCCGCCCAAGCAGGCGTTCGCTACTCGCTGGAAAACCCCCAAGCTTACATTGATGCCAACATCACCGGCTTTTTGAATATTCTGGAAGGCTGCCGCCACTTTGGCACCGACAATCTGGTCTATGCCTCCAGCAGCTCGGTCTATGGCATGAACACCGCCATGCCGTTTGATGTGCACAATAACGTCGACCACCCTGTCAGCCTCTATGCAACCAGTAAAAAAGCCAATGAATTAATGGCGCACACCTACAGCCATTTATTCAAGATCCCGACAACCGGCCTGCGCTTTTTCACTGTCTATGGCCCTTGGGGTCGCCCCGACATGGCGCTGTTTATTTTCACCAAAAAAATTCTCGCGGGCGAACCGATTGATGTATTCAACTACGGCAATCATCGCCGCGACTTCACCTACATTGATGACATAGTGGAAGGCGTAGTGCGCACCCTGGATAACGTTGCCACCCCCAATAGTAACTGGAGCGGCGACAAACCCGACCCCGCCACCTCCAGCGCCCCCTATCGCATTTACAACATTGGCTCGAATAACCCGGTCGAACTCTTGCGCTACATTGAAGTGCTGGAAGATTGCCTGGGCAAAAAAGCCATTAAAAACCTGTTGCCACTACAGGCGGGCGATGTCCCGGATACCTACGCCAATGTGGATGCGTTAATTGAAGATGTTGGCTATAGACCCACTACTCCGGTCGAAGTGGGCATAGAAAACTTTGTGAAATGGTATCGCGACTATTACAAGGTGTGATCGCTGATAACGGCATCGAAAGATGCCGTTGAGCTTATGCACAACAACCCCCGAGAGCAGCGCACAATGAGCCAAACCGCCATCACCCACGCCATGACCGTCGATGTAGAGGATTACTATCACGTCGCCGCATTTGCCAAGGTGATTAAACCCAGCGAATGGAATAACTGGCCGTCGCGTGTTGAACAAAACACTGAGCGCTTGCTGCAATTGTTTGCCGATCACAATATTAAAATTACGTTTTTTATTTTGGGTTGGGTGGCAGAAAAATATCCGCAATTAGTAAAGACAATTCATCAGCAAGGCCACGAAATTGCCTCCCATGGTTTTAGCCATCAGCTGATTTATAACCAGACACCTGAAGTGTTCCGCGCCGAGACGGCAAAATCCAAACAGCTATTAGAAGACCTGACGCAGACCCCTGTGACCGGCTATCGCGCCGCCAGTTATTCCATCACCCGCAAATCGCTGTGGGCATTGGATATTCTCGCCGAGTTGGGTTTTACCTGGGACTCCAGTATTTTTCCCACGCGCCACGACAACTATGGCATTCCCGGCAGCCCGGAAGAGCCCTACCAAATCATTACCACCAACGGCACAAAGCTACTCGAATTCCCACTCACAACCGCCAAGGTACTGGGCCAACGTATTCCCGCCGCCGGTGGCGGCTATTTCCGTCAATATCCCTATGCCTTGTCCAAATGGCTCTTCGCACGCGCCAGCTTGAATCAAACCAAGCCACAAATTTTTTACCTGCACCCCTGGGAGATAGACCCTGACCAGCCGCGCGTCCCCAACGCCAGTTGGTTCAGCAATTTCCGCCACTACACCAACCTCAAACGCTGCCTGCCACGCCTTGAGCACATGATTCGTGATTTCCAATTTGGCACTATGAGTGAGAGTTTGGGCACCATAGATATTAGCCAAAAACTAAGTATCGCAGAACTAGCAACAGGCCTGCCCCGTCAAAACTAATTTAAGCAAAACCGATACAAGAAAAGGACTCCAAATGAGAAATTTAACGCTGGATCAAGCCAGAATCATTCTTTCGATTTTGGTAATCATTAATCACTCTGCTTTTTTAAAGGATTATTCGGCTCATCTGAATTATTTTTTTACGCAATCCGCTTTTCGTTTCAGCGTTCCTACCTTTTTTATTGTGGGAGGGTTCTTTTTTTATAGCCTTATTAGCAAGCATGCATTCTCTGGTTTCAAAAGATGGTTTATGGCCATTTTATTGATGCATACATTTTGGTCAATTGTTTACCTCTACTTCTATATACCAGTTAATGCCTCTTTTCTTGAAATAGCGGTAGAAGTCGCAAAGAGATACATAGAGGGATATTGGCACTTATGGTTCACCATGGGCCTACTGGGTGCAGGCGTATGCATGTTTATGCTAAAGAAACAATCATCGCATCATCTCTTTATTTTATCGATAATACTTTTTTTAACGGGATGTTTCATTCAGTACGCTGGCAACTATCATCTTTTTGGCAATAGCATTGTCGACAAAATTTTCAACAAAACCCATATTTACAGAAATTTTTTATTATTCTCGCTACCTTTTTTTATCATTGGATTTCTGATTGCTAGAGAAAATCTGCAAACCCGATTTGAGTCAAAACATTTATTCATTATTTTTTCTATCTCATGGGTATTGCTTTGCCTGGAAGGAGGCATAAATACTCTTTTCATTGGAGATCTACGCCAACATTTTGATATGCTTTTTCTGCAATTTGCCTCCGCAATATCATTATTTTTGCTGCTAATAAAATCAGCGCGAAAAACCACCTCGGACATGTTCGCAAAAGTTTCCGCCGGGATTTACTTTTCTCACCCTTTGTTTTTATTAATACTACCTGGCTACATAACATCAAAAACCTTGGTATTTATATTCACAGTGGTACTCTCCGTACTAACAGCCGTATTACTGACAAAAATAAGTGTGCGCTTAAAATTTATTCTGTAATGTACGATTCAGGCAACGCAGATAGGTGCAAATTATAATGCTTGCGCATACACCAATCGCGCCTCAACGCAGTGCATTTAATGCTCAATACAGAATGAGCTGCACCAACATATACCAAACAAAACAATTGCGAAATCGCCATCTGTTCTGCATTGAAATACAGGCAATCAAAAGAAGCTGCTGAAAAATCAGATTTTGGAGGATAACGGCATAGACGATCCCGCTCTGTAACAGTAGAATCTCGCCTTGCAGAAGGAGTTAGCACTGGCCGCGAATAAAATGTGACCAGACCAGAAAGCAAGCCGAAAATTCAACATCATTTATTACTTCCTTCTCGCATCCGTAGCTCAGCTGGATAGAGTAGCGGCTTCCGAAGCCGTTGGTCACAGGTTCGAATCCTGTCGGATGCGCCATATTTTCAAGAAGCCATCTTTGCGGTATTACTAGCTAGGCACAAATATTGTTGAGGCTTTCTTAACGTCCAACGGGGATTATTATGCTTCTACCTGTAATCATGGCTGGCGGATCTGGTAGTCGCCTATGGCCACTGTCGCGCGATTTAATGCCCAAACAGTTTTTAAACCTGGATGGCAAATCAACCATGCTGCAGGCAACCGTCAAGCGCTTGAAGGGTTTGGATACACTTCCACCGCTAGTCATTTGCAACGAAGAACATCGCTTTATTGCTGCTGAGCAACTGCGCCAGATACAGCAACTGGATAACAATATTATTCTGGAGCCTGCGGGTAGGAATACTGCACCCGCAATTGCTTTAGCCGCGATTGCAGCCCTTAAGAAAGGCTTGGATCCACTGCTGCTAGTACTGGCTGCCGACCATATTATTTTGGATGAGCAAGAATTCAGACGCGTTGTTTCAGCGGCAGTCCCCTGCGCCCAGCAAGATAAATTAGTTACCTTTGGCATTGTTCCCACCGCACCTGAAACCGGCTATGGCTATATACAAGCAGCCAGCGCGCTGGATGCCAATCAGGAACAACGCGTCTACGCCGTCAAACAGTTTGTGGAAAAACCAAACTTGTCTACCGCTCAACAGTATCTTGCCAGTGGCGATTTTTACTGGAATAGCGGGATGTTTCTGTTTAAAGCCAGTGTCTATTTGGACAATCTCAAACAATACCGCCCGGATATTTTTGCCGCCTGTGAATTGGCGATGGAAAATATCGACCCGGATTTGGACTTTATCCGTGTCAACAAAGAGGCATTTTTACAGTGCCCCGATGACTCCATCGATTATGCCGTGATGGAAAAAACCGATAGCGCCGTTGTTATCCCTCTGGATGCCGGCTGGAGCGATGTGGGCTCCTGGTCATCGCTGTGGGAAGTATCGGAAAAAAATACCGAGGGCAATTCGCACAAAGGCGATGTGCTTTCTTTTAATAGCCAGAACAATTACGTGTTTGCAGAGACCGGGCTGGTGGCAACTGTCGGCCTGGAAAACACCATTGTGGTACAAACCAAAGACGCCGTGCTGGTCGCGTCAAAAGACCATGTTCAGGATGTAAAAGCGATTGTGCAGAGCCTGAAAAAAAGCGGCCGCCCGGAGCACCGGGTCCATCGCGAAGTTTATCGCCGTTGGGGCAAGCAAGACTCCATCGACACAGGTTACCGCTACCAGGTCAAACGCATTACGGTGATGCCAGAGCAAAAAGTCTCCATGCAGATGCACCATCATCGCTCCGAACACTGGATTGTGGTCTCCGGCACCGCCAAGGTAAGCATTGATGGCAAAGAATCTCTGCTTTCCGAGAATCAATCGGTGTACATCCCCCTGGGGACAGCGCACGCGCTGGAAAACCCCGGCAAAATCCCGCTGGAACTGATCGAAGTTCAGTCCGGTGCTTATTTGGGTGAAGACGATATTGTGCGCTTTGCCGAACGGTTCAATAGGCCTTAAATCATGACACTATCACTTCAGCAGATTATTGGTGAAAGCGGTATCAGCTTCGGCACGTCCGGTGCGCGCGGGTTGGTCAGCGACTTCAGCGATGACGTAGTCGCCAGCTTTGCACAGAGCTTCTTATTGGGTATGCAGCGCGAATTTCAGGTATCGCGCGTGGCGATTGGCATTGATAACCGCCCCAGTAGCCCCGCCATGGCGGCCGCTTGCAGTGGTGCGGCGCAGGCATTGGGCATTGCCGTTGATTACTATGGCGTACTGCCAACCCCGGCGCTCGCCTATCAGGCAATGCAAGATGGCGTACCGGCGATTATGGTAACCGGCAGCCACATCCCCTTTGATCGCAACGGACTCAAGTTCTATCGCCCAACCGGTGAAATCACCAAGGCCGATGAACAGGCGATTGTCAGCACCCAGGCTGCCCTGACCCCTTATTCCAGCGCCCTGCCTGCCGTTAACCCGCTCGGCGCCGAGAATTATATCCAGCGCTACCGCGAGGTGTTTGCCCCTGGCATTATGCAAGGTCTGCACATTGGTCTTTATGAGCATTCAAGCGCCGGGCGCGATCTCTATGCCAACCTATTCCGCAGTTTGGGGGCCGAAGTCACCAGCCTGGAGCGCACGGATACCTTTGTTCCCATAGATACTGAAGCTGTGGCCGAAGTAGATGTGCAGAAAGGTCGCCAGTGGTCAAAAGCCTACGGGTTTGATGCCATCTTCTCCACCGATGGCGATGGCGACAGACCGCTGATTGCCGACGAAAACGGCGAATGGCTGCGCGGTGATATTGTTGGCCTGCTGTGCGCCCGCCAACTGGGGATACGCGCCCTGGCGGTTCCCGTAAGCTGCAATACCGCCATTGAAAAATGCGGTGCTTTCGATGAGGTTGCGCGCACCAGAATTGGCTCCCCCTATGTAATTGCCGCACTGGAAGCCCTTGCCCCAAATCACGCCTCTATTGCCGGTTTTGAAGCCAACGGCGGCTTCTTATTAGGGTCGGATGTACAGCTCAATGGCAAGCCGCTCAAAGCCCTGCCCACCCGTGATGCACTCTTACCCGGAATCGCCCTGATTGCGGCAGCAGCCGACCTAAAACTGTCTGCCCAGGTCGCCGCATTGCCCGCGCGCTTTACTGCCAGTGACAGGATTCAAAACATCGCCACCAACACCAGCAAGGCTTTTATTGCGGAGGTCACCCAGGATCCTGCCGTTTTGCTCGACCTGCTTGCACTTGGCCCCAAAACCGTCGCCGCACTGAACACCACCGACGGCTTACGCATCAGCTTTACCGATGGTGAAATTATTCACCTGAGGCCATCCGGCAATGCGCCGGAATTGCGCTGTTACGCGGAAGCAGACGATCAGGCCACCGCCATTCAACGGGTCAAACAGGTACTTGATGCGCTAAAACTCAAGCTGGCTTAAGTTACACAATCCGCAGACTGGCTAAATTGGATTTGAACGCCACTTGCCAAACAAGGTAGACTTCGCCGCATTCGGCCGGTGGTAATAAGGCGCGGCGAAGCGCTACAACCACCGCAATGACCAGAATACTGGCATGATAAACACGGCAATTACACATCAGAACCCCTTTGTTACTGTCATGCCACTCGCATACCTGCAACCTGTTTTTGCTCACGCGCGCCGCAACAATCGTTATTCTCGCTGGATTATTGAATTGGTTTTTCTCTTTGTCTTATAAAGGATATAACTCACCATGAAAGTTACCGTTTTTGGAATTGGCTATGTCGGCTTGGTGCAGGCAGCAATTCTGGCTGAAGTGGGCCATGATGTTGTCTGTGTGGATGTAGATGCAGACAAGGTAGAGGCCTTAAAGCAGGGCCGTATCCCGATCTATGAACCCGGCCTTGAGCCTTTGGTAAAAGAGAACTTCGCCGCCGGTCGCTTGAGTTTCACTGTCGATGCCGCCCATGGTGTTAAACACGGCGAAGTACAGTTCATTGCCGTAGGTACACCACCCGATGAAGACGGCTCCGCTGACCTTAAGTATGTACTCGCGGTTGCCAGCACCATCGCCGAGCACATGGAATCACACAAAATTGTAGTGGATAAATCCACAGTACCCGTCGGCACAGGCGACCGGGTCAAAGCCAAAATCGCCGAAGTCCTGCAAAACAAAGGTAAGAGCCAGCTCACCTTTGATGTCATCTCCAATCCAGAATTCCTCAAAGAAGGCTCTGCTGTTGCCGACTGCATGAAGCCAGATCGCATTGTGATCGGCACTGACAACAAAGACGCCGAAGATGTGATGCGCGAACTTTATGCTCCTTTTAATCGCAACCACGAAAAAATCATCGTGATGGACGTGCGCAGCGCCGAGCTGACCAAATATGCCGCCAACTGCATGCTCGCCACCAAGATCAGTTTCATGAACGAAATGGCCAACCTCGCCGAAATCCTCGGCGCCGACATTGAAGCGGTACGTCACGGCATAGGCAGTGACCCCCGTATTGGCTACCACTTCATCTACCCTGGTGTTGGCTATGGCGGCTCTTGCTTCCCGAAAGATGTGCAGGCACTGATCCAGACAGCCGACCATATCAAATTCGACGCCAAAGTGTTAAAGGCCGTAGAAGCACGCAACAACGAACAAAAAACCACCTTATTTGCCAAGATCCACAAACATTTCAACGGCGACCTCAAAGGCAAAACCTTTGCACTCTGGGGCTTGAGCTTTAAACCCAATACGGATGATATGCGCGAAGCACCAGCACGCGTCGTGATGGAAGCCCTCTGGGAAGCTGGCGCCAAGGTACAGGCATTTGATCCGGAAGCCATGAACGAAACCCAACGTATTTACGGCAACCGCGACGATCTGCTGCTGTGCGGCACCAAAGAAAGCGCACTTAAACATGCCGATGGACTGATCATCGTCACCGAGTGGCAAGCCTTCCGCGCCCCGGATTTCGACCTGATCAAAACCATGCTCAGCCAGCCAACCATTTTTGATGGCCGCAATATGTACGACCCCAAGCGATTAGCGAAGCGCGGCTTTACCTACTACTCTGTTGGCCGTCAGTAATCTACAAAACGAACAGGATGTAATTATGAAAATTTTGGTCACCGGCGGCGCCGGATTTATCGGCTCAGCCGTTGTACGCCACATCATTAACAACACTACCGACCATGTCGTCAATCTGGATAAGCTGACTTATGCCGGCAACCTTGAATCACTAACCAGCGTTGCCGATAACGCGCGTTACACCTTTGAACAAGTGGATATTTGTGATCGCAGCACATTGGACAGAGTCTTTGCCCAGCACCAACCAGATGCGGTGATGCATCTGGCAGCCGAGAGTCACGTAGATCGTTCTATCGATGGCCCCGCTGCGTTTATTGAGACGAATATCGTAGGCACCTACCAATTGCTGGAAGCCAGCCGTAATTATTGGAAGGACTTACCCGATGCACGCAAAGCAGCCTTCCGCTTCCACCACATTTCCACGGACGAAGTTTATGGCGACCTGGAAGGGCCGGAAGACCTGTTTACCGAAACCACGCCCTACGCGCCTAGCTCACCCTACTCTGCCAGTAAAGCCAGTTCGGATCATCTGGTCCGCGCCTGGCGCCGTACCTATGGCCTGCCAACCCTTGTCACCAACTGCTCCAACAACTATGGTCCCTATCATTTCCCTGAAAAGTTAATCCCACTGGTTATCCTCAATGCACTGGAAGGAAAACCTCTACCGGTTTATGGCAAAGGCAATCAAATCCGCGATTGGCTATTTGTAGAAGATCACGCTCGTGCACTGTACAAAGTTGTTACAGAAGGCAAAATTGGCGAGACCTATAATATTGGCGGCCACAATGAGAAACAAAATATTGAGGTCGTGCATACTATCTGTGCACTGCTAGACGAATTGCGTCCGCTCAGCCAAACCGCATTAGGCATCAAAGCACACAAGGATTTAATTACTTTTGTACAAGATCGCCCCGGTCATGACATTCGCTATGCTATCGATGCAAGCAAAATCCAGCGCGAGCTGGGCTGGTCACCCGAAGAAACCTTCGAGTCTGGCATCCGCAAAACCGTTATCTGGTACCTTGAAAACCTCAACTGGGCACAACGTGTTCAGGACGGCAGCTACCAACGCGAACGTCTCGGCACACAATAACTTTTCATCGGCATGAATGTGCCGGTGACTCCTTTACAGAACTTCAGGATTTTCTATGAAAGGTATTATTCTGGCGGGAGGCAGCGGCACCCGCTTACACCCTATTACCAAAGGTGTTTCTAAACAGCTGCTACCGATCTACGACAAGCCCATGATTTATTACCCGCTCTCAGTGCTGATGCTTGCGGGTATTCAAGACATCCTCATTATTACCACCCCGGAAGACTCCGCCAGTTTCATGCGCCTGCTGGGCGATGGCTCGCAATACGGTATTCGCCTGAACTACGCTGTACAGCCAAGTCCGGATGGCCTAGCCCAGGCATTTATTATTGGCGAAGGCTTTATCGGCAAAGACAATGTCTGCCTTGTGTTAGGTGACAATATTTACTACGGCCACGGCCTCACACAAAGTCTGCAAAGTGCAGTAGCACGCAAAACTGGCGCCACCGTATTTGGTTATCATGTCAATGACCCTGAGCGTTTTGGTGTGGTGGAGTTTGATGCACAGATGCGCGCAATCTCCATCGAAGAAAAACCCAAACAGCCAAAATCCAATTATGCGGTAACAGGGTTGTACTTTTATGACAACGACGTGATTGAAATTGCCAAAACCATCAAACCTTCCCACCGTGGTGAACTGGAAATTACCAGCGTTAACAATGCCTATTTGGAACGCGGCGATTTAAATGTAGAACTGCTGGGTCGCGGTTACGCCTGGCTAGACACCGGCACTCACGAAAGCCTCCTTGAGGCGGGTCATTTTGTGCAAACCATTGAACACCGCCAAGGCCTCAAAGTGGCATGCCTGGAAGAAATAGGTTTCGTCAATAAATGGATTAGCAAAGAACAATTAATTGCTGAAGGTAAGGCGCTGTCCAAAACCGGTTATGGGCAGTATCTGTTAAAAATTGCGGAGCAATCCAAGGCATGAAAATTTTAGTGACCGGCGCCAATGGCCAGGTAGGTTACTGCCTGCAGCAACAATTGCGTGAACAAGGATGGGATTTTGTCGCACTGACTCGCACCGAATTAGATATCAGTGACTCCGTCGCTGTTAATAGCGCTGTCGCACAATACCAACCCGACATTATTATCAACGCGGCAGCCTACACCGCCGTCGATAAAGCCGAACAAGAACAGGCACTGGCCTATGCCATCAATCGCGATGGCCCCGCCAACCTCGCTCGCGCGGCCAAAGATAATGGCGCCGCGATATTCCATATCTCAACCGATTATGTATTCGCAGGCGATGCAACAGGCACCTACAGCGAAAACGACACTACCGCACCGCAAGGTGTATACGGCCATAGCAAACTGGAAGGCGAACAAGCCGTCTCCGCCGCCAATGACAAACACATTATTTTGCGCACCGCCTGGGTATTTGGTGAACATGGCAATAATTTTGTTAAAACCATGATACGCCTCGGCAGCTCCCGGGACACTCTCGGCATAGTGGCCGATCAGGAAGGCGGCCCCACCTACGCCAGCGATATTGCCAACGCACTGCTCAGCATTGCCAAACACTACGCCACAGGTAACACGACTCCCTGGGGTACTTACCACTATGCAGGCCTCCCCCATATCAGCTGGTTTGGTTTTGCCCAACAGATTTTTTCCCACGTTGAGCAAGCAGGGCTTTATAACAAGGCGATACCGCAACTCAATGCCATCACAACTGCCGACTACCCAACACCGGCAAAACGCCCTGCCAACTCAAAACTCGATTGCAGCAAATTGGAAAATGCATTTGGCATAGCACCAAGCGATTGGCAATCGGCATTAAAAAATATCAGCGCCTACACCGCATAAGGTCAGACATGAACGCAATTAAAACCGAAATCCCCGATGTTATTATTTTTGAACCAAAAGTATTTGGCGATGAACGCGGCTTTTTTTTTGAAAGCTTCAATAAAAAATTATTTATAGAAGCAACAGGCCTACAACAAGAGTTCGTACAGGACAATCACTCCAAATCTAGCAAAGGCGTATTGCGCGGCTTGCACTATCAATTACCACCCATGGCACAAGGTAAACTGGTACGTGTCGTACAAGGCGAGGTGTTTGACGTTGCCGTAGATATTCGCAAATCCTCACCCACTTTTGGACAATGGGTTGGTGTACATCTCTCTGCCGAAAACAAACGTCAATTATGGATTCCAGAGGGGTTTGCTCACGGCTTTTTAACACTGAGTGATACAGCCGAATTTCTTTATAAAACGACTAACTACTACTCACCTGAGCATGAAGGTGCTCTTCTATGGAATGATGAAGAAATAGGAATCACTTGGCCCGACATTACAAATGGCCCACTCCTAAGCACAAAAGATATGAACGCTGCAACACTACATCAATTTCTCACAGAATAAGCTTTTATGAAAACATCAACGTTATGGCTAACTGGCCTGAGTGGCTCAGGAAAAACTACCGTGAGCATTGCGCTAGCAGATCAACTCGCCAACTCTAATCTCTGCACATATATTATAGATGGTGACATTCTTCGTTCTGGATTATGCAAAGACCTGGGTTTTAGTCTCGACGATAGAAAAGAGAATATCCGCAGAGCAGCTGAAGTCGCCAAGATACTCAACGATGCAGGAATTGTTGTAATTTGTGCCCTTATATCTCCATTAGATGAGGATAGAAGAATCGCGAAATCGATTATTGGAGAGCATAATTTTTTTGAGATATATCTATCAACACCGCTATCTGTTTGTGAAAAAAGAGATGTAAAAGGACTCTATAAAAAAGCCAGGGCGGGACTCATCGAAAACTTCACGGGCATTTCATCTCCCTATGAGGCGCCACAAACACCGTGGATAAGCATAGATACATCAGATAAAAATATTGATGAGATTACCTCGTCTATTATCAATAAATTAAATGCTCAATAATTTAAGTTTAGAGCTAAAAAATGAATTCAAGATATAACCAAAGCACCTCGTTAATTAAACTAGCGAAAACCGTTTTAACTAATAAACACGTTATCCATCAATTGACAGTACGCGAGTCAACTGGGAAATACAAAGGTTCAATAATAGGCTTGGGATGGTCACTGTTTCATCCTATTCTTATGCTTTCTGTTTATACATTTGTCTTTTCTGTGATTTTTAAATCGCGCTGGGGAGAGGCCTCAAATCAAAGCCAATTCGATTATGCTATAATTATGTTTGTTGGCATTATCATTCATGGAATTTTATCTGACGTATTAAATAAAGCATCAACATTAATTACAAGCAATGTGAATTATGTAAAAAAAGTAGTTTTCCCCCTCGAAATATTACCAATTATATCCTTGGGCTCAGCCCTGTTTCATGCCTGTATCTCCTTGGCAGTACTATTAATTGCATACGCACTAGTAAATCATTCGTTGCACCTCACTGTTTTTTTACTCCCAATTATTCTCATGCCATTTATGCTGCTAGTTCTTGGGCTGGCATGGATAATATCCTCACTCGGTGTGTTCATTAAAGACACTAGTCAAACCGTCTCTATTATTACATTAGTTATGCTATTTCTGGCGCCTGTTTTTTATTCCGCAGAAGTAGTACCGGAAGCATATCGTTTCCTACTCAACATGAACCCCTTGACTTTTATTATTGAACAATCGCGTAACGTCATTATTTTTGGCCAATATCCAAATTGGAGTGGACTATTGATGTACAGCTTGTCTGGCTCAGCTATTTTTTGGCTCGGCTATGCTTGGTTTCAGAAAACAAAAAAAGGGTTTGCCGATGTCATCTGAAATTTCTATTAGTGTGAATAGCATAAGTAAATGCTTTCACATATATGCAACACCTGGTGACAGACTAAAACAGTTTATTTATCCCAGCTTACGACATGCATTAGGCATGAAAGCAAAGCAATATTTTACAGAGTTTTGGGCATTATCAGAAATCTCTTTTAATGTAAAAAGAGGTGAAACTGTAGGAATTGTGGGCCGCAACGGCAGCGGGAAATCAACCTTATTACAATTAATATGTAACACACTAACACCAACCTCTGGCGCCATAACAATTGATGGGCGTATTGCCGCACTGTTAGAGCTTGGCTCTGGCTTTAATCCAGAATACAGTGGACTTGATAATATTTATATGAATGGAGCCATTCTTGGCCTCACCAAAGAAGAAATAAACTCAAAGCTTGAGCGTATCATTGCATTTGCAGATATAGGTGATTTTATTAATCAACCTGTTAAGACATATTCCAGCGGAATGATGGTTCGCTTGGCATTTTCTGTCTCTATCAATATTGAACCAGAAATCCTAATTATTGATGAAGCCCTTGCTGTAGGTGATGAGTTATTTCAAAGAAAATGCTTTGCAAAACTTGAAGAAATCAAGAACAACGGAACCACCATCCTTTTTGTATCTCATTCCGCATCCCAAATTCTTCAATTATGCGATAGAGCAATTTTATTAAATAAAGGCCAATTACTTCTGGATGGTCAACCAAAGAAAGTTATCGACTTATATCAAAAAATACTGTATTCAAAAGATTCAATCGTTATTGGAGATTTAATTGAAGACAATATCGCGGTAGAAAACAGTAATGCCTCTAGCAACAAGACGGAAGAGCGTACACAGCTAACTGAAGAAACATTCGACGAACATCTAAAACCCCAGAATACCATTCTGTACGAAGCAAAAGGGGCAACAATACAAGAACCTGCAATATTTACCTCAACGAATGATCGAGTTAATGGCTTGATTCGTGGACGTCGATACAACTATCGTTTCAAAGCTATTTTCGACAGGGAGATTTCTTGTGTTCGTTTTGGTATGTCTATTAAATCCGTGTCGGGCTTAATGCTGGGCGGCGCCCATTCAGCCCATTCATTTCAAGATGCCATTCCGCTTGTAAAAGCAGGGGAAAGCATTGAGGTAGACTTCTCGTTTACTTGTAATCTTAATCCAGGTACATTTTTCATGAATGCAGGGATTTTTGGAGTAGTCAATGGAGAAGAAACCTTTGTCCACCGTATAGTTGATGCAGTAGCTTTCAGAGTATTGCCAATAATCAACAACGTTGAAACTGAAGTTGTTAATCTGGAAATAAGCGCGAGCACCTATAGATAATGAAAAATTTATTCACAGATTTATTTGTTTCATGTCCCAATAATGGCGGCATTTACTTCGTTCACAATGAAACACCCCAAAAATTAGACTCCTTAAATACTACAGGTCTTTGTTACACAGAAGGAAAGCTAATCCGCGGACTACAACCTGCAAGTATTGCAATTTACTCGGATGACTATTCTGAAATCTTGCAATCAACAATTAAATTTGATGACATTCATGATGTACTCATCCATGAAAGCTTTTATTACCTAGTAAGTACAACAACGAATGAAGTTATTCAGCTTGATGATACTCTACGTCTAAAACAAAAATGGATGCTGCCAGGCGACAATGATTCATCCCACTTAAATTGTGTTGCGGTATGGAATAACAAAGTTATTGCTTCTGCTTTTGGCACCTTCACCGCGCATCGAGAATATAAAAACAATAGTGCGAACAAAGGAATAATATATGACCTTGCCACAATGCAACCTATTATTACTGGATTATCGCAGCCACACTCTCCATATGCTATAGGCAATAACCTACTGGTTGCCAACTCTGAAACAAATGAAGTCATAGAATTTAACGAAGATGGAAAAATCTATCGTCGTATAAAGCTCGATGGATATACACGAGGAATCTATTATCGCAATGGCGTTTTATTTGTTGGACTAAGCAGATCAAGAAATGTCGAAAATACTGGCCAGGCATCAGCTGTGGTTGTCGCTCTTGATTATAAGTCTTTCTCTGAAATAAGCAGAATCTCTATTCCATCACGAGAAATCTACTCAATCGTAGAAATAAACGATTCAAATCACAAAATAAAAATACTGGCCCATATTGCAAATCAAGCCAGCATCATTCATGAAAGTATAATAACAACACAGATTAATGAAACAGAAAAGGCAAAAAAATGGGCTTGCGGTCTTGACGAAGAACTCAACACTAGAAACACACAACTGAAAACTTTACAAGAAGAATTTGAAGAACGCTCTTCTTGGGCGCTGCAATTAAACGACTCATTGGAAAAAGAACGCCAATTTAATGCAGATCTTCTGAAAGAATTAAATTTGCAAGAAGATGAGATAAATAAAACCAAATTGTTACTTGACCAAAACACCAAAGAGGTTGCACTAAAAAACAGTGCATTACAGGCAAAATCTGCTGAAAATGAAAGTCTCAACTTCGAACTGACAAGACTTAGAGCTATGCTTGATGAGCGTACCAACTGGGCAAAAAATTTAAATAGTGATCTGGAAGAAAGTCGTGATTATTTACGAAAAATAAAGTCAGAACTAGAAGATAAATCTTCGCATATTCGAAATCTCATAACAGAGACAACAGCTATACGACTAGAAAATGAAAAAAAATCTCAGGACATACAAGCATTATCTCTCGAATTAAATCGTACTCTTTTACTAGTAGAAGAGCGTACTTTATGGGCCAAAAACAATGATCAAAACCTGATTATTGCCAACCAACGTATTAACCAATTGCACTCCGAGCTTGAAGATAAAATAAAGTGGGCTCGCCGGCTTGACGAAGAACTATTTGCGCTTAGAAAAGCTGATGAAGAAAAATCCCAAGAACTAAACAAACTTAATCTGGATTTACATCGCTTAAATTTGCTTGCAGAAGAAAACATATTGACTGCCAAAAACAACCAATATCTTTCCGTTGCCAATCAGCAAATTAACGAGCTACAGATTCAAATTGAGCACCACAAAAATTGTAATTCCGCACAGGCTAAAGAATTAGCAGAGATGGCACTGAAACTAAGAGAATTAAACGAATCATTACTGCAATCGCTTGCAGAGAAAAATGATATAAAAGCAAATTTAGATAGCACTACAATGTCACTCTCGAAAATCACAACTGAATTGGCAACCAAAACTCATGACTACCAAAGAATTATTCGATCGCGCTCTTGGAGAGTGACAAAGCCTCTGCGCTTTCTGGGAAGATTGTTTCGCATGGAAACTGATGTGGTTGCCAACTCTCTTCGCCCTCATATACAAAAATTTGGCCGAAATACTTATAAGAAATTACCACTCAATAAGCGCACTAAAGATTTTTTAGCCACTTGCGCATATCGTATTGCGGGACCGCTTTTTGAAGGGGTTGTCCATTATGAAATTTGGAAAAGACGAGTAAATCCAAAAACGCTGGCAATCAAAACAGACGGTGTTGTTTCACCTGACGATATTCAAGCAACTCTAGAGTCACTGGAATTGCCATGCATAGAAAAACCATTAGTTTCAATTGTCATTCCTAGTTATGGCAATCTGCCCATCACGCTGACATGCCTAAAATCCATCGCCAAATACAAGCCGAAGGCATCAATCGAAGTTATTGTACTGGAGGATAGGTCGCCAGACCATGAGATCCATAGGCTACAACAGGTAAAAGGGCTTCGCTATGAAGTAAATCCTGTAAATCTTGGCTTTGTACGATCATGCAATCGAGCAACATCCCTTGCAAATGGCGAATACATTTATTTACTAAACAACGACACAGAAGTAACGGAAGGCTGGCTGGATACCATGCTGGACGTATTCAATCGCCATAATGACTGCGGCATGGTTGGATCGAAACTTGTATATCCAGATGGCAGACTGCAAGAAGCGGGAGGCATATTATGGAGGGATGGCTCCGCCTGGAATTATGGAAGACTACAAGACCCAAGCTTACCGGAGTTCAATTATATAAAAGAAGCGGATTATTCATCGGGTGCATCGCTGCTTATCAAAAAGAGTCTTTTCATTGAACTTGGCTTGTTTGATGAACGCTATGTACCTGCATATTGCGAAGATTCTGATCTTGCCTTCAAAGTGAGAGCAGCGGGCCTTAAGCTTTACTATCAGCCTGCATCGATAGTAGTCCATTATGAAGGAGTATCGAATGGAACAGATGTACACGGCACAGGAGTCAAATCCTATCAAGTTGCCAATCAAACGAAATTTCTCGAAAAATGGCAGAATGTACTTAACACACACCCCAAAAATGCAGAGCTTGTTTTCAGCGCTCGGGATAAATCGCTGCGAAAACCTTGCGTTGTCATTGTTGATCATTATGTCCCGCAACCAGACAGAGATGCTGGCTCGCGCACTATGGTTGCATTTATAAAATCATTGCTACGCATGGGATGCAATGTAAAATTTTGGCCAGACAATCTTTGGTATGACCCAACATACACTCCACAATTACAGCAACTTGGCGTGGAGGTTCTTTATGGCCACGAATACACTGGAAAATTTGAACAATGGATTAAATCCTCAGAAGGCGCAATAACTCAAGTATTGTTAAGCAGACCTCATATAAGCATCAACTATCTTGAAGTCCTTGCAAAATTTCCCGATATCAGAGTTGCGTATTATGGTCACGATCTACATTTTGCCAGAATTAAAAATGAAGCCGAGATAACCAATAATGATAGCTTGCTTAAAGATGCTGAGCGCTACTTGCAAATGGAAAGCAGCATCTGGAAGTCTGTCGACATCGTACTTTATCCATCAGATGAAGAAACTAGCTTTATCAATCAAAATTACGCAGATATTAATGCACAAACTATC
The DNA here is from genome assembly GCF_002007605.1 of Cellvibrio sp. PSBB023. Lineage (NCBI taxonomy): Bacteria > Pseudomonadati > Pseudomonadota > Gammaproteobacteria > Cellvibrionales > Cellvibrionaceae > Cellvibrio > Cellvibrio sp. PSBB023. The sequence continues at coordinate 3,650,948 of NZ_CP019799.1, read as the reverse complement.
TCCCCATACACTTACGGCCAAGCCTCGGAGTATTTGAAGCGCTCGGCAATAGCGGATAATGTTATTATTTTTGTCGCAGGCTTTGGGCATCCTCCAAACGCAGATGCGGCAAAATGGTTCATCAATGAGATACTACCTATCGTACGCCAAACCATTCCGGATATTATGGTGTACTTAATTGGCTCCAATCCATCCGATGATGTAAAAGCCTTAGCTGCCGAAAATATTATTGTTACTGGGTATGTTACCGATGAACAACTGCTGCACTACTACTTAACAGCACGTGTTGCCGTAGTTCCCCTGCGTTATGGCGCAGGCATAAAAAATAAAGTAATTGAAGCCATGGCCTATGGAACTCCATTAGTAACAACAGAAATTGGCGCGCAAGGATTGGCTGAACTTGATAAACTAATACCGGTGACCTCAGATGCCTCGGCCTTTGCAGGATACGTATGTACACTCCTGAAAGATAACGATGAATGGCTCAAAACGTCGCACAACGGCGCGACATTTGTCCTGAATCGCTTCTCTGAAAAAGCAATGGAAAACATGCTCGGTCAAGCATTACAACTCAACACAACCAACGAAAATTAGAAATAGTCATGTATTTAAATATTGCAAAGCTAAGTGGAAAAGTACGCGCCAGAGCACCTTTAAGGTTAGGGCTCGCGGGTGGTGGCACCGATGTCTCCCCCTATTCAGATGAATTTGGAGGATGTGTGTTAAATGCCACCATTGATAAATATGCTTATGCAACTCTATCACACTGTAAGGATGGCGTAGAGTTTATCGCGGCAGATATAGGTGCTGAATGGAAAGGTGAAGCCACTGCAAGCGTTCAAGCTACCTCTGGCCTCGGACTACATGCTGGCGTCTATAACAGAATAGTGTCGGATTTTTTGGATGGGCAACCTCTACCAATATCTTTAGTTACGCACAGCGAAGCACCTCCCGGCTCGGGTCTTGGCTCATCATCAACTATGGTTGTAGCCATGGTACAGGCCTTTGTTGAATATCTTGCACTTCCACTTGGCGAATATGACATAGCCAAACTTGCATACGAAATAGAACGCGTTGACCTGAAGCTGGCGGGAGGAAAACAGGATCAATACGCAGCCGCCTTTGGTGGTTTTAATTTTATGGAATTCTACAACGACCGTGTCATTGTTAACCCCTTGCGCGTCAAGGCTAATCATCTGGCTGAACTGGAGTCATCACTTGTACTGTTCTACACCGGAGTTTCACGTGAGTCCGCTAATATCATTAAAGAGCAGACAAACAACGTAGTTGATCGCAACAATGATGCACTTAACGCATTGCATGATGTAAAAGCAGAAGCACAGAAAATGAAAGAAGCAATTCTTCAAGGGAATTTTGAGAATTTAGCCCAATCGCTGCGCTCCTCCTGGGAAGCCAAAAAGAAGATGGCCAGTAGCATCAGCAATTCAAGCATAGAAACCATTTACAACGCTGCCATAAATGCTGGAGCAGTTGCCGGTAAAGTCTCTGGCGCTGGAGGTGGTGGATTTATGATGTTTTTAGTAGATCCAGCCAAACGTCCCAATGTGATACGTACCCTAGAAACTTTTAACGGCCAGGTTATGACAGCAGTTTTTGTTGAACATGGCGCACACTCTTGGAGAGTAATATGATTAATTTTATCGAAAATGAATTATCCAAATTAGCAACATTGATTGCAGACATCCAAGCAGACAAAGCACTCTTAAATCAAGTTGTGAGTTGTGCAGAAACCATTGTTGAAACACTGCGCAATGGAGGAAAGGTGCTGATCGCGGGTAATGGTGGATCAGCAGCAGATGCCCAGCATATCGCCGGGGAATTTGTCAGCCGCTTTCATTATGATCGCCCTGGCCTCGCGTCAATTGCATTAACAACCGATACCTCAATATTAACCGCCATTGGAAATGATTATGGCTATGAGCGTTTATTCTCGAGACAAGTCCAAGCACTAGGCAGAGAAGGTGATGTATTTATTGGGATATCCACTTCTGGCAATTCAGCTAACGTAATTGCAGCCTTTCAAGAAGCACAGCAACTCAAACTCAAAACCATCGGATTCACAGGATTAATGGGTGGCAAGATGGCCGACATGTGCGATATCACCTTGCGTATGCCATCGAAAGAAACGCCAAAAATTCAAGAAGGCCATATTGCCATTGGTCACATCATTTGCGGTTTAGTTGAAGCCGCTATGTTTCCGAGAAATTAATATCGTGTACGAAGCAATTATTCTTGCTGGAGGTTTTGGCACTCGCTTACGTGAAGCGGTGCCAGACTTGCCTAAACCTATGGCTCCAGTAGCAGGAAAACCCTTTCTTGCGTGGCAACTGGACTATTTAATACGCAGCGGCGTAACGCGGTTTATTTTATCCGTCGGCTACAAAGCACAGATGATCCGGGATTACTTTGGTTCGGAATATCAAGGTATGCCTATTGTTTACGCAGAAGAAACCGAACCATTGGGTACGGGTGGAGCGATAAAACTTGCATTGCAACAAGCAGTATCTGATCGCCTGTTTGTATTGAACGGGGACAGCTTGTGCCATGCCAATCTCAGCGATCTACGTGCGCGCAACCATGACAAGCCTGACGGTGTTGGGATTGTAGTAAAGCATGTCGAAAATGCAGGCCGCTATGGTGCCATTACATTTGAAGAGCACTCGGGTCTGGTAACCAGTTTTGGTGAGAAATCTACTTCTGCACCGGGTTTTATCAATGCAGGAATATATGATATTCCTGCGACACTTTTTAAGTGCATTAATGTACCGCCACCATTTGCGTTCGAAACAGCGGTAATACAAAAACTGGTTGCAACGAATTTATACGCCTGTAAATCGGGTGATTTTTTTATCGATATTGGAATACCTGAAGATTTCAATAGAGCTCAAACTGAAATACCGTTGCAATTTTAACTCGCCAAAAAATTATAGTGATTATAAAAACAGCGAGATAAATATTTTATATCGTTATTCTACGAAAAAAACTACCGAGTATTTAGGATCGCTATGCCTTCAATTGGATATTATGAAAACCGAAAACAAGACAACTTCCTTCTGTTGCGAATAATAGCAGCGTGCATGGTGATTTATGGGCACAGTTTTGCATTAACCCTGGATGCAGGCGTTAAAGATATTTTTTTACACTATAACTGGGGAAGATATAGCGGGGATTTAGCTGTATCTATGTTTTTTGTAATAAGTGGATTTATGGTATCGGGCAGCTTTTTAAAAAGGAATGACATTGTTGATTATATGACAGCAAGGTTATTGCGGATTGTTCCTGCACTTTTTGTGTTGCTGTTAGTATGTTCATTTATCATAGGTCCACTGGTGACCAACCTCAATACAAATGAATACTACAAACATAGTGACACCTATAAGTATGTAATAAAAAACTTGTCATTCTCATCAAATATGGCCTGGACACTGCCAGGGGTATTTGAAGACCACAAAATGACGTCTATGAATGGATCTCTATGGACGCTTTCTGCAGAAATGCGAATGTACGCTCTAGTTGCACTGCTTGGTATTTTCGGCATATTAAATTATAGAATTTTATGCACCTTATTGTTTATAGGATTTTTTATTGCAGCACAAACTAATCCGCAGCTGCTTCCCCTGCACAGCGGATGGGTGAAAGTCGCTGGCTATTTTTGCCTCGGAATCATAGCTCAGTTATATAAAGATAAAATTCAAATTAATTTAAAAATATTACTGGCTCTTATTTTCTTGACTTATATAAGCAGGTTAACCGATAGTTATTTTTATCTGCTCGCCATATCAGTAGCCTATTTTTGTTTCTGGTTTGCTTATCAAACGCCTCATCTGAATATTGAAAAATATGGAGACCCATCTTATGGGATTTACTTATGGGGATGGCCAATACAACAACTTATCGTTGCAATTTCCCCTGAAATGACACCATGGAAGAATTTCATTATTAGCTTGCTTTTAACCATACCAATTGGTTATTTATCCTGGAATTTAATAGAGAAACCTGCTCTTTCTTTCAAGCAAAAAATAAAACTTAGAAACAAAGATCAATCCGATAAATCACTCTCTAACGACAAAAGTAGATTATGAAAACACATTACATTTTTATTGCACTTTTGGGGCTGTTGTCATGTAGCCAAGAGGTTCCGACAAAAGACTCTAAAGCTGTAGACAATAGCAAGCTAAAATCCGATGCAAGGATGACGGAAACACCTTCCAAACGAGAGTTAACAGTTAACGAGGTAATTGATTGGGGGCCACAGTCAACTAAAGCAGGGGTGAACCCAAACATTCAAGCAGATCAAGGCATGGGGCTTTGGATGCGCCTATCCATGACAGAAAATTTGAATGAAGCAAAAGTTTTATTTGATGGCAAACCTGCATTAATTACGACAGTAGATGGTAGTTTAATAACAGCATCCATCGCCGCAGAGCAAATTTTGTCTCCTGGAGATAAAAGGGTAGTTATTCAGCTACAAAGCAATCAAGGTTCAATAGATGTAGGCATCTTTAGAGTTGAGGATAGCCAATAAATTATTTACGCTAATAACTTAATATATCATCAAACCTTACTTGAAACTCTCTTAAAATATTGAGCTACTGCATGAAAAAAAACAAACATCAACATATGGCTTGGTGGGTTGCGCGTCTAGTTATCATAACAGCTGTCATTATTCTATATGGGTGGACTGTATTTGAGCCATTCTCTGGAGATGCGCTTATGCATATGATGGATGATACTCAAATTCACTCCATACGGGATGCCATTAGAGTTTTCTATAGCACGAGCAATCCCGATTATCATGAACAATATAGATTGCTAGGTTTTCATCGTCCTGTATTCAATGAAATATACATTAGTTCAGTGAAGGCTATATTTGGTGTTAGCAGTTTTTGGTTGCGAATAACTTCAGTTATTATTTTCATTGGCACCGCAATGATGTTTATAAGCCTTGTTAAAAGGCTTGGTTTTTCTCCGCTTACAAGTATTGTTGCAACATCATGGTTAATGTTTTCACCTGCACTCTTTTTTGGTTTATATGAATACGGACTATCGTTTAGCGTTCTTCTCGTTTTTTTTGCAACCTCATCTCTTTTATTTATTAAAAATTATATCGATACGCTAGGATCAAAATATCAGTATTTTTGGGCATCTGCCGCTGCACTCTCTATATTTTTTACCGTATTTACAAAAGAAAGTGCGGTGGTGTGGCCAATCGTTTGCTTATTAATTGCTACCAATTTTATTATAAGCAACGACTCTCAAATACATCAAAAAACATTCTTCCCTGTTAAAGCTCAATTATTAGCGCTTCTAAAAATAAAATGGTTTGCATTACTTTTATTAAGCTTTATTGTCTTATATTTCTATACACGCTACTTAAAACTCGGTAGCTTAACTGCAATTGCTGGGGGCATAGAGCAGTCACCAACATTAAGCGATGGCTTATATAAACTAGTTGGGTACGGTTTACTTGCGCTGCAGATACCTAACAGCATAATACCTGATTATATGACTCAAGAATTAAGCACCCTCTCTTGGCAAGAAATCAGCTTGAGAGTCTGCTCATTATCTATTGCTGTTGCAACCATATTTATAACCATTTACCAAAAGCGCTATATCGGCATCATACTGGCAATTTGTTGCGTGCTTAGCTTTTTACCCATAATAAAAGTTACCAGAAATGCACCTTATTATGGCGACCTGATGGCCATTCCAGTGGCAATTTTGATTGGCTATGGATTTAATTTTATTAATGGTAAGCATTATCTATTTCGCATCACGTCGATAGCTAGTATTTTATGCCTTTTTATTTCTGCCAGTTTTTTTGCGTACAGATATGTATTCATCCCCAATTTTTGGCTAACAAACGCACAAGGATGGACTCGATCTGCACTAGAAGATCTTTCAAGCGCAAACGGTTTTACAGAAGCTAAATATATAGTCGCAACTAGTGGTATGTATGTGAATGGAATAAATTGGGTTCTTAGTCATACTCAATTTGGATCTTCATTTATCGCGAATTTAGCTGCACCTAAAGAAAAATTTCTACGTAATAGCTCATTATTAAAAGACTCCGCAGGTACGTTATTTATAGATTTTGCCCCTAATAATACCCCTCGTAATCTTGGTAATACTCCTTTTCCTGGATTCGGCAAACTTTATACCGCTTATTTCCCAAAAGGTTATGACCTACACGATATAGAAGGCACTGAGGAATCATATGATATCCGTAATATGTCTGTGGTTAGAATTGAATGTGCTATTGCTCCTACAGCCACGTTTGAAATTCTCTTTACATCAGATTTTGGTAATGATGTTCGCAGAAGTGTCGCCCCAGAAGCGAATTTAAAAATCATTCCAGAAAAATTTATTACAGAGTTTGTTGTTCCTGAAAATACACAAAATTTGATAATTCAGAAACACTCATGTAGCAATCTGCGAGTTACTGGTTATTCAACGTCAAAATAACCAGTATCAAATCAATGATTGCAGATAAAACTAATTAATACTAAATAGCTTTGAGTTGAGCTTTGCTAACAAAATAGAGAAATATAACAAATGAAGCGAAGCTATTCTCTTTTAGAAAAAGAATCTATCTGCTCGCCATGATTCAATTTTATATTTACATGGATATTGGATATTGGATATTGGATATTTTATGTTTTAAATATTTATTTATGTCAGTATTTTCTAATAGGTAATTTTTTCCTATGAAAATGCTGATATGTCGAAATTATTGCGATAACTTAGCAAAAGCTCCACAGCTAGAATTTTTGAAGAATTCAATTTCAGTAGCCGCAACTTCCAATTTCATTGTGGGTTCTGTTATGTGATCCAGAAAGAATCTGCTGATATTATTTCTTTCTACTTCAATATCATTATTTAAAATGAGTGAAAAGGTATATCAAGTATGCAAATTGTAATTCCAATGTCAGGCTTTGGTGAAAGATTTCGTCGAGCCGGTTACTCCGTTCCCAAACCACTTATTGAAATTGATGGCAAACCGATTATTGCTCATGTAATAGATATGTTTCCCGGAGAGCAAGATTTTTTATTTATTTGCAATCAGGATCATCTTGATGAGCCTAGTTATAAAATGGAATCAATTCTTAAGCACTACTGCCCTACTGGTCGTATCATAGGCATACCCTCACACAAACTTGGCCCTATTCATGCTGTTCGCCAAGTTTCGCATTTAATTGACCCTATCAAACCAGTTATTGTGAATTATTGTGATTTCACATGCTATTGGGATTGGAATCATTTTAAATCATTCGTGAAATCAACATCCTGCAAAGGATCCATTCCCGCATACAAAGGATTTCATCCTCATACGCTTGGTAGTACAAACTATGCTTATATGCGTGAAGAAAATGGTTGGGTTCTAGACATTCAGGAAAAGCAGCCTTATACCAATAATAGAATGGAAGAATATGCATCTAGTGGTACATATTATTTCGATTCCGGCAACACTATGAACACAGCCTTTCATGAAACAATGAACCAAGGATATCAAGTCGGTGGCGAATATTATGTGAGCTTAGCCTACAAACCTATGCTTGCTGCTGGAGAGAAAGTAACTGTATATCCACTCCAACACTTTATGCAATGGGGAACTCCTGCAGATGTAGAAGAGTACAATGGATGGTCTAATGCATTTAAAAAACTAGCCTCTACTCAAAAAGAGTCAATTGAACCCAATGGTACAATTATTATCCCAATGGCAGGCTTAGGTCAGCGTTTTGTTAATGAAGGTTATGAATTAACAAAACCATTAATTAGTGTATCAGGAATGCCAATGGTCATTCAGGCCGCATCTGATTTACCTTTGTCCAAGCAATATGTATTTGTCTTGCGAAAAGATATGTTGGGAGTTGATCAAATAATTGAAAAGTTGAAAGACACTTATCCGAATGCCGTTATAGAAACGATTGTATCCGTAACTGAAGGCCAAGCGTGCACAGCCTTAATTGGGTTAGAAGCTTTAGAAAAAAATGCTCCTCAAGTGTCAAAACCCATCACTATTGGCGCGTGTGACAATGGAACCATTTATGACAAAAGAGCGTTTAATTTATTAGCATCCAACCCTGAAGTCGATGTAATTGTCTGGGGCGTAAGACGAAATGCTAACGCGATTCGCCGCCCCACAATGTTCGGGTGGATAAAAGAACAAAATGGTACAATTAGTGAAATTTCAGTTAAAACTCCTCTCGCTAATCCTGTAAACGACCCTATCGTGTTGGGCACCTTCACATTCAGAAATGCTGATATTTTTCATCGCGTTGTAAAAAATCTAATTGATAGAGATGGGAGAGTTAATGGTGAGTTTTATCTTGACTCTTGTATTAACGATGCCATTGAGCTCGGATTCAATTGTCAATTATTCGAGGTAGAGCACTATCTTTCATGGGGTACTCCAAACGATTTAAGAACATTTGAGTATTGGCAATCATGTTTCCATAAATGGAGCTCTCACCCTTATCAACTAGATTTAGATAGAAATATCCCCCAGAATCCGTAGTTGTATTAAAGCAACGCTATAGGAAAACAATTCCTGATTTACCAAAGGCATAATATGATAAAGCGCGAGCTAATTACTTTTTTAGTTGTTGGCGTACTTACAGTCTTAATAGATTATATATCCTATATGACTTTGTATCATTTCAACATCTTAAACGTTGGATATGCAAAAGCTGGTGGATTTATATGTGGGACTGTTTTCGCCTATTTTGCTAATCGTATGTGGACTTTTGGGCATAGAAAAAGCACCAGAAGAAGCATACCAAAGTTTATACTTTTATATACAGTCACATTAGGAGCTAATGTGGCGATTAATTCGAGTTCATTAATTTTAATGAGTGGAATTGAATACTCAATATTAATTGCTTTTGTAATTGCCACTACGGTGTCATCTTGCTTGAATTTCATCGGAATGAAATTTTTTGTATTTAAGCATAACCCTTCTTAGGAAGAAATATGAAACTTTCTCTTGTTATCCCTTGTTATAATGAAGCTCAAAATATCCCTTTGCTTTTGGAGCGCTGCAAATCAATAACCCTGAACAATAACATCGAGGTAATTTTAGTTGACAATGGATCTACAGATGAAAGCTCAATAATTTTCGAACAATTATTGCCATCTTACCCCGGCTGCAGAGTAGTGCGAGTTGAAGTAAACCAAGGTTATGGTTTTGGAATTCTCGCAGGCCTGAACACTGCGACAGGAGATGTCTTAGGCTGGACTCATGCAGATATGCAAACAGATCCTCAAGACGCACTAGAAGGATTTAAATTCTTTCAAAAATATGGGACAAACATTTTTGTAAAAGGGCGTCGTTATGGACGTCCATTAGCAGACATTATATTTACTATAGGCATGAGTATATTTGAAACAATTTTACTAAAAAATAAATTGTGGGATATTAATGCACAGCCCACAATGTTTTCTAAGGCTTTTTTTAAATCGTGGAAAAATGCACCTACCGATTTTTCTTTGGATTTATACGCATATTACATGGCTCGACAATCCAGCCTTAATATATATAGATTTCCAGTGAAATTTGGAGAACGAGCTCATGGCGTTTCTCACTGGAATGTGAACTGGACGGCCAAGAAAAAATTTATTCTCCGCACTATCAAATTTAGCTTACAACTCAGGAAAAACCAAAGTGCAAATAATTCTACATCGACGTAATACAATCAATGAGCTCATTAGTACGCCCCAAAAATACGGTATTGAGGTAGATATACGAAGTTATGGCGAACACCTGGTTATTCATCATGATCCCTTTATTAAAGGCGAACTATTTGAAGACTGGATTAAAAACTATAATCACCAGACATTAATTTTAAATATCAAAGAAGAAGGGTTAGAATCCAATTTGATTCAAATTATGAATCACTATAAAATTAACGATTATTTTTTTCTCGATCAATCATTTCCATTTTTAATTAAATGGTCAAACTTGGGAGAACGTCGTTGTGCCGTGCGTATTTCTGAGTTTGAATCAATCGAAACCGCAATAAATTTGAGTGGAAAAGTTCAATGGACATGGATTGATTGCTTCACAAAATTTCCTCTAACAAAAGAGGATTTTTTAGCTCTAAAAAGAGCATCATTTAAAACCTGCCTAGTATCACCCGAGCTTCAAGGAAAAAATCCAGAGACCTCGATCCCAGAGCTGATTAATTTTTTAGACAAAAATGACATAATTGCAGATGCGGTTTGCACTAAACGACCCGATCTATGGGAAACTATTGCCAGATGAAAAAAATTCTATTTAATCCTTTATTTTTAATAGGGTTTTTTTTGCGACTAGGAATGATTTTATTTATCTCTCCGACACCTGTAACGGAATGGTACGTACCATTTCTTGATGCTAGTACAAATTTATTTACGTTAGACCCTTGGAATAGCTGGATAAATCACCATGGAGACCCTGCCGCATTTCCTTATGGCTATGCAATGTGGATTATTTTACTACCACTAGCTTTGCTAGCTAAAACCATAGAACTTCCCTTAATTTGGGCATATGGTGCAACAATTCTATTAGCAGATTTTATTTTATTAATTTTGCTAAAAAAAATGATTCCCAACAAGAATAATTTGTTACTACTGTTATATTGGTTTTCGCCCATTGTAGTTATTGCAAGCTATTGGCTAGGGTTCAATGATCTTATTCCTGTGGTCATTTTGACATCATCTCTATACTTTCTTAATCATTCAAGACCAGTAATTTCAGGTTTTCTGCTTATATTGGCCATTTCAGCAAAATTGAGCATGGTAATCGCTGTTCCATTCATTGCTATTTATTTTTTGCACAATCGAGCAATGCAGCAATTTTTAATTCCATTTTTACAAGGCGCTAGCATTAGCTTTTTTATATTTATAGTCCCATTCCTTTTCTCAAGAGAAGGAATGGGTATGTTATTCAATAACCAAGAAATAACTAAGGTTTTCTTAATGGGTTTTGAACTCAACACCCAGCTCTCTGTATATTTAGTTCCAACAATATATATATTGACAATTTATGCAACATGGAGAACCAAAAGATTAAATTACGAGCTGTTCAATGCGATGCTTGGCATCGCGTTTTTACTTGTAATATTACTAACACCTGCATCTCCAGGGTGGTTTATTTGGGCAATTCCGCTATTGGTTAGATATCAAACGACCAGCAATCAAAGCTCTATTATCTTAGTTTCGACAATTTCAATTTTATATTCAATTAGCACTTTATTTTTTATAGGAAAATTTCCAGATCTATTCGGAAAAAATTTCCCCTCTATTATTCATACAGCAATGGTTTCAATAGGCATAATTCTCACATTCCGGATTTGGCATGAAAATGTCAATCGAAATGATTATTTCCGCCTCAGCAGGAAGCCATTTGTCATAGGTATTGCAGGTGATTCAGGGTCAGGGAAAGACACATTTTCTGACGCAATAAAAGGGCTTTTTGGGGCCCATTCTGTGACAACCTTATCGGGAGATGATTATCACTTATGGGATCGTCAAAAACCAATGTGGCAAGTAATGACGCACCTCAATCCAAAAGCAAATGATTTAGAAAGTTTTGCAAGCGACTTAATTTCATTAACTGATGGCAAGCCTATTCATTCCAGGCATTATGATCATAACACCGGAAGAATGAGCAGGCCTTTCAAAATAAAAAGTAATGATTTCATCTTAGCTAGTGGTTTGCACGCACTTTATATGCCAATACTAAGAGAGTGTTATAATCTAAGTATCTATCTTGACATAGATGAAAAACTAAGACGACATTTTAAGTTGGTTAGGGATGTAAATATTAGAGGGCATCGCTTAGAAAAAGTATTAGAGTCTTTTGAACGAAGGGAACCTGATGCATGCCTATTTATTAGGCCTCAAGAAAAGCATGCCGACTTGGTGTTTTCTATTCAACCAATACATCCGCACATGCTTCAATCGATCGACACAAGCAACGTCTCTTTGCGATTTAAACTAGGAGTAAAGTCTCGTCACGGTTTAAATGAGACCTCCCTCAATAGAATTTTGGTTGGGATATGTTGTTTGCATGTAGACATGACAGTCAGAAATGACTTGGGCGAGATTGAATTAACTATTGAAGGGGATATTCAATCACAAGACATAAGCCTTGCAGCAAAAATGATGTGCCCCCAAGTAATAGACTTTTTGGATATCGAGCCTAAATGGGCTGATGGCATTCTCGGCATTATGCAACTTATTACTCTTTCACATATTAATCAGGCATTAACAAAAAGGTTTATATGATAAAATTTATAAATCAGAGCAAATTTACAAAAATTCCAGATGCTATTTTTTTTGATATTGACAACACGCTATATTCATATGAACCATCTCATGCTGCTGCATTAAATGCAGTCAAGGATAAAGTTGTTTCCACCTTTTCAATTTCACCTGAAAACTTTGATAAGGCGTTTAAAAGCGCACGAAAAGAAGTTAAAGAACGATTGAAATTAACAGCCTCATCGCATAGTCGGCTTTTATATTTTCAACGCATGCTAGAAATTATGGGATTAGGGTCTCAAGTACTCGTTGCCCTAGATTTAGAACAAACTTATTGGAGAACCTTTTTAAGTAAATCAGTTTTATTCGATAATGTAAAAGAGCTACTTGATGATGTGAGATTATTAGGTATTCCGATGGCAGTAATTACTGATTTGACAACTCAAATTCAATTCAGAAAAATAATATATTTCGGACTCGATAATTATTTTGATTTTATAGTTACTAGCGAAGAGGCTGGCTTTGACAAGCCCAACCCTGCCCCATTCGAAATGGCGATGAAAAAAATTAGCCCTAAAGGAAAATGCATTTGGATGATTGGGGATAATGCTGTAAACGATATTTATGGAGCCAAATTAGCTATTGAGGCAATAACCTTACAAAAAGTGAACTCCAGTTCTGACATAGGTAGTGAAGAAAATACACCAGATCTTGCCTTCTCAGAGTTTAATGAAATCAGAAAACTAATTGCAGTATTGGGACATTAATTATGAAAAATCCTGAATCATCATTAAAAGCTGAAATTAGCCAGCTTTGCTCAACATTGGGAGAAGATAGCCTATTAGTGCAAGCTGCCGGAGGCAATGTTTCTTGGAAACAAGATGATAAAACGCTATGGATTAAAGCATCTGGCACACGACTGGCCGAAGCAAATATCAAAGATATTTTTATTCCTGTGGATTTAACTCACACTCTTGATCATATACATAATAATGAATTTAATTTTACTCCCAGAGTTTTAAACGACTCACAACTTCGACCTTCCATAGAAACTTTGCTTCACGCATTAATGCCTCAGCGCATTGTTGTGCACATTCATGCAGTCGAAATTCTCGCCTATCTTGTTCGCAGTGATTGTGACATTTTATTAAAAAAAATTCTTGGCGAAAAATTTGAATGGGTTACGGTAAACTATTTTAAACCTGGCGCTGAATTGGCCTCAGCGGCATGGGATGCGATACAAAATAATTCAAAATGCAATATCGTACTTATGAAAAATCATGGCGTTGTTTTTGCGGCAGAAAGTACGGAAGAAGTGCTTGACTTAATAGAAAAGGTGATTAGATGCTTTAAGGAATATGCGCCACCAACTGCTGCAGTCTCGAATTTTCCTGAAAACGAAGTGCAGAAAAAATTGGGAATGTATAATCTTGTTGAAGATAAAAATATAAATCTACTTGCAACATCACCAAAATATTTTAATAGATTAAATTCACACTGGTCATTATATCCTGATCACGTGGTATTTCTTGGAAACAAAGCCAACATCTTTGCATCATGGGACGAATTTTCCAACGTAATAAATGCAGAACAGCCTGAACTTATCTTTATTTTAAGCAAAGGCGTGTATGCATTAGATTCTTTTAATCAGGCAAAAAAGGAGCAGTTGCTTTGTTATTTTAATGTAATAAGTCGAATACCTGATGATTCCGAATTGCGCATACTCAGCAATAACGAAATAGCAGCATTGCTTAATTGGGATGCCGAGCAGTATCGAAAGAATATCGCGTCGTAATTCGCAAGAAGAAACTAGCCTAAGAGCACTAGCTCAAACCTGAGCTGACAGTACCGGTTTTGACGATTGTTTGTGTACTAGCTCAGACCTGATCTGACAGTTACCGGTTTTTACGGGTGCCTGTCAGTTTAGATTTAAGCTAAATTCTTCTCCGCCCAAACCTTCTTTCCATCCAGCAATGTTTCCAGTGGTGTTCGACCACAGCAAACTTTGCCCTGATGAGTTCGATCATTGTTGTAGTATTTCATCCATTCGTCCAGATCCTTTTGCAATTCTTCCAGCGTTGCATAAAGTTTTTTGCGGAACGTCACCTGATAAAACTCTTGCAGTATCGTTTTATGGAATCGCTCACAGATGCCATTCGTTTGCGGCGACTGCGCTTTTGTTTTCGTGTGATCAATATCATTGATGGCGAGATACAGCTGATAATCGTGTTGATCCATTCGACCGCAATATTCCGTACCGCGATCCGTGAGAATTCTCAGCATAGGTAGCTGCTGCTGAGCGAAGAATGGCAGCACTTTGTCATTGAGTAGATCAGCTGATGTGATCAGTGTTTTGCTCGTATAGAGCTTGGCAAATGCCACTTTGCTGTAGGTGTCTACAAACGTTTGCTGATATATCCGGCCTACGCCTTTGAGGCTTCCTACATAAAACGTATCTTGCGAGCCAAGATAGCCAGGATGATGTGTTTCAATTTCACCGGAGGCTTCATCATCGATTTTCTTGCGTTCTAGCGCGGCAATCTGGTTATCCGTTAGTAGAATACCTTCTTTGGCAACCTTCTCTTCCAACGCCTGCAATCGCTTTTTAAAACTCTCGACACCATGCCTCAACCAAATTGAGCGCACGCCACTGCCAGATACGAAAATACCCGTTTTACGCAATTCATTGCTGGTTCGATGCTGACCATGCGCAGGTTGTTCAACGGCATAATCAAGAACAGCTTTCTCAATGGCAGGATCGATACGGTTTTTAAGATTGGGAGTGCGCTTACTGCGGCTTATCAGTGCATCAACACCACCTTCTTGCGCCAACTCTTGATAGCGATAGAAAGTGTCGCGAGAGAAACCCATTACCTTGCAGGCTTTTGATACATTTCCAAGCTCTTCCGCCAAATTCAGCAGGCCAGCTTTGTGTTTTATGATGGGATTGTTAGTATGTAGCATGAGAGTTACCTTTGTGGTTTTGTTTTAGGATTCGACACCCATATTCAAAACCGGTAACTCTCTTCTTTCAAGCTGAAGTGTCAGATCAGGTCGCGACTAGTACACTTTATACCAAATGCTAATACAGACTCTTGTGTTGCAATCACCTTAAAACATCCATTTAAACCAATTCCGAAGTCGACATCTATACTATACAAACCGGAAATCATCGCCGGCAAGATAATGCTAACGTCATACGTTTCACACAATTCTTTATCAACTCCTGATAAGGTGTTCTCTAAGGCAACTTTAGTTATATTGAAGATTTTTTTACCTCTATGGTCTTTAATTATAATCCTTATAGCTGGACAACTTACTCTCATTGGCCATCTAGTTTTACATTCAAAAAACAGCTCTTGACCTGGCACAAACACCACTGCTGGTTCACCAACATCTGCCATTCTTACTGCTTCCAGTACAGGTTTATTATTTTGCGCTTTACTAATTTTTTTCAATCTAACCCATTTTGATTCAAATCTTACACTCCCGGCAGGTTCCTTCATTTTATTATTTTTAATAAAATCCAAACTATGGATTGATCTCACTCTTTTATCATTATCATCTATTTTAATTCTATTATTTTTACAGTAATTAAAATAAACAGTTTTGTTTTTTTCAACAACCCATTTACTTAACAAGTGCTTATACACCATTGTATAAAGTCGGTAGTCAATATCATTTTTTATTATTAATTTTTTATAAATTTCGCCCCCCATTTCTTCTAATATTTTTTGGCAGTTGGCCATTATATCTCGATTATTACAAGTTACATTCTCATTAAATAAAGGTAACGATTTCTCTGGATAATATCTCTTCATTTCATTTTCAATAAGCGCCATTGAAAAATTGCTATCTTCAACTAATCCAACAAGAGTATGATCTTTAAGATATTCCTGAAACTCATTTAAGTTATAAGTAGAGCTTAACGAACAAAAATCTGCATGAACATTTGAAACAATTACATCAAACCCCACCTCAATGATTGTATTAAAAAAAATAGACATAGAAGAAATTTTTGCCAAAGCAGAATAAACAGTTGGCCTTCTTTCTTTTCTCTCAAATCTATACACCGAACTTAATCGAGCCATTGGATCTCTAAAGAAAATTATAGGAATAATTTTTCTATTTCCTATAAAAATCGGAAGAGGTAATTTAATACGATGACTTGAAATAAAAACTAACTGTGGATTATTAACCAATGCTTCTTCTATGTCAGCGTAAGATAAATACTCATCAGGATCAGCAGGCTCTAATTCAATAGCATCTTCTTGAAATGCATGACGAAAGGCCTCTATTAAGCTTGTACCTGCATTTTTAAAAATATGACAATGTATAAATAATGGCTTATTCATTTTTATCCTCTTAAATTATCTAGAAAATTTTAAAAAATCGCATCAAACTAGATGTTTAAAAAGCGTTATCAGAGGTTACTTTAGTTGAAGCCAAGATTACTTATCTTAAAAAGAAGTATATTGTAAATATTCAAAGTACTGCGGAGTTATGATTTTTTATGGATTCTACGCCTTGGAACGTTTTCAATGTCATAAGCCAGAAAGGATAGAATTAATTGTACGCCAATCACTATCGGCAGGACAGCCAACATCACCGTTCCCGTTGGAGTTACAATTCCTTCTTGCGCAGAGTTAACCCAATGAAATAACCCATAGCACGTACCAAATAACAATAATAATAAACCCAGCACCAGCTCAATAGATGCAAGCGACATATCGCGCAGAAAATAATTATAGAAAATTCGCTTATATGTGTTTTTAATGTTTTTTAAAAAAAAATCACCAATAATTTTTGTTATTTTTAGCTGACTTTCTTCATCATCGTAATGTGCATCCATTGGAATATCAACTACCTTAGCCCTGAGGGTATTTAGCCTGAATAACATATCTGACTCAAAAAAATAACGTTCACTTATCTTTGAAAAAGGCATTTTTTTAAGTACGTCTGTATGAATTGCAGTGTAACCATTAGTGGGATCAAATATATCCCAGTAGCCAGAAGATAACTTATTCATAAGAGATAATACCGCATTACCAAATAAACGAATTTTCGGCATTTGGTGTATTTCCTCCAAATTATAAAATCGATTACCTTTGGTATAATCTGCCTCGCCACAAACAATAGGCTCAATGAAATCGGGAATTAATGCCGGATTCATTTGACCATCGCCATCAACTTTTACTGCGATATACATATTATCCTTTATAGCTTCGCGATAACCAGTCATCACCGCACCACCAACGCCTTTATTCTTTTCGTTAAATAATACTTTTACACGCGGATCTTTATTCTTTTCTAAAATATAAGCACCGGAATTTTCAGGGCAACAATCATCAACCGCATAAATACAAGTCACCAACTCCGGCATAGCATCGATAACTTTCATCACATGGCGGGTTACCTTATAGCAGGGAATTATGACGGCTATAGTTTTTTTATTATCGATCATCTCGAGTCCTTTATTATTTTTCAGGATTTATAGGTAATTTAAAAAATTCAGCGATAATTTTTTATTTTTCCTTCAGAACGAATAGAGCACCCTGTTTGTTCTGAAAAATGAGGTTGAATTCATTTTTATAATTTTCAGCATTAAATAGAGGATAACGAACATAAGAAATTGCAATCATTCTACTCTCAAATTTATTCATTATGCCTTCCATTTCACTCTCGCCTAATGGAATACAACCATCATCGTTGCAAGTTATCATTTGTGTATATCGTCCTACCCCAAACCAATCTCCAATAGCTGTTCCGGTAAAGAAATATGCTGCATTTTCAAAACCCAATTGCACTAATCGATTCCCATATAATGGGGTCATCTCACTAGCTCTCAAAAATAATGAATATCCATGTGTGTTAAGTAGATGATTGTCCCAATTTTTAATATTGCGCTTAACCTCTTTCACACCGACTGAGAGACACAGGAGTAATATAAGCATGTGCGAAACTACTAATCCTTTTTTACCAATCTTAAAAAAAGAAAGTTTTCTGCGGAAATAAACTACTGGCTTGTAGAGCGTATAAAATGAAAGAAAAGTGCCCAATACAACAATAGGGGCAAGATAACGATCTACTTGAGAAACAAAAAACCAGAAAATGAAATACGCAATAAATATGCCCTGCATTACCCTAATAGCAACGGGTATATTCTTATAAAAAAATCCGATAATAGCCAATATCCAAATAACCACTCCGGCCTGTTTTAGTGCCAACAATAAATTCAATGGTTCACTTAAAGCACCATGGGTCTTTTGCTCGGAAATTTGGGAAAATAAATCATGCTCATTCCAAAGATAGTAACCAAAGTATTTAGCTGCGACAGGATGAAATGGATCGCCTGATATCAAATAGCTACGTAGATACCACCAGACGCCACTAATTAATACCACTCCTCCAAAAAGCAAGCTATATCTCAAGTTTCTTGTCATTAATAGAATAAAAACAAAAATACAAAAGGCGAATATACCACCAAACAACTTAGTACCTGCAGCACCTCCTGCAAAAAATCCTGCCAGCAATAGCACTTTCAAACTATAGGATTTATTTGTTTTGTATGACTCAAACCAAATAGCAAGAGCAACAATTGCAGCCCAACAGAACATAGCCAAACCAGTATCGACATAGGCATAACCAAAACCTGCTTTGAATGCACCAATAAACTTCACCAAAAATACCGCAATAAATACACCAAGAATCTTCATGCCCATCAGCCAATTGCATATACCTATCAGGCCTATGCCAATTACAAACCATGGCAAAGTAGCGAATATTTGCGCTGTCAATGTATCGCCTAACATTAATCCCAATACAATCAACATATTTGTATTTTGAGGAAATAGAGGAAAGCGCACATATTCGTTAAGAACGATAGCTTCTTGTTCGAGATAAAAGCGAGCTAGGGGCAAATGAAACGAAGTATCATCCCAATATCCTGGGGCATGCCATGCGAATGCGGCTGTCAATCCAAAAAGTAATGAAGAGGAAGTTATTGCAAAAACTGAACACTTAGGCAACTGACAAAGTGTTTTTTTCATACAATACAAGGCCACGCCAAGTGCCAAACCTGCCACTATGCTTACACAGAGCGGGTTCAAATACCCTACCGATCCCAACAGCATAAGCAACAGGATATTTATCAAGATGCCACTTACTAAAGCAAAAAAAGTATAAAGCCAATTATTATCCTTCATATGTGATATTAAAAGACCAGCGAACACAAATATCGCACACCCTATAATCAGAGAATGAAGCAGGAAACCAATACTAATTGCAGAGCTAGTTAAGAGATTAAAGACCATTTAATGATCGCCATGAAATAAGCTTTAGTAAGAATTAAGGTAAAATAAAAAAACAAAAAGAGCCCCGAAAGGCTCCAAAACTCAAAGTAGTGCAACAGATAATGCAACCAGCAGAATTCTATTTGTTTAGCATGACCATGTAATATGGTGGAAAGTAACAAAAAATAACTTATCCTCCGTTGACTCTAGTGTCATTTTTTTCTGTCAGCCCAGGAATAAGTAAAAGCTTTGCGTTTTCTTTGCGGGTTTTATGCATGAGGTCGCTGATCTCATAGAGGGGATCGAAATCAGCATCCGAATCTACTATCAAACTAAATAATTCCTGGTAGCGATAGGTTTCACAAAAGCCTTTTGCCTGAATTAATAATTTTTCCAGTTCCGCAGGAGCCATTTTCTTTTCTTTGGCGCGCATGATGCGCGGGTGAACAGTGCCCTCACAATTTTCACCGCAAAGTAGCTCTTCGTATAATTTTTCACCCGCACGTAACCCAGTGAATTGGATTTCAATATCACCATTCGGGTTGTTGTCATCTTTGATACTGTAGCCCGACAGCAGCGCCATCTCGCGCGCCAAATCCAGGATTCTTACTGGCTCCCCCATGTCCAGTACAAATACATCACCGCCTTGAGCAATAGAGGCAGACTGAATGACCAGCTGCGCCGCTTCGCTGATGGTCATGAAGTAGCGCACAATATCTTTATGGGTGACGGTGATGGGACCACCGTTGTTAATTTGTTCACGGAAACGGGGTACGACTGAACCGGATGAGTCCAATACATTGCCAAAGCGCACCATACTGAAAATAGTTTTTGATGGACGGGAAGCAAGATCTTGTAGCACCAATTCGGCGAGGCGTTTGGAGGCTCCCATGATGTTGGTAGGACGCACCGCTTTATCGGTAGAGATCAACACAAAGTTTTTCACATTGTTGCGCAATGCGGCTTCCGCGGCATTCTTGGTGCCAAACAAATTATTTTTTACGCCTTCAATAATGTTTTGTTCAACCATGGGTACATGCTTGTAGGCAGCCGCATGATAGACACAGTGCACCTCAAATTGGCGCATGACCAGATCCAATAAGGGGAAGTTTTGCACTGAACCCAGCAGCGAAACCAATTCAACTGAAGGCATGCTACCTGCTTGCAAAACATTCAGTTCTTTTTCTATGCGATACAAGTTGTATTCGTTTTGCTCAAAAAGAATAATTTTTTGCGGTTTTAACTGAATAAGCTGACGGCAAAGTTCGGCACCAATCGACCCGCCCGCACCGGTAACCATTACGATCTTGCCGGTTGTATTTTTACTCATCAGTAGTGTATCTGGCTCTACTGGATCTCGCCCGAGCAAGTCTTCAATTTGAATATTGCGCAACTCGTCAACACGGGCAGTGCCTTTGACTATATCTGTTACCGGCGGGATGGTCTGTACTTGTACCAGCAGGGGCTCAAGGTAGCGAATGATGCGGACACGCTCTTGCCTGCTGATGTTACCCAAGGCTAATAAAATACGCGTGACAGAATGCTGTTCTATTAGCGCCGCTAATTTGTGCGGATGATATACAGATAAACCACTCAGCACGCTGCCATGCAAGCGTTTTTCGTCATCCACAAAAGCAACAGGATTGAACTCGCCGCTCAATCGCAGTTGGTTGGCGAGATTATTACCGGTTTCACCTGCACCATAGATAACAACATTAACATTGCCCCTGGGCGTAACCATTCTGACCACATTGCGAAAAATCAGTCGCGGCAAACCAATCAGGATCAAGGTGGTGAAGACATAGATGATCGGCACCGAGCGCGGCAAAAATGCCTGGAAAAAGAATGCACTGAGAGTCATCGCCAAACTGGAGATCAGAATGCCGGTGAATATGGTAATCATGGCATGCTGGGTCATATAACGCAGAATTGCGCGGTAAAGCCCCATGCGAATGAATGTGAAGATGGAGATAATTAGCGTAAGAGCAAGGCACGTTAACAATGGGCGATCAATATCTATCCCCATAGTTCCCAAGCGTAAGGAATAAGCCAAATAGAATGAAATGACAATCGCGAGCGCATCGTAACCGATCGAAATCAAACGTTTGACAGGTCGCGGTGCGCTGAGAAATTTGAGGATCAGGGATGTTTTCATTAGTTCCTTCAGGCCTAAATAAATCCGAGGTTGGATATTATCAAGAGCGTGATGGCATTGACAGTTTGGCGCAGTAACAATTTGTTAACAATAATTCCAAATTGCCGCCAAATAGTTCTATTCAGCTAGTGATAAGCTATTCTGCTTACACCGCTTCAAGCTACTACTCACCAAGGTTTCTGTGTCTATGTCTTTACCCATTTCCGTAATCATCGTTAATTATAATGCCGGCCCAGGGTTACTCGACTGTATTCGTTCGGTCATTGATGATGTACGGGAAGTGTTGGTAGTCGACAATCAGTCCCAAGATGATAGCCTTGCAAAACTTGAAAACACCTTCCCCCAAGATAGCCGCCTGACAATCATTCGCAACACGCAAAACCTGGGATTCGCTGCCGCCTGTAACATAGGCGCTACTCATGCACAGCCAGGTTACTGGCTATTTCTCAACCCTGACTGCCTTTGCCCCCCGGTAGCCTGGAGACACTTTATCAAACCTTGAAAATTAACACGCAAGCAGGTATGGCAGGCGGACTACTGCTTAATACCGACGGCACGGAGCAGGCAGGCGGCAGGCGGCTTACCCCCACACCGGGCCGTACACTGGTCAGTGCTTTTGGCCTACAGCGTTTTGCCCGCCGCTGGCCGCATTTGTTGGTGGACTTTAACCTTCACCTGCAGCCACTACCCGACCATGCGATTCGCGTTGAGGCAATATCGGGGGCTTATATGCTGGTCAAGCCAGAGGCAGTGAAAGCTGTCGGCCTTTGGGATGATGAATACTTTTTACACTGTGAGGATTTGGACTGGTGCATACGCTTTATTCGCGCAGGCTGGGATATTTTATTTGTTCCCAATGCGCCAATAACCCATGCGCAGGGTGCATGCAGTAGCAGCAGACCGCTGTTTGTGGAGTGGCACAAACATAAAGGCATGACTAGGTTTTATCGCAAATTTTTCCTCCATAATTACCCCGCCCCGCTGTTGTGGCTGATAATACTGGCCATCTGGAGCAGGTTTCTGCTGTTATCAGGAACAATAACATTAAAACGCACCCTGAAACCTTAACCCAAACGGTACAGAACTAGAGCCAGACAATAAAAAACCCGCCGTAGCGGGTTTTTTATTGGATCAAAATCAAAGTGCACTTACAGTTTGTCGAAAGAGTCAGTAATCAGGCAATCGAAGCGGCGGGCATCGTAGTCCACTATGCGTGAGACATCTTGCGGTTGGATGATGTTTTTCGCCGCGGCATCTTTCGCCTGTTCTTCGGTAGTTGCACCACTGATCTTGCCGCTGTTTTTGGCCTTGAGGAAGGCGTGCCACACGGGGCCGAGGGACAGGAGCATCTGGTAGGTGCTCTCTACGCGCCCGAACGCATCTTCCGGGTCGTGGCTGACATAGAGGTACTGTGCAAGCATAGTGCGCACGGGGTTTTCCTCCATAATCAAGTCACCCAACTCGCGAATCAAGTGATCGTTTGGCTTCTTGACGATGCTGCCCCATGGCATAGCGACAAAACGGATCACGCAGGCGAGAGACCTCATCGGGAAGTTGTCAGCAAAGTCGCGCAGGGCTTCTTGGGCGATATAGAGCGCGCGAGTCAGGGCATATTCTGCATGGGCATCTTCGGCACGGGTGCGCGGGTGCGCGGAGTGGAATTTCAAAATGGCACAGGCGATAAACAACTGGCTGTGCACATCACCCAACCGCGCCGACAGCAGTTCGCGTCGCTTGAGGTTGCCACCCAAAACGCCCAAGGCAATATCCGACATGGACGCCAACGCGGCACTGAGCAGGTTAATGCGTTGATACCAGCGCTTGCTGAAGTCATCGGCGTTGGCAGGCAGGCTACTGAAGCGACCGCCCACCAAGCCCAGCAGCTTGGTGCGCAGCATATTATTGGCGATATGGCCAAGGTGCGCAGTGAACAGCTTGTCGAACTTTTTCAAGCCTTCCGCCGGATTTTCAAGCTGCATGGCTTGCATCTCTTCAAATAGGAAGGGATGGCAACGCATGGCACCCTGACCAAAAATCATCAGCGAGCGGGTAAGAATATTGGCGCCTTCCACGGTGATAGCCACCGGTACCGAATGGTAGGAGGCCACTAAAAAGTTGCGCGGGCCTTTTTGAATGGCGCGGCCACCCACAACGTCCATGGAATGCTCAACCGATTTACGCATCAACTCGGTGGCGTGGTATTTGGCCATGGCGGTCATCACCGAGGGCGCACCGGTTTCCAAGCCTTTGGTGACAAATTGACGCATGGCTTCCAAGGTATAGCCGGTCGCGGCGATTTCAGCAGTCGCCTCTTGCACCCCCTCAAATTTGCCCACTTCGGTATTAAATTGGCGACGAATACGTGCATAGGCGCCGACCATGCGATAGTTCATCTCGCTGCTGGCGGTGGAGAGTGCTGGTAGCGACACACCGCGACCGGCGCCGAGACATTCGATCAACATGCGCCAGCCCTTACCGGCCATGGCGGCGCCGCCGATAATCCAATCGACCGGGATAAAGACATCTGTACCGTAGATGGGACCGTTCATAAAGGGCGAGCCGGGGTTGTGGCGCTTGCCAATCTCTACACCCGGGTGATTGGCGGGAATCAGTGCACAGGTGATGCCGTAGTCGGTTTTGTTGGGATCTCCGAGCAGCCCTTCAGGGTCATAAACCTTGAATGCCAAGCCAACCACGGTTGCCACGGGCGCAAGGGTGATCCAGCGCTTACTGAAGGTGAGCTTGAGGCCAACGACTTCCTGCCCTTCAAACATGCCTTTGCAGACGATACCGGTATCGGGGATGGAGCCCGCATCCGAGCCCGCCTCTGGGCCAGTCAAACCAAAACAGGGGATTTCAGTGCCATTGGCCAAGCCGGGCAGCCACCGCTGGCGCTGCTCTTCGGTGCCGTATTTAACCAACAGTTCGCCAGGGCCGAGAGAGTTAGGCACCATGGCAGTAACTGCAGCGGTACCGGAGCGGCTGGCGATTTTGCTCATGATGCGGCTTTGCGCATAGGGGCTGAAATCGCGCCCGCCGTATTCTTTGGGGATGATCAGGCCAAAGAAGTTTTTATCTTTGAGGAATTGCCAAGCCTCTGGTGGCAGATCTTTCAGGTCATTCTGGATTTTCCATTCATCCAGCAGCGCGCACAGTTGGCTGACCTCATTATCGATAAATGACTGCTCTTCTGCCGTGAGTTGCGGCAGGCTAATACCGGCAAATTCATTCCAGTCCGGGCGGCCGCTAAACAGCTGTTTCTCCCACCAGGTAGTACCCGCTTCAAGTGCATCGCGCTCCGTGGCGCTGATGGGCGGCATGGTTTTTTTCAGCATGCCAAATACCGGTTTGGTCAGCACCGCACGGCGCACGGCGCCCACATTCAAGACCACTAAAATCACTGCCAGGGGCACAACCAACCAGGGCGAGAGCATGGCCGGTGTGATAGCACCGAGCACTAGCCAGGCAATAATCACAATCGATGACGCCGCCGCCAAAGCCACCTGGCGGTAAGTCAGTATGGCGACCAATATCCATATCGCGAGAAGTGAAAGCAGTAACATCATTTTGTTAACCTCTGATCCGTCGATCTACGTTGGTTTTATGACTATTTTGATTTTATTCGTGGTATTGCGGCGCGAACCCTACCATTAACCTTAGCCCATTACCGTTAAGTTGGTGATATTTCCGTTGGCCGCCACAGGTGTCGAGAATTTTTCCACTCAGGATTCCCCTCGACGCCACTGCAATAATTGCTGCTCCAGCTCATCGGCGGCGAGCGGTTGATCGTTGATCAATTCAATACGACTGTCGAGCAGATCCAGCTCAGCATCTACCGCCAGCGGCTTCACGCTCAGCACCGCCTGCTCGGCGTTGAACATATAAATACCCTGGTCAGTATTCATCACTGCTTTGGCGCGTACCAGATCCAGACCTGTCATCCAGCCAAAGAGTTGATTAAAGTCAAACTGGATCTGCGGCTGAAACATCCAGCCGCAGGAGTAATAGCCCTGCCCCTGGTTTTCGCGGCGCAGGAACGCCTTGTCGTCTGGCAGTTTGATCGCGGCGTTATAGAGCTCGCGTTGGGGGCTCAAGCGATTTTGTTTGGCGGCAGCATGGTGTTGCGGATGCGCAAGTTGATGAGGCTGGCGCGGATAATCCAGCCACGCCAGCGCCAGCGCGCCTTGCTCCACGGCAAAGGCCGCTTGTTTGGGCGGGTTAAAACTAGCGACAAGATCGTCGAAATTGGCGCGATCCAGCGGCGAACAGAGATCGATCTTGTTGGCAACCAGCACATCGGCCACGGCGAGTTGGTCGTTGAAAGTCGCATTACCGGTGTAACGCGTATCGCTCAGCTTGCGCGGGTCAACCAGCGTCAGGGTGGCGCGCAAATCCAAGACCGAATCGTAGTACTCGCCGGTAAGGGTGTTAATGATTTCCTCCGGGTGACCCAGGCCGGTAGGCTCGATCAGGATGCGATCCGGCTTGGTGCGGGCAATCAGCATATTCAGCGCCATTTTCATCGGCAGCCCGGCGACGCAGCAAATACAGCCGCCCGGCACTTCCCGTATATGGGCATTGGTCTCTTTAAGCAGCGCGCCATCAATACCGATTTCACCAAACTCGTTCACCAGTACCGACCAGACCTCGCCCTCCGGTTTGGCGCCAAGTAATTGTTTGATAGCGGTAGTTTTCCCCACCCCTAAAAAACCGGTGATGATGTTGGTTGGAATCATGGTGTTTCCTTAAAAACAAAGCACTGGACGCGTGCAAAAAGCAGAAAAAATAAATACTTGTGTCGATAAAATTTACAATAAACAAAAAGTGAAAATAAAAACTTATTTAATATCAATAACTTGCTATGTGGCGCATAAATTGCTTTTTCAGCCGCTTCACACAACATGTGATGATTCACACCTTACAGGATGCGGCGACCATAGTAACGCTCGCACACCCAACAGACCCCCGGGAAA
The DNA here is from genome assembly GCF_002007605.1 of Cellvibrio sp. PSBB023. Classification (NCBI taxonomy): domain Bacteria; kingdom Pseudomonadati; phylum Pseudomonadota; class Gammaproteobacteria; order Cellvibrionales; family Cellvibrionaceae; genus Cellvibrio; species Cellvibrio sp. PSBB023. The sequence continues at coordinate 3,624,261 of NZ_CP019799.1, read as the reverse complement.
AAACAATGAGAAGCATCTCTGCATTACTGTTATCGCTCTGCCTGTTTGCTGGCACAACCTCTGCCGCCACCATTACTTACACAGAAAATTTTAACGATGACTTCCCCGCTTGGGAAAGCAATTGGCTGGGCCTGAACTCGAACTTACACAATTATTACGAACTTCACCCCATTTTTCGTGACAACAGCCTGCGCGGAGACAACCTGGATGGCCTTTGGTTAGCCGATGAAAACTTTGCAGATACAGAAGCCCATATCCGTTTTAATGATGATTTTGGCCGCAGCATTATCAACTTCTCCATCGATATCACCACTTGGGATACCAACCTGTTCTTTAAGGCATACGACATGGATAACAACCTGATTCATTCGGTGTGGATCAGCTCGTTTGAAGGTGCGTATGACTATCCTGGTAACTACCAAACCATCAGTTTTGATAGCACCAACGGCCTGCGCGGATTCTCAATTGTCGGTGGCGTCGCCGAAGGCAATACCAGCCTCGACAACGTGATTGCGGTAATTGCGCAAAAAACTACCGCTGTTAGCGAGTCCTCCTCACTGTTGCTGATGATGTTTGGCGCGCTGGCCCTGGTTGCCGGTCGCCGTCGCCAGATTCGCTAATAGCCTCGCTACACACCGGGGCTGCCCAGCCCCGGTTCTCTCCGCTAATGCCACCCGCATCAAACTCTCCACCACCTACCCCTTTTCGCAGCATTCCCAGCCATTACTGCTACTCACAACCCTATTGGCTTACTCATCATGCGTAACGAAATGTAATCGGTTGCAAAAAATTGTATGTATGACATTGGTCATATCCGGCGCCCTATTTTTCAAATCTCCGCTCAAAAAATCTATTTAATGGCTTATTTTTCATATAGATAGACAAAAGCTAACTCACTTTTCAGGTTTTCACCTGTGAACTTTTTCATTTTTTACACATTTTTTTACGCATAAAAGATTTGAAAATGTAAACGATTACAAATAGGATTCCGCCCTCTTGAGCGTGGGACGGTCAGTGCACATCACAAGCCCCACCCGGCCGAGCGCCCGCAGCCAAACACATTTGCTGGCGATAAACGACATAACAATTCAGAAACTAGAGGACCTACACGCATGAAAAGTTCTGCAAGTTTTAACCGTAAATTACTCTCTACCCTGATTGCCGCCAGCCTCACCACCGGTGTTTATGCACAAGACCAAGGTTTGGAAGAAGTGGTTGTTACGGGTATTCGCGCCTCCTTGACCAACTCGGTCAATGTGAAACGCACCTCCGGCTCGGTCGTGGATGCCATCAGCGCTGAAGATATCGGCAAGCTGCCAGACACCACTATCGCCGACTCTCTGCAACGTATCCCCGGTATCCAAATCCGCCGCAGCGCGGGTGAAGGCGCCCAAGTAAACGTGCGCGGTATGCCGCAAGTCAGCACCCTCTTGAACGGCGAACAATTTTTGAGCGCAGGCTCAATCACCACCAGCCAACCAGAATTAACCGATATCCCTGCCGAATTGTTGTCGCGCGTGGATGTAATGAAATCGTCTGAAGCCAAAACCCTGGCTGCCGGTGTTGCCGGTACTATCGACCTGAAAACCCGCCGTCCATTTGATATGGAACAGGGCTGGACCTTTGCCGGTTCTGCTGAGGGTTCACAAGGCAGCTACACCGATGATGAAACCGGCCATAAAGTGGCTGGCTTTGCCGGTTTTAACAATGGCGATAACTTCGGTGCCATTGTGACCGTGACCAACTCTAAAGCCACTATGGCCAACTACCGCTATGGTATGTACAGCGAAGGCTGGTACCGCGGCTACAACGAGAGTACCGCTGCTGGTGAATGGCCGGGTTACGGCACACCAACCGACCTGACCAACGATGGCGACACCAACGATGTGCTCTTCGGCACCATCGACTATGGCGCAACCAACAAAACCACTGAGCGTGAGCGTACCGGTATTTCCGGTAGCGTGCAGTTCCAAGCCACCGATAGCATTGAGTTATTGGCCGATGTGTTCTACACCAAGATGGATCAAGGCGACTATGTTAACGGCCTGATCGCCGACAACGCCTGGAGTTCATACGATTGGATTTCTGCCAACCCAGACGCAACTTTAGTTAATCGCGGCAAAGCAGTTGGCGGTAATGGCAAAGATTTCTACACCACGTCTATCACCGATTTGGATGCGGTGCGTGTACTCGCCAAAAGCGAAACCCAAATGTCCGAGCGCGAATCGCTCAACTTCAATTTGCAAGCCAACCTTGAGCTAACCGACAAGCTGAGCGGTTCGGTGCGCTACATTCACGGCAATGCAACCAACGACGCTACCCGTAACTTTGCCGATGCCTTCATCACCAGCGGTGCGCAACACGGCCTGAGCACCAATGTCGGCGGCGTAAAAGCACCGGTTAACCCAGGTGGCTATGGCCCGGATCGAGTACCTGTTGTCGCTGACTTCTCAGGCAAACACCCAAGCTTTGCCTACCCTGAAGGTTTCGGTCAGGACATCAACGGCTACGGTTTGGTATCCAGCTTTGCCGACCAAAACCGCGATGAAGAATCCACTCTGGATGTATTCCGTATCGACGGAACCTATGACTTCCAGGACGGTGTGAAGCTGGACTTCGGTTACCGTTTTGCGGATCGTGAAGTTGTTCGTGACCAGTACGATTACGTCGCGCCATTCGTGGTGAAAGATGCCAACGGCAATGACGTGACCGTCTACTCCAAATGGAGAGACTCAGGTCTTGAAGGCGTGAAAGGCGGCGAAACTATCGCACAAACCTTCTCTTTCACTGATCTGCAAGATATGGGCTTGATTACTTCTATCAGCGATTTCGGCCCAGCGAGCGATGGCAATAGTTACTACTTTATCGACACTAACGCGATGAAGAACAACCTCGCCTTCCAGGAAAAACTGTACCCGGGCAACGTCCGCGTAAAAGATGGTGCTGAAAGCTACATCGTTGAAGACAAAACCCAAACCTTCTATGTTCAAGCATCCTTTGAAGGCGAAGCTGGCTTGCCATACCAGGCAAACGTTGGCTTGCAGTACATCGAAACTGACCTGTCTATCACCAAGTACGAGCGTGACTTCACCTACACGACCGTGGTTGATGGTGTCACCTACCCAACTCTCGACGGTACTCCACGCACCATTACCGGCACCGATGTGATTGAGCGCGGCTTCAATGACTTCCTGCCACGTATGAACATCGCGTTTGATACCTCGGATAACACCAAACTGCGCTTGGCCTACACCAAGACCATGCAGCAAATGGATGCCAACCTCTTGGGTCGCGGCCGTATTTTCACCACCAACTACGACTCAACCAACAATGTGTTCAAATCCGTAAGTGCGTCTGAATACGGCAACCCTTACATGAACCCATGGCGTTCAGAAAACTATGACGCATCCTTCGAGTGGTACTTCTCCGATAGCGGCATGGTCAGCGTTGGCGCCTTCCGTGTAGATCTGGAAACCGGTATCGCCACCAGAGGCACCAAAATCGATCCCGTACCTGACTCGGATGGCGTGCTGCGCAATACCAACCAGATCGATCTGACCGTGACCGAGAACACCGAAGGTAACGTGATGAAAGGTTGGGAAGTGGCTTATCAACAAGGCTTCGATTTCCTGCCGGGTGCATGGAGTGGCTTGGGTACTACCCTGAACTACACCTACACCACCGGTGAAGGCAGCCAAAAAGACTTCTACGGCAAAACCATGCCCGTACAAGACAACTCCAAGAATCAGGTTAACGCCGTATTGTGGTATGAGTACGACCAGTGGCAAGCACGTATTGCCTACAACTACCGCAGCGAACGTTTCATGAACCGTCAGTGGATTGATGGCAACCCATCAGCCATGTGGTCAGCACCGACCGCCTATGTTGATGCCTCAGTAAGCTACGACATTAACGACAACGTTACTGTTTACTTGCAAGGCACCAACCTGACCGAAGAGTATGAAGAGTCTTATATGCAATGGACCGACGTTGTTGTCGACCAAAACATTTACGAAGCTCGCTATACCCTGGGTGTTCGCGCCAAGTTCTAAGTGAGTGGGAGCCTGGCTCCCACAGTAATCACCTTGAACCTAAAAAAGCTCTGCCTGGTGCAGAGCTTTTTTATGGGTCAGCAAAAGCCTTATCACTCCGATGATTGCCAGCGCGCCAACTGCGCGCGATGGTCGCTGAAATTCAATGCACAGCGACGCAAAAATTCATCCACGGCATTGATATCAATACAAGCCTCTTCGGCAGTGGCTGTGCGCAATTGTTCACCCTTGGGCACAATGCCCATGCCCGTGAAAATGCTGTACCAGGAGGGCGCCGGATAATAACTGCCAATCTGCAGCCGATTAATTTCCGCCGCCAGATCCTTGCCTTCAAACCAACTGCGATACAAGGCCAACATCACCGGCGACACATCCTGCTGATTCGCCGTGTTCGCACGCCAGTATTCCGTATCGCGCCGCGAACTGGTTTTGTAATGCGTGACAATATAATCGCGCACACCATCAAAGTGATTATTGATGAGCTGGTTGAATTCGTCCCGCAAGCGATGGGTAAACTCGCCCCGTGTAAAATACTCAGCAAACACGGCTACCGTTTGTTGCACCAAAAACAAGGCCGTCGCCTCCAGCGGCTCAATAAACCCTTGGGATAAACCCACCGCCAAACAATTGCCTGCCCAATGCTGCTCCACGCGGCCAATTTTCATCCGCAAATGACGTACCGGCACATCGGCATCCAACAAGCCTAAATGCGCACGCAATTCATATTCCGCTTGATCGGCCGAACAAAATGCCGAGCTATAAACATAACCATTGCCGTAGCGATTGGTGAGCGGAATCTTCCACGCCCAACCGCAGGACATAGCGGTTGCCAGCGTCTGCGAGGGAATTTTTTCATCAATTGCCGATGGCAAAGCCACCGCTGCATCGTTCAACAAATTATTGGCATAACTGATAAAGGGAACTGCCAAGGTTTTTTGTAACAACAGGCTGGAAAAGCCGGTGCAATCGACAAAAAAATCCGCAGCGATATGTTTGTCGCCCGCCAATTGCACGCTGGCAATATCACCATGTTCATGCTGCTTCACCGCCACTACATGGCCAAGCTCGTGCACCACACCCAAGGCCAGCGCTTTCTTGCGTAAAAATTGCCCGAGCAAGGTGGAATCAAAATGGTAGCCATAGTGCACATCAAACGGGAAATGCTCGGGGCAACGGGGGCGAGGCACTGCTGCGCCAGGCGTGACGCAATAAAAAAACGATCCGGTTGGGCATAGACATTGGCACCGCGCAACCGCGCTTGCGCATTGTGCATAAACATCGGCAAGGTCTGTCGATCCAACGCCGCAGAAAACGGATGGAAGTAGGATTCAAACCCGGCGTGCGTGGACCAACCATCAAAACGAATCCCGCATTTATAGGTTGCGTTACAGGCAGGCATCCACTCCTGCTCAGCGATATTCAAACGATCAAAAAATAATTTCAGCGCAGGCGTTGAACCCTCACCCACACCGATAATGCCAACCTCAGGCGACTCCACCAAACAGATACTGACACCTTGCCGGCTCCACTCGCGCGCCATAATTAACGCGCTCATCCAACCGGCTGTACCGCCGCCTACAATCACAATTTTTTTCATAGCAACTCTTCAGCATTTTATGGTTGAGTCAGCTCAACTCTGGAAGAAAATGCCCGCTGTGTGAGCGCATTATAAAGTGATTCTTCTCTAAACATAAAACCCCCGGCGAATGGCCGGGGGTTGATGAACAACACAAAAAACGTCGTTACAATAAATACAGAATGCAACAGCACATTATTTCGGTGCGCTGTTTAACTGATCCACCGCCAATGCCAGAAACATATAATTAGCCTCACCACCGCCCATCACATATTCCGTTTGCTGCCAGAAAAATGGCCAGATTTTTAATTCCGGTAAATCCGGGCGAATCAGCGCCGTACCGGAAATAACACCACCGGGAATGTAAGACCAGTCAGCGCGGTTTACACCATAGGCAACAGTGGCTGAATTGGCACCCACGCCTGAGGCAAAACTTTGGGTGTTATTTCCGGGGTGCACACCCAATACAAAATTCAGCGCATTGACATAAGAATCCGTACCGGCAAATTGCGGCCAGGCTTTATGGAAGAAATATTGCTTAACACCAAAATCCTGCACGCTCCACCCGGCGCCCCAAATATTCGGTTTGTAAGGTACACCATAAGGTGATTCCGTTTTGGCGCGCTCGCGCACTTGTTGTTGATAGCTATCCACCGCCGCATTCACAGCAGCAACAAACTGTTTATGTTTGATTGATGGCATCACGCGACCAATTGCCCAGCCGGTTTTATCAATCTCGGCCACTACCTGCGTTTGCAACCCAATCAGCTCTTGGCGATAGGCATCATTGTCCGTTGCCAGAATTAATTCCGCTAAAGCAAAAATGCGAACATCCTGCTTGGTGGTTTTGGGCGCGGCAATTTTATAAAGGTTTTGTGCTGCATCCAGCGCGTCTTTTGCCATTTGTGGATTGTAGGTTTTCAACACGCGAGCAGCGGCGGCCAAACCGGCAGCGGCATCTAATTCGCGCTCGGGGTTATCTTCAGTAAATACCCAGCGATCGTCGGGCGTACCGGATTTGCCATTTTTTACTTCACCCTCTTTCAGCGATGGGTCGTAAGGCAAATTATCAGTTTGCACCATGGCGTCGCCGAGCAATACGTACTGGCGAATAGTCGGTTCGATAATACCGCGATACAAACGCCCCATGGATTTATAACCACCCAGCACACTCAGTAAGCCGTGTTCAATTTGTTGCAGCGCATCGTTTTTGCCATCCGCCACGTGAATCTCAACCAGTTTTTTCTCCTGATCAATTAAGGTCGCATCGTGATCCAAACCAAATTCTTCCACCATCATGGCAAGCAGCCATACAGTGCCCATTTGCGATTCCACACGCAAATCGTAATCGCCAGCGTCGTGCCAACCACCGGCATCCAAACCGGGCACGCGTTCACCGGGTTTAAATGACGTGCGGGTGCTGCCATCCGAAATATAACCATCAATATGATTAAAATTGAGCGGCATCATAATCGCATCATCCTGATGATCTATGCCGTGCCACACACGATACTTTTCGTTCACACGCATATGGCACATTTGCACCGGCAAAAAATATTCGAGCGTCGGCTGCCAGGCATGACGCGAAAAAACATCATCGCCGATTTTAAATGCGTGGGAGGTTTTATCGCGATAACTGATTTGATACATTCCCGGTTCGGTAATACTGGAGAAATCGTAAGTCATGTATTGATAGCGCAGGAAATTGCCCCAGGGCTCCACGTTGGCTTTTTTCACCAGGGTTTTACCGGATTCGCTTAACTTGAAGATTTTTATTTCCGAGGCTTTGGTATCGCGCTTGTCTTGTTCGATCACCACTTTTTTAGGCTGCTGCGCGCCGTAGCCCAATTGCGATACTTGGATCACTGGTTCGTAAACCCAATTTTTTATCACATGGGGCGTAACAACCCATTCCAATGCCGCCGTTGTTTTATCGGCGGGAACAACCCCGCGCACTATGTACCAACCATTATTGTGATTGGCGCGGCCATCCCACAATTCCAGTGCACCGGTTTTGCTTTCAATGGTCATGCGTTGTTTATCGGCATCGGGGGCGACAATTAATTTTTTACCGGTCGCGAGTGGCGCCGTTAAAAATTCACCATGCGGATTCACCAGCGGGCCATTGGGTTGCTGCGGGAAAATCCCCGCCTGCTCATCCAACAACCAGGATTTTCCAAAAAACTCGCCGGGAAATATCTCCATGTTAAAGCCCACTTTGCCTACCCATTCGGCGGGCAAGGGTTTTTCCAAATCGACCGTGATTTTAAATTGGTTTTTTTCCAAGGCTGTCACTTTGACATCGTAGGTAAATTTCAGGTCGGGATAAATAATCGGATTAAAACCTTTACGGTCTTTGCTCGGGTCGGGATACGACAAGGTTTGGGTGATGGTTTGTGTTTTTTTATCCACCACTTGCTTGCCACCAACTGGCACGGGCGACCACTGTCCCGGTGAAATTTCCAGACGCAAGTCACCATTGGCAGCAACCCGGCTGCCGTGTTGGATGACCGTCACACCTGTTTGGTGTCCATCGGGATAAATATCGCTAAACACAGTGACATTCAGCCCCTGCATTTCAAAATAGTCTTGCTCATTAATAGTCAGTTTGTTGGCGAAACTGCAGGGCGCAAATGCAATAGCAACGGCAAATATACTTGCCGCGAGGGATGTGTTCTTCATAGGTAAGCCCGTATTGTTATTTATGCAAATTATCAGGACTGGATGGAAGTGCGATGCCGAACCACACTTATAGTCAAGTCGCACAAAAGCATAAACCTATGTCGGCTCAGCAGAGAGAACAAATTTGTCGATATTGGTTAAATAGTGTTAATCGCTGGCGTGTGACATTTGTGTTAGCGATACACCACATCGTCATAGCTGGGCGCCAATTTAGCGAGCAGACGGTTCTGTGTGCTCACTGGAATAGCGCACTGCTCCATGGCTAAAATTAAATTATCCACCACCGCATTAAATTCCGTATTGGTAAAACCATAGCCCGAGTGAATTGTTTTCATATCATCACCCTTGTACTGACATGGCCCCTCGACTATCGCACACACATAAGTTACAAAACCCGTTTTGAATTTCTGCATATTCACACCTTTAAAACGGTGCTTCACTCGTTCATCCCGGGCAAAATTTAAAATCAGTTGATGGGTAATTTTATCGATGCCAGCCTGTTGCCCCAATGCCTCATACAGCGATGGCTCTTTAGCAGAATTCGCGCAGGCCGACAGTAATAGTGTCATGGACAGCACGCACCACCCCTTGAATAAACGCTGCCACATAATCAAAAACTCCCCTGCAATGACAAATACCAGCCGGTTTGATCTTTAAAGGTAGCGACCTCGCCTAAATCAACATAGGCCGCCACCAGCGCGATGCGCTTATTAGGAAACCAGCCGACAAATACTGTCTGCCAATCATCCTCTTTGATGAAGGATAAATTATTGGGTTTTTGCCGATATTCCGCGCCCACCAACCAATGGCGATTCAATAATAAACCCGTCGAGATTTCTGCAACCACATCGCGCTGGTTATTTTTATCGCCGCCAAACCCCACCAGTCCGGTTTGGTTGGCATTGGTATAACGCAGGTTGGCATTGAGCAACAGGTTGCGATCAAACACCGCGCCGAGTATTAACTTGGTTGCCGTAAGATTAATATCCGTACCGGAATCGTCTTTTGCTCCCACCGCAGCGGGCACTAGAAAATCCAGATTTTTTTTATGCTGGAGACCAATACTGATTTGCGGCATAGGCGTGTAAATTAAATCGCCCGCCACACGCAGCTTGGCAGAAATAATGCGCTGGCTGATGGAATCCGTCGGTAAACTCAAGGCCGCCGTCAACGATTCGTGCGTTAAGGTTTGTTGGGCAATAGACAACTCCACCCGATTACGCCAACTCCAACTGCCACCCACGACTTCCAATTGGTAATCGCCAGTATCCACATAACTGGCAAAGGCCACGGCCCCTTGTTCTTCCTGTGCACCATAACCAGCAAGCACAGCCATAGGCACTATACCGCCGCCCGCACTGCCCTCAATAGTAGAGGCGCCGCCCGTCGCCAATAACCGGCTGCGAGTTATTTTGTCGGATACCAATTCCGCCGCTGCCAGTGTTGGGGCAATCAGCAGCGAAGGCAGTAACAGCGCGCAAAACCGGGCACGCCCCCCGATTATTTTTTTCATCGTCCAAGCCCTATAAGATAGGTGTGTACCCAGCGGATAAATTCTGCTGCCGGTAATGGCTTACTGTATAAATAGCCTTGCGCAGTATCGCAACCATAATGTTTTAGCAGGGTCTTAATCGCTTCGGATTCAACGCCTTCTGCCGTTACACTCAAGCCGAGGGTATGCCCCAACTCAATAGTGGAGCGCACAATGAGTTGGTCGTCTTCACTGGAATCCAAATTCAAAATAAATGATTTATCAATTTTTAATTCAGAGACCGGCAATTTTTTCAATTGTGATAGCGATGAATAACCTGTCCCAAAATCATCAATCGACAAGGTCAAACCCAGATCGCGCAAGCGGCGCAAATTGTTCAGGCATTTATCTGCCTCGCGCATAATCGCGCTCTCGGTTATTTCCAGCACCAGATTTTCTGCCGGTACACGCTGTGACTGTAACAATTCGGCCACATAGGCTGGCAATTCATCCACCAGTAAATCCAATGCCGAGAGATTCACAGAGCAGGTAATTTTTATCTGCTCATCCAACAACTGACGCAAATGCGCTATGGCCGTTTTTAATGCCCAGCGCGTGAGAATAGTAATTTGCCCCGAGCTTTCAATTACCCCGATAAATTCATCCGGGCTGATAAAACCCAATTCGGGGTGATGCCAGCGCACCAGCGCTTCTGCACCCAGTGTATCGGGCTGCTCCAAATTGATTTTAGGCTGGTAATACAAACTGATATGGCCGGCATGCAAGGAGGTTTCAAATTCGCGGAATAAATGCAAGCGCCGCAGGTGTTTTTCATCCCACCCGGATTGATACCAGCAACTGCGCTGTTCGCTGTTGCGCCCATGGTTCAAGGCAAGATTGGCACGGCGCAACAGGGAATCGGCCGAATCAGCATCCTCCGGGTAGGCCGCTATACCGATATTCATCTCCACGCTCACCTGAATACCACTGACCTGCAAAGGTGTTTTAAACGCGGCGTGAATTAACTCAACCCATTCGTTAATCGCGGCTTTGTCCGGCGCCATTAAAATAGCCAGGAACTCATCACTCCCCAACCGCAATACTTCGCCGTAATTGAGCAGGCGATCAATTTTTTGCCCGACCTCGCGCAATACCGCATCACCAATTTCCTGACTCAGTTCATCGTTAATCTGGGTGAAGTTTTTAATATCAATCACCAACAAAAACACTGATTGCTGCAGCGGCTTTGAGCGCGAAATGGAATCTTCTAAACGGGGAAAAATTAATAGCCTATTGGGAAGCCCGGTGAGAGGATCGTGCTCCGATTGATACAGCACTTGCTGTTCGCGCTCGCCAATCGCTTTTTGCATAGTGATAAAAGCGCGCGCCAGGTCACCCAGTTCATCGGCAGAGTTCACCACAATGGGCGTTGAATAAAAACCACCGGCAATACGCCGGGCAATGGTGGCCAGCAGGGTAACCGGGCGCGTTACACTGCGCGCTAAAAATAATGCTGCAACCCCCGCCAACAGGGAAAATACCAAAGCCAAAATAAACAGCTGCACATTCAAATGTGAGAAATGCGATAGCGCATGGCTCAGTGGTACCTGCAATACCGCAATGAGCTGCTGGTTTTGGCGCGTGGCAGGTACGGCGAGGGAAATAAAATCGTCATAGATAAAAACATCGCCCAATTTTTCATTCAATGCCAATTGTGCAATCAAATTGTTCGGTTGTTCATCCTGCAATGTGCCGTTCAAGTAGTGAAATTCATTGTCCAAGTGACTGACAAAAGACACTTCAAGTCCGGTCAGCTTGCGCAACTCTGCACTGAAATCCTGTTTGATTTCAAACCCCATGCCTGCAAGCCCGATAACAACCGGCGCCTTTACCGCAAACATCACAAATTGATAAGCATGACCGTCGATAAAAATAATGTCGTAGGCCTGGCCGCGCACCTGTGCCTGGGCTTGCAAGCCGGCAAACTCGTTGTCCAACTGCAAGGCAAATTTTTCGTCGCTCGCCACCAGCTTGCCATCATTGCCTATCATCACACCGATATCGGCTTTGACCCGCGCCGAGTGATTCATCAGGGCCGAAGCAATGGTTTTTTCATCATTGGTCGCTACAGCATCTTTAAAACCAAAGTCTTCCGTAAGCACTTTTACCGAGAGGGCTAGTTGCTCAGCGTTTTTTTGCATAATCCGCGAAAACAATTCACCGCCCGCCAACAATTCCGCGCGCGCATTTTGTGTGACTGCTTTGTTGATGATGACTCGTGTCGCGAGGTAGGAAATGGTTTCCAGCGCAATAACCAGCCCAATTAAAAAAGTCAGTAATTTGAGCAGATAACTAAATTTTGGCATTGCGCATTCCCGTTAAAACAACGTGGAGAGTTCATCCGTTGGCGCATCGCCAGCGGAGTCACTTAACGGTTGTAACGTGATGGTTTGTTGCGATGGTGTGGCATCACTTAACTGCAAGCTAGACTCTGGATAATCGCCGCTCAACCGCGGGTGATACACCTGCAGTTTATAGTCACCGGCAGGTGCTGTGATGTGTAACTGGCCAGAGGCATTGCTCTTGGCAAAATAAGGCGTGTCCACAACATAAATATAAGCCACCATGGAGTCGTGGATATTACACCCCAAAACGACTGTGCCCGATTTATCAAACACCACAGGCTCCGCCGTCATGCCGTGATAGAGGCGCAATTCAAATTTTTTCGCTGGCGAGAAGGAATAGACGTGATGGCGCACATCATCGCTGTTGGGAAAACGCACCTGGGTATTGGTGCGAATCGCCAACACCTTGGGCACAAACATATTTTGCCGCTGATCCATAATCGCGGTGGGCAGCGAATTGTAATCCGGTTGCTGCGCTGGAATCAGCGCAACCACGGCGTCATCCAGCGGTGCGCCTTGGGCGTCCACAATGGTTGCATTCAACTGTGCCGCCGCAACCGCTTGTGACAACACATAAAAACCTGACGCAACAAGGTATTTTTTTACACCAAACCATGCGTTCATTCCGATGTCCCTTTGAGAAGTTCACAGCGATTGCGCCCGTTTGACTTGGCGCGGTAAAGCGCTTTATCGGCGCGTTCAAATGCACTGGCTAAATCATCACCCGTCACAAAGTCGGTCAAACCAATAGACAGGGTAATGGACATGGGTTGATTCTTGTAATTGAATGCCGCCTTGGCAATTGCTTCACGCACTTTTTCCAGTACGACTAATGCGGATTCCGCATCTGTCTCGGGCATAAAGGCGACAAATTCCTCACCGCCATAACGACAGAAAAAATCCACTTCGCGCAACCGTTTGGCAATGGAACGACCAATCACTTTAATCACCCTATCACCCGCTTGATGACCAAAGTTGTCGTTAATTTTTTTAAAATAATCGATATCAAAAATAGCGATAGTCAAAGGGCGCTGATAGCGTTGCCAGCGCAACACTTCGGCGGTGGCGCGCTCATTATAGGCTTCGCGGTTAGGTAATTCAGTGAGTGGGTCATGCAGTGCTTTGTAGCGATGTTTTTCTAAACTGGAATGATTTTTTTCCGCCTCGTCTTCCATCAATTTAACTTTTTCACTCAGGGTAGCCAACTGCTGAGCCAATTGATTCTGGGTCGCGTCATTGTGCTGGTATTGGTCAATCGCCTGACGAATATTGCCAATTTGGGATTTAACCCTGTCTTTGAGTTGATTAATGTCGGTGGCACTGTCAGTACTGGTTTCCAAATCGCTCATTTCACGCATTACATCGTCTTGCAATTTGCGCGATGCGGCGAGTTCCTGCTGATTATTTTTTACCGCGCCACCTAGCAGCGCATAAATTTCTGCCAGCTCCTGATTGACGTTTTTCAGGTAATTGGCAAATGCCTGATTGGCCGCCAGGTAAGCTTCCATCACCAAATCGCGCACCGCTTCCAGCGTTGGAATCAATGCCGTCTGCGCCAGCCCTTGATCGACTTTTTGCCGAATGGCCTCAACCTTTTCTTTAATCGCCACTTCGTTTTCAAGGCTGAATAAAAATTCATTGAGCACGCGGGCAATTTCAGCGGCGTATTCAGGGGCAAGGTCAGGCACCTGACTGCTGGCGCGCGGTTTGATATTCAGTGACTGCCGCGCCTCTTCCCGATGTGGTTCCAAGGCTGCACTCGCCGCTTCCAACACCGCCGCATCCTCGGACAGATCCTCGGGGGAATCTACCGCTGGCACTGAGCCAGGTACAGTTTTGGCACCGAGCAGACGGTCAAAGAAACCGGTTTTGGGCTGCTCGATTTCACTCAGCGCCTGCTGTTGAATCTCCGCCAGTTGCTGTAACAACGCCGGATAGAGACGCACTTTTTTACTGCGCTGGGGTAACTGGGCCAGATAATCGCCAAGCGCCTTGCGCACACCGCGCGACAATTTGAATTGCTGCAAGGGCTTGGTGATGTCCATCAGCGCCTGACGAACATCCTGGGTGCCCTGCTCGCGATGAGCCTCAAACCCCAACGCGGCACGCTCCAGTTGCACCAGCATATCGGCCATATCGACCGCACTCATATCGCCACGTAATTTTTCGCGCAGCGCTGCCAGGATTTTATCCAGAACATCATCCTGCCCATCGGCTGCAACGCTGACGCGAACCAGCGCGCTGCGCAAAATCGCCTGTTGTTCGGCAAACTTTTTTTCAAGCTGCTCCTGTTCATCAAGGGCATTGAGGTACTTTTCGCGCCAGTTGTTTTTATCGCTTGAGTTGACTGTCATAAAACCTATAGGGACCTGCTGGATCGAGGCATTGAAATGGGTGAAATTCAGTATAGTCACTGGTGGCTAAATCACATTTCCAGCGACATAAAAAAACAAAACCCGCGCAGCCCAAGGCTGCGCGGGTTGTGCGATAGAAAGGACTAATCCGGATTACTGGGCTGGCGCTTTGCCGGCACGCTCAGCACGAACCTTGGCGACCAGGAAATCAACCACTTTCAGCATCTCTGCATGGCCGCCGGCCAAGCGTGAACTGATGCGATATTTGCCATCCACAACCATTTCCGGGGTACCGGTAATTTTGTAGCTGCGCGCACGCGCCTCGGCTTGTTTGATCTGGCTGGTAACACCAAATGAATTGTAGGTGCTCAAAGCTTTTTCTTTATCCACGCCATAGGTAGTAAAGAAATCCGCCCATTGCTCCGCGCTATTGAGTTGCTTGCGCTCCAAATGCAGGGTGTTGAATACCGCCATATGGGTTTTTTCTTTCACTTTAAGGGCGACCGAGGTGTAGTAACCGCGGATCAATGGTTCCATTTGTGGGTTCCACATGGCGTGAGTCTGAGCCAGGTATACGTCTTGCGGCTGCTTTTTCTCCCAGGCCTGCAACATGGGCTCAAAATCAAAACAGTGTGGACAAGAGTAGGCAAACACCTCCGCCACTTCAATCTTGCTCGGGTCAGCCGTACGTACCACCTGCTCCAATGTAATGTAGTGCTGACCTTCTTTATAAGTATCGGCTGACTCCTGCGCACAGGCACTCAGCGAAAACACCAGCCCTAACAGGGCAACCAAAATACGCATAAACCACTCCTCAAACTGTCATTGTTGTTAATCTAATATCGCGCAAAAACCTGTGAGATTAGTCCTGTACTGCGCTGACTAGTTCCCAGCTTGGGCCGGATTCTGCGACTCGAGGTCCTATCTGTAAAGAGCAGATATAAAAAAGGCGACCAGAGTCGCCTTTTTTAACACATGTTAACGATTGTCCGATCAATGCAAACCGGCAATGTAGTTAGCCAATGCAACAATTTCTGCATCGCTCAACTGGGCAGCCACTGAACGCATTGTCATTTGATCGCCATCGTTAGTACGATCACCCGCGCGGAACGCACGCAATTGTTTCTCAATATATTCCGGGTGCTGTCCACTCAAACGCGGGAAGCCTGCAGCAACGTTGCCTTTACCATCGGGGGTATGACAACCGGTACACGCTGGCACACCAGTAGCGATATTACCTGCGCGATAGGTGCGTTGACCCAGCGCCAGTGCATCCACTTTCAAACCGGAGTTAACCTGAACTTCCAGCGGCTTGGAGCCGGACAGTTGCATAGTTTGTGCGGCAAAGTGAGCGGCGATATCCGCCAGATCCTGATCATTCAAATTGGCCAGCAAGCCCACCATTTCTGGCACTTTGCGGCCGGTAGTGGCTTTTTTGGCAGCGTCTTGTTCCAGATCCCACGCCTGAATGTCGTGCAACTGCTTAAGAAGATACTTCTCACCCAAACCAGCCAATTTCGGGAAGGTCCCAACCAGGCTATTGCCGTCGGCACCGTGACATGCGCCACACACAGCTGCCTTGGCCGCACCCGCAGTAGCATCACCAGCAGCCATAGCGCCCTGGGCGACAGCTACCAAACCCAGCGATAAAAGTGCATTTCGTACGATATGTTTCATTGGCTAATCCGATTTGATCGATGAATCTGATTGTTATGCGTGCGTCTTTGGTTGCAAGTATATACGCAAGAAATCCGGGTTAGGTTCGCTTAATGACAAGTCAACAAGCTACAATCTCACCCCTATTCCTCATGAATCCCACTTTTGGCGCGCACGGCGGCCCGTAAAAGCGCGGGCATTATATTACCAACGCGCTAATAACACACTATTTTGAAGGGTTATTATCTTGACCGAGATCGTATTTACCAAGGCTTACTTCACCAAGAGCGCGCCCAGCATTCGCGAGTGCCCGCCCGAAACCGGCTATGAAGTCGCCTTTGCCGGTCGCTCCAACGCGGGCAAGTCCAGCGCCATTAACGCCTTGACCAACCAAAAGCTGGCGCGCACCAGTAAAACACCGGGGCGCACCCAACTGATTAACTTCTTCAATGTAAGTGATACGCAACGCCTGGTAGACCTGCCTGGCTATGGTTATGCCAAAGTATCGCGCGATCAAAAAGAAAAATGGCAGCGCGATTTATCCGAATACTTGCAAAAGCGCCAGTGCTTGCAAGGGCTAATCCTGCTGATGGATATACGCCACCCGCTGCAAGAATTTGATACCACCATGCTGAACTGGGCTATCAAGGGCAATATGCCGGTCCATATTTTGCTCACCAAAGCCGACAAACTCAGCCGTATGCAGGCCAATAACGCCTTGTTTGCGGTGCAGAAACAACTCAAGCAAGCCAACCTTCATCAACTGGTGAGCGTGCAATGCTTTTCTTCCTTGAAATACACGGGACTTGATGAATTAAAAGCGGTCTTACAATCCTGGCTGGCGCCCGCCGCAACAACCCTGGAGGAATCGCCGATTGATGCTGAGGCTCCAAAAACACAGCCTCAGTGAAGCGATCATCAGAAAATAAGCAGGCATAAAAAAATCCGATGATTTGGATAAATCATCGGATAAAAACTGGCACCCTTGGGGTGGCGCCAGATGGGCTAGAGTGAAACCACTAAAGAGGGGAGAACAATTAACACGTTAAATCAATAAGTTGGCTTAACTGATTACTCTGACCCGGTGCTTGCCGATAAAGTTCAGTGAAATTTTTCAAATCCCATTCATGCAACATTTTTTGCACAATTCCACGCCTGAATACCCCACTCGATCCCAAACGACAGGCAAAAAAAACCCCGATAAAATCGGGGTCGGCTTAGCGTAATTGACTTCATGCTCAGCTGGCTTAAGCGCCATTAGGGGAGGAGTTAGCTCATGATCGTAAAACACACATAACTGAGACCCACCCCTTTCCAAATTAGTTCAACCTATTTCAAAATAAATTTGCACATTTTTTGGTTAATTCGCCAAACCACTGTAAAAACAAATACTTATAGCGTTTAAAAAAGTTTAGCTATCGCACTGCACACCCCGAATAATCGGTTTTTACGCCAGATCTGACCTGTACCTTAGTGCGCTTCATCCCAGTTATCGCCAACACCGGCCTCTACCAGCAGGGGCACTTTCAAGCTGGCCGCTGCTGACATACGCTCAATGACGCCAGCGCGCACCTGCTCCAGCTGCGCTTCAGCGACCTCAAGCACCAGTTCATCGTGTACTTGCATAATGATGCGGGCGTCCAGGCCGGTTTCATCCAGCCAGGCCTGCACATTAATCATGGCGGTTTTGATGATGTCAGCAGCGGTTCCCTGCATGGGGGCGTTAATCGCGGTGCGCTCAGCGCCCATCTGCAAGTTTTTATTTTTGGCGTTGATCTCCGGCAGATACAACCGGCGACCAAACAAGGTTTCGACATACCCCTGCTCATGGGCCAAGGCGCGAATGTTATTCATGTAGCGCTGTACACCCGGGTAGCGTTCAAAGTAGCGATCAATGTACTGCTGCGCTTCATTGCGCCCAACATGCAATTGCTTGGCAAGACCAAAGGCTGACATGCCGTAAATCAAACCAAAGTTAATTGCTTTAGCGCTGCGGCGCATTTCCGGCGTGACCGCATCGAGCGCCACGCCAAATACCTCGGCGGCTGTCGCGCGGTGCACATCCAGGCCTTTTTCAAAGGCGCTCAGCAAACCGGCGTCATCCGACAAATGCGCCATGATGCGCAATTCAATTTGAGAGTAATCCGCCGCGACCAATTTATAGCCTTTAGGCGCAATAAACGCTTGGCGAATACGGCGCCCCTCTTCCGTTTTGATCGGAATATTTTGCAAGTTGGGATCTTGCGACGATAAACGTCCCGTCGCGGCAACTGCCTGGTGATAACTGGTATGTATACGACCCGTTACCGGGTTGATCACCAACGGTAATTTATCGGTGTAAGTCGATTTTAATTTTGCCAGCCCGCGATACTCCATTAATACCTTGGGCAGCGGATAATCCAGCGCTAGTTCTTGCAGCACTTCTTCTGCGGTAGAAGGCGTGCCGGTTGGCGTTTTTTTGATAACCGGTAATTTTTGCTGTTCAAATAAAATCACTCCCAATTGCTTGGGCGAACTCAAATTAAATTCTTGCCCGGCAATGTCATAGGCCTTGCGCTCCAGCTGCGTTAATCGCTCACCCAATTCAATACTTTGTTTGCCGAGTAAATTGGCATCCACCAATGCACCATTTCTTTCAATGCGCGACAATACCGGCACCAATGGCATTTCGATATTTTCAAAAACGCTTTTGAGTGATTCAATTTTTTCCAGCTGCGGCCAAAAAAATTGATGCAGGCGCAACGTGATGTCCGCATCTTCCGCGGCGTAGTGACCAGCATCTTCAATTTTCAATTGATTAAACGTGAGTTGTTTTACGCCTTTGCCAGCCAGCTCTTCAAAGGTAACTGTTTTGTAATCCAGATAATTTTTGGCGAGGTCATCCATATTGTGACGACTGCCAATAGAATTCCACACGTAGGATTCCAGCATGGTATCGAATTTAATACCGCGCAATTCAATGCCGTAATTGAGCAGCACACTGCGATCGTATTTTAAATTCTGGCCAATTTTTATTTTGTTGGCATCTTCCAATAATGGTTTTAATTGTTCCAACACCCACTCCAATGGCAGCTGTTCCGGTGCCCCCATATAGTCGTGTCCACAGGGAACATAGGCAGCAATGCCCGCGTCAATCGCGAAATTTACGCCGACAATTTTTGCATCCATAATTTCCAGCGCGGTGGTTTCAGTATCAAACGAAAACAGGGGCGCCTGTTGCAGGCGTGCCAACCACTGGGCGAATAAGGTTTTGTCCGTGATAATGTCGTAGCGAATTTCACTGGGTGCCGCTGCTGCAGTTGGTGCAACATCCACATCATCAGGTGCAAACGAATTTGTAGCGGCAGCAGCTGACGGCGCGGCATCCGCCGTTTGCGAAGCCACCGCATCACCCAAATCTTTTACCCAACTTTTAAATTCCAAAGCTTCAAATAATTCGCGCAAGCGCTGATTGTCCGGTGGCGATAGATGAATTGATTCCGGGCTCAAGGACAATTCCACATCGGTTTTAATTGTCGCCAAACGATAGGACAAGTACGCCATGTCGCGGTGTTCAATTAATTTTTCCGGCATGGTTTTGGCGCCGCGAAATGACAAGCTGCGCACTTTTTCCAAGTCGGCATAAATCGCATCCAAACCACCGAGCCCCTGTATTAATCCTTGTGCAGTTTTTTCACCCACGCCGGGCACACCGGGAATGTTATCGACCTTGTCGCCCATGAGCGCGAGGTAATCAATCATCAATTCCGGACCAAAACCGTATTTGGCATGAACGCCGGGAATGTCCAGCACGGTTTCCGTCATGGTATTCACCAGCGTGACATGCTCATTCACCAATTGCGCCATATCTTTGTCGCCGGTGGAAATCACCACATCGCGTTTTTGTTCGGTGGCTTGCCGTGCAAGTGTGCCAATTACATCGTCCGCTTCTACGCCTTCGACAACCAATAATGGCAAGCCCATGGCTTGCACTATGTCGTGGATCGGCTGCACTTGCGGGCGTAAATCCTCTGGCATGGGCGGGCGGTTGGCTTTGTATTCGGCAAACATGTCATCGCGAAAGGTTTTGCCTTTTGCATCAAACACAACGGCGATGGGACTTTGCGGATAATCCTTGACCAGCCGGCGCATCATATTCACCACACCCTTCACCGCGCCGGTTGGTTGGCCTTTGGAATTGGTGAGCGGAGGCAGGGCATGGTAGGCGCGGTAGAGATAGGAAGAACCATCAACAAGTACCAGAGGCGGCTGATTTTGGAGAGTCTCGGTCATAAAAATATCTGCACTAAAGGGGCTGTAAATAGGCCGCAGGATACACCAAAGGCCCAGCGATCGAGCCAGAGCCATGATGCAATCCCCACAAGGGTAACAATCAGAGGGGCAATGATTACAAAAGTGTTACCTGCGCCAAAATGTGTTACCAGGCGACAAAGCTCGCCCCATTTATAGGATAACTTGCTAAGTTTCGGTATTTATTCACATTTTATAGCTTTCAATAACAAAAAGGTTTAACCACCCTCTAGCCATTAAAAATAATTGTGTTACCATGAGTAACATAAAGTAACAAAAGATCTTACCCAAGCTCAGATGTTATCCAAACGCTAGACCCAAAAAACTTTACCCAAGACAACAAGGTTGCTCACAAGGCAACTGGAATCGAATGATCCATCGGAGGAACCCACGATGAAAAAGACCACACTGATATTTGCAACACTGTTACTGACCGCTGCCGGCGCTTATGCCGATGATGCCAAAAATCAAGAATTGACCCTGGCCGCTGCCGATTTAGGCGTAAAAGCGACTTGGGTTGAAACTCAGGAAGACGCCGAAGCGCGTATTGCTGATGAGTTGACCGCTAAAGAAGACGCGCTGAACGATAAGGCACACGCCAAACTCGAAGAGCAGTTGGAAGCCAAATTGGCCAAGCAGTTTGAACTCTGATTGAAACACTGAAACACCAGTTGTAACCGGATTGGTTAACCCCGATCCGGTCGATTTTCCCAACGCTTGCTGACTACCCCTTATTTTCTCCTCGTGTATTAGCCCTGCATACGACCATTAATGTGGTCCCTGCGGGGCTCTTTTTATGTAGGCAATCACAAATTTGCAATTTGTCTGCCCCTTGGCGCAAGAGCCAACATCGGTATTGAATCTCTCACCTAGACTGGCAATGAGTCTTTGCGTTGTAAACGGCTTTTGCGTGCATAGGTATCAGTCACAGCAATAAACCTTAATGATGTTTATTTCTTCTGCGGGGCGCTAACCCCACTATTTGCACAGGACTGTTTTATGGATAGTTTAATATTTTCCCAAACGGCCATTTTTCGTATGCAACAACTGGCAAGCTGCCTCTATCACAAAACGGGCATTCGCTATCGTATGGCAACCCCTGAGGGGATGTTGGATTTGTTGCGTGCGGGTAGCGCTTCGCGGGATGCTGAAGTGCGTCAGTATTATGATTCGTTTGTGATGGAGCTGAATAAACGCCAACTGGATATGCTCGAAGCGCGCAATGTCACACTGCGCAAGCCCTTCCATGGTTCAATTATCGCTGGAAACTCAACGGTGAGTGCCAGTGTTACGCCCATCCGCAAGGCAAGTTAAAAAGCTCTGCCCCAATTGCTCCATCAAGTCGTTATAGCTGGACACCTTGTCGTTACCTATAGGGTCCAGCAATCCAATGTTCAACCCCAGCGAGCGTCCCATTTCTTCTATTGAGCGACTGTTCTGGTAGGGTTCCATAAATACGCAGCGCCCCTCGCGGGCAAGCACATTGCGCAGGGCCTGCAAATGCTTGGCTCCCGGGCGACGCTCGGGCGTGAAGGTTACATAAGCAAGCTGGTGCAGGCCGTAATGGGCGACAAAGTGACTGTATCCTTCGTGATATACCGCAAATCCCAGGGATTTTACCGGTGCCAACTGCGTGAGCAGCCGTGTGTCCAGGGCTTGCAATGACTGGCTAAAACGCTCGGCATTTTGTGCATAGTAGGCAGCGGAGGCGGGTGCGATACGCCCCAGGCGCAGGGCGACAGCGCGGGCAATAATCGCTGCATTGCGTGGGTCCAGCCAGATATGGGGATCTCCGTTGCTATGTTGGTGCGCGCTATCATGACCGGGGTGATCGTGCCCATGGTCATCGAGCTCCGGCCAAAACAATCCATCCAACGTGTAGCTGCCCAATACATTTTCTGCGGGCAGATTCGCCAGTGGGCGCGCCAGAAAACTTTCCAGCTCCGCACCAACCCACAACACCAGATCAGCATCGCGCAGGCGGCGATGGTCGGACATTTTGAGGGGATAATCGTGGGCCGAGGCGGTGATGGGCAGTAATATGTCGATATCCGCCTGATCGCCCGCAACCTCTTGGGCAATCAGCGCAAGGGGTTTAATGCTGGCCAGCACCATGGGTTTGGCAAGGGCGGTGATAGCCAATGACCATAACAACAGCACCAGCAGGGTGCGAAAACTACAGACCGAGTGGACAACAAAAGCCAAGCGGGGTGAACCCATGATTGTGAATCCTGTATCCGCAGCCAGCGACTGCGGTGAAATAAATGCCTGCACAAAGGTTATATAGTAACATAGCTCATCTATTCCTCGCCTGCCCTGCCATCCAAGGATCTGCAGAGGCAAGCGACCTGACTAACCGCCAGACCCACAGTGTGATTACCTTATGGAACATACACCGCTCGCCTGTAGCCATCACGACCACGACCATTGTATTAGCGATGCGCTGGAAGCCGCGCGCCTGCTGTGTGTGAGCCGTGGCGTCCGCCTGACGGACTTGCGTTTACAGGTGCTGGAGTTGATCTGGCAAAACCATAAGCCACTGGGCGCCTATACCTTGATGGAGATGCTGGCCAAGGCCAATACCCGTCGGGTGGCACCGCCGACGGTGTATCGCGCGCTGGATTTCCTGCTGGAGCAGGGGCTGATCCATCGCATTAATGTGCTCAACGCCTTTATTGGCTGCCCATCACCGAATATCCAACACCAAAGCCATTTCCTGATTTGTCGCCACTGCGGCATAGCCGTGGAGCTGGATCAGCCAGCGCTCAGCGAGCAGATTCTCAGTGTCGCCCGGGAAGCCGGGTTTACCGTGGAAACCCAGGCACTGGAAGTGTCCGGCCTGTGCGCTAACTGCGCCAGTCATGCACCGGAGCGGGCACTGGCATGAGTGAACTGCTGATTAAGGCGCGCGGTCTGGGTGTGGTGCGCAATGGGCGACATATTTTGCAGAATGCCGATCTGGATCTCGCCGCAGGCAAGATCATCACCCTGATTGGCCCCAACGGCGCAGGCAAAACTACCTTGGTGCGCGCGGTGCTGGGCTTGATCAGCATCGATGAAGGCAGCATCGAAAAAGCACCGGACTTGCGCATTGGTTATATGCCTCAAAAGCTCCACCTGGATGCCAGCCTGCCGCTGACAGTAGCGCGCTTTCTGGCACTGGGCGGCAAACCGCGGGTGGATTTGGGCGAGATTTTGCAATTGACCGGCATCGATAAGCTCATTGATATGCCAATCCAATCCCTTTCCGGTGGCGAAACCCAGCGGGTATTACTCGCCCGCGCACTGCTGCGCGACCCGCAATTACTGGTATTGGATGAGCCAGTGCAAGGGGTGGATGTGGGCGGCCAGTCGGCGCTTTATGCACTGATTAACGAGATTCGCAACCAGCGCCAATGCGGCGTATTACTGGTTTCCCACGACCTGCATTTGGTGATGGCGACGACCGATACGGTCATTTGCCTCAACCAGCATGTGTGCTGCCATGGCCACCCGGAACAGGTCACTAACGACCCGGCCTACCTTGCGCTGTTTGGTGATGTGATTGGCGCACAAGTGGCGCCGCAAGTCGCGATTTACACCCATCACCACGACCACCAACACGATACCCACGGCAATGTGATCCGCCCCAAAGGCGCCCATGTCCACACTGCTGGCAGTTGTAGCGATTCCTGCGGACACGACCACCATGCCTGATTTTTTATTGCTCGCCCTGCTCGCCGGTATCGCGGTTGCATTGGTTGCTGGCCCACTGGGCGCCTTTGCCGTGTGGCGGCGCATGGCCTACTTTGGCGATACCCTCGCCCACTCCGCACTGCTGGGTGTGACCTTTGGCCTGCTGCTCGACATCAACCTCAACCTCGCCATCGCCCTCGGCTGCCTGCTGTTGGCGCTGATTCTGGTGGCCCTGCAAAACAACCGCTTCCTCGCCACCGATACCCTGCTCGGTATTCTCTCCCACTCTACCCTCGCACTCGGCCTGGTCTGTGTCAGTATTTTCAGCGAGAGCCGCATCGACCTGCTGGCCTATTTGTTCGGCGATATATTGTCCGTCAGCCAGGGCGATGTGATCAGTATTTGGGTGATTTCCCTCGCGGTACTGGGTGCCTTGATCTGGCTCTGGCGCCCCCTGCTGGCGATTACCGTGCATGAAGAGTTGGCGCAGGTAGAAGGCGTTCCGGTAGTGCGTGTGCGCACCGCGCTGATGCTGTTAATGGCGCTGGTGATTGCGATTGCGATGAAAGTAGTAGGTGTGCTGCTGATTACCGCCCTGCTGATTATTCCCGCCGCCGCCAGCCGTCGCCTGAGCCGCACCCCGGAGCAGATGGCGGTTATCGCCAGCCTGCTGGGCATGGTGGCGGTACTGGCCGGGCTGGGTGCATCCTACTGGTGGGACAGCCCCGCCGGGCCAGCCATCGTTTTATCTGCCACCGCCATGTTTAGCCTGACCCTGCTCAAAAAACAGCAGAGTTAAATCAACCCGGATGGTTTTGTAAGCCAAAGCGCACAAAAATCCGGGAAATTTGCGACTGTTTTCACATTCCACCTTGGTAGATACTGTCACCTGTCGTGCCGCATCCAATGGCTGGAGTGGCGGCTAAGTCAGCAAGGATAGAATCCATGACCACCCTCAATATAGGAAAACAGGCGTTCAATACACAGGATGTCGCCAACAAAGTCCAAAGTGACATACTGTTTTTGGAATCCCGCATTGCCTTGTTGCAGCAGCAACCCAACCCCAACCCGATGGTGGTGCAAACCTACGAGCAAATGCTGGAAAGCCGCCAGGCAGTGCTGGGCTGGCTACAGCAGAACGAGGTGCAAGTCGCGCTGGATAAACTGGGCTGATTGTCACTCAAACTTCATCAAAATGTTGCGTTTTCGTCATCTTTTCGCCGCAGTATGCAGCGAAACAGCTCAGGAAACGCACTATGAAGACCTCTGCCAACCCCCTCGCTGCCACCCTGCCTCTGGTCGCCACTGCCACCGATGCAGCACCTAAACCCACCAGCAGTTTGATCAACGCCCGCACCGTGTGGATTTCCGATATCCACTTGGGCTTCCGCGATTGCAAGGTGGACTACCTGCTGGACTTTCTCAACCGTATCCACTGCGACACACTTTATCTGGTCGGTGATATTGTGGATTTGTGGTCGCTCAAACGCCGCTTTTGCTGGCCCGCCAAGCACTATCAGGTGATGCTCAAGTTCTACGAACTGGCAGCCAAGGGGATGCGTGTGGTCTATGTACCGGGCAATCACGATGACCCTATGCGCCACTTCAGCGGCGAACTATTTGGCCCTATCGAAATCGCCCATGAACACGAATACGTCACCGCCGATGGCAAGCGCCTGCTGGTCATGCACGGCGATGCCATGGATGCCTATATCAACCACAGTTGGCTCAAACGCGTGATTGGCGATCACGGCTACGAGCTGCTGTTGTTTATCAACCGTTGGTCAGACCGGCTGCGCAAGTTGGTGGGGCGGCCTTATTTTTCGCTGGCGGGCCTGATTAAAAGCAATATCAAAGGCGCCAAGGCGGCCATTGCAACCTACGAAAAAGAGGCGCTGGCGGAGGCCAAACGACGCGGCTATGACGGTGTGGTCTGCGGCCATATCCACTACCCGGCGCTGCGCGAGGAAGGTGGATTGCGCTATGCCAATTGCGGCGATTGGATCGAAAGCTGCACCGCCCTGGTAGAGGATCACCAGGGCGTGATGCGCCTGTTGCATCACAGCGATACCATTCAATGGCAAGCACTGGAGCAGCGACACCCCGCCTGAAACGAGGCTTAACCGAGTTTATCCATACCCTTGGCGCGACTGCGCAAATTACCCCAAGGGCCGGTAATGGCGAGGGTCAGGCCGGGGCGCTGGATATTGACGAATAAGGTAGTGCCGTCGGGCGAGAAGCAAGCACCGCAGAATTCGCCTTTATCGGGATGAGCGTTCATCGCCAGGGTGTAGATGCGCCCATCAGGGGTGAGGCCGCGCAGGTAGTTGACGGTATCGGGCGTGTCGGAATAGCTATCCTCGCAGATGATCAGATCGCCCCAGGGCGCAACGGCAAGGTTGTCACAGGATTCCAGAATCGCACGGTTATGGGTTTCGTAAAGCAATTCCATGACCCCCGGCTGCTCCGCTTCGCGCGCCGTGCCTTCAAAAGGGCTGGGTTCATAGCGCCACACCTGGCCAATTTTGAGCGGGCCGCCGCTGGTGGCAGCAAACAGCACCTCTCGGGTTTTGTCGTCGCGCAGGGCAAAAGCCAAACCTTCACCGCGCGCAAAAATGGCGGCACCCTTGGCTTCGCCACGGATGTTCAAATCGCCCTCGGGCGCGGTGACTTCGTCCAAATCCACCCACTCGCAGCTAAATCGCTGGCGCATGGCTACAGCTTGAGCCTTGTTGTCGGCGGCATCTTCAGGCCAATTGCGGGTATTGGCACTTGGCCAACCGCGAATCGCCAGCGCCTGCAAACGCCCACCTGCCACCAGTTTGCCGGGGGTTGTGGGGATAAAGCGGTAAAACAGGCTGCGATCCGTATCTTCCGACAAGTACACAATGCCGCTGGTGCTATCCACCGCTGCCGCCTCGTGTACAAACCGGCCCATTGCTGTCAGTGGCACCGCATCTACCAGCCCTTTGCTGAGCGAGGGCACTTCAAAAATGTACCCGTGTTCGCGGCCATACCCCTGGGCTTTACCCAGCAGTGTCTCTTCGCAACTCAACCAACTACCCCAAGGCGTGGCGCCGCCAGCGCAGTTGCGCACAGTGCCGACCAAGCTCAGGTGGCTGCGCTCTATTCGCTGGCTGCGATGGCTGTAGATCAGGGTGCTGGTGCCGCCGTTAACAGGTAGATCGCCCAGGAAATCGTAACTCTTGGCGCCCGCCTGTTTACGGGCCAGATCCTTATCGCCACCAAAGGCATCCACTTCATCGCCAACGGAATCCAGCTCGTGATTGCGCACCAAAATGCATTTGCTGGCATCACCCGGTAGCGGAAAGGCCGCCATGCCATCCAGTGCACCGGGAGTAATCAGACCGTCGCTCATGCGATCCCCGGTGCGGGAAATCACTTTGTAGCTAAAGTCGCGCGGCAAATTGAGAATTCCAGCGGGATCGGCCAGTAGTTGGCCAACCTTATCAAGGCCATACACCGGGTCTTGCGCATAGACCTGCGCCTGCAATTGCAAGCTGCGTAAACCACCCAAGGCAATGGCGGTAGCACTGGCATTTTTAAGAAAGTGACGACGAGTCAAACGCATAACAGCAATCCCCTAATCAATAGATGGCCAGACCTGGCACAAGAGCGCTGTTTTTGACCTACCCATGTGACAAACAGATGACCGCCGGGTGATCCCGGGGAAAAAGAGGTTGAGCTGAAATGACCGCTATGCAGGCGACAGCGATTAACTAGCCGGGTTTCAGGCTTCCAGCGCCTGCAATGCCACGGCCACCACAAAACCCAGCGCCGCCACCAGCCCCGACATTTCATGGGTTTCGGCGAAGGCTTCAGGAATCATGGTTTCCACCACCATCGCAAAAATACCGCCCGCCGCCACACAGGTTACCAAAGCCTTGATATGGGCAGGCGCAGAGCCAAAAAACACTGCGCCAATAACCGCAAACACTCCCGAACACACAGCAATGCCCAGCCACAACCGCAGGATAAACCAGCCACCGCGCCCGCCACGGCGCATGCCCGCCGTGCTGGATAAGGCTTCGGGAATGTTGGAGATAAAAATCGCCGCGATAGTGGCCACACTGAGCTTGCCACCACTGGCAACCAGCAGGCCGATGGCGATGGATTCGGGAATACCGTCGAGCAGGGTGCCTGCCGCAATCGCCATACCGGTATTGGATGCCACGGGCGGCTGATGCTGAAAGCGCTTGCGGTGCTTCACTGCGGGCAGGTTGAGCTGATGGTTGATCAGCGAAAACACCAGTGCACCGGCCATAAAGCCGCCCGCAATCCACAGGATACTGACCTGCTCCAGCGAGCTGCCCACCAGTTCAAAACTGAGGGCAGCAACCAGAATACCGCTGCCAAATGCCATTACATAGGCGACAGTTTTGGCTGAAAAGCGGATAAACCACCCCAAGAGCGCACCAATCAGCAGCGCACTGGATGCGACAAATCCCCAAAAGCCCGCCTCCAGCCACAGGGGCATCGCTACGCCTCAAACCAGCTGCGCACAGTGTCGGGCAGGGGCACCGATTTGCCGTCTGTCGCACTCACCCATACCACCTTGGAATAACCTTCGGCAGCGGGTGTGTCGGGCTGTGCCTGGGTGTAAACCAGATACTTGACCATAAAGCTGGAGCGCCCCGGCTCACTCAGGAACACATCGATACGCAGCAGATCCGGGTGGAAAATCGGGCGCATAAAGGTGCAGCCAATGGTCACCACCACTGGATGGGTATCGCTCTTGAGCGGCAGGCCTTTTTCCAGCATCCACAAAAAACGCGCCTCTTCAAAATAGCGAAAATAGAGGGTGTTGTTCACATGGCCGTAGGCATCCATATCACCCCAGCGCACCGGGATTTCACAGGAAAAAAAGGGTTGGGTATCGCTCATAATGACTCCTGTTTAACGGGCTGCCTTTGCGGTAAAACTGACGTTCATACGCCCTAATCCCGCATAGTCAATTTGAATATCCGTATTCACGGGCACCTCAATCACGCCCGCGTAAGAACCGGTAATCACCGCCTGCCCCGCCACTATGCCCTGGCCACGGCTGCGCAAAAATTCTGCCAGCCAGTAGAGCGGCGCTCGCGGATGGGTATTGGGGTGCTGCCCCTGACGCTCTATCACCTCGCCATTGGCACAGGTCATGGTCACGGTAAAACTGCTGGCGCTGCGCGCGCTGCCGGAATCCACTTCCGGACCAATGAACAGGCCTTGATTCACCAGCCCGTCAGCGAGCATTTCCGGAAATTCGCAACTGGCCGGATCGCTGTAGCGGCTATTGATCAGCTCCAGTGCCATGTGGGTGCGGGCGATGGCGGCATCCACCTCTTCTGCCGTATAGGGTTCGGGTCGCGGGGGGAGATCCTTGCCGAAGAAGAAAGCCAACTCCGGCTCGATACGCGCGCGTTCACCCTCGGGGAGGTTTTGGTCCACAGGCTGACCGGCGCTACAGAATCGATGGTGCGGGTATAAATAGGGCCAATCACCAACTTGCCTTCCGGCGGCAACAGGCACTTCCAGCCGCCGATACTGTCGTCCATCTGCTCACACCAGCGCTCCGTCACAGCCGCTTGAATCGCCAGCGCCTGCTCCAGATTCTGCGGACGGCATGCAACCGGTAACGCATCACCTTGAGTGCCCTGAATACGGCGCTCAACCAAAATGGCAGCCGCATCGGCGGCGGGAAATAAATTAGTCATCAACACTCTCTCACTTGTCAGGCCGAGGCTCATGCCTCTGTGGATAAATCAGGTCACACTATAAACACAAAACCCCTCGCAAAAGGGGTTTTGGTATCACAGCCGGCAAACACAGGTCCGCTTAATGATGGGGTGCCAGCTCATTGGCGATGTGCTTCAAATCATCGCTGCTCTCGATAATATTCGCCACGGTGGTATAGGCTTTTTCCGGATCCAAATGCAAATCCTCAAACACCTGGGGCGGAATCGCCACTTTGGGGCCGCGACCAATGCTGTGTTGCTGCAACAGACGCTGGGCGACAAAAATCAGTTTGGCGTAGGTGGCATATTCCCCCTGATAATGCGGGTTGGTTTGATAGCGCAGGCCCACAACCACTTCCTCCGGCATAGACCAAAGCGACATGAGTGAAGCACCCAGTTGCTCGCGGGTAATGCCCAACAGATGGCGCTCAATCACCTGATGGTCCACATGGGGATTAGCATCGGCCAGCTCGCAGTAATTGTGGAAATAAGGCGGGAAGACTTCCGCCAGAATCAAATAGCCAAAGTTGTGCAGCAGGCCGCAGAGGTAGGCCATACCAAAACTGGGGCGATGGTCGCGCGGAATTGCCGTGACCAGCCCTTCAATGGTGGCCGCCATATAGACCGCTTGCTGCCAGTAAGGCAGGGCGCCATGAGGGCCTTCTTTGGGGATAGTCATGGCTTTGCCCAGCGACAAACCCAGCGCCAGATTAAGTACCATATCAAACCCCAGCACCCGTACTATGGCGTCGTGGATGGATTTGATTTTGCCCGGGGCCGAATAGTAAGGCGATGCCGCCCAACTCACTACCTGTGCCGCAAGGCTGGGATCGGTTTCCACGATTTGTGCCAGATCGCTGATATCCGCATTGGGGTTTACGCGCAGCTTGATAATGCGCTGGGCGGTATCTGACAGTGGCGGCAATTCCAGGGTTTCTTCCAGGCGCTGTTTGATGCGCAATTGGGTGAAGTTGCGCACAGCACCCAGGATCTGGTCGGCATCGCTGCTGCTGGTATCGTCAACTTCCAGTGGCTCCAGCGGCACGGCGATATCGCAAATGGTTGCATCGTCCATAATCTGCTGGAACTCTTCACGGCTGAAGCGCAACAGTTGTTTCTCGTCGCCCGAATCCGCCAGCAATTCATTGCGCTCCACCAGACTGCGGTCAATCAGCGTCAGGAGGCCGGCCAGCTTGGGCAGCGCCGGTATAGATTGCAGGTTGTGGGACAGGCAAAATTTATGGACATCCTCCGGCTTGGCAGCGTGCAGCTCGCGGCCTAAATGGCGATTCACGGCTTTGAGGTCCAACAGGCGGTCAGCGGCATAAATAACCTGAACACGACCCTTGGTATCTTGCAGAATGACTGATTTGGCAGCGCTCATAGTGCGTAAATGCTGGTCATGCCAAAGTGCTCTTTCATTCTCATCGAGCGGCACCTCAGAAATCTGATAATGCACATTTTGCTTGCTGAGCAATGATTGAACACTGGAAGGGACTGGCACGGCCTACTCCTCTGGTTGAAGATAACTGATTGATAAACATGGGGTTAGGCGACTCCTGAGCTAGTCGTGACCACGAGTGTAATGCAGCAAAACCATTTCTCATATAGCGCCCAGGAAGAATTATGAATACCCCCCTCCCCCTCACATAGTAGTTCCAAGCATAGCCGAGTTTTATCGGTGCCGAATAACAATCCAGCTGCAAAAGCGATTCTGTGTGCCAAAAAATACGACGGCGTTCACTATATTGAATGAAAAACGCGCCAGAGCGTTCAAGGTGCGATCAAACCCGTCGGATGATCAAACCTGGAGGTAGCGCTGGTTTTGCCCCAGCCAGCGCAATACCAGTTGTTCGCACAGTTGCGGGTAATCGCTCATCAACAACAAGGCGGCATCTTTGACAACCGGCAGCAAGTGGCCATCGCGCTGAAGGTCGGCAATCTTGAATTGCATTTCCCCGGTCTGGCGGGTGCCCAGCACTTCACCGGGGCCGCGCAGTTGTAAATCCTGTTCGGCGATATAAAAACCATCACTACTTTCTCGCATCACCCGCAGCCGCTCGCGGCCATTTTGCGACAGGGGCGAACCATAAAGCAGTACGCAGTGACTGGCCTCCGACCCGCGCCCGACCCGCCCACGCAATTGGTGCAATTGCGCAAGGCCAAGGCGCTCGGGGTTTTCGATAATCATCAAGCAGGCGTTGGGCACATCCACACCCACTTCAATGACCGTGGTGGCCACCAGCAAATCCAGGGTGTTGGCCTTGAAAGCCGCCATCACCGCCTCTTTTTCCACCGGTTTCAAGCGCCCGTGGATCAGCCCAATGCGCAAATGCGGCAGGGACTCAATGAGATTCGCCGCTGTCGCCTCGGCGGCTTGTGCTTCTAGGGCTTCGGATTCCTCGATCAGGGTGCATACCCAGTAGGCCTGTCGCCCCTGCTCACAGGCAAGGCGCACCCGCTCAATCACTTCCTCGCGGCGATTATCGCTGATCACCACGGTAGTAATCGGCGTACGCCCGGGAGGCAGTTCGTCGATGACCGAACAATCCAAATCGGCGTAAGCGCTCATCGCCAAAGTGCGCGGAATGGGAGTGGCGGTCATAATGAGCTGATGGGGACGCAACATGCCAGCCCTATGCTGCTCGTCGCTATTGGTGCCTTTTTCCGAGAGACTTAGCCGCTGATGTACACCAAATCGATGCTGTTCATCGATGACGATCAACCCCAGATCGGCAAAACTGACTGCCTCCTGAAACAGCGCATGGGTGCCGACCACCACTTGCGCATCACCACTGGCAATAGCCGCCAGTTGGGTGCGCCGCTCGGCCACCTTGAGTTTGCCCGTGAGCCAACCGAGCTTGATGCCCAGTGGCTCCAGCCATTTGCCAAAGTTGAGGCGATGCTGTTCAGCAAGGATTTCCGTGGGCGCCATAATCGCCGCCTGTTTACCGCTAGCCACGGCAGCCAATGCAGCAAGGGCCGCTACGACCGTTTTACCGGAACCCACATCGCCCTGAACCAGACGCAACATAGGAATCGGTTTGGCCAGATCATCGGCAATTTCATTCACCACCCGGCTCTGCGCGCGCGTCAAACTAAAGCCCAACTGGGCGAGAAAACCTTGCTGTAGCCGGGTATCCAGATTCAATCGATAGGCGCCATCGGCCTGGGTTTCACGGCGCAGCAATAACAAACTCAGGTGATGGGCAAGCAATTCCTCAAACGCCAGACGCTGCTGGTAGGGATGCTCGCCATCCATCAGCTGTTGGATATTGGCGTTGGTAGGCGGTTGATGCAGGTAGCGCAGCGCCTCGGCCAGCGGCACCTGATTAAGCTGGCGGCGCACCACCTCGGGCAGTAATTCCTTGAGAGCATGTTTGTCCAGCCAGGTCAGGGCCTGCACGGCCAGCGAACGCAAACGCGGCTGGGTCAAGCCTTCGGTGGCCGGGTAAATCGGGGTGAGGGATTGCTCCAGCGGCAGCGGTGCGGCGCTATCCAACTCATCGTATTCGGGGTGATACATCTCCAGCCCCGAGGCACCACGCCGTGTCTCGCCAAAAATACGCAAGCGCGTGCCGTTTACCAGCCGCTGCTTTTGCGCTGTATTGAAATGATAAAACCGCAGGGTAATAGTGCCGGTGCCATCCTGTACTTTGCACACCAAACTGCGCCGCTTGCCAAACACCACATCGCAAGCGCGCACCTCCGCTTCCAGCACTGCATTCACATTGGGCTGCAGTGCGCCAATCGGGGTGATGCGAGTGCGATCCATATAGCGCAGTGGCAGGTGGAGCAATATATCCTGCACACTTAACAGGCCAATCTTCGCCAATTTTGCAGACAAACTAGCGCCAACGCCCTTGATCGCCGTTACCGGAATTTGATCGAGCGTTTTACCGCCTACACTCACCGCGCCCATGGAGATAACAACAAGCGCGTTTTATTGACGACAGGCTTTGATTGCCGAACGCAGTGCATCAATGGCTTTGTGGCGCGGGAAACTGGCGCGCCATGCCAACGCCACCGTACGGCTGGGCGAAGGCTCGGTAAAGGGGCGCGTGACCAGCACCTCCGAGCTGTATAGCGAGCTTTCGGCCGCCGAGGCGGGCAGTATGGTCAAGCCCAACCCCGAAGCCACCATATGGCGCAATGTCTCCAGCGAACTGCCTTCCGCAGCGGTGCGTACATTGCTGCTATTGGCACTGGATTCCGCCCCTTGTTGCAAGCTTGGGCAGGTAGTGAGCACCTGATCGCGGAAGCAGTGCCCTTCCCCCAACAGCAGGAGCTGTTCGCTATTCAGATCCAGTGGATCTATCGCCTCTTTCGCTGCCAAGGGGTGATCTTTGGGCATCAGCACCACAAAGGGCTCTTCATAAAGTGCCTGGGTAACTACATCCGGTTCCACAAAAGGCAGGGCGACAATAATCACATCCAGCTCGCCATTGCGCAGCTTTTTGCGCAGGTTGTGGGTGTAGCCTTCCTCCACATAGAGCGGCATTTTGCTCGCCAATTGCTGTAGGTGAGGAATAAACTTGGGCAGCAAATATGGCCCAATGGTGAAGATAGCGCCTACCGACAGCGGGCTGCTGAGCTGATCCTTGCCGGCATCGGCCAGGTCTTTAATCGCCGCCGTCTGCTCCAGCACCAGATTGGCCTGAGCGACAATTTGTTCGCCGAGTGGCGTAGGCTGTACACGGGACTTGGTGCGCTCAAACAGCGCTACGCCCAGTTCATCCTCCAACTTTTTAACCGCAATACTCAAGGTGGGCTGACTTACGTAGCAACGATCAGCCGCGCGGCCAAAATGTTGTTCCTGGGCAAGGGTGACTATGTAGCGCAGTTCGGTCAGGGTCATAATACAGCTCCGTGAGATGGGCTTTTTAAAAAGTCAGGGCTTTTCTTGGAATAGCCTAAAACTATCAGATAAGCGCCATTTATCAAATACTAATTAACGCAACTTCACACCACAGGCGTCACAGGCCCACTGAAAACACCTATGAATAAACAATCCCCAACAGAAAAACTATTGATCGTCGGTTGTGGCGACATAGGCCAACGCCTTGCACGGCAGATCAACCCACTGGGTTATCAGGTCACCGGGCTGCGTCGCCAGCCTGTTACCGACCTGCCCTATTTGCGCTATCGCCAATGCGATGTCACCAACGCCGAACAACTGCATCCCCTACTAGCCGAAGGGTTTGACGTCATTGTTATCAGTATGACGCCTGCCGAGCGCAGCGATGAAGGCTATGAGAAGGCCTATGTAAATAGTTGCAGGCAGTTGATTAGCGGACTGCAACAACAGATTTATAAGCCACGTTTGATAATGTTTGTCTCCAGCACCGCCGTCTATGCGCAACAAGATGGCAGTTGGGTGGACGAAACCTCCCCCACCAACCCCGACGGTTTTAGCGGGAAGCGCTTGCTGGAAGCAGAAGACATCATCCTGAACAGCGATTACCCCGGCAGTATTCTGCGCTGTAGCGGTATTTACGGCCCCGGCCGGCATCGCCTGATTGAACAGGTAATCAACCAGCGCGCCTCCGCCAGCCCTCACTACACCAATCGCATTCACGCCGAAGATTGCGCCGCCGCACTCGTCCACCTGATCGAGCGGGCCAAACAACGCCCTCTCGATGCCATTTATGTGGCAACAGACTCCAACCCCGCGCCGATGATTGAAGTCGTAAGCTGGATTGCAGAGCAGTTGGGCATCCATCAATTTGTGGCCGCCGATGCCATCAATGAGCGCGGCAACAAGCGCATTAGCAACCAACGCCTGCTCGACACCGGCCTGCAACTGCGTTATCCGGACTTTAAAACCGGCTATGCCGATTTACTGGCCAACTATCTCCCCCCCAAATAACACGCAAAAAATATCACGCAAAAAAAACCCGGCACCAAGGCCGGGTTTTTAGTATCAAAGCAGAGTGATATTACTTCTTCACTTCTTCTTTGTACTTCACGCTTACTGAACCTACCACGCGACGGTTTTGTGCACGACCTTCCGCAGTAGCGTTATCGGCGATTGGCTTGGACTCACCGTGACCTTGGGCAGTAATGCGATCAGCGGCTATACCAAACTTGGTCACCAATGCTGCTTTTACTGCATCAGCACGGCTTTGTGACAGTTTTTGGTTGTAAGCATCAGAACCCTGGCTGTCGGTATGACCTTCAATATGCACAACAGTGTTCGCGTATTGCGTCATGGCATCGGCCAGTTTCTTCACTTGTGGCAAGTAGGCATCCTTGATATCTGACTTGGCAGTATCAAACAGAATGTCCAGGTTGATTACCAGTGTTTTCTCCAGAACAACCGGGCAGCCCACTTCATCTACTTTCAGGCCGCGAACTGTGTCAGGGCACTGGTCTTTAGAGTCATATACGCCATCGCCATCGCTGTCTTTTTCCACAACAGGGGCTGGTGCTGGAGCCGGAGCTGCTTTCACAGGCGCAGGAGAACCGCCAAACAGGTAGCTGATACCAGCGTTCAACGCCAGATCAGTGTACTCGTTGTCCAGGCTGTTGAATGCACGTACATCAGTACGGAATTCCCAGTTGCCGCCCAAAGAACGCTTAACACCAGCACCCAGGTTCAACAGGGTATCGCGCTCTGATGAAGGTGTTGCTGCGTTAAATTCACGCTCTTGATCACCAATACCAAAGGCAACATAAGGACGCCACAGGCTTTGAGTGTCGATGTTGTACAGCGCATCCAAACGGTATTGGGTGCCATCTACATCAACACCGCCCACTTGGGTTTCGCTGTCCCATTTGCTGGCAACGGCTTCCAATGTCCAGTTTTTGTTCAGCACATAACCAAAACCCAGACCCCAGGTGTTGGCATCTTCCAATGCTTCATCAAAGAAAACACGGCCACCTTCAGCACGTACTTCAAATTTATGGTTCTCAGCGCTGGCGCCTGCTGACAGGGCCGCGATTACTGCAGATAAAGCTAATACTTGTGTGTGTTTCATAGTCATGTTCTCCGTTGAAAATAGCGAGTTCCAAAAAAACAATCTGCATTGTTAAACGACAGACACTCAGATTGATAAAAAACGATCAAACAATTGCACTGGCTTAAAATCCATTTCATGATTATTTTCAGTCGCTTACATTAACAAATTAAAGTGTTGCATGCCAATTTAAGAGACTTACTGCGCCAGTTTATGCTGTTTTATTGAACAAAAGATCCCAAACACCATGTCCCAACCGTTCACCGCGTTTTTCAAACTTGGTTATTGGCCGATAATCCGGCCTTGGTGCATAGCCGGTTTCCTTGTATTCCGTTGTAAATCCCGGCGCTGTACTCATCACATCCAACATATGCTCTGCATAGGCTTGCCAGTCAGTAGCCATGTGGAATACGCCGCCGTCGACGATTTTAGGGCGCAGTTTCTGAACAAAGGCTGACTGCAAAATACGGCGCTTGTGATGCTTCTTCTTATGCCAGGGGTCGGGGAAGTACAGTTGCAGGCGATCTATGCTGTTGTCAGGGATACAATCTTCCAGCACATCCATCGCATCTGCCATGTATACCCGCAGGTTGGTTAAGCCCTCCTGCCCGGCCACATTGATCAAGCGCCCCACACCCGGCGGGTGCACTTCAATGCCAATAAAATTCTTGTCGGGCTCGTTGCGTGCCATCTCCAGCAGGGAGTCACCCATGCCAAAACCAATCTCCAGCACTAACGGCGCCTTGCGCCCAAAGACGGCTTCCGGATCGATGCGCCCCTTAAACAGGCTCAGGCCAAGACTCGGCCACCAGGTATCAAAAGCATTTTTTTGACCCACGGTAATGCGCCCGGCGCGGATCACGAAACTGCGAATTGCTTTGGGTTTAAATTCGGGCTTGATCAGAAACCCTTGCTCGCCACCATCCAGATCGGGCGTTAATTCAGGAAAATCAGACATAAAGTGTAGTCGCTAGTAAGAAAATGTGCGCGGTATCAGGCCTCCGGTTTTGTGCGCCACGCTGCCACCAACAGCAACATCCAGCCAACCAAAAAACATAATCCGCCCAAAGGCGTTATTGGCCCAAGCCAACGCGGCGCCCCCAACGCCAATGCGTAGAGGCTGCCACTAAATAACAAGCTGCCCAGTATAAAGGCTAGGCCGCTGGCTTTTAACCCTGGCGTTGCAGGTTTATGTAACAGCCAAAAGCCCACCAACAGCAGGGCAAAGGTGTGATAAAACTGGTATTGCACCCCGGTTTTAACGGTTTCCAGGGCAGCGGGCGAGAGTATTTGCTTCAATCCATGGGCGGCGAATGCACCGATAAGAACTGCAACAAAACCCTCAATAGCGGCGATAATAAGAAAAAACCGTACCATTCAATACTCTCCCATCATCCCGGCCTGTTTAGCCGGCAATAAAAAAGCCGCGCAGTGCGCGGCTTTTCAGCGAAACCATGGTGTTAGATCAAGCTTCCAACATCATGGTTTTGACCTTGTTCATGGCATTCTTTTCCAACTGGCGA
Organism: Cellvibrio sp. PSBB023; assembly: GCF_002007605.1. NCBI lineage: Bacteria > Pseudomonadati > Pseudomonadota > Gammaproteobacteria > Cellvibrionales > Cellvibrionaceae > Cellvibrio > Cellvibrio sp. PSBB023. Next base: position 3,585,880 of record NZ_CP019799.1, on the reverse strand, counting down.
ATACGCTCAGCAGAAACGCCATATTCGGCCGCCAGATCATGCAAGGTTGCTTTGTCGTCGTTCAACCAGCGACGCTGCAGAATCATCCGGCTGCGATCATCCAATTGATCCATAGCCTTTTCCAAGCTATTGACGTTGGATTCCTCCCAGTTGGATTCCTCCAGGCGCGCCGCTGGATCGTAGCGGTTATCTTCCAAATAGTGAGCCGGTGCTACGTAAGACTCGTCATCATCGTCTTCACCTGCATCAAAGCCCGCATCATAAGAAGCCAAACGGCCTTCCATTTCGCGAACTTGCTTAACATCAACACCCAGATCTGCTGCAACCGCATGGGCTTCGTCATTACTCAACCAAGCCAAGCGCTTTTTCGCACCGCGCAGATTAAAGAATAATTTGCGCTGGGCTTTGGTAGTGGCGATTTTAACGATGCGCCAGTTGCGCAGGATAAATTCGTGGATTTCAGCTTTGATCCAGTGCACAGCAAAAGACACCAAACGCACGCCCTTGTCCGGGTCGAAACGCTTGACCGCTTTCATCAGGCCGACGTTGCCTTCTTGCACCAAATCGCCCAATGGCAAACCATAGCCATTGTAGGAACGGGCAATGTGCACAACAAAACGCAGATGGGCCATTACCAGTTTACGGGCGGCATCGAGGTTACCATTCTGGTGTAAATCGCGCGCCAGCTCTTGCTCCTCCTCAACGGTGAGGATGGAAAAAGCACTGACCGCTTGAACATAGGCGTTCAGGTTTGCACCAGGGGCGAGGATGCCGATAGGTTGCAGACTTGTACTTGCGCTCATGTATACCTCCAATAACTGTGGCTCGAGTGTACCACCGGCTATTTAGTTGTGCCAGCACCGGAAAAGTTCACTTTACGCGAATATTGCACCCTGTTGTGGCGTGTATTTCAGCGGCTGATTTAGCGCGGCTGGATCTGGTAAAGGTGGCGCGCCACCGCAATCCAGGCCCCAATCAAACCCGTTACACCTGCCAGCAGGATCAACTGCAAACTCTCTATAAAACCTAAGCCTTGTAAACGAAAGCTGCTTTGATACAGATCAGCCAACTGCGCGACTGGCGCCGCTAACCACCAAAACCCCACGGCCAGCAAGAGCGAGGCCACTATGCCGCCGCCCACGCCAAACCACAGGCCGGTGTACAGGAATGGGCGACGGACATAGGCATCTGTGCCACCAACCAGTTTTACTACCAGAATTTCATCGCGCCGGTTTTCAATCGCCATGCGAATGGTATTGCCAATCACCAGTAGCACCCCCAGTGCCAGCAATCCTGCGAGGGCAGTGACAAAACGTTCCGCCAGCGCAATAAATTGATGCAAACGCTTCACCCATAGCATGTCCAAACGGACATCGGCAACCAGCGGGTTGGCAACCAATAGCTGCTGTAACTCCGCCAGAGCGGCGGGTGTGTTATCGACCATTTTTGGCGTGATCAGGATAACCCCGGGCAGCGGGTTTTCATCCAGATGACTGGCGAGCTCCCCCAAACCTGACCCTTGTTTGAACTCCGCGAGCGCTTGCTCTGGCGAGATATAGCTGGCTTGCAACACATCCGGGCGCTGCGCCAAGCGACCGCGTAAATCCTGCGCCTGGGTTGCGTTGACATCCTTCTTTAAGAAAACGGATACCTGACTGGAGTCCTGCCAGGCCTGGCCAATGTGCTGCAAATTGCTGAAGACAATAAACAGCGCAGCAGGCAGCGCGATGGCAATGGCGATCACCAGCCAGGTCATCGCACTTTGCAATGGCGTTTCCAACATACGCAACAGGCTTTCAATGGCGGAGTTGCTGTGGTGCGCACTCCAGGCATCGAACTTGTCGCGCCAGGACATTTGGCTTTGTACAGCCCCTTGTGCACGCACGGGCTGTTCTACCCTCGGGCTGCGCTGCTGGCGTTCCGCGCGCGACATTTGGCTGGCGCCCATACGATTGCGGCGCTCCGGTTTTTGGGGACGATTTGATTTCACCAGAGCACCCCGTCATGGACCAATTTGCCCTGCACCAGACCCAACACACGCTTGTTCATGCGCTTCAACAATTCCACATCGTGGGTGGCGATCATCACCGTGGTGCCCACTTCGTTGAATTGACGGAAGAGGGTCATGATTTCGTTGGCTAACTCAGGGTCGAGGTTACCGGTCGGTTCATCTGCCAATAACAGGCTGGGTTTATTCACTACCGCGCGGGCGATGCCCACACGCTGCTGCTCACCGCCGGAGAGCACGACTGGATTACTGCGTTCTTTATCCAACAGATCCACCTTGTCGAGCGCCGCACGCACCCGTTTGCCAATTTCCTGGTGGGGATAACCGGCAACCTGCAGCGGCAGGGCGACATTGTCGTAAACGGTGCGATCAAACAGCAGTTGGTGGTTTTGGAAAACGACACCGATATTGCGACGGAAATAGGGAATCTGGCTTTTGGGCATGGTTTCCAGATGGTAGCCATCCACAAATACCTGCCCGAGCGATGGCTGTTCCATAAGCATGATCATTTTCATCAGGGTGCTTTTACCCGCCCCCGAGTGGCCGGTCAGAAAGACCATTTCCCCTGCCTGCACTTCAAAATCGACGCGCGCCAAGGCTTCATAGCCTGTGTCGTAGCGCTTGCTTACAGTTTCAAATCGAATCACAACGAACCCTGTTTAGTGGTAATTAAGTGGCATCGGTTTGATTAAATAATGCCTTGATAAACGGCTCGGCGGCAAAGGGTTGCAGGTCATCTATCGCTTCACCCACGCCAATAAAACGCACTGGCAGGCCGAACTTTTTGCTCAGCGCAAAAATCACACCGCCCTTGGCGGTGCCATCGAGCTTGGTGAGCACCAGACCGGTAACACCCGCCGCGTCGCGGAAGGTTTCCGTTTGGTTGACCGCGTTCTGGCCGGTGCCAGCATCAAGCACCAAAAGCACTTCATGGGGCGCTGAACCATCGACCTTGGCCATCACACGCTTGACCTTGGACAACTCATCCATCAAATGGTTTTTATTGTGCAGACGACCGGCGGTATCGGCGATGATGACATCGATGCCACGTGCTTTGGCGGCTTGCAGGGCATCGAAAATTACCGATGCAGAATCGGCACCGGTATGCTGTGCAATCACCGGGACATTGTTGCGTTCGCCCCAGACCTGTAACTGCTCGACCGCCGCCGCACGGAAGGTATCGCCCGCCGCCAACATGACTTTTTTGCCCTCGTTTTGCAGGCGTTTGGCAAGTTTGCCGATGGTTGTGGTTTTACCCACCCCGTTTACCCCAACCACCAGAATCACATAGGGGCTGTGACGGGAATCAACCACCAATGGTTTCTCCACCGGGCGCAACAGCTCGGTGAGCTGCTCGCGCAGGGCAACGTAGAGAGCATCCACATTGTTGAGTTGTTTGCGCGCGACCCGGGCGGTGAGGCTATCGATTATCTCGGTGGTGGCATCCATCCCCACATCCGCAACCAACAACTGGGTTTCCAGTTCCTCAAACAGTTCATCATCGATGGTTTTACGGCCGAGGAACAAATTGCCCAAGCCTTCGGCAAAATGGCTACTGGTGCGGCTTAGGCCTTGCTTGATACGCGCGAAAAAGCCCACTTTTGCGGGAGCCTCAGGAGCCACAACTGGCAACTCCGCCCCTGTCTCTGGCGCAGGTGTTACTTCAACGGCGGGCATTGCGGGAGCTTCTGGCGTTTCGGTTGCCAGTACCTGGGTATCATCCGATTTGGCATCGGTATTAGCATCAGGCTTGTCGGATTTTTTAAACAGATTAAAAAACATAAGTGTGATCTGGGGTGTTAACAGGATGGACAGGTGGCGCGTAGCAGCAGATATGGATTCTGCACCGCCAGCAAAGGCGCTATCCTACCACTTCTTAACCCTTCACAGAGAAAAAGCCTTGTCCAAAGCCGTCTCAAAATCGACCTCTTCCACTACAGGTGGCCACAAGCCGAAAGGCAGCAACCAACTGCGTATTATTGGCGGCCAGTGGCGTGGGCGAAAACTCAGTTTTCCCGATGTTGATGGCCTGCGCCCCACCGGTGACCGCATTCGCGAAACCCTGTTCAATTGGATAGCGCCCGATATTCATGGCGCCAATTGCCTGGATTTGTTTGCTGGCTCCGGCGCGCTGGGGTTGGAGGCGCTGTCGCGCGGGGCGGCTAGCAGCCTGCTGATTGAGCGCGACAGTCGCGCCGCCGCACAGCTTAAAAGCAACCTCGACTTGCTCAAGGCTGATGGCGGCAAGGTACTACAGATGGATGCCTTGGGCTATTTACAGCGTTCAGCAACTGAACTGCCGAATGCCATGTTTGATGTGGTATTTATCGACCCACCTTTTCAGTTAAACCTCTGGCAAGTGGTGATCGATCAGTTAGAACAGCGGCAATTATTGCGCGAAGGTGCAGCGATCTACATCGAATCTGGCCTCAACGACCACTATTTGCCGCCGGCAAACTGGCGCCTGCATCGCGACAAGACAAGCGGCAGCGTGCACTACCGGTTGTTTTATCGCGAAGCGCAATAATTACTTTACTGGCTGGATGGGAATAAAGATGCTGTAAAGCCCATTTTTGTCGAATGCAGCCACCTCAAACACATAGTTCCCCTCTTCCAGCCAGGGAATGTAGTATTCGTTGCGCCAAGCATCCTCAATGCTCACATAGGTATATTCAGACTCGGTTGCCAGACGATAACGCACCTCATATCCACCCAGCTCACCAATATCCATCGAGGTTCCATCTTCGCGCAAATTGGGAATATTCCAGCGCAAGTAAATAGATCCAGCCGACGGCGAGCTATTGTTCCCAGCGGAACTGGCCACCGATGATGCCGCCGAGCTGGTGACCGCAGCGGCGGAGCTGGAGGATGCACTGGAAACCACCGGTGCACTGCTGGTGGTTTGCGGCGGTACCGTTGTGGCGGCGGAAGAGCTGGACGAACTGGAGGCAACGACCGCGGTACTGGATGAGGAGGACGCAGTAGCATTGCTGGGTGCTGATCCGGCGGGCGCCTCTTCAATCTTGAACCAGTTGATGTTGTAACCTTTGGCTAGTGCCGTCATACCAAAGATATGCGGGCCCGCTTCAAGGGTGACTATGCGTTCCACATCTGCCCATTTTTGGAAATTCCCGGTTTTGGGCACCTCAACCACATCGTATTGTTTGCTGCCATCCGCCTCATGAAAAGCAAAACTGCCACCACCATAGAGGCTGGAGGTACGGTAGGTAATTTTGTAATTGCCGGTTGTGGGAATATCAATCACGGTATTCTCATAGGACATCCAGTCGCCTGCATCAATGGAGCCTACGTTGGAGCCGCCATCCACATCTTTTGTAGCCTCTACCTTAATGCCCTTCATCGCGGCATAGTCCTCAGCCTGGATCTTGACCGGCAGGGCAACACCTTTGTAATCCAACTGAATCCAGTTGAGGTTAAAGCCTTTAGTAATGGCGGTAATCCCCAATTTATGGCTACCGGCGGGCAAGGTAATGGTTTGTTCTACGGTGACCCATTTTTGGAAATTGCCCGTTTTGGGCACATCCACCTGAGCAAACTGAAGGCCGGTATCCAGATCATACAGATAGAAACTACCGCCCCCGTACAGGCTGGATACGCGATAGCTCACCTTGTAGTTACTGGCGGTAGGCGCATAGATTTCATGGTTGCGATAGGCCAACCAGTCACTTGCATCGATAGACCCTACATTAGAACCGCCACCTTCATCCTTGGTGGTTTCTACTTTGACGCCTCCCATTGCCGAGTAATGCTCCGCCTCTATACGCAACGACAGGGTTGGCGTATTACCGGTCGCCGCCAAGCTGCTTGAAGCACTGGACACCGGTGCACTACTGGCTGGTGATGAACTGGATAGCGCCACACTGCTCGGCTGCGAAGAGCTGGACACGGCGACACTGCTAGCCTTGGAGGAGCTGGTCACCGCTGGCGTACTGCTCGCTGGCACGCTCGAAACAGCCGTACTACTGGGCTGTGAGGAACTGGATACCACAACAGGCGTACTGCCGGGTTGCGACGAACTCGAGACGACCACACTGCTCGGTTGCGATGAACTGGCGCTGCTCACTGTGGCACTTTGAGGAGGGTTGCTGACTATGGGTTCCAGCTTGAACCAATTGATATTGAAGCCCTTTACCAAGGCGGTCAGCCCCAGAGTGTGTCGGCCAGCGGGCAAGGTCACTGTGCGCTCTACATCAACCCACTTTTGAAAATTACCGGTTTTGGGCACATCTACCCGATCATATTCGACACCCGTGTCTAACTCATGGAGGGAAAAACTGCCGCCGCCGTAAAGACTGGAAACCCTATAAGTCACCTTGAATGTGGTCGCGGCGGCGATATTGATCTCTTGATTCGCATAAGCCAGCCAATCACCCGCGTCTATAGCACCCACGTTAGAGCCACCGCCCTCATCTGTCGTCGCCTCTACCTTAATTCCTTTCATGGCCGAAAAATCCTCGGCCTGAATCATGAGCGATGTGGTGGTTGTATTGCTGCTATTGGTTGAATTGGTAGTGGGTGTGGTGGTCTGGGCGACGGCGCCCCCGGCCGCACTCATCAGCGGTGCCACCAGACTCATTACCAGTGTCATTTTGCGCAGGTACATCTGCCAATTCAGGCCGCGCTTCAATTGCTGGCGGGTGATGTAGCCCATTTCAATCAGGATTTCACCAATCGAGGTGGCGTCCATCATGCGTTTATCGCTGGGGTCCAACGTGGCGCGACGGCGTTTTTGTTCCGCAATGGCCAGTTGCAGTTGGTCTTCGCGCAGCAGCCCTTTCTCTAACAGGATATCCCCTAGCCGCGTCGCCTTGATATTGCCAGCCATCTCACACCTCCAAAAACCCTTGTCTATACTTCAGTTCGTCCGTCGGAACCGAAACCTCTGTTCAGTCTAGTAGAGGCTAGCTCAGGTTTGTGAAGCCGTTATAGACAAATTAGTGATTTACAGTTTGCTGGTCAGTTCATTACGAATTTTGTACCATGCCGGCCCCGCCAACCGGCCTCCTATCTGGAATTATCCCTATGCGCACAGTGGTCTACCCGGGCACGTTCGATCCCATCACCAATGGTCATATCGATTTGGTGGAGCGCGCCTGTCGCCTGTTTGATCGGGTAATCGTGGCGGTAGCGGCCAGCAATCGCAAAAATCCGCTATTCAGCCTGGATCAGCGTGTCGCGCTGGCGCAGCAAACCCTCAGACACTTGACCAATGTCACCGTGGTTGGGTTTGATATTTTGCTGGTGGAGTTTGTGCGGCAGCAAAATGCCCAAGCGGTATTGCGCGGGCTGCGCGCCGTGTCGGATTTTGAATACGAGTTTCAGTTGGCAAACATGAATCGTGCGCTGGCGCCGACCATGGAGAGCATTTTCCTGACGCCAGCCGAACACCTTTCCTATATTTCCTCGTCTATCGTGCGTGAAATCGCCATTTTAGGCGGCGATGTCAGCAAGTTTGTCGCCGCGCCCGTAGAGGCCGCCCTCAAGCAAAAATTTGGGCGATAACCCCGTCGCCCTACTTCTGGCACGCCACGCAATACACCGTGGTGCGATCGTTCATGCGCACTTCTTTCAGCGGCTTTTTACAGGTCATACAGGGTTGATTGCCGCGCCCGTAGACCAGTAATTGCTGCTTGAAGTAGCCGGGTTTGCCGTCACCCCCGACAAAATCGCGCAAGGTCGTTCCACCCTGATCAATTGAACGCTGCAATACAAATTTGATGTCACGCACCAGCTGCTCGCACTCTTTGCGCGTGAGCGCACTGGCTTTGCGGATCGGCTTGATGCCCGCCATAAACAGCGATTCATTGGCGTAGATGTTCCCCACCCCCACCACGACCTTACTGTCCATGATGAACTGCTTCACCGATTGGCTGCGTTTGCGGCTGCGCTCGTAGAGGTAGTCTGCGGTAAAGGTTTCGGTGAGTGGCTCCGGGCCTAAATCTGCCAACAACTTGTGAGTGTCCGGGTCGCCCTCCACCCACAGCCAGCAACCAAAGCGACGCGGATCACCATAGCGCAACGCCTGCTTGCCAAACACCAGGTCGACATGATCGTGAAACAGCGGTGGCTCAGCGGCCTTGACGATGCGCAAGCTGCCTGACATGCCCAGGTGAATCAGCACATGACCATGACCAAAATCAAGCAGCAAGTATTTGCCGCGACGGCGGGCGCCGCGCAAGCGATGGCCGGCAACCTGTTGCGCCAAGTCATCGGGAATGGGCCAGCGCAGGCGAGGCTGGCGTACGATTAGTTCGGTCGCCTTATGACCAACAACATGGGGGCTGATACCGCGCAGGGTAGTTTCAACTTCGGGAAGTTCCGGCATAAACAATCCAGTGAGAGATAAACGCTGGCGATTATGCCAGTGCCATCGCCCTGCGGGTATTTACGCGCAAAAAATACAAGCTACTCCAGCGCCCGCAGCTCCAGCTTTTCTGCCTGTTGCAGGCGATCCAACGCACCGTAAATCACCAGTACATCCCCGGCCGCCAACACAGTGTCAGGTTCGGGCGAGGATTGCCGCGTGCCCTGACGCACCAGCGCCGTCACTGTCAGCTCCGACAAATTCAACGCGTCCAGACGCTGACCGATGACCGGGCTGCCATCGGGAATAACGATAGAGCGCAACCGCTTGGCATCGCGCTCTTCCGGTTTTTCGCTCAGCTCATCACCGCGGAAAAATTCGCGCATCAACCTGTAGCGACCGCTGCGCTGCAAGCGAATACGCCGCGCCACACGCGACATAGGCACGTCCAGCAACAACAGCGCCTGGGAGGCAATCATCAAGCCGGCTTCCAGCGTCTCGGGCACGACCTCCAACGCACCGGCAGCCTGCAACTCCTCCACCTGACTTTCGTCGCGGGTGCGCACCATCACCGGCAACGTGGGCCGCAAGGCGTGCAAGTAGTTGAGCATCTTCAGCGCGGCGCCAACATCATCGTGGCTGATCACCACCAAACGGGCACGCTCCAGCCCCAGGGCATCAAGAATATCGCGTTGTGTAGCATCGCCGTAGTAAACCGGCTCACCGGCGGTATGGGCTTCGCGCACCCGCAACGGGTCCAAATCCAACGCAATAAAGGGGATTTTTTCCTCTTCGAGAAAACGCCCCACGCTCTGCCCAATACGACCATAACCGCAAATGATGACGTGATCCTTTAACCCGGCCGAGGTTTCCATACTCAACGCCGGCGTTTCCACCACCACCGACGCAGGGTGGCCGCCTGTCAGCAGGCGAGCAATGGTGTGGTTGTAACGAATAACAAAGGGGCCGGCGATCATCGCAAACAGCACGGCGGTGAGAATGGTCTGGCTCAACTGGTTATCGATCACCCCGGCGCTGAGGGCTATGGCCAACAGCGCCAAGCCGAACTCACCGCCCACAGACAACAACAACCCGGTGCGCCAGGCGGTGAGGGAGTCTATGCCGCTGCGCTTCACCATCACATAAACCAACAGGGTTTTACTGACAATCAATACCACTGTACCCAGCAGCGCCCAATGCCAGATTGCGGGTAAAGCGGTAGGGTCAACCAACATGCCAATACCGACAAAAAACAGCCCCAACAGCACATCGCGGAAGGGACGGATAGTGGACTCCACCTGATGGCGAAACTCGGTTTCACCGAGCATCATGCCCGCCAGAAAGGCGCCAAACGCCAGGGACAACCCGAGACTATTGGTCGTCCAGGCCGCTAACAACGCCACCAACAGCACTGTCAGGGTAAATACCTCGGCAGAGCGCTGCTCCGCCACCACATGGAAAACCGGGCGCAGCACCCAGCGCCCCACCACAAACACCAGGGTAAAGGCGAGCACCGCCTTGGCCATGGCCCACCCCAGAGTATCAAACAAGACTTCTGCCCCCGCCGCCGCGCCCAATACCGGAATAACCACCACAAACGGCACGGCGGTGACATCCTGAAATACCGACATAGCCAAGCCCAATCGACCATGGCGGCTATTCTCTTCACCTTGTTCCGCCAATTGCTTGCCGATAATCGTGGTGGACGATTGGGCGAACACCGCACCGATCACAAATGCCACGGCGGGCTCAAAACTGAAAAACCAGGCTAACAGGCCTACCAGCAGTGTCGTAAACACCACCTGCCCGGTACCCAAACCAAGTACTTGATGGCGCAGTGCGTGGAGCTGCGGCAGCGAAAAATTAAGCCCGATGGTAAACAACAGAAACACTATGCCGAACTCTGCCAGCACTTTGATCTGCGGAAGATCAATCACCGGGCCGGCGGTATAGGGCCCTAAAATCAGCCCCACCAACAAATAGCCCAAGCTGGATGGAATGCGCAGACGCTGGAACACCACCACAACCACGACAGCAATCCCCAGCAACAGCAAAATTTGCGCGAGTAATTCCATCGCTAGCCTCCTTGTAGCCAGTGCTTAACCATTCTAGTTCCAACGTGATGCATAACCATGAAAATACCCTGCAGAGTGGCGCGAACGGGAATCAAACCTACACCCGATAATAGCCCAGCACGACCAAATCGCCCTTGATATAGCGCAGAATCGGCATCGCCCAATACGCAGGCATAAAAAAACCCGGTACAAAGACCGGGTTTTTTTAGCGAAGGCATCAACTTACTTGATTTTGCCTTCTTTGTAGACCACGTGCTTGCGCACAACTGGATCGTACTTTTTGATTTCCATCTTTTCTGGCATGGTGCGCTTGTTCTTGTCAGTGGTGTAGAAGTGACCAGTACCAGCAGAAGAGTTCAGACGAATTTTTTCGCGCATGACAAATGCTCCTAATTACACTTTGTGGCCGTTGGCACGAACATCAGCCAACACAGCGTCAATGCCACGCTTGTCGATGATACGCATACCTTTTGGAGTCAGGCGCAGAGTTACAAAACGCTTCTCAGCTTCTACCCAAAAACGGTGAGATTGCAGGTTTGGCAAAAAACGACGCTTGGTGTGGTTTTTTGCGTGTGAAACATTGTTGCCGGTAATGGGACGTTTACCAGTAACTTGACATACCTTGGACATTTTATTGCCTCATTAAATAAATCAGCGCGCTAAGCTGGAAGCGCTGTGCTAGAACCGTAAAACAGACTAACAACCAGCCTAGAGCATTGTTGTAAGCAGCCTATTCTTTCCTAAACGCGGCCTTAAACTGGAGTTGGAGCAGCAAATTTCATAGGGGGAAATTTGCGCGGAAATGGCGCTCTTTTATACGCCTTCACAACCCTGCCGCAAAGAGCCGCGTTTTATACCAAAACAACCCTCCAATAGCAACGAAAAGCTGTTTTTTTAACCAAAAAAACTACGAATTTAAAAAAGCAGTACCCATTCAAAGTAAATGTACAAAGTTTGCCCCATTTTTGTTAAGAACAATCAATAACCCCACAGTTTGTAAGCTTTACTGCTAATAATACGGCGCCTAACACTAATAATATTGTAATACTAAAAAATCAAACACGACCAATTCCACGATAAATCACCTAACATTTGGAGTTGTTAAATGACAGACAATAATAATTTAAGTGTAAGTCGGCGCAGACTATTAGCAGGATCGGCGACCCTTGCCACAGCGGCTTGGTTATCCCCAGCCTTTGCAGCTAACTCCGGCCTTAGATCCACCATCTATACCCAACATACCCGCCCGCCCATTTTGCCGAAGATCTACGGCGGATTTATCGAACACATTGGCAACCTGATCAACCACAGCTTGTGGAGCGAAACGCTGGACGACCGTAAGTTCTATTTCGGCGTTCTGGAAAAGCCTGAGCCAGAGCCCACCGATCGTCGCGCAAGAATGGCAATGATGCAGAAGTGGTTGGCGGTGGGTCCTATTTCTGCCATCCGTTTAGATACCCAAAATGCCTATGTCGGTGAGCACAGTCCGGTGGTGGCGCTGGATGCGTCGCAAGAGCGCGGCATGGTGCAGCATAAACTGGCGATCAAGTCCGGTGTTCCTTATAAAGGCCGCATCGTATTGCGCGGAGACGGAGCCAAAGTAACCCTGAGATTGAGCTGGGGCGAAGGCCAATCAGTTGCGCACAAAATATCGACGACCAAAAAGTGGAAGACCCACCATTTCACCCTCAACCCGAATGTGGATACCACCGACGCGCGTTTTGAAATTGTCGCCACCGGTAAAGGTATGTTCTCCGTAGGTGCTGTGTCCTTGATGCCGGGCGATAACATCAAGGGTTTCCGCGCCGATACCCTGGCACTCATGAAAGAAATGAACTGCCAGATTCTGCGCATGCCCGGCGGCAACTTTATTTCAGCACACGACTGGGAAGACTCCATTGGCGATCCCGACAAGCGCCCGCCAATTCTCGATCCAGTATGGAGCGCGGTGCAACCTAACGACGTGGGCGTTGATGAGCTGATCCAGTTCTGTGAATTAATCGAGTGCGAACCCTTCTGGTGTGTTAACACCGGCTTTGGCGATCCACGCTCCGGCGCACAGCTGCTGGAATATGTGAACGGCAGCGCCGATACCGAGTGGGGCGCCAAACGCGCCGCCAATGGTCGCAAGAAACCTTATGGCGTTAAGTACTGGGCGGTGGGCAATGAAATGTACGGTCACTGGCAACGCGGCCACATGTCGCGCGATCATTACACCGTGAAGCACAATATGTTTGTTGATGCGATGCGCAAGGTTGACCCGAGCATTTACATCGTTGCACCCGGTGGTTTTGTCGATGAGATGACCACCGGCCAAGGTATTTTCATCGAAGGCCAACCAGAAGTGAAAGTGGGCTCCGAGCGCGACTGGGCCTACGGCATGTTTAAAGACAGCTGGGGCAAGTTTGATGCATTGGGAACTCACGCGTATCCACCGGCAAACAAACGCTTTGACCTTAAAACCGGCAAGCTTTACGACGTTGACCTCACGCTGAATGAATGGGTTCACCAAATGCCCGACCGCATTCGTACCATGGCAGATGCCTGGGAACAGTACAAAAAGCACTTCCCCAAACTCAATGACGGTCAAGTGAAGGTTTATTTCGATGAATGGGCATTCGGTTTTGAGGATAACTTGAAAGGTGCCTTGGCGATTGGCGCGGCCTTCCATGAATTTTTCCGTCACACCGATTTCATCGACATGGCCGGTTTCACCATGGCGACTGGTTGGCTTAACGTTAACCGCACCCAATCGCAGCTAAGCCTCAAAGGCCTTATGTTCCAGCTTTATCAACAGCATTTTGGCACTATTCCGGTTGAAGTCACCGGTAATTCGCCTACACCAAAACCGAAATATCCCATTGGCGGTGATCAACCGAGCGTTAATACCGGTGGCGATGTTTACCCGCTGGATGTGTCTGCTGCGCTCAGTGAAGATGGGAAGCTACTGACGGTTGCGGTGGTGAATGGGACTGAATTACCACACAGCTTTAGCCTGTCGTTGGATGGATTTAAGCCCAAAAATGTGGGCACCTGCTGGAAGTTTACCGGGCCGAAACCGGATGCCACTAACCTCTTGGGGCAAGCGTCCCAGATTGGGATTAAGGAATCCGCGTTTAACACCACCTCCGGCTCACTGGCTGTGGCGCCTATCAGCGTAGAAATCTATCACTTCGAACAGGCTTAATTTCCATCGCCGCATCACCTGCCAGCCGCTGGGCAGGTGATGCAGTGGGTATCAGCTTTGGGAGCAGATCTAAGACGCCGATATAAAACAGTTGCGTCCGTTACGTTTGGCTTTATAAAGCGCATCATCGGCGCGATGCAGGATGGATTCTATGGATTGATCCTGTGGCTGAATAAGGCTCAATCCCATACTGACAGTCACTGTCAGGTTAGCTCCCGACAAAAAATCACCGGCAGCGATAGACAAGCGTAAACGTTCGGTAATCAATTCGGCTGCTATTAAAGAGGTATTCGGCAGTAACAGCGCGAATTCTTCTCCGCCAAAACGGGCAAACAGATCACCTTCGCGCAAATGCGCCATCGCATGATGAGCGATACCGCGCAATACCTCATCCCCGGCGACATGCCCAAAGCGATCATTAATGCTTTTAAAATAATCGATATCCATGAGCACAACGGCGGTAGGGGTTTGCCGTTCCCGGAAGTGCATGAGTGACAAGGTCAGAGCATCCAGCAGCTTACGACGATTGTAGGCGCCAGTGAGCTCATCAGTCTCGCTCAGCAGTTGCAGTTTTGCTTCAAGCTGGTGACGACGAGTGATATTACAGGCGACCCATACCACCGCGCGCTCATTCTTGATCGGTGCCGACAATGGTTGGATTCGCCCCTCAAACCAGATCTCGCCCTCTGGCCCTTGTTGAGTATCCAAACCGTTTACATCGGTACCCGCCAGACCATATTCAACGATACGCAGTTGGTTCTGCACCAGCGTGATCTTGATTTGCTCCAAAAACCAGTCGGCCTTGGCTTTTGGCAGGACATCGTAAAGACTGAAATCAACCAGATGCGCACCATCGTGATAATGCTGACGATCCTGGCCGCCAATTAATGCCGCATAACGCCCGGATTCCGTCAGGACAAAAACAGGATCGGGCAAGGCTGACAGCATGTCCAAAAGTATATCCAAATGGTCGGTCACAGCAGTCATCCAGTACAGTTGCGGTGGAGTAAGGCTCTCTAAGCAGTCGGCCATGGTATAAATGCCAGGCATTTGCGTAACCTGACACCTAAATTAACATTATACAGTCGATCTCTACAGGCCATCATAGCAACCCCCTTTCGGCAAATGAGATTACCTCGGCATCGCCTACCACCATATGGTCAATTACCCGCACGTCGATCAAATCCAGCGCAGCCTGCAAGTGTTGGGTGATGCGGCAGTCAGCCTGACTTGGCTCCGCAACCCCACTTGGATGGTTGTGCGCCAGAATCACAGCAGCGCAATTATGCGCTAGTGCGCGCCTGACTACCTCACGCGGGTAGACGGAAGCACCGTCGATAGTGCCAAAAAATAATTCTTCGTAGGTAATCAGGCGATTTTGGTTATCCAGAAACAAGACCGCAAAGACTTCGCGCGGCTGATGGCGCAAATGCGCGCTCAAGTAGCTGCGCACCAAATCCGGGCTGGTCAATAAGTCGCCCGCCTTCATGGATGCCGACAAATGGCGGCGCCCCATTTCCAGCACCGCCTGCAATTGCGCATATTTGGCATTGCCCAGCCCTAACCCTTTGCAGAATTCGGATTGCGATGCTTCCAGCAGTTGGCGCAGACCACCGTATTGCTGTAACAATTCGCGCGCCAGATCAACGGCCGATTTACCCACGCAGCCAACGCGCAGGAAAATGGCTAGCAGTTCGGCATCGGATAAAGCGCGCGGACCAAGGGAGAGTAATTTTTCGCGGGGGCGTTCAGTGGCGGGCCAATGAGCAATGGACATAGGGAACTCCTTCCTTAATATGAGCCCTGCAAGGGGCTCTTCCTTTGTAAGATAGCTGTCGCTTACACAGGCCGACAGGCGCAGCGACAGTTACGAAAACCTTGGCAAGAATGGTATCTTAGCCTGCTTTCGTCAAGCCCCGTGCGGCTGACACTGTAAGTGGCCAATTACTCCGGCGCGGGCTATGTTAAACAGACTGGCCACGCCGCCAACAAGGCATCTACCGAGAGATGCGTATCAATCGACAGGTATCTATGACATCACTTGCCAATAAACACATTCTGCTCGGCGTGACTGGCGGTATCGCGGCCTATAAAAGTGCCGATCTGGTGCGCCGCCTGCAAGATGCAGGTGCCAGTGTGCAAGTAGTCATGACACCGGCAGCGCAGGAGTTCATCACCCCGCTGACCTTGCAGGCGCTGTCCGGCCACCCGGTACACACCCAATTGCTCGACCCGGAAGCAGAAGCGGGCATGGGGCATATCCAACTGGCGCGCTGGGCAGACCTGGTATTGATCGCTCCCGCCACGGCAGACTTTATGGCGCGCCTGACCCAAGGCATGGGCAATGATTTGCTCACCAGTATTTGCCTGGCGACCGCAGCGCCTATCGCCCTGGCGCCAGCGATGAACCAGGGCATGTGGCGCAACCCGGCCACCCAGAGCAATCTCGACCAACTGATTGCGCGCAAGATTCATATTTTTGGCCCCGCTGACGGCGGTCAGGCCTGTGGCGATATAGGCCCGGGCCGCATGCTTGAGCCATTACAACTGGTCGATGCCGCTGCCAGCTTGTTCGTACGCGGCAGTCTCGCGGGTAAAAAAGTGGTGATTACCGCCGGCCCCACCCGCGAAGCCATAGACCCAGTGCGCTACCTGAGCAACCACAGTTCCGGCAAGATGGGTTATGCCCTCGCCGAAGCCGCTGCCGAAGCCGGGGCGACAACCATTTTAATCAGCGGCCCGACACAACTGAAAACCCCGGCGCGGGTGACGCGTATTGATGTGATCAGCGCGCAGGACATGTACGACGCCAGCCTGAGCGCAGCGGAAGGCTGCGACTTGTTTATCGCCGCAGCAGCGGTGGCCGACTATCGCCCCGCGCAGGTAGCTGAGCAGAAGCTTAAAAAAGGCAGCGAGGACTCAATTACCCTGACCTTAATCAAAAACCCGGACATAGTCGCCAGTGTCACCGCGCTGCCGCACAGGCCTTTTACCGTCGGTTTTGCCGCCGAAAGTGAAAACCTGCTGGAATATGGCCGCGCCAAGCTGGTTCGCAAACAGCTGGATCTGGTGATTGCCAACAATATCAGCGACAGCGAAATCGGTTTTAATAGTGACGATAATGCCGTCACCCTTATTGACCACGCATCAACACAAGAACTCAACCAGCGCAGTAAACACCAACTGGCGCGGGAATTAATCGCCCTGCTCGCCCATAAAATCACGGCACCGGCACACTAATCACCGCCGCGCCGAGCACAGTAAAAGGTAGATACGTGAAACCACGGGACTCAATAAAAACCAAAGGCGATGGTGCAGCCCCCCTGTCGCGCAGCGCCCAGCGGGCACTGGACAATGCCAAACGCAAAGCCGCCGTCCAGCAAAAACTGCTGTTGACGCTCCTGGCAGCCGCGCTGGTCATTAACCTGCTCGCGGCCTACTTCCTCTACCAAACCATGGTCATAGGGCAGAACCGCGAAAACCTGCAGCACGCGACCCAGTCATTTGTGGATGAACGCAAGGCCGTGCTCGACAAGTACCTTCAACAGCACAGCCTTGCCATAGAGACGCTCAGTGCCAATAGTGCCTGGGCGGCACAGTTAAGCCCTGATAATCCTGACAATACCGCCGAATCACGCCAGCAACTGGCGCACGCACTGGCCGCTCAGGACGACACCATTTTGAACATCTACCTCTTTCCTACCGGCACAGCGCAACTGAACCGGGAGGCAGAGTTTCCCGTGCGCTATCTGGAGCTGGATTTGATCCAACGCGCAGAACAGCGCAAACCGGCCCTGCCGGAACTTATCGAAATCAATAAACGCTGGATGCTGCAATGGGCCAAACCAGTCGCGCTGGATGAACAGTCACCGCCCCTGGGCACACTGCTGATTACCACTGACGCTACGCCACTGCTGGAGTTATTCGCCACTACCGATGCGCGCTTTGGTGAAACCTTACTGCAACAGCAATTTACCGGCAGCCCGCCACAAACCATTCGCAAAACCGGTACAGGCGCAGAAGGCGCTAAAGTCGTCGCCAAAATCAAACACAGCCACCTGCAACTGCAATTCACCCCTTCGGCACAGATGAAAGACATCGCCGAAGAATTGCCGAGCCTTTGGCTGGTCGTTGTGAGTCTGGTCGCCGCCGCCAGTTTGGCGCTCTGCTGGTTCCTGAGCAAAGTACTGAGCGGCGCCGCCCTCAGGGCAGCGGATAAAACCCAACCCTCGCTACAAGAAACCGTCAAAGCCAGTAAAGAGGCCGTCGACGAAGAGAAACTCATCAACCCACTGTTCCAGACCCAGGACATTCTGGATATTGCAGTCATCGACGAAGATGAAGACATACTCGGGCTGCGCGAGCACTCAGGCAAAAAGCCCACCGGCGCCAAGCGCAGCAGCATCAACGAACAAGATGTACCCGCCGAGATTTTCCGCTCCTACGACATTCGCGGGCTGGTGGACAGCCAAATTACCCCGCAGCTGGCACAGCTTATCGGCCAGGCCGTTGGCAGCGAAGCCATAGACCAGGGCGAACGCAGTATTGTGGTCGCCCGCGACGGTCGCACCCACAGCGAGGCGCTCACCCAGGCGCTGATCAAAGGTATTTTGCGCACGGGTTGCAACGTCATTAACATCGGCGTAGTCCCCACACCGGTCATGTACTTCGCCACCTTTCACATCGACGACACCAACAGCGGCGTAATGGTCACCGCCAGCCACAATCCCAAAGAGTACAACGGCTTTAAAGTAGTGATAAACAACCGCGCACTCGCCGATGATGCCGTGGTTGAGCTGCGCTCGCGCATCATGGCGCAACGCTTTCACCAAGGTGTTGGTGAAGAACTCTCACGCACTATTATTCCCGACTATATCGAACGCATTTTTTCCGACGTGGCACTCGCGGGCAACATCAGCATAGTGGTGGACGCAGGCAACGCCGTACCCGGTTTGGTTGCACCACAATTGTTTGAAGAACTGGGCTGCGATGTCACACCGCTTTTCTGCGATCTGGATGGTGAATTTCCCAACCACAATCCCGACCCCACAATTGAAGAAAACCTGCAGGCACTGATCGCCAAAGTTAAAGAAACCAAGGCCGATATCGGCGTCGCGTTTGACGGCGATGGCGACCGCTTGGTCGTGGTCACGCCCAAAGGCGATATTATCTGGCCCGATCGCCTGCTGATGTTATTTGCCAAAGACATACTCGCGCGCAACCCCGGCGCCGATGTCTTGTTCGACGTAAAATGTTCGCGCCAACTCAATCAAGTCATCAGCAGTTATGGTGGCCGCCCCATTATGTGGAAGACCGGCCACTCACCGATGAAAGCCAAAATGGAAGAAACCCAAGCACTTATCGGCGGCGAATATTCCGGCCACATTTTTATCAAGGATCGCTGGTACGGATTCGACGACGGCATTTATGCCATGGCGCGCCTGCTGGAAATTATTACCCTGCGCGATCAAAACATCGATGCTATTTTCGCCGGCTTTCCGCAGTTGCATGCAACACCGGAAATTAAAATTACCATCCGCGACCAGGACAAATTTGCCTTGATTAAAAAATTGGCCGAGACCGGCGATTTTGCCAACGGCGCCATCACCACTATTGATGGCTTGCGCGTGGATTACACCAAAGGCTGGGGCTTGGTGCGCGCCTCCAATACCTCACCGGCGCTGACCTTGCGCTTTGAAGCGGAATCGCCTGAGGCGCTGGAAAAAATCCAGCATATTTTTAAACGTGAATTAATCAAAGTTGATGCCACTCTCAGCATTGATTTTTAAATAACTGTTTTCCATGAATGACTTTTACAATTTACAGGATATTTGAGTTATGTCTTTAAACCGCGAATCTGCGATGAATATCGCCAATGTATTAACCGAAGCACTGCCCTACATCCAACGCTTCACCGGCAAAACTGTCGTGGTGAAATTTGGCGGCAATGCAATGGAAGGCGAAGAACTGCAAAACAGTTTTGCGCGCGACATAGTGTTGATGAAACTGGTCGGCATGAACCCGGTAGTTGTGCATGGCGGCGGCCCACAAATCGGCAGCCTGTTGGAAAAACTCAATATTAAATCCGAATTTATCAACGGTATGCGCGTGACCGACAGCGCCACAATGGATGTAGTGGAAATGGTATTGGGTGGCACGGTCAATAAACAAATCGTCAGCCTGATCAACCGCAATGGCGGTCAAGCGATTGGACTAACCGGAAAAGACGGCCAATTGATTCGCGCCAAAAAACTCACCGTCACCCACAAAACGCCCGAGATGCTCGCACCGGAAATTCTGGACATTGGCCATGTAGGCGAAGTGGAAAGTGTAAACACCTCGGTGATTGATATGCTGATCAACAGCGATTTTATCCCGGTAATTGCACCGATTGGCGTAGGTGAAGACGGCTCCTCCTACAATATCAACGCCGACCTGGTGGCCGGTAAAATCGCCGAGTTTTTGCGTGCCGAAAAATTAATGCTGCTCACCAACGTGTCCGGCCTGCAGGACAAACAAGGCAATGTTTTGACCGGCCTGAGCACTGAGCAAGTGGACGGCCTTATCGCCGATGGCACCATCTACGGCGGCATGCTGCCTAAAATTGCCTGTGCGCTGGATGCGGTAAAAGGCGGTGTGACCAGTGCGCACATTGTGGATGGTCGAGTGAACCACGCCGTACTGTTGGAAATTTTTACCGACGCCGGTGTAGGCACCTTGATTACCAATAAAAACAAGTCAGCGTCTTAATTCGCAACCGACCTGCGCTGCGCGCTGACACAAGGCGCAGCGACAAGCGCATGGAAACACTATGACAAAAACCCCAAGCAAAACACCGCGACGCCAGCAAATTCTTGAATGCCTGGCGCGCATGTTGGAAGCCAGCCCGGGCGAGCGCATCACCACGGCGGCCTTAGCCAAGGAAGTCGGTGTTTCCGAAGCGGCGCTCTATCGCCATTTTCCCAGCAAATCCAAAATGTTTGAGGGTTTGATCGAGTTTATTGAAGAAACCATTTTTTCACGCATCACCCTGATTCTGGCGGATGAAAAATCCACGCTCAAACGCTGCGAAAAAATCCTCTCCCTGTTACTCACCTTTGCCGAGCGCAACCCCGGCCTAACGCGCCTGCTCACGGGCGATGCCTTGACCGGCGAAACCGAACGGCTGCGCACGCGCATCGAACAATTTTTTGATCGCATCGAAACCCAGCTCAAACAAATTTTGCGCGAAGCCGAATTGCGCGAAGGCATGCACCCGCAATTACCTGTCGCCGCTGCTGCCAATTTATTGATTGCGTTGGTCGATGGCCGTATCGCTGAATTTGTACGCACCGGCTTCCGGCGCCGCCCAACAGATTACTGGCAGGAACAATGGCAACTGATTGCACAGGGCTTTTTAGTCAATCGCGACCTGCCAACATAAACAATAACCATAAAAAAACCGGCAGATGCCGGTTTTTTTATGCTGCGCTGAAAGTATCACTGTGTGATTTCAAGAAATCGCTTGCGGTCTTCATCAAACTTTTTGGACATCTCCGTATATTCCTGCTCGCGCTGCTGAATTTGCACTTGAATATCCTTGCCTTCCTGGGTCAGGTTATTAATGCTTTTGAGTAAATCTTCCGGCAACTCACGGCCAGTGCGCTCAATGGCTGCCGCTTGCGATTGATAACCTTGCAAGCGCTGCTTGGCTGAGGTGAGATTGGCCTCCAGAATGCTGATGTTGCCGCGCAAGCTTTCCAGATTGCGCTGCTTGGCCGCTTCTATATCATCCACATTACTGTAGCTGCGACGCAACAGCAGGTCTTCGCGCTCGCGCTGCTCTTGCAGTTGTTTCTCTTCAAACAAGCGTTTTGCAACATCGCCCTCGGGCGCCGGTGGCACCACTTCAATCACCTTGCCACTGATGCTGACAACTTCATACCCCTTGCTGACGAATTCAGCGGGGATCTTGCTGTCCATCACCGTGACACCCTCGCTGTTTTTATAGCGATAGATGACCTTGCCCGGCTTATTATTCGCCTGCGTCGCCGCTGCAACACCCTGCGCAGCAATCACTCCCACTGCCAATACCACCAACAACAGTTTACGCATCTGGACTCATCACCTCGTTAGCTTTACTGCGCAGCACTTGTGAATCACGCCAGATCCACACCGTAGGTTGCGCGGTAGGTTTTGATTTTTTCCACCATCGCCTCCTGGCCAGCCTGACCTTGCAGGTAATCGATGATGTGGTTCAAATTGATAATACTGATAACCGGTATACCAAACGTCTGCTCTACTTCTTGGATCGCCGACAGCTCGCCCTGACCCTTTTCCTGGCGGTTCAAACCGATCAACACGGCGGCAGGCTGGGCGCCAGCGGCCTTAATAATCGCCATAACCTCCCTCACTGCCGTACCAGCAGTAATAACATCGTCCACAATCAGAACTTTTCCTTTTAATGGAGCTCCTACCAAAGTGCCGCCTTCGCCATGGTCTTTGGCTTCTTTACGGTTGTAGCAATAGGGCAAGTCGCGTGCGTGCTGGTCAGCCAGCGCGATAGCCGTGGTGGCCGCCAAGGGGATACCTTTATAGGCAGGGCCGAAAACTATATCGAAATCCACGCCGGATGCCGTGATGGCGGCCGCATAGTAGCGCCCTAATTCAGCCAGTGCCTGACCGGTTTGAAAACGTCCGGCATTGAAGAAGTAGGGGCTGGTGCGCCCGGACTTGAGCAAAAATTCACCAAAGCATAGGGCTTGATGTTTGACCGCCAGCTGAATGAAGTCAAATTGGTATTTTTCCATGCAAAGTATCCGACAATGAACTAAGTTTTAGATGACAAATAAATAGAATGAGGTCCCACCATGAGTGAGGCCCGCGTTTGGATCAACCTGCCTATCCAAATGTAAGGATGTGAAAAACAGTAACACCTACCACAAAAAACCCGCTTGTGGCGGTAACACAATCACATCAAGCTCGGGTATGATACACAGTCCGTAATCAAGGGGCTAACATGAGAGTTATCAGTCTTAGCGTCGATGGCATTTTTCAGGCGGCGCAACGCGGCCTATTCACTTGGCTCGCGGGTCAGGATGCCGATTTTATTTGTTTGCAAGATCTACGCGCACTCGAGCGCGAGATGGAGAAACCCGAATTTCAATTGAAGGGTTACAACGCCTATTTCTTTGATTCTGGCACCAAACATTACAATGGCGTCGCGATTTATTCACGCTTACAACCCAAAGCCCTGATTTACGGGTTAGGCTTTGCATCGGGTGTGGATATGGAAGGTCGCTATCTGCAGGTGGATTTTGAGCAACTGAGCATCGGCTCACTGCTCGCACCCAGCGCCAGTTCAGAATTGGAATCCCAGGAAGTCAAAATCAAATTCTTTGACGATTTCCAGGCCCATTTGGACAAAATCACGCGCAAACGTCGTGAATATATCTTCTGCGGTAACTGGCAGATGGCCCACACCCCCAAGGATGTGAGCAACAGTGCAGAAAACCAGCACAATTCCGGCTTCCTCCCCCATGAACGTCAATGGTTGAGCCAGTTGTTTAACCAAATCGGCTACGTTGATGCCTTCCGCAAGGTCAACAAAGACAGCGATGAATACAGCTGGTGGCCGAAAGGTTTAAAAGGTGATGGCGATGGCTGGCGCACCGATTTCCAAGTGGTGTCCAACAGCCTTGGCGGTAAAGTGGAATACGCTGCGATTTACAAAACCCAGCAGTTTTCCAGCCATATGCCGGTCATTATCGATTACGACATAGAGCTGTAAGCACTTCCAATACCCAATAAAAAACCCGCTGCTGCGGGTTTTTTATTGGCCATCATTTAGCGATGGTTTGGCAGGGCTAATGAATTACTCGCTGGCCAACACATCGTAAACTACAACCTTGCTCCACAGGTGCTGGTTCTCTTCAACAAACTTTTGGTGGATGGGGTGAACCTGGTAAATATCCTGCCCGGCAACATCATCAAACCCCAGCAGCTCCGATACTTGATAGGAATTGTCCACCACCTCGCGCTTTTCGGTGGAGGCTGGAACACCCACATGGAAGCTGCGCACAGTTTCAATTGCGGCCAGGGTTTTGATCCCGGCAATTAATTGATCGCGATCGGCTTTGGAATCCGGGTTTTTCAACCAGAAGAATACGTGGTGCAACAATTTGGGCATGGCAGTGGTTCCCGTTGCAGGTTTGGCAAGTGCATCGCCGGCCATTAAGGCGGCTCCGGCAATAGCGGTAGTGGTCATGAAGTCGCGGCGTGTCGTAGTCATGTTGGCTCCTTTTTATTAACGTCAGGTGGTGAAAAATGACTGTGAATCACAGGGAGCACAATAATTTTTACGCAATATTACTCAAGCGCGCCGGATTCCTTTATATTCCCGAACACAGCTCTGGGGCAGATAATAAATCCATAACCCAACATCAATAGCATAAGTGCGGAGCCAACATGAATATCCGAAAAACGAGTCTATTCCTTAGCGGACTCTTATTGAGCAGCCTATCCATCGCCCATGAAGGGCACGACCACCATGGGCTGAGCAGTGCAGAAACACAGCAACAAGCGATGGATGGCAAGCTGTGCATCCTCAAAAAACAAGGTTACTCTCTGGGCGCCATTGTGGAACACAACGGAAAAATATTTCGCTGTGTAAAAGCCTGGGATGAGGATATGCAGGAGCAAAAAACCCTGGTGTGGATTGAGTTAATCCTGAAAGATAAAACCCTCATTACCGCTCCCTGAGTGCAATCCGCTTCCAGGGCTTTGCCTCGGGAGCGGGTCACTAGTTTACGGCTCTAGCGGCATAAATCCCTGCAATACCCGATTGAGAAACCGACGACCCAAGGCCGTAGGCCGCACAGTGCCTTGTACTATTTCCACCAGTCCCTGCTGCGTTAATTGCTGCCATGGTGTTGCAACGGCTTGCCAATCCAATCCGGTTCGCGCCGTGAAAAAACGTTGCGGTACACCCGCAGTGAGGCGCAGGGCGTTCATCATAAATTCCAGTGGTAACCCAGCAGGCAACAATAAATCGCTACCACCACCAAATGTATTTTGATGGCCGCCCAGGTTGGTGGAGATTTTTTGGGAGTTGGCCGCGTCCAAATAATGTTTGGGTAAGCGGGTTTTCCACAAGCGCAGAATTTTATCTTCGGCAGGCAAAGTAATTTTTCCGTGAGCGCCCGCCCCTATTCCGAGATAATCGCCAAACTCCCAGTAGTTGAGATTATGGCGCGCGCGTTTTTTGTCGCGCGCATAGGCAGAGATTTCATATTGCTCATAACCCGCTGCGGCTAATAGCTCGATACCAGCGTCCTGAATATCAGCCAGGATGTCCTCTTCCGGCAATACCGGTGGTGCGGAATAAAACGCCGTATTTTGCTCGATAGTGAGTTGGTACCAGGAGAGATGTTCCGGTGCAAGGTCAATGGCCTGTTGCAAATCAGCGGTAGCGGCAGCCACAGATTGTTCGGGCAAGCCGTGCATTAAATCCAGGTTGATATTATTGAACCCAGCGGAGCGCGCAACACCTACTGCACGCAAGGCTTCATCGCGACCGTGTACGCGGCCCAGCAATGTTAATTGCCGATCATTAAAACTTTGAATACCGATGGATAAACGATTCACACCGGCGGCGCGAAAACCGGAGAACTTTTCCTGCTCGAAAGTACCGGGGTTTGCCTCCAGGGTAATTTCAATATCCGGCTCAAAACCAATAATAGCTTCAGCATCTTTTAATATCTGCCCAATCGCCTGCGCCGACAACATACTCGGCGTGCCACCACCAAAAAAAATGCTGGTAAGTTTGCGGCCTTGGGCAAGCACTTGGTCCTGTTGCAAATCCAAACGCAGCGCGTTGACATAGTCTGCTTCAGGAATATCATTGCTGGCTTGATGGGAATTGAAATCGCAATAGGGGCATTTGCGAATACACCAGGGCACATGAACGTAGAGCGCAAGTGGTGGTAATTCCAGCGATAATGGCGGCAGCGACATTAGTGCTTACCCATGAATGTCGATAGTTTTTGTAACAATTCCTGCATAGCTTTACCGCGATGACTGATACGATTTTTTTCTGCCTTGTCCAATTCGGCGGACGCGCAATGGTGTGTCGGTACAAAAAATAAAGGGTCATAGCCAAAGCCACCGTCGCCGCGCGGTTCGGTAAGAATCACACCCTCCCAAGTGCCGTGGCATAAGATCGGGGTGGGGTCTTCTGCATGACGCATAAACGCCAGCACGGCGTGATACCGCGCCGTGCGTTTTTCGGCGGGAACGCCGTGCAATTCCTGTAGAAGCTTTGCATTATTATCAGCATCTTTCGCCGCTTCACCGGCATAGCGCGCAGAATAAATACCGGGGCGACCGTTTAAGGCATCCACTTCAATACCCGAGTCATCCGCAATGGCAGGCAAGCCGGTTTTTGCGCAGGCATAGCGCGCTTTGATGATGGCATTTTCAACAAAGGTCAAGCCGGTTTCTTCTGCATTTTCACTGAAAAAATCCGACTGCGGTACCACCTCAAAACCACAGCCACTGAGTAGCTGTTGGAACTCGCGCAATTTCCCGGCATTACCGCTGGCCAATACTATTTTTTTCATCGTGTTTTTTCCCATGACTAGGTGCCAGAAACAAAAGGCGCCTATTGGCGCCTTTTGATCTACAACATTATTGGCTTATTTGTCCGCGTAGAGCGTGCGATTAAACGTAATGCTCAATGGCCGCGCGACACCGTCCACTTGCAGCTCAATATCAAAATGCAACAGCTCTTCATTGTTAAACACAAATGGCGCCAGGTAATAGGTCGCCTCACCTTCATTCACTTCAATAAATTTCAAGGTTTGTTTTTGCTGCATTAAATTGCGTCGGGCGCCGCTCACCTTCGCTGGCAACCCCAAGCTCGTTACACCCTTGTCAGTTTTGGTCACACTGATATTCACCAGCGCGCGATCTTTACCGCGCACCAGTTTGTAGGCTTCCGCTATATTTGCCGGAATATCGGTGCTGTTAAACACATTGTAGTGAACCGTGTAGGCACCGAATTTCTGCTGCGTGGCAATTTCTTTGGGCTGATCAATTTGCGCCTGCGCCGTCAGGGCGACCGCACTTAATAACAAACCATATAAGAAGGTTTTCATTCTATTGCTCCTCATCATTGCTCAGTGGCTATTTACTCAAATGGTAAATGGCCGTTTCACCAAACAGGTTGGGCATAAAATCTTTCAGAGTCTGTCCGGACTGTTCGTTCACTACCTGACGATGGATCACTTTAATGTTGCGCTCGCGACACAGCACTTCAAAATCCTTAAAGGTACAGAAGTGAATGTTGGGCGTGTCATACCATTCGTAAGGCAGTAAATCCGACACTGGCATACGGCCGCGCGTGGCGAGATAAAAGCGCGCTTTCCAGTGACCAAAGTTGGGGAAGGTGACAATACATTCTTTGCCTACGCGCAGCATTTCATCCAATACCAGGTGCGGGAAATGCAAGGTTTGCAGCGCCTGTGTCATCAGCACTGTGTCGAAACTTTTATCGGCAAAATTGCCCAGACCGCGGTCCAGGTTTTGCTCGACCACATTTAATCCTTTGTCGATGCAGGCATTGATTTGTTCGGCATCAATTTCCAAACCATAGCCTTGCACTTGTTTGGTATCGATCAAAAATTTTAACAGCGTGCCATCGCCGCAGCCCAAATCGAGAATACGGCTGCCTTGTGTGATCCAATGTTGGATTTCGTTCAGATCTATACGCATCAGATTTTCACTCCGGCAAGGTAGCGACCGAAAACTTGCTGGTAGCGTTCATCCGGCAATAAGAAGGCGTCGTGACCATGTTTGGATTCAATTTCCGCATAGCTCACTGAGCGATTGGCGCCCACCAAGGCGTTGACGATTTCATGGGAGCGCTCGGGTGCAAATCGCCAGTCGGTACTGAAGGAAATCACTAAAAATTTTGCCTGGGTTTGTTTGAAGGCCAGCACCGGGTCATCGTTGTATTCGCGGGCAAGATCAAAATAATCCAGCGCTTTGGTGATGCGAATGTAAGAGTTCGCATCAAAGGTATTGGCAAAACTGTCACCCTGGTAGCGCAGGTAACTTTCGATTTGGAATTCCACTGGCTCATCGCTGCCGAGCTCAAAACTGCCGCTGCGCAAATCGCGGCCAAATTTTTCGCCCATCGCATAATCCGACAGATAAGTGATGTGGCCGATCATGCGCGCTACCGCCAAACCATTTTTGGGAATGGTGTTGTGCGCGAGGTAATCGCCGTCAAAAAAATTGGGGTCGCTGACAATCGCTTTGCGCGCCGCTTCGTTAAACGCAATGTTTTGCGCGGAGAGTTTCATCGCCGAGGCGATAACCACCGCGTGGCGAATACGCTGCGGGAAATCCAGCGCCCAGCGCATCACTTGCATACCGCCGAGGCTGCCGCCAATCACCGCGGCCCATACATCAATGCCCAACACATCCGCTAACCGCGCCTGGCTGGCAACCCAGTCGCGCACGCGGATCATCGGAAAGTCCGCGCCCCAGGCCTTGCCGGTAGCGGGGTTGATGGAGCGTGGGCCGGTCGAGCCATGGCAACCGCCGAGGTTATTCAGCGCCACCACAAAAAATCTGTTGGTATCGATCGGTTTACCGGGGCCGATGTAGGCATCCCACCAACCCGGACGCTTATCGTCCATGCTGTGGTAACCGGCGGCGTGGTGATGACCGGAGAGCGCATGGCAAATGAGTACGGCATTGGATTTTGCCGCGTTCAACTGGCCGTAGGTTTCATAGACCAATTCATACTCATCAAGCGTGCGACCACAGGCCAGCAAGAGCGGCGCGGTGAAGCGATGGGTTTGGGGAGTGACAAGACCCACCGAATCAGCGGGTATTTGGTTTGGCATGGTGATCTCTTTACCGCAAGAAGACGTGGGGCGCCAGCGACGGCGCGCCCAATCGACATTAAATGATGCGACAGTCTAAAGAGAGCACCTGCCTGCTGCAAGGTAGAGTTTATGAGTTGCCTTGCAGCACCTGTTTGCTTTTGGCAAATGGCAACACGCGCGCCACCGGTTTGGGCGCCACCACCGGCGCATCATCCATCAATTCCGGCTCCAGCGGCTCCGCCAGAATCTCGCGGTAGAGCGGTTCAATACTCGCCAGCGCGGACTGTAATTGATAGAGGTTGGTCTGCAAGGTCTGCAATTGTTCAGCCTGGGTGTTGCGCTGGGCCTGCATCTGGGTCAGGCGCAGCATATGGTGTTCGAGCAATTGTTTTTGGTATTGGTTTTGATGGAACAGCGGCGCCAGGGCTTCTTGCAACCACTGACTGATGTGCTGGTGCAGATCCACATATACCGCGCGCACTTCCTGCACCAGGGTGTTGATAAACCGGCTGATGAGTGCACTTTTGTGGGTGAGCACGGTAGTGAGCGCCCTGCGGAATTCATCGGCACGGGCCTGCAACTGGCGCAGTTGGCGACGCTGTTTCTGGATCTTCAGCAGGTGGCGCATCATCAAATCATCCCCTGGCAGGCTGTGTTCGGGGCGCTCGTAAATCGAGGTCAGTACGCGATTGCAGCGCTCAATTTCCCGCTCCAGATGGTTTACATTGCTGTCTACCGCATCAAAGAAACTGGCGATGGCGCGCGCTAAGCCAAGGGTTGTCCAACTTTGGGCAAGGTTGCTGTGTGCTTCTGCAATTTGCTGGTCGAGCAATGGCATGCTAATGGGGCTCAACAGCGACACTTGCTGCGACTCCAACAGGCGCTGGCTGGTGCGCAATGAGAGCGCCTGTTTGTGGTACTCGTGATGGGTGCGACGAATGGTATCGCGCAATGCTTGCAGTTTTTCGGCGGCATCTTCCGGCGCGGTGGTGCGCAAGCTTTCTAATTCTACCTCGCACTCGGCAATGCGTTTGACCAGGCCGGAGCGGGTATTGATCACCATGGCATAGCTGTCGCCAATCAGCGAGTGCCCAATAATTTGCTGCTGGTTGCGCAATACCGCCTCCGCCAGCATGGACTCCAGCTGCGGGAAGTTACTGCGCGCCAGTTGTGCCTGATTGCGCCCTACTTTGCCCAACAACCCCTGCTTGGCTGAGAGCGCCACTACGTGCTGCGGTGCCAGATCCAGTTGGTGAGCGGTGAGTTGGCGCAGGCGATCAATGTTCGCCTCCACCTCATGGGCGGGGGTCAAATCGTCCCATAGGCTATCGATTTTGTTGAGCAGGGCGATGACGGCAGTGCAGTTATTGTCGCGCAGGCTCTGGATATGTTCGCGCCAGATATCCATGTCGCTGGCGGTCACACCGGCATCGGCAGAGAGCAAAAACAGAATCGCCTGGGCATCGGGCAGGGTTTTTAAGGTGAGTTCAGGCTCATTGCCCAGTGCATTCAAGCCGGGGGTATCCACAATGCGCAACCCTTGGCGCAGTAGCGGGTGATCAAGGCTGATCAGGGCATGACGCCAGGCGGGAACGGTAACCATGCCGTCGCTATCGCGCTCGCCCAGCTCGTCCTCGGCAAAACCCAGCTTGATAGCATCGGCCACACTGACCTGTTTACTGGCCGATACCTGATTAATCGCCGCACGCGTTTGGTCGTAATCACTGGCATCGAATTGGATGGTCACCCAATTTTGCGGGATACGTTTGAAACTTTGCAGGCTGGTATTGGTGCGACGGGTTTCAATGGGCAACAGGCGGACGCAATTGGCGGGCTGCTGGGCATCCCAAAAAATTTCTGTGGGGCACATAGTGGTGCGCCCTGGTTGCGATGGCAGCAGGCGTCGCCCACCACCGGTATAGAGCAGCGCATTGATCAGTTCGGTTTTACCGCGCGAGAACTCACCCACACAGGCAATGGTGAAACTCTCACCGCGCAGCAACTGCCGGGCGCGATTGAGGGTTTTATCCATACTCTGCCCCAACAAGCGATGGGCCTGGCCCCATTGCTCAAAGCGCTGCAAACGCTCATCCAACTGGCGTTTCCATCGATTGTAATGGGTCATCTGGCGATGCAAGGATCTCACGTCCATAGCGATAATCTCGTCTGCTGCTAGTAATAACCCAAGGAAATAACCAAAGGGCGATTACATAATTATTGTAAGTAGACGAGCATTAAAACCGAAAAACACACCATTGGCTAGAAGTTGAGCAGCCAGTGGTCGGTTGTGTGGATGAATGGCGGGGAATTCAGCAGGTTACCGGCAGGAACTGGGCGCAACACCCAGTAGCTCCTGCCAGTCTGTAACAGAGGGATTATCAGGACCAATAACCCAATACAACCTGCGGGTTAACACTGAGGAACATGGCGAAGCGGATGATCAACATATCCACGACCTGTAACCCCAGGAGGATAATAATGGGCGATATGTCGATCACCCCGCCCAATGGCGGAATCACTTTGCGAATGGGCGCAGTGAGCGGGTTGATGATTTGGTTGGCGAGGGTCAGGAGCGGGTGATGGCTCATGGGCGCGATAAAGCTGCCAATAATGCTGATGATCATGCACCAGAAGAAAATGTTGGAAATAATGGTGAGCGCACCGGCAAAGCCCCAAGCCAACAGGATATGCGGCAGGGCGATCAACCCTGTTAAGCCAGTGATAAGGCAGAGGATAGCGCTGGCGAACAACTGCACCAACAGGATCAGCACCACGGATGCCATATCGATACCCAGCAACCCGGGGATCACTTTGCGCAGGGGTTTTAGGAGCGGCATGGTGATTTTCACAATCGCCTGCGACACGGGGTTATAAAAGTCCGCGCGCACTATCTGTAACAGGAAACGCAGCACCACAATGATCAAAAACAGTGACAACAAACTGTAGGCAATCAAATGCAAAATATTGGCAAACATGCAAAGCTCCGGTGATGAAAGAAATTCTGGCCTGACAACAGGCGTCGTTACTTACCTAATACTTCCGACAATTCCACCGCCCGATTGCTGCAAGCCGTCATGGCGCGGGCAAAAACCGCGCGGATATTATCCTGCTCAAATGACAGTATCGCCTGCTCGGTGGTGCCTTTGGGCGAGGTGACACGGCGGCGCAGTTCGGCCACATCATACTCACTTTCTTTGGCGAGCATGGCGGCACCCAGCGCGGTTTGCAAGGTCAGCTCGGTCGCACAGTCGCGACTCAAGCCCAACTCGACGCCCGCATCGATCATCGCTTCCATGATCAAAAAGAAATAGGCCGGGCCAGAGCCAGAGACGGCGGTAACCGGATTCAACAAGCGCTCATCATCCAGCCACTGCACTATACCCACCGCACCCAGCATCGCATTGGTGAGGGACTTATGCTCGTCACTCACGCGCGCCGTCGCAAACAGGCCGCTGGCGCCCGCGCGCAGTTGCGAAGGCGTATTGGGCATGCAGCGCACTATGGGCAAATCGTCACCTAACCAAGCGCCGATACTCTCCGTGGTAATCCCGGCAGCGAGGGAGATGATCAGCGGCTGGTGCGCCAGTGAATCGCGCAGTGCCAGCGTCACCTCTTTGAGCATTTGCGGTTTAACCGCCAGCACGACTACATCCGCCCAGGCAGCAGCGGCGTTATTGTCCGTTGTGGTTTCAATCGCAAATTCCTGCTGCACCCTGTCCAGGGTTTCCTGACGCGGACCTGCAGCGAGAATCTGGCTGCGGTTGAAACCCTCGGCGAGCAAGCCGCCGATAATCGCCTTGGCCATATTGCCGGCGCCGATAAATGCAATCTTGGATGTAGCCACAATAAATCCTTAACAGAAAGTAGAAGTCATCAACCAGCGACGGGCGTTGCCCGCGCGCCAAAAATATCCGTACCGACACGCACAAACGTCGCGCCTTCGGCAATGGCCGCCTCCAGATCACCCGACATACCCATGGACAGGCAATCCAATCCATACCCTTGCTGATTTAACTGCACCAGCGCACGGTGCAGCCTGGCAAAGGCAGCGCGCTGCTGGTCAGTATTGTTGGTCGCGGCGGGAATCGCCATCAAACCGCGCAAGGTCAGACGCTTCAATGGCGCAATGGCAGCGACCAAAGTGGGCAGCTCGTCGAGACTAACACCCGACTTGGTCGTTTCATCGTCTATATTCACTTGCACACAGATATTCAATGGCGGCAAGGATTCCGGCCGCTGATCGTGCAAGCGCTGGGCAATTTTAAGCCGATCCACCGAATGTACCCAGTCAAAATGTTCGGCGATGGGACGGGTTTTGTTGGATTGAATCGGACCGATAAAATGCCATTCGATACCCGCCAAACTAGCAAGCTGGACTTGTTTGTCCAGCGCCTCCTGCAGGTAGTTTTCACCGAAGGCGCGCTGCCCCCAGGCATAGGCTTCAGCCAAGGCTTGCGCCGGTTGGGTTTTGCTCACAGCGATCAACTGCACAGTTTGCGGATTTCGTCCGACGGCTGTAGCGGCTTGATGAATTCGTGCGGTGACTTTCGCGAGCTGGTCGTCTATCTTGTGCATATTCCGTTTTCTTAAAAATCGCTGAAATTGCCCACAAACGTCTGCGGTGCAGACGAATAACAAAAGGTTGCTCTGATGGATATCACCGAACTGCTGGCGTTTAGTGCCAAACAAGGCGCATCTGACTTGCACCTCTCGGCGGGTTTGCCGCCGATGATTCGTGTCGACGGCGACGTGCGCCGTATTAACCTGCCGCCCATGGAGCACAAGCAGGTACATGGCTTGATCTACGACATTATGAATGACAAGCAGCGCAAGGACTACGAAGAATTTCTGGAAACCGACTTCTCGTTCGAAGTGCCCGGCGTCGCCCGCTTCCGTGTTAACGCCTTTAACCAGAACCGCGGCGCCGGCGCCGTATTCCGTACCATTCCTTCCAAAGTGCTCACCATGGAAGAATTGGGTATGGGCAATGTGTTCCGCGATATTTGCGCCGTACCGCGCGGATTAGTACTGGTAACCGGGCCGACCGGTTCGGGTAAATCGACCACGCTCGCAGCGATGATCGACTACATCAACGACAACAAATACGAACACGTACTCACCATTGAAGACCCGATTGAATTCGTACACGAATCCAAAAAATGTTTGATTAACCAGCGTGAAGTCCACCGCGATACTCACGGTTTTAACGAAGCACTACGCTCGGCGTTGCGTGAAGACCCGGACATTATTCTCGTCGGTGAGATGCGCGACCTGGAAACTATTCGTCTCGCGTTAACTGCCGCCGAAACCGGCCACTTGGTATTCGGCACCCTGCACACCACCTCCGCCGCCAAAACCATCGACCGTATCGTGGACGTATTCCCCGCGAACGAAAAATCCATGGTGCGCTCAATGTTGTCGGAATCGCTGCAAGCGGTAATCTCACAAACCCTGATGAAGAAAAATGGCGGCGGCCGTGTCGCGGCCCACGAAATTATGCGAGGCACCTCGGCGATCCGTAACCTGATCCGCGAAGATAAGGTCGCGCAAATGTATTCAGCAATCCAAACTGGCGCATCGCTCGGTATGCAGACCATGGACCAGTGTTTGGCCGATTTGGTTGCGCGACGTATCGTCAGCCGCGACGCGGCGAAATCGAAAGCCAAGTTCCCGGAGAACTTCTAATAGAAGGCCCTGAGAATTTCTAATTACGAAAATGTTTAATCCTGTTTTATTTTTTGCAGCACAATTTTTCAATAATTTTTAAGGTGCATTGTTATGGATTTTGATCGGTTATTGTCCTTGATGGTAGAAAAAGGCGCGTCGGATTTGTTTATCACCGCCGGTGTACCACCCTCGATCAAAGTCCATGGCAAGGTCGTGCCCGTGACTGCTACACCCTTGGCACCGGAAAAAGCGCGCGAGCTGGTGCTGAGCGTGATGAATGAAAAACAACGCACTGAATTTTTGGAGAAAAAAGAACTCAACTTTGCGGTTAGCGCACGTGGTATTGGCCGCTTCCGTGCCAGCGCATTTTATCAGCGCAACCTCGCCGGCATGGTGTTGCGCCGCATTGAAACCAAAATTCCGCAGATCGATGAACTGGGCTTACCAGAAATTGTTAAAGAGCTGGCGATGACCAAACGCGGACTGATTATTTTTGTGGGCGCGACCGGTACTGGTAAATCCACATCGCTTGCATCCATGATTGGCCATCGCAACCAAAACTCCAAAGGCCACATTATTTCTATCGAAGACCCGATTGAATTTATCCACCAACACCAAGGCTGCATCATCACCCAGCGCGAAGTGGGTATTGATACGGAATCCTTTGAAGTCGCCCTGAAAAATACCTTGCGTCAAGCACCCGATGTGATTTTGATTGGTGAGGTGCGCTCGCGCGAAACCATGGATCACGCCATCGCCTTTGCGGAAACCGGTCACTTGTGTTTGTGTACGCTACACGCCAACAATGCTAACCAGGCGCTCGACCGCATCATTCACTTTTTCCCGGCGGATCGCCATCGCCAATTGTGGATGGATTTGTCGCTCAACCTGAAAGCGATTGTCGCCCAGCAATTAATTCCCACACCGGACGGCAATGGTCGCCGCGCCTGTTTGGAAATTATGATCAACACCCCACTGGCGCAGGATTTAATTCGCAAGGGTGAAGTATCAGACTTGAAGGAATTGATGAAACGCTCCACCGAGTTGGGCATGCAGACGTTCGATCAGGCACTCTACGCACTCTATGACGCCGGTGAAATCACCTACGAAGACGCACTGCTACACGCCGACTCACCCAACGATTTGCGCTTGATGATCAAGCTCGCATCGGAAACAGATTCCAATTACCTGTCCCACGCAGCAGATAGCTTGTCGATTCAATCCGACGATCAAAATAATCGCGGCAAGATGTTTTAAATCCCTCCCGGCCTCACTTTGCAAAAGGGAGGAGCAAGCAGACGCCCCTCTTTGATAAAGAGGGGGCAGGGGAGATTAAAAACTTTAATTTCGTTCAAACCAACTTTCCAAAATTAGTCGCGCGGCAATCGAGTCCACAGGGTTGAGTTTGTAATGACGCGAACCGCCCTGCTCCATCACCTCACCTTTGGCTTCAAAACTGCTTAGGCGTTCATCCACCAATTCTACTTTCACACCAAAACGACCATGCAGGCGATTGGCAAATTTGCGCGCGCGCGTGCTTAATTCGCTCTCGCTGCCATCCATATTTAACGGCAAGCCAACCAATACCAAATCGGGCTGCCATTCTTTCAATAATTTTTCAATTTGATTCCAGTCGGGCACGCCATCTTTGGCTTTTAACTGCGCCTGGGCATTGGCAGAGCGGGTAATGGTTTGACCGGAGGCAACGCCAATATTTTTGGTGCCGTAATCAAACGCAAGCAGGGATTTAATCGTCATGAATGAGAAATATCGATCAGGCGTGGCCGGCGGTACTGGCAATTAAATTGACATCAATACCCAAGGCCTGCGCCGCCGCAGTCCACCGCTGTTCGAGCGGGGTGTTGAAAATAATATCTTTATCTGCCGGTACCGTTAACCAGGAATTAGCGGCAATTTCTGCCTCCAGTTGCCCTTCACCCCAACCGGCATAACCCAGTGCAATCAGCGAATGTTTGGGGCCGCGTCCTTCGGCTAGGGCGGCAATAATATCGCGCGAGGCGGTGAGACTAACCTCCGGGGAAATTTCCAGGGTCGATTGCCATTTGGTATCCGGACTGTGCAACACAAATCCGCGCTCCGGTTGTACCGGGCCCCCGCTCATGACAATTTGTCCGCCCAATTCGGATTGATCACTGAGCGCCATCTGTTCAAAAATTTCTTTGAGCAGCATGGGCGTCGCCATGTTGATCACCACCCCCATAGCGCCCTGTTCACTGTGCTCGCAAATGTAGGTCACTGTGTGCGCAAACGAGGAATCATTAAGCCCCGGCATGGCAATCAGGAAATGATCGCGCAGGCTGCCGGGTGTTAGCTCGTCAATGTCGGTAGCAAAATCAGGTTTATCGTTCATGAAAACAGTATGAGGCCAAAGGAAGGTAAAACAAGCGCGGGGGGTAAATTTATTCGCGCCGTCAATTCGCCGAGGTAGTGATTGCCGCGTCTCTGCCGGTGATTTCAAAATTCCAGGTGCGGATGATTTGCAGCCGATCAGCTTGCTTGCGAATCTCGGCAGGAAATTGGGCAAAGGGGGCAGATAAGCGCACGATTTGACGTGCAGCATCGTCCAGAATGCGCTGGCCGGACGACTGTAATACTTTAATTTCATAGATGGTGCCATCGGGGTTTATCACCACCGACAGACGCAAATGCCCGGTAATTTTACGGCTCAGCGCCTCCTTGGGGTAATTGCGGTTGCCCACCTGTTCCACCTTGGTACTCCAGTCATGCAGGTATTTGGCATCAAAGGATTCTTTGGTGGATACCGACGTCAGGGTACGCACCCGCGGGCGTTTGGCGTATTCCTGACGCTGCTTGTCCAGCTTGGCCTGAAGGCTGGCAATCTCGGCCGACACCATGAGCTGGTCCTCCGCCAAGCCTTCACGCTGCTGCGACGCCGTGCGCTCATCCGGGTTCAATGTCACTTGGGCAACGTGGGTACTGCGGGATTGGGTGGTCACCAGTTGCTGCTCTTTGAGCTGCTGGGTGGCGGATGCCTGTTGCGGTACCGGATTCACATCGCGCACCTGGGTATCGGCAAACTCGGCCTGACGCTCGGTGGTCAGTTGCTTGGCCTCATCCAGCGTACCGCTGGCCTCCTGGTTGTGCTGGGCCAAAAAGTCAGCGTCATCCGGCGCGCGCGCGGCCTTGTGGGTTGCGAGGGTAATTTCAATCGTCTGTGATTTATTGCTGTGATCAGGCAATTTAAAACTGATCCCCAGGATCAATAACGCATGCACCACTATC
The DNA here is from genome assembly GCF_002007605.1 of Cellvibrio sp. PSBB023. Classification (NCBI taxonomy): domain Bacteria; kingdom Pseudomonadati; phylum Pseudomonadota; class Gammaproteobacteria; order Cellvibrionales; family Cellvibrionaceae; genus Cellvibrio; species Cellvibrio sp. PSBB023. The sequence continues at coordinate 3,548,478 of NZ_CP019799.1, read as the reverse complement.
GCCAGGAAAAAGGTAAAGCTCAGCCGATCACCGCTATCAACCGGCGATGCAGCCAAGGCTTGTGGTTCAACGGCAAGGGCCTGATTCATGCTGCTAACTCTGGATTTTTTCACCGGCGGCCGTCTATTGGTGTTATTGACAAGGGAGCCGCTTAACGGGGCACTAATTTACGCTCTATGGCGTCGATAAGCCGTGACCCAATTCCGGTGTTATAGGCCTTGTCGATTTCGCGCGCGCAGGTCGGGCTGGTGACGTTGATCTCGGTGAGGTACTCCCCAATCACATCCAGCCCTACAAACATCAAGCCTTTGGCCTTGAGCGTAGGTGCCACTTGCGACACGATCCACAGGTCTTTTTCGGTCAAGGGCTGGGCCACGCCCCTGCCACCAGCGGCCAGATTGCCACGGGTTTCACCCTGGGCAGGAATACGCGCCAGGCAATAGGGCACGGCTTCGCCATCCACAACCAAAATGCGCTTGTCGCCTTCGCTGATGGCGGGGATGTAGCGCTGCGCCATAATCAATTGCTGGCTAAACTCCGTCAGCGTCTCAAGGATCACTCCCACGTTAGGGTCGTCCTGGCGGCAGCGGAAAATACGGCTGCCACCCATACCGTCGAGCGGTTTGAAAATCACATCGCCGTATTGCTTGTGGAAGTCGCGCAGGCGCAGCATATCGCGGCTGACCAACACCGGCGGGCAACACTGGGGAAACTGGGTAGCGAAGATTTTTTCATTGCAGTCGCGCAGGCTGCGCGGATCATTCACCACCAATGCACCCTGCTGCTGCGCGGCTTCGAGGATATAGGTGCTGTAAATATATTCGTTATCAAACGGCGGGTCTTTGCGCATCAGGATCACATCGAGATCACCCAATTTCTTATCTTCCTGCAAACCCAACTCGTACCAGCTGTCGCCATTGTCAGCAACGAACAAATTGCGGGTACTGGCGCGGGCTTCGCCCTGCAGTAAATAAAGATCCTTTTGCTCCATATAGTGCAAATCCCAGCCGCGCTCCTGCGCGGCCAGCAGCAATGCCAGGGTGGTGTCTTTATAGAAGGTAATATCCGCAATGGGATCCATCACCACACCGAGAGAGATAGCCATAGAGAGTGCTCAACTAAAAATGCTGGAAAGTGGGAGTTGCCACCGGCGCAAAAACCCTGCGCGGAACCACGCGGAGGCTAAAGTTAATGTCTGGGTGGAATTAAAGCAAGGTTATTGCCGACAGTTTCTACCTCTCAAATGATTATAAAAACGGAATGGATTACTCATATATTCAACTAGTTATGGCGAAAGCTTAAAAACTATGTTAAAAGTTTGCCTCCACTTGTGGCGTTATTTTGACGCCTGCTTGGCAGGGGACTATCTAGCGCGTCCGTAGATATCAATCATCCAACGCGTATATCTGGCAATTACGGTAATAACAAAAGGCAAGGTCAGAGTATGGAAGTAACTTACGAAAGCCTCAAAGTGATGGTTATCGACGACAGTAAAACCATCCGTCGCACGGCTGAAACACTGCTCAAAAAAGCAGGCTGTATGGTGATTACCGCCACCGATGGCTTTGATGCCCTGGCGAAAATTGCCGACACCCGCCCTGACATCATTTTTGTCGATATTATGATGCCGCGCCTCGATGGCTACCAAACCTGCGCCCTGATTAAAAATAATAGCGAATTCAAGACCACACCGGTCATTATGTTATCCAGTAAAGATGGCCTATTCGACAAAGCCAAAGGGCGTATTGTCGGGTCTGACCAATACCTCACCAAACCCTTCAGTAAAAGCGAATTGCTGGGCGCCATTGAAGCGCACGTCAAGCACTTGAAAGCATCCTGATGGGCAAGCTCCGGCCTGCGTCGGAGCACGTTTTTTGGTTGTTATCCCTGTGCGATCAAACGCCATACGCAGCAAGGTCAGACCGGGGCTATCATCCAGTAATTATTGATGACTACCGCAGCACTGCGGTCTACCTATATATGTTTTTGGAGCATTTATGGCCAGAGTATTGATTATCGACGACTCACCCACCGAAACCTACAAGCTCACCAGCATGCTGGAAAAAAATGGCCATGTGGTAATGACGGCCGACAATGGTGAAGCCGGCGTTGCTATGGCGCAAAAAGAACTGCCCGATGTGGTGCTAATGGATGTGGTCATGCCCGGCCTCAATGGCTTCCAGGCGACACGCCAATTGTCCAAAACCCCCGAAACCGCGCATATTCCGGTGATTATCGTCACCACCAAAGACCAGCAAACTGACCGTGTCTGGGGAATGCGTCAGGGTGCCAAGGCCTATTTATCCAAGCCGATTACCCAGGAAGTACTGATGGCGGCCATGGCCGAAGTATTAGTTTGATCAAAGGATAGCGTTGTCACCATCCAGGAATGATGAATAGACAATAACAACAAGCATCATCCACTGACTAAAGGCTTAACCAGGCCAGCAATCTCTGTGTTGATGCACGACAGTTATGGACAGAGATATGTCAGAACCACAGGCCGCGTTTCAGGCCCTGCTCACATTAGCCCAGCGCAGCCGGGCCGCCGCGCGCGGTTTGCCGGCACAGGCGGATATTCGTCCGCACTGGAGCGGTATCGGTTTTTCCCTGATGGGTAGCTACTTTGTTGCCCCTATCGGCGAAGTATCGGAGATGCTCGAAGTTCCCAACCATACCCACCTGCCCGGCGTTCAGCCCTGGGTCAAGGGCGTCGCCAACGTGCGCGGCCGCCTGCTGCCGCTCTTTGATCTGGCAATGTTCTTTGGCGATCGCCTGGGCAGTTCGCGCAAACACCGTCGCGTATTAATTCTCGAAACCGAAACACTCTATTCCGGCCTCATCGTCGATCAGGTGTTTGGTATGCAACATTTTCCCATGGATGAATATACCGAGCAGGCCGGCGCTGTCCCCAGTGCCATCCTGCCGTTTGTCACTGGTAGTTATCCTCAGGGAGGCGAGCGCTGGTCGCTGTTCAGACCGGCATTGTTGGCCGAGGATCCGCGTTTTACCAATGCGGCCAAGTCGTAGTAGATTCACAATCGCAAGGCAATATCAGGCTTTTTGACCCACGCAAAAAGCAACGTGGACAGAAAAAATAAAACCGAATGCTGGTGTAGGAGTGCTTAGATGAAAACTGATTCAAAAATTGCCGCTTTTCGGGCAAAGCCAGCGACAGTCGTCGCCACGGCCTTGCTGGTAGGCTCATTCGTGGCGGCGGTCGTGCTGTTGGTGTTAATCAACCAGGGCAAGACCAACGACCAACGCTACTTGCAACAGGCGAGTGACTTGCGTGCGCAAGCCTATCGTCTGACCTCCCTGGCGCGTGACGCAACCTCGGGCGATGAAAAAGCTTTTGGCGAGTTGAGCGGCGTGGTGAGCAGCATGAGCAGCACTTGGGATATGTTGCGCAGCAGCGATGAGCGCACTCGCAAAGCACTCAGCAGCGAGTTTGATAACTTTGGCAGCACCTGGAACCGTGTGCAGAACAACGCCAAAGATATCGCCACCAACAAAGAGTTGATTGTATCGCTCAACAACGTGGGTAATACCCTGAATGATAACCTGCCCACCCTGCAGACCGAACACAACAACATTGTGGACATACTGCTGGAATCCGGCGCCCCTGCCGATCAGGCCATTCAAGCCCAGTTGCTGTCCTGGCGCGCCGAGCGTATCGGTCGTAACGTGGATAAAATGCTGCGCGGTGACGCCGATGCCGGCAATGCAGCCGACCAGTTCAATCGCGATGCCAACTTCTATGCCCGCGTACTGACCGCCATGAAAGAGGGTGACCCCGCACTGCGCATCAGCCGTGTATCTGACCCGCAAGCGCGCGCCAGCCTTGACCAAATCACCCAACTGTTTGATGGCGTAAGCAAATCGATTCAGGAAATGGTGGATGGCTCAACCAACCTCACCCGCGCCCGTCAGGCATCTGATGCACTCTTGGTGGATACGCCACAACTGCTGCAAGGTCTGGCCAGTATCTCCGATAAGCTGACAGTGCAGGCGGACAATCGCCCCTTTGTAAACAATACCTGGGTTATTGTGTTTGCCGCTATCACCCTGATTTCCTTGTTCTACCTCGGCTTTAACCAGTATCGCGGCGCCCGTAAACGCGCGGACGAAACCACCGAAACCAACGAACGTAACCAGACCGCAATTTTGCGTCTGCTCGACGAACTGGCTGACCTTGCGGACGGTGACTTGACCACCACTGCCACCGTAACCGAGGATTTCACCGGTGCGATTGCGGACTCTATTAACTTCACCATCGACCAGCTGCGTATTCTGGTAGCGCGAATCAACGAAACCGCGGTAAACGTATCGGCCGCTGCGCAAGAAACCCAGCAAACTGCATTGCATCTCGCCGAAGCATCTGAACACCAGGCGCAAGAAATTGCCGGTGCATCGGCGGCGGTAAATGAAATGGCGGTGACCATTGACCAGGTATCTGCCAACGCCGCCGAATCAGCAGCGGTAGCGGAACGTGCGGTATCTATCGCCGGTAACGGTGCGAAAGTGGTACAGAACACCATCCACGGGATGGATACCATCCGTGAACAGATCCAGGACACCTCCAAACGTATTAAACGCCTCGGTGAATCGTCACAAGAGATCGGTGATATCGTAAGCTTGATTAACGACATTGCGGACCAAACCAACATCCTCGCACTTAACGCCGCGATTCAGGCATCGATGGCCGGTGACGCAGGCCGCGGCTTTGCGGTGGTAGCGGACGAAGTTCAACGCCTTGCGGAACGTTCCGCCGCTGCGACCAAGCAGATCGAAGCGCTGGTAAAAACGATTCAGAACGATACCAACGAAGCGGTAATTTCGATGGAACAAACCACCTCTGAAGTGGTGCGCGGTGCGCGCCTCGCACAGGATGCGGGTGTGGCACTGGAAGAAATTGAAAACGTATCGTCAAGCTTGGCGGAATTGATCCAGAACATTTCCAACGCCGCGCGCCAACAGGCATCGTCGGCGGGTCACATCTCCAACACGATGAATGTTATTCAAGAGATTACGACCCAAACGTCTGCCGGTACTTCTGCTACCGCGCAGTCGATTGGTAACCTCGCGGAAATGGTACTCGACCTGCGTGAATCCGTAGCGGGTTTCAAACTGCCGGAAGAGGATATGTCCGAAGGTCGCGCCAATGCGGCACGCAAAGCCATGGCCACAACACCGGCCATGGAGTTTGACAGCAATACCGATGTTATTGATTTGGATGAAGAGTTGTTGCCTAACGACGACATCTTCGCCAACGCCTCAAAAGCCTGATAAGCAGTCACCGCCAGCCCCGCTGGCGGTGCAGCCAGTAACTCACAGAAAGCACCTATGGCCTGGTCTTTACGCACACTACCGACACTCAACCAGGATCAGTTCGCCCAATGGGGCAAACTGCTGGAGGAGCGCACCGGTATCCAGCTTGTATTCCAGCAGAAAGCCTGGCTGGAATCACAGATCTACGCGCGTTTGCGCGACATGGGTTTTGAGGACTACGACAATTACTACCAATTTGTGGCCGAAGACAGCATAGATTCAAAGCTCGAATGGGCGCGCTTGATCGACCGCATTGCCGTTAAAGAAACCAGCTTTTTCCGGCACCGCGAATCCATTGAATATGTGCGCAGCTACTTGCAGCAACAGATCAACAACCAATCGCTGCAAGGCAGTTTTGATGTCTGGAGCCTGGGCTGTGCCACCGGTGAGGAGCCCTACTCCCTGGCGATGGTGGTGAATGACTGTTTTGAGTTAGCCGCCATCAGCCCCTACTACGGCATCACCGCGATGGATATCAGCTCGTCGGCATTGGCAGCCGGTCGTAAGGGTCGCTATAGCAAACGCCGCACCGAACAGGTAAAACCGGATGAGGCTAAACGCTACCTGCAAACCTGCACCGACGGCAGCTATGAAGTGGTCAGCAAATTGCGCGATCGCGTCTGTTTTACCCAAAGCAATATTATCCACGCACGCCAGTTACCCCAAGTGAGTGTGGATGTGATTTTCTGCCAAAACCTGTTGGTGTACTTCCGCCGCTGGCTGCGCCGCGATGTATTGAATGCACTGGTGGAGCGGTTAAAACCGGGCGGACTCTTAATTGTCGGCCTGGGTGAAGTAATGGACTGGGAACATCCCGAAATGCAGCGCACTGACGATGATCAAGTGCAAGCCTACGTTCGCCTTAATCACTAAGGCAGAACGCTAAAAGTCGCACCGAGCGAGAATAACGAGAGGAAAGCTCTGCATGGCAGATAATCGTAATTTTGCCGCCCTGGATTGGTTGATCCATGAGATCAGCGAAACGCTCAAAGAAGCGCGTCAATCGCTCGAAAGCTATGTTGAAAACCCCAAAGACGCGGCGCGTATTCGCTTCTGTCTGACCCATATCCATCAGGTACACGGTAGCCTGCAGATGGTGGAGTTCTATGGCGCCGCCATGCTCGCCAGTGAAATGGAACAGCTCACCCAGGCGATGATCGCCGGCACAGTGGCCAATAGCAACGAAGCGCAAGAAGTACTCATGCGCGCGATTTTGCAATTTCCGCTCTATTTGGATCAGGTAAAAGCCACCCGCAAAGACAACCCGCTGGTGGTATTACCGCTGCTCAACGACCTGCGCGCCGTGCGCGGTGAAAGCCTGTTGACCGATACCAAGCTGTTTGTGCCCAACCTGACGCCCGCCAAAAAAGTCAGCGGCGCACGTTTGCCGGTAACTAACGACAATGTGCAGTTCCAGGCCATGGTGCTCAAGCTGCGCCAGATGTACCAATACGCCGCCTCGGGGTTTATTCGCGGCGTCAACCCGGAAGAAAACCTCGCCTATCTGCAAAAAGCCTTTTCCCGCCTGCAAAAGCTGACCCATGGCACCGCCCGTTTTGCCCTCTGGGATATCTGCCTGGCATTGGTAGAAGCGATTGAAATCGACGCGATCGAAATGAGTGTGGCGGTCAAAAACCTGCTGCGCCAACTGGATAAAGAAATCAAAGTACTCGCCGTGCACGGCACCAAGGCGCTGAACAGTTTTACCAATGATGAGCTGATCAAAAACCTGCTCTACTACGTGGCGCGCGCTGGTAAACACGCCCCCGGCTTCCCGCCCAATTCACAGCTGCAGCGTATTTTTGATACTTACCAACTGGAAGAGGCACTGCTGGAAGGTAAAGAGACCGGCGAAGAAACCCAGAATATGCTTTCAGTACCCGATGCCGATGCCATGCGCTCGGTAGTGGATGCGATCAAAGAAGAGCTGGGCCTGATCAAGAACAGCCTGGATATTTGCCTCGCCGGTGGCAATACCCACAACACACTCAACGACGCCCTACCCATTGTGAAGCGAGTCGCCGATACCATGGCGGTATTGGGCTTGGGCGATCTGCGCAAACGCCTGCTTGAGCAGGGCGCCGCACTGGAATTGGTGGTCGATTCCGACAGCCAGTTATCCGATGAGCAATTACTGGCCGTTGCCAGCCAAATCATCGCCATTGAGAACGCGCTCGACAGCCTGACAGAACACGGAGGCCAAGAAACCAGTGGCAACGACGAGGCCGACATCACCCTGAGCCGTGCCAAAGAATCGGTGCTGCGCGAGTCGCGTAACGGTTTGGAACACGCCAAAGACGCCATCATTGAATACATCGCCTCCCAGTGGAACCGCCAGCACCTGCAAACCGTGCCCACCACCCTGCGCGAAATTCGCGGCGGCCTGGAAATCATGCCGCTGCCGCGTCCGGCGCGTATCCTCGGTGCCTGCGCCCGGTTTATCGAAGAACAATTGCTGGAACAGGATGCAACACCCCAATGGTCAACCCTGGATACCTTGGCCGATGCCATCACCAGTGTTGAATACTATTTGGAGCGCTTGAGCAGCGGTGGTCGCAAAGAGGAAATCGACCTGTTGCTCACCGTCGCAGAAGAAAGCGTTGCCGGCTTGGGTTACGCCGTGGCCAAGGTCAGCAAAACCGAGCCGGATGAACCACAAACCGCACCTGCAGACAGCGATGTACAAGAGGCCGAAGCCGAACTCACGGCGGCCTATGAACAGGCCAGCAACCAGGACGCAGACGAGAGCAATAGCCGCGAGGATGAATCTACCTACCTCGAAGCCATCTATGCCAATGCTACTGCGGATGTACCACAAGCGAACCTTGAAACCATCGATTACAGTCTGCCCGGCGAGCCTGACGCACTCGCGGAATTACCCGATGAGCCGATCTCCGTCGCCGATGGCCTCGCGGAACACGAGCAGGATGCGGACGAGCCCACATTAATTGCAACCGCTAACGCACCGGTGATCGAGCGCGATAATGAAGACATAGACGATGAAATTATCGATATCTTCATCGAAGAAGCGACAGAAGTTACCGAAACCATCAACGAATACTTCCCGCGCTGGGCACAGAACTTTGAAGACAATAATGCCCTGATTGAATTCCGCCGCGCCTTCCACACCCTTAAAGGCAGTGGCCGGATGGTTGGCGCCAATGAAATCGGCGAGTTGGCCTGGTCGATTGAGAACATGCTCAACCGCGTACTGGACCACACCATCAGCCCGCAGGCGGTGCATGTCCGGATTATCGAGAATGTATGCGCCCTGCTGCCGGGCATGATTGCCGCCTTCCGCGACAATGAAGCCTATCCACAGTCCGAGTTGGCCGAAACCTATCGCCAACAGGCACATTCCCTCTCGCAAGGGATTATTCCCGCCGCATTGCAGGCCGAACTGGACAGCCAAACGCCATTTAGCATTCCACCCGTTGCAGCACCCGCCGCTCTTGTGGATGCCGATGAAACGCTGGCAGACGATGATGAGCCCGAGGAGATAACCCTTGCCAGCCTGCCAGTAAATGATGATGAGCTGGAAGAGCATCCGGATGAATATGTGGATGAGGATGGAGACGCACCTGACACCCTCGACATAACCGATGCGCTGGATCACGACGATGATCTGGTCGAGGCGGTAATTGACGAGCTGCCATTTGATGCCCAAGAGCAGGACCACACACAACTGGATAGTGACGCCGTGCCGGAAGCGCTGCCGCCACTGCTATTGATGAGCGAGTCCGCCGTTGAAAGTGCGGATGCAGATGACGACCAGGATGCGCAACTCTGGGATATTTTTGGCGCAGAAGCCATCACTCACCTGCAGGTAGTTGAAGAGTTTATTGCGCGTATGGAGGCAGAAGCCCCCATTTATGAGCCGCCGAGCGAAGAAATGCAGCGCGCGCTGCATACCCTCAAGGGCAGCGCCCACATGGCCGAAATCACCCAGGTAGCCGAATTGGCAACGCCACTGGAACGATTCGCCAAGGAATTACGCTCTTATCACGTCAATATCAACGACGATATCCTCCAATTGCTGCGCGATGCCGTCAGCTACACCCAAATTGCCCTGCAGCAAATCGAGGCGGGCGAAGCGGTAAATATTCCGCGCCTGCAGCAGTTTGTGGCGCGGGTGAACGAGCTGCGCGATATCCATGTCGCCCCACTGGTGCGCCAGCAAGAGCTGGATGAAAGCGGCAAACGCCCGGTAGACCCGGAATTACTCGCTATTTTTATGGCCGAGGAAATGAATCTGCTGCTGGATGCCGACAAGATTATCGCCCAATGGCAAGCCAACCCCGCCGATACGGTTGAGCTGATTCCCGTCATGGACGAACTGGGCAAGCTCACCAAAGCTGCTGCCCATGCTTACCTGCCTTCTATGGCGGAGTTGAGCGAAAAGATTCATAGCGTCTATGAAGCAATTATCGCCGACAATCTCAGCTGTTCGGCGCCAGTTTGTGACGCATTGAATCAGGCCCATGTGGCACTGTTGGATATGGTGGATGCCATAGCCGCTGGCCAGAACCTGAATGGTATTCCCGAGGCGATTAACGACGCCCTGGATGAATTGTTGAGTACCGAAGTCGTCACCCTCACCGCGCTGAGCAACGATGAAGTCGTCGCTATGGATGACGGAATCCCCTTAATGGAGGCAGTGGAAGAGGATTTAATCGACAGCGATGCGGTGGACTTTTATCCGGCACCCGTCAGCTATGATGCCTATGCCGCTGAACTGGCCTCTGAGGCCAGCGAGAGCGAAGACACAGACGACGAACTGCTTGATTATCCCATCGTCGAACTCACCGAGACCGAGGCTGATAGCCCGGTCTACGAAGCAGATTTGGTTGATGAACTGCCGCTGATAGACGCGGTGGTTGATCTGGCGCCCGAGTCTGTTGTGATCACACTGGATAGCGCTGATGCCATTGATGAGGATTTTGATCCAGAAATCGTGGAAATCTTTATTGAGGAAGCGGGCGAAATCCTTGAGGAAATCGATGGCTCACTCAATGAATGGCAAGACGACTGGAACAATAGCGATTGCGTCGAACAGCTAAAACGTTCCCTGCACACCTTTAAAGGTGGTGCTCGCTTGGCTGGACTGATGGAATTGGGTGATCTCTCTCACGACTTTGAAACCATGCTGATCGAGATGGATCAGGACGCCGAGCTGGATCAGGCCTTCTTTGGTCGCCTGCACGACTTCCAGGATCGCCTGCACGCAGGTGTTGAGCTGGCCAGCAAGCGCCTCAACGGTCAGCAACTTGTGGTGGAGCAACGCCAACCTGACGCGCAATCTGCACCTGAGCTGGCGATACCGCTGCTGGATAACAGCATCGATGCACCGGCTGACGATCTGGTTGATACTACTGCGTTCAGCAACAACTCGGCAGATACCGACGACTTACCCGCCTACAGCAAACCCACGGTAGTGGTTGACAATACCCGCGCCGAGCAAATTCACGCCTTTGAAACCCATGGCACACCGAGCGAAAAGCCCAATGTGCTGACCTTTGCGCCCAAAGCCAAACCCGCCACCGGCAACCTGCCACAAATTCCCGGCAGCGAATACGGCGGCGGCCTGCGCTCGGGCAATACCGGCCCCGCACAGGTACAGCATTTGGCCGCGCGCCGCACCGGCCCGCAAGAAGTGGTCAAAGTCTCCGCCGAATTGCTCGAAGAGCTGGTTAACCTCGCCGGTGAAACCTCCATCAGCCGTGGCCGTATGGAGCAGCAAGTCAGCGACCTGAGCGGATCGATCGAAGAGATGGACGCCACTATCCAGCGCTTGCAGGAGCAGTTGCGTCGCCTCGATATCGAAACTGAAGCCCAGGTGTTGTTCCGCCAGGAGCAGATGGCGCAACACGAAGAATTCGACCCGCTGGAGATGGACCGCTACTCGCAGTTGCAGCAGTTGTCGCGCTCGCTGATCGAATCCGCATCGGACTTGATGGACTTGAAATTCACCCTCGCGGACAAAACCCGCGATACCGAAACCCTGCTGTTGCAACAATCGCGCATCAACACCGACTTGCAAGAAGGCCTGATGCGCTCGCGCATGGTGCCCTTCTCCCGTCTGGTGCCGCGTTTGCGCCGGATCGTGCGTCAAGCCGCGACTGAATTGGGTAAAGAGGTCGACTTCGAACTGGATAACGTTGAAGGTGAACTGGACCGTAGCGTATTGGAGCGCATGGTCGCCCCGCTGGAGCATATGCTGCGCAACGCCGTCGACCATGGTATTGAAATGCCCGATGAACGTATCGCGGCGGGCAAGAACCCGAACGGTCGTATCCTGCTCACCCTGGGCCGCGAAGGCGGCGATGTTATCCTGCGCCTGATCGACGACGGGCGCGGTATCAACCTCAAGCGCGTACGCGAAAAAGCCATTGAACGCGGATTAATGGCCGCTGATGCCCAGCTCAACGATCAGGACGTGATTCAATTCATCCTGCACGCTGGCTTCAGCACCGCTGACAAAGTGACCCAGATTTCCGGTCGCGGCGTGGGCATGGACGTGGTGCACTCCGAGATCAAACAGCTCGGCGGCGCCATGTTTATCGACTCCAATTGGGGGACTGGCACTGAATTTACCATCCGTCTGCCGTTTACCGTGTCGGTGAACCGCGCACTCATGGTACAGATTGGCGATGACCTCTACGCCATTCCGCTCAACTCCATTGAAGGTATTGTGCGCGTCAGCCCCTTCGAGCTGGAGCACTATTACCAGGACGATAGCGCCCGCTTTGACTACGCCGGTGAACAGTATTTGGTGCGCTACCTCGGCAGCTTGCTGGATTCCAGTGCCCAACCGAAACTCGACGGCCAAATGCTACCCCTGCCCGTGGTGCTGGTGCGCAGTACCGAACACACCGTTGCACTGCAAGTAGATCGCCTGCTTGGCTCACGCGAGATCGTGGTGAAAACACTGGGCGCCCAATTCAGCGCCGTGCGCGGTGTATCCGGCGCCACGGTGATGGGCGACGGTAGCGTGGTAGTCATTCTGGACCTGCACGCCATGATCCGCGAGCAATTGGCCCTTGGCCTGCAAAACGCGATTCAGCTCGAACCCTTCGGCCTGTTGCCGCTCAAAGACGAAGACATGAGCGAGAAAACCGTCATGGTGGTGGATGACTCGGTAACGGTACGCAAAGTAACCAGCCGCTTCCTTGAACGCGAAGGTTTCCGTGTTATCACCGCCAAAGACGGCGTAGAAGCCCTGCAAGTATTGCAAGACCACATGCCGGATGTGATGTTGCTCGACATCGAAATGCCGCGTATGGACGGCTTTGAAGTCGCCAAAAATATCCGCACCAGCTCGCGCCTGAAGGATCTGCCGATCATTATGATCACCTCGCGCACCGGTGAAAAACACCGCGAGCGCGCCTTCAGCCTGGGCGTGAACAAGTATCTGGGTAAGCCGTATCAGGAAGATCTGCTGCTGAGCAATATCCAGGAATTGCTGCATATTCGCGCGAAATAAGGCACACCGGCTATGCTGCGCTTGGGGTTACTGGTGGATAACACCGCCAAACAAAAAGCCTTGGCGCAGCTGGTCGCACAAGCGGGGCACAAGGTCGGATTAAGCTGGGTGCTGGACGGCAGCGCCCAACCGGACAAGGATACAACCCTGGATGCCTGGCTCGTGGATATCGCCGAAGAGAGCCATGACGACCAACTGTTGGATGATTTATTCGCCCAGAGCCGCATCCCTATTATTCTGAGCGACAGCAGCGAATTCCGCATCGGCTCCGAGGAACACAATGCCTGGCTGCGTCGCACCGGCATGCGCTTGCAGCGACTGCGCAGCGACATCAACCTGCAGCAGAGCACACCCGCCAGCGAACTCTGGCTGCTCGCCGCCTCAACCGGTGGTCCGGCGGCGGTAAAGCGTTTTTTGGCAGAGCTGCCCGCCAATTTGGGCATAGCGTTTTTGTACATACAACATATCGATGCCCAGCAAGCCGTCACGCTCAACCGCATGATGAGCAATGCCGGGCACTATCCGGCAATGGTGGCAACACAGGGGCTGGTACTGGCCGCCAACAGCCTGACGCTCATCACCGCGCGCGACCCGGTGGAGCTACTGGATAACGGCACCTTGATGCTCAATTACGGCCAACAGTGGAAAGGCAGCTACGCGCCCTCCATCGATCAAGTCGCTGCCAACGCCGCGCGTATTTATCGCGAGCGCTGCAACCTGATTATTTTTACCGGTATGGGGGATGATGGCGCCGCCAGCTGTCGCCTGATCAAGCAAGTGGGCGGCAAAGTGTGGGCACAAAGCCCCAGCGACTGCACCAGCGACTCCATGCCCGTTTCGGCGCTGGCTACCGGTTGTGTCAGCCTGACAGGCTCGCCCGAGTATCTGGCCAGGGCCTTGGTACAAACGCGTCAGACCACCAACCATAATTAATGAAAGAACCATCGACTGCAGGACATTATTTTCATGAGAGCGCCACAACGCATTGAGAAAAAAATTGAAGAAGTCGCCAGCCTGCTGATCCCGCTGCAAGGCCGCATGCTGCTCGCCCCCAACGTCACCATCGCCGAAATCGTCCCTGTCGCCCAGGTCATCCCCGTGGAAAATGCGCCCGCCTGGTACCTGGGCAATTGCACCTGGCGCGAGCAGACCATCCCCCTGCTCTCCTTTGAAGTGATGAACGGCGAAGACAAACCCGGCGTCGCCCAGCGCTCGCGTTTTGCGGTGATCAACACCACCGGCGTCAACGAATCCCTACCCTTTATCGCCATCCTCACCCAGGGCCTGCCACGCCTGGCCCGGGTCACTGAAGAGGAAATCACCGAGCGCGAAGACATGGACAACAAACCCTTTGAACTGATGCACGTCTCCTGGGCGGGCGAAGAAGCGGTGATCCCCAATGTGGAAGCCATGGAACGCGCCTTTCTCGACTACCTGCACCACGACCACTAACTCACCTCGGACAACAGGTGCCCATTGCAGGCACCTGCACACACCCTATGAACGACCTGCTTATTGAAGACCTGCAACTTGGCGACGGCAAAACCGTCGTCAAAGGCGCCCTCATCACCACCCACTACACCGGTTGGCTCGAAGACGGCACCGAATTCGACTCCTCCCACCGCAAAGGCAAACCCTTCCAATGCGTCATCGGCACCGGCCGTGTGATTAAAGGCTGGGATCAAGGCCTGATCGGCATGCAAGTCGGCGGCAAACGCAAACTCCACGTCCCCGCGCATTTAGCCTACGGCGAACGCCAAATCGGCGCACTGATAAAACCCAATTCGAATTTGGTGTTTGAAATCGAATTACTCGAAGTTTTGACAAGGGACGATTAACACTCAGTGACTTGATGCGAGCAGCGTAGGGCTGGGCTTACGAAACATTGCTACGAGTTACGCTTATTAGCTTTTATGATTCGCAGATCATCTGCTGCCGCCAGTGAAACCCACTGCAATGTTCTGGTTTCCGAAGATATACAACACTCGCAAAAATTTGGCGACCTCACTATTAGCTATCCCTTTTAAAAACTCCACGTAATGTGATGTATTTTACAAATCATCAGCTATATTGGAAACTTGAGCCATTGAATGGAGACAGAAAATGCAGATGAATAACAATCAACGGCAGTTGCTTCCAATGATTTCCTCGAATATGCAAAATACTATACCAAAAAACATGAACAATAAGATGAGGGTTGTTGCTGGAGCTATTTTTTGAGCGTGCGTTGTAGATATCTATAGTTGCATGAAGCTGCTAGAAGCAGAATTAAGTTAAGCTAGCCGATTTATGATCATAAAAATATTAACGCCTTCAAAGCGAAACACGCAATATTTTCTACTAATGTGAAAATGAAAAAACAATTCACCCTCAGAGGAGAAAGTGATGTGAAAGTTACGATTATTTTATAGAAGAAATGGCAAATACGCCGCCCTGCAGATTAAAAGCACAATCGAAATGCAAAAATTCAACTCACATCTTACAGTATGACTTTATATAGCTTTGTTGCGTAAGAGCATGAAGAGGTAAAATATTGAAAAAATCATTGCGGCTACTTTTTATTTGAAGGACAAAAAATGGAAAAATTTATTGATTTACTAGACGGCGGCCCCATTTTAAATTTCTTATTTCTGATTATTGCTTTATTAAGCCTTATTTTCACTTTTATTTTTTACACAAAAACAAAGAGAGAAAGAAAGCTTGTATATATCTATAAAAACTCTCCTTTAATAAAAAATTCATTATCTTCTATTAATGGATTAAGCATTCAATATATGAATAAAGATATAGACACCTTGACATTAACTAGATTTAGCATTTGGAATCAAGGAAAAGAAACAATCCATAATGGCGACATCGCAAAATCTGATCCGTTGGTAATAAAATTTATTGATGAAGGAATAATTTACTCTGCTGCGATATTAAAAATTAACAACAGCACTAATCAAATTTCCATAGAGCTTATTGATAATAAAATTTATATTAACTTCGAATATCTCGGTTTCGGAGATGGATTAGCAATAGATATTTATCATGGCGTCAAATCAGATAGAAAAATATCGGTGTGTGGAACAGTAAAGGGAGGCGAAAAAATAACTAACGCTGAGAGCACCCATTATGAGTTGACTGATAAGGTTCTCTCCTTTCTCTTTCCTAGCTACTGGGATAAAGAATTTAATGAGTTTGGATTTATAGACAAAACATTCATAATTATTTTACTTCCTCTTGCCATTGTAATAGCTATAACATTAATGTCAGTAAATTGGGTGATCAAAGGCTTTGGCATGAACAAACCACCCTTCTATGTCGAAGGAGAGAAATTTTAATAAAAATATATATTTACAGATTGATAAATTTTATAAAAAATATCTTGTTTAAGTGGCACGTAGGTTGAGCAGCCATGCCCAACCTACTTAAACGCTAACTTCCACTTCCGGCCGAAAACAGCAAAAAATTAATTATGAATAAAATGAATGAATTTGTTTTGTGGCTTTATTTAATCGGAACGGTGATTATTATTAAAGGCGTGCTTCGTGGAGGGTTGGTAGACGGATTTCCGGTAATCCTAATTGGCGTAGGCTGCATAGTTGCAGCCAACTATATTGGTAAGCTCACCAGGCGATTTTAATTTTTCGGTTGTTACGCAAGCATTTCAATTAAAAAGACTTTGCATAATGCATCAACTGAACCACCCTATTCCGTAGCAGGCTCGCGCGGTATTCTCCGCGTGAAATAGCAGATGAAGAACCAAAATCGATATTGTTCCAAGTGCTGTCAATAAACACGAACTCAAGGTCACGGTATTTTAACCAGCTGACTTGTGATGTTTTGAGTTGTTTTTGTGTATCCACCGGAAGATTCTTGCGGAGGGTTTTGTAAACCCTATTGAGTTCTTTATCTAAAAAATCTTGATAGTTTGCGTAGGCTATTGAAAAGTCAGTGGTGGTATTGGTTGGTTTTTGGATTGCTGCAAGAAATGGTTTTTCGCGAAGTTCAAATTCGGCCAGTAAATCCGGTGCGTCGGGGTTATCAATTGCGAAGGTCAGGTTGCTAAATAGCACTAAGGTAAGTGCTGCAATGCTTAACCATGAGTAGTGAAGTTTCTGCATATTAATTCTCCATAGCATGGTGGATATATTTGTGTATCGTATTTTCATAATTATAGGTCGTACAGAGTATTTATAGTTGCCGGAGTTTCCTATGTGTGGAACATTTTAGGATCAAGGTCAACGATTAAAAATAAAAACGCCGCATGCATTAACCCATGCGGCGCACATAACTTTTTTACATCAATAGATTTACAACAGCTCGATAAGGGCAACAAGTTGTAGTTTTCCATCCGTCATTGCAAAAACCGCAAATCCCCCCACTAATATATCATCGATAATTTGTGCCTCAGCATATACATGATATTTAGAGTTAGCTGATGACAATATGATAGGTGCGCGGTTAGCACTCTCTGTTGTCCCCCTTAAACTTTCTTTCAAATAGGGCGCCCATCTATCAAAATTCGAAGTTTCAACGTCAGCAGCTAAAACTTGTCGAGATATAGCCTTGAATGATTTAACTGGTAGCTCCTGAAATTGAATACGAATGCTATATGGAATTTGGTCTTTTATAGGGAATTGGAGTTTTGCATTAATTTTCTTTGGGTCTATGCGCTCGCTTAACTCCGGCCCTCGCCCCCCAAGAGTTCCAGACGTAAATTTCCTAACCAAATGGATTCCCTTGGGGTTTGCCAAATTAATAAATAACTCTACATTCTTCTCGGAAACCGCATCTGAAAAGGATTCGAATACGGCATCTATATCGCTACTGGATGCAATATGATTGGGATCTCCAGCAGGATAATATTTTTTTTCGGCACTGCATCCACAAGCAAAAAATACGAATGTTAAAAAAACAAATATTCGAGCAATCATATTAATTTCC
This sequence comes from Cellvibrio sp. PSBB023, assembly GCF_002007605.1. Lineage (NCBI taxonomy): Bacteria > Pseudomonadati > Pseudomonadota > Gammaproteobacteria > Cellvibrionales > Cellvibrionaceae > Cellvibrio > Cellvibrio sp. PSBB023. The sequence goes on along the minus strand of NZ_CP019799.1, from coordinate 3,530,732 downwards.
AAGATTTCATAATTGATTTAAGTAATTTAGCGTAATTGGGATCTGTCGCGTATCCCGCCTCTTGCAAACCATCAGCCCATTCTTCTGCATCGGTAGTTTTAAAAAGAAATTTATATATGCCGTTGTCCTTTAAAAACTGGGTGCGTCCGCTAATAGATTCTGAAAAATTATGGTATGCCTTAAATTTGGCAATAATTTTAACTCTCTTATTATCTAACACTTCATGTGTATAAACCGATACAAAGCCTGCAGGCCCAATACCCTTTATACCAAATAAATTGTAACTGTATTGCTTTGTATAGAGATCCGTTGGGACAGCTTTTCCAAAGCCGGTCTCAAGAATGGCTTGTGCTGTGGTAATTGCGGCTGGAATTTTTGATGTGAGCTCCTCCTTTTTAGCCTCCTCAAATACTTGCCGAACAAACTCACTTTTAGACAAGGCACGAAGATCTTTATTTGCATGCTCGCCAACATTCAAAGCTTGGGCTTTGTGAACAGGTTCACCGGCAAGAACCCCATACTGAATACGATTGAATTGTTGATAGACGCCAGTCAACAACAGATCTAAATCATATGTCGGCGACCACGCATTGGTTATAGGTGTTTTTATGTTAGGCAGCTTGGTTGCTGTATTTATTACAGCATTCAGTTTTACGATAGTTTTCCCGCCCGGGTCTATACGTCCATCAGGGGCAGTCATACCAACGGCGACACGCTGAAATTGTCGAATAGCGACTTTTGTTTTACGGCCGGCAATTCCATCTTCGGCCAGTGGAGGCAGGGGCGCTAAAATATTGTATTGCATTATATTATTAAGCGCTTTCTGAACAACCCGAACATCGGACTCTCTGTTTTTGGCATTCTCGCCAACTGAGGCAATAATTTTTATTTCCATGAATGATCCCTATTTTATCCAACTATCTTTAGCTCGCTAATTTCTGGCGAGTTTTTACTATATCCATGCTATTGGATTAATACAAGATTGGTTATTGAATGGATATCTCAAAAAAATAACTCAAAAATCCCCCCACAAATACTGCACCAAACTAATCGCTGCCACTGGTGCGGTCTCCGTCCGCAGGACTCTCGGCCCTAAGGTGAGCGCTTTAAATTCCTGCTCCAGGGCATGGGCAATTTCGCGTTCGCTTAATCCACCTTCGGGGCCAATTAATAGTGTGACGCTGGCAGGCGTTTTATCGGCGGGGAGGCGTTGGCTGTCGCGGTGATGTAGCACGAAACGCACGTCGGAATTTACATTGGGGAGCCAATCGGAAATTTGGATGGGAGTGGATAGTTGCGGTAGCAAATTGCGCTGGCATTGTTCGCAGGCGCTGATGAGGATTTGCTGCCAGCGTTCGTACATTTTTTCCTGGCGTTCACCATTCACTTTAACTTCTGTGCGCTCAGTGATTAACGGCGTAATTTTAGTAACACCGAGTTCCGTAGCTTTTTGCAGTACCCATTCAAAACGCTCACCTCGTGATATACCAATCGCTAACTCCAGTTCTAGTGGCGACTCACGATTATCTGCTGTGTGCTCAGCAATACTAACGGTGACGTGTTTCTTGCTGACTTCATGGATGGTTGCAGCGAATTCACCGCCGGCACCATTAAATAGAATTAATTCGCGTCCGGCTTGCATGCGTAGCACTTTGCTTAAGTGATGGGAGGCAGCATCTTCCAGTTCAATCTGTTCGCCGCTCAGCAAATTTTGTTCAGTAAAAATTCGTGGGATTCGCATAGTCGCTAGTTTCTTAAAAAGTCAGTGTTCGGTTTTGGCGTGCAGTGATTGGTCTTTTTTATCCACCGCAGATTCCACCATCAATGTGGATTGAGTAACCAGTGAAGATTGAATAAAAAGCCGCGCGGCACCTGTGTGTTCAGTGAGGGCGTCGGCGGCTAATAATATTGCGCCGGTGGTCCAGGTAGTTTTTTCGCGTGGCCAGATGACATCATCGCGGAAGTTGTAGCCGGTCCAGTAGCCACCATCTTCATCCATAAATTGAAATAACCAGCTAAATAAATTGACGGCTTTGGCGTGTTCGCCCGCAGCAAGTAGCGCCAGTGTTAATTCGCAAGATTCCGCAACGGTTACCCAGGGTTCATCGCTGACGCAGCGGCAGCCGATATTGGGTTCAACAAATGTTTGCCATTTGCTGTCGATGCGCTGCTGTGCAGATCTGCCCTGAGCAATTCCCGTCAGAATGGGATAGAACCAATCCATAGAAAAGCGGGTTTTGGGTTCCCAGGTGCGGTCAAAACATTCGGGGTGATGACGCAGTGTATTACCTAATTGTTGATAGGCTTTATACCAATCAGCTGACTCTTCGCCCAGTGTCTGTGCGATTAAAATGGCGCATTCAAGGCTTTTATAAATTGAGCTTGACGCCGTTACTAACGCATCTTTTTTTGCGCTGCCATCTTCAGCGACTGCCCAATAGATTTCACCCGTCGGCGCCTGATAGCGCAATACGAATTCAATGGCTTTTTTTACGGATGGGAAAAACTCGCGCAGAAACGCTCTGTCTTCTGTCACCAAATAATAATGCCAAACGCCCGTGGCGATATAGGCGATAAAATTGGTTTCACGATGGTTTTTATCAACTGGCTCATCGCCAAGATAATTTGCCCACCAACTGCCGTCTTCCAGTTGTTCTTGTGCAAGCCATTGGTAGGCGCGACGCGCAGCTGCTAATTCACCGCCAATGGTTAAACCCATAGCTGCTTCGATATGATCCCAGGGATCAGCTTTGCCGCCAGTGAACCAGGGGATGCAGCCGTTGGGTAATTGGGTTTGCAAAATATAATTGATGGTTGGACGCAGGAGCGACTCAGGGAAAAATCCTTTAGTGAGTAATAAATTTTTCAAGAGTTATCACCTCCCGGCCTCCCCTTTTGCAAAGGGGAGGAGTTAATTTTTTGAAAATACATCACCACACTTTTTCCCATAATCGGATTCAGCCATTTTTCCAGTGTTTGCGTTAGCCAGGGCTTTTCCATTAGATCCCAGACTAACAGCCGGTGATAGCCTTTGATTAGCAGATTTGTATCCTGGGTTTTCCACCAAAGGCACTTCAACCACCAGAAAGGTGAATGCAGTGCATGGGCCCAGTGGCGTTTATAAAATTGAAACGATTGTTTTTCTATTTCACGGCGCAAATGTTGCCCGTTAAAAATACGGATATGGCCACCTTCAACTTGGTGGTATTCATGGCTTAACCACCAACATATTTTTTCTGGCCAAGCACGCGGCACGGTGATGACAAGAAGACCTCCGGGTTTTAAGATACGTTCGATTTCGGCAAGCACACCTTGGTAGTCGGGAATATGTTCCAGCACTTCGCTGCAAATTATTTTATCGATGCTGTGATCGGCAAAGGGCAATTGGGTCGCATCGGCCTGTTGTAGATAAATTTGTTTAGTGCCCGAAGCTTGGGCGAAAGGTAAAAAGCGTTCGCGGCTGGTGAGCAAATCGCGGTGGTTTAAATCGACACCGATTGCAGTAACCTCGCCGTGCAAATAAGCGTTGATCACATGGCGGCCTTCGCCGCAGCCCAGATCCAACACCAGATCACCGTCATTGAGCGGAAAATCGCGAAAATTAATCGTAAGCATTTTGTACTTGCCCACGCGATAATTTACGATCTTCTATTGATATACCCTGTGCTTGTTGTTGCAACACCTGCTGGTAATAAGCTTCCATTTTTTTACCGACGCAATCCCAACTTAATTGTTGCAGGATATGCGCGCGACCTTGGGCACCTAGTTGTTCGCGCGCGTTATCGTCCATCAATAATTCGCGCAGTGCACTTTGTAAATCATCCACATTGCCGGCGCGCACCAAGTGCGCCGCATTACCCACGACTTCTGGCAATGCACCACCGTCGCTGCAAATAAGTGGCACACCGCAGGCCATGGCTTCTGCAGCGGGCAAACCAAAACCTTCATAGAGTGAAGGCACTACAGCGATGCTCGCCTGTGCATATTCTTCGACGAGTTCCTGATTGCTGATACCGGATTTAAATTGCACTACGTCTTGCAAATTTAGCGCCTGCAATTCCTTTTGTGTTTCACCATTTTCTTTTAGTTTTCCGATCACGATTAAATGCAGCTCGGAAAATTCACTACGCAATTGTGCCAGCGCACGCAAGAGTACACTCAAGCCTTTTAAGGGCTGATCGGACGAGGCGGTGGTAATCAGGCGAAAGGGACTGCGCGCGATAATATCCAAAGGTTTAAAAATATTGGCATCAACACCATTGGGAATCACCTGAATATGCTGCGCCGGGCGATCAAATGCGGCGGTGATATCGCGCTGCGATTGGTGTGAAACAGTGATGACATGCTTGAGTTGTTGCACCACGTTTTTTTGCATCGCCAAAAAACTGTACCAGCGATTGATTAACCAGCGCTGGCCTTTTTCGGTGGCGGCAGCCAGAGCGAGATCGCGGTCTTGGGTAATCGGGTGATGCACAGTGGCGATGACAGTCACACCGCGTTTTTGCAAATCCAGTAAGCCGTAACAAAGGCTTTGGTTGTCGTGGACAATATCGTACTGCGGTTTCTGTTTTTTAAAATGCGCGCTCAACCGTCGACCGAATGAGTAAGGCTCACCAAAGGCGCCGCTCACTTTACTCCACCACTCGTAAAAATCCGCGAGCGACAGGAAATGTTTAGGCCGCAGGGCGCGAGTGGGATTGGGGTGCGCGTATAAATCGAGGCTTGGTAATTGAATCAAGTGCACACGCGAATCGAGTTCGGGATAAGGCGGGCCGGAAATGACATCCACACTGTGGCCTAAATCCACCAGCGCTTTGCTGAGGTAATGCAGATAAATTCCTTGCCCGCCCACATGCGGGTGGCTGCGATAGCCAAGCAGTGCGATGCGCAAACTACTCTTTGAATGCGTAGCAGCAGCGGTAACAGCTGCTGTAGTGGCTGTGCTGGTCGCCGATAAATCCTGGCGATACGTAACCGGTGAATAGGACATGGAGCGCAATTACCTTATTGAGTCTGCGCATTATAGGCGCAGACCGGCAAGCAGCTCCATGTATGCCCAGGCTCAGTGGGCGACTAAGGTGCTATTAATGCTGGCGATTTGCATCAAAGTGTTTGTCCACCGCTGCCAATGCCACACCTGCCGCAAATAATACGACTAACAAGGCGACTAACGAACCGGTTGCAACTATGCCTGATACTAACATGATGTCTTCTCCATCTTGGTTATAGCACTGCGTTGTTACATGGGATGCAGTGCCTTCAGGAGTAGATTGCGCGCTTTGCGCCCAGCGGTTTTTGATTTCAATCAAGCAATTTTTTGCAGGGTTTGATGTGGAACAAGGTTTGGGCAGGAATGGAAACACCATCGCCCGATAATGCTATCGGGCGATGGATAACGACGAATTACAACCCATCCGCCGTAAACGTCTTCATCACATATTCCACCCGCTGTTCGGCGGTGCGGTGCATGCGTTCTTTGAGGGATTCAACATGGCGCAAGCGCGGTAGCAGGCCGCGACCATTGGCGACTTGGATGGCCAAGCCGGGGCGCGCATTGAGCTCCAGCAGTTGGGCGCCACGCACCTTGTCCAGTACCAGGTCGGTGCCGATATAGCCGAGACCAGTCATTTCGTAGCACTTGGAGGCCAACAGAAGCCAGTTGCGCCAGTCGGCAATCTGGATTTCATTGAGTGCGCGCTTGGTATCCGGGTGGTGGGTGACCGGTTTGGAATGCTGCACGGCTTTGAGTGCACGGCCAGTGGCTATATCCAATCCAACCCCTACTGCTCCCTGGTGCAGGTTGGCTTTGCCGTCAGACTTGTGGGTCGCAAGGCGCAGCATGGCCATCACCGGGTAGCCCTTGAAGATGATGATGCGGATATCCGGTACACCTTCGTAGGAGTAGTCCTTGAAGTAGTCATCGAACTGGATGAGATCCTCAACGATCACGACATCCGGTTTACCGCCCAGCGAGTAGAGACCTGCCAGTGCGTTGGTCATGTGGCGACGGATATCTTCGATGGTGATCTCCACCCCTGAGGACTTGATGAAGTTATCGCCACGGCGGCCAATAATTACCAGAATCCCCTTACCGCCTGAGCCCTTTGCAGGCTTGACGGCAAAGGCTTCCAACGCCATGAGCTTGTCTTCGATGGTGGCGATTTCGTGCTGTGCATGCACCACAAAAAACAATTTGGGTGTGGCGACTTCATATTCTTCCGCCAGCAGCTTGGTCTTGAGTTTGTTATCCACCAAAGGAAACAAACTGCGCGGGTTATAGGCGGCGATAAAGTCATGGTTGCGACAGTTCATGCCGAGTATGCCCATGCGCTTCAAGCGCCAGGGGCTGACCCAAGAATTCCACCAGCGTTTGATACCGGCGGGAGCGGCTGGCGCAGGGCTGGCCGCTGGTGCGTTTGCATTCGCGGGAGCCTGACTCATGCACCGGCTCCTTTGGTTGGCTCGCTGGCCTTCTCCTGGGTTTTCGCCGGTTCAACAAACTTGCCGCTCTCATCCACCATGGCGCGGAAACGGCGCAATTCAGAGAGTTTGTAGCCAGTGTATTGACCCATCAGCATGATCAGCGCCAGTGCTACCAGGTTCAGTTCGGGGAAGTTGAAGGTCAGGTGACCCACCATCGACAGCTGCATTAAGGCATAGGCCAGCACCGCCACTAACAGGCTGCCGCCACCTTGCACCATGACCTCCTTGGGACCCTCTTCCTCCCACAGGATGGACATACGTTCAATAGTCCAGGCGATGATGATCATAGGGAAGAAGGTGATAGTCATACCGGTATTCAGCCCCATTTGGTAACCGACCAAACTAAGCACCGAGATGATAAAGATCACCAGCACAACCAGGGTCGCAATCCGCGAGATAAGCAACAGGTTGAGCCGCGACAGGTAGGTACGCAGCACTAGCCCCATTGCCACGACAGTAATAAAGCTCACCAAACCTAACACCAGCGAGGTCTGCAAAAAGGCCATGGCAATCAAAATGGGCATAAAGGTGCCCGAGGTTTTGAGGCCGATAATAATGCGCATAAACACCACAACCAGCGCCCCTATAGGCAGGAGCAATAAGAGCTTAAACATGCTCTGCTCTTCAATGGGCAGGTGTTGGATGCTAAGCACGCTGAAAATACTGTCTTTGTTTTGCGCTTTGATCAGATCCAGTGCCGGTACGGTTTGGTGGATCATGGAGAAACTCACGCGCGAACGGTTGCCGCCCGCCACATCCAGGATGGATTCGCCGCCGGTATGCCACAGCAACAAGTTCTCCGGTACACCCTGCTCCCCGGTGTAGGGGTTAAACAGCACCCAGTGCCTGTTGTCGTACACCTGTACCAACCGAGTCAGGTTCTGGTGACGACGCGCATCTTCCAGATACAACCCCAGTGCCGGGCGGGCAGGAATGCCCGCTTGATTGAGCAGTTTTTCCAGCAGCACGGATTTTTCACTCTGGGCCGCCAGCAAAAGCGCCGCATTTTGATCCAGGGTTTCGCTGTTGAGCAGCTTGATCAGCTCGCGCGCCAAACTGCGCGGGCTGCTGGATTTTGCCCAGGCCGTATCCAATACCTGTTGTGCGGCCGTCTCTTGCGATGAACCGTCCCAGTCAATCAACCGACTCAAGGGTTCTTCCAGCACCTCGTTGGAATGGGCATCTTCCGCTTCCATGAACTGGGTTTTGTAATAGATGGTTTGCGGGCCTTGCGCCTCGCGCTTGGACCACTCGCCGCGCCGCACGCCATTTTCACTGACCACGGAATAACCGTAGCCGGGCGCGGCCGCTTGCTCGCTAAAGCTGCGATAACCGGGCGGGCTATCGGGCAGCCCCAGGCGAGCGGTCACCGGCTCACCAGTTGCATCAAAGTCGATACGCGCTTCAATCAGCCATACCGGTTTTTGCACACCGGGGATAAATGGAATCTCCATTTGGCTGTGGCGCATCCAGGCAGTCCCCAGACCGACCAGAATCAACAGGCCAATCACAGTATAAAACGGGGCACGGGAGGGTTTTTTCATTGGGAACATCCTTAACAGGCGGGTCTTGCACAGCCGGTGCAGCGCACCGGCCTGGAATTAATTGGCGTTAGTTTTTTGCAGACTCATCGGTGCGCTGCAGGGGGGCGAGGTTGTTGCCGCTCACATCCACCAGCATCACATCGCGCAGCAGGTTGCGACCAATCAGGATGGGAAATTCAGAGTCGCTGCGATCTGCCAGTACAAACTCACCGCGCTGGCTGAGCTTGCCGATGGTAAAACGGATTTCTACCACCGGGCGACGATCCGGGTTGGGGCTGGTTGCAGTTTGCACTGTCTGGAAACGCAAACGCTTGCGCTCCAATACATGGGGCTCTTTGGTCTCGGGGTTATAAATGGTAAAGCGCACCCACTCTTCGCTATTGCGCTCAAACATCTGGATATTGCGCGCATCAATCACCGAATAACCCACATTGGTGCTGATTCGTGCCTGCATCACCACATTTAGCCCCGCAATCAGCGCTTGTTCGCGCAAGCCGACAATTTGCTTATCGGTCAACAACTGTTCATTGGCAGCACTTTTCTTCACGGGTGGCGGCGGTGGGCAATCCATTTTGGGCGTGCTCATGTGAACTACTTGCGGGCGCTCTTGCAAAATAGTCTGCTGCACATTGAGCTGGGTTTGCACTTTTTGTAATTGCTCGATGAGCGTTGCCTGTTGTTGTGTCACCAACTGGCTCTGCGCTTCTTGTTTAACTATGCACTCGCGTGCGGTATTTAATTCTGCTTGGGTTTGCACCAGTTTTTGCTGGGTACACGCGCTCAGGGATACCACCGCCATGGCGGCAAAGGTCAGGGTGCGCGCCGAGCGACCTGCCATCAACAGAGTATTTTTATTCATCACCACAACCGGAAGTTTCAAAGAAAACATTATTAAGATTACAAGTGCACTAATTGTAGCCGCTGGTGTTTGCTAAAACACCCTCGCATCGGGGTTTATCGTTTAAATTGGTAGCACTTTGGATACTCAGGCGGCAGGCGACGGAAGCGTTTGTACTCCCACTGGTACTGCGCCGGCGCACGTTTTACACAGGCGGCCACACTGGCATTCAAACCGGCCACCGAGGTTTGCAGATCCTCGCTATAAATAGCCGGATCAGCCTCCATCACCACAATTTTAAACCCGCCGTCCACTCGCTCGGCGTAACAGGAACACACGGCGCAGCCGGTGCGCTGAACCAATCCATGTACCAAGGTCATTGTCAGTGCAGGCTGCCCCATAAAAGGAGCCACTTCACCACCCGCCTCTTTGGCCGGTACCTGGTCGGGCAGGATGCCCACAATCGTACCGCCCTGCAGTGCCTTAAAAAGCATCATCACGCCTTTGCGATTGGTTGGCGCCATGGAGATATTCAGCTTGCTGCGCCCCGCCAACACCAGTTCGTCCATTTTGGGGTTCTCAAGTGGCTGGTACATGGCCGTCAAGTTGGCCACACTCGCCAAATAGGGCGCAACCACCTCCCAATTACCGTGATGCGGCGCCAGCACCAATACACCCTTACCCTGCGCCAGCTTGCTGCGCAACACATCATCACCCTCTTTGGTGACAATTTTGCCGTCCAGCCATGCCCATGAATTGCGCCAGATAGCACCGGCCTCCATGGCAGTTTTTGCCGTTTCCTGAAGGCTTTGTTTGGCTAATGCCGTCTGGTCGACAGGGGTCAACTCAGGGAAACACAAGCGGATATTTTCGCGGGTGATTTTGGCCGCGCGGCCATTGAGCAACCACATAAAGCGGCCAAGCAGATTACCCAGCACGCGCAACAGGCACAGCGGCAAGCGCGCGAACAGTTTAACGAGGAGGGGAGCCAGATGGTCTTTCATGGAGCCAATACCAGTGCAGCGTTAAGTGCGCGCAGCTTACCGGAAAAAGCCCGCTGGCACATTATCCTGCCAGCGGTGAATGGCATAAAAGCGGATGTGTAGTCAAAAAAAAGGGCGCCTACAGCGCCCAAAAAGGAGTGGTATGAAAATCAACAACGAGTTAACGCTATGCTCAGTGGGCAGTTACCGCACTGAAAATATCCATAAAGGTCAGTTCTTTCTCGATCTCAACCGGTGTATGCAAACGGCTGGCGATATCGCGTGCGGATACTATGCCGCGAATGTGGTGCGCCTCTTTATCCACCACCAACAGGTATTCCTGATGGGCTTTTTTCAGGGTAGATACCACATCGCCTACACTGGCCTTTTGGAACTGGTCAAAATCAATCGCGCGAATCTCGGTGCGAGGGTGCATTAAATCGCGCACTAGCAGCTCATCGTGTTTCAAATGCAGCGCCATTTGTTTCAACAGCATGTTGTGATGCGACAGGTCATCCAGGCTGATCACGCCCACAAACTCTTTGTGGGCATCGACTACCAGTTTGATTTTTACATCTTCAGCGCGCATCACTTCCAGTGCTTCAGCGGCTTCCAGGTGGCCATCCACCATGTGTGGTTTATGGCTGCGGAAGTCGGTCAATATAGCCAGCGCAGAGGTGCTGGCTTTGATGTCTTCAAATTCTTCTGGCTGAACCAAATGGTCATTAACAGCCAAGGAAAATACCGATAAATTTTTCATAACAAACCCCATTCGGTGGTAATCAATACGGGGGCTGGTCCGCACCTAGCGCAGGATTTCTCCCCCTGTGATTACAACATAGGCTCACTCCTGCCCAATTAAAACCCGCGAATCCGTGCTTTTACGCGCCCTTTACTCCATGTTTACGAGGGCTTTACTCGTTTTACGCGGCGTTTACGATCTATATCAATATCGCCCGTAAAAGGTGCTATTTTTCGCCCGAACACTGTGATATGCGCCATTAACGCGCATCCAAGACATCTGCTGCCATTCAGTGCCGTTCACCGCTATAATCGCCGCATTTTTTCCATTTCATCGATCATCATTACTATTGAGTCTGCCATGTCTGACAAACGCTATGACGTAAGCACCTTCCAGGGTTTGATCCTCGCCCTGCAAGATTATTGGGCGCGCCAGGGTTGCGTAATCCTGCAGCCACTCGACCTCGAAGTCGGCGCCGGTACCTTCCACCCCGCCACATTCCTGCGCGCCATAGGCCCGGAAACCTGGAATACCGCCTACGTGCAGCCCTGCCGCCGCCCGAAAGACGGCCGCTACGGTGAAAACCCCAACCGCTTGCAGCATTACTATCAATTCCAGGTGGCGATGAAACCCTCGCCCTCCAACATTCAGGATTTGTATTTGGGCTCACTGCGCGAAATGGGTATTGATACCAACGTGCACGATGTCCGTTTCGTGGAAGACAACTGGGAATCGCCCACCCTCGGCGCCTGGGGTCTGGGTTGGGAAGTTTGGTTGAATGGGATGGAAGTCACGCAGTTCACTTACTTCCAACAGGTTGGCGGTTTGGAATGTTTCCCCGTTACTGGCGAGATCACCTACGGTATCGAGCGTATCGCCATGTACCTGCAAGGTGTGGATTCAATTTTTGATCTGGTGTGGACGATCAACCCCAATGGCGACAAGGTTACCTACGGCGATGTGTTCCATCAAAACGAAGTGGAGCAATCCACTTACAACTTTGAAGAAGCCGACACCGCATTCTTGTTCAGCAATTTCGACTTCTACGAAAAAGAAAGCCAGCGCCTGATGGAAAAAAATCTGCCGCTGCCCGCTTATGAAATGGTGATGAAAGCCTCACACGCGTTTAACTTGCTCGACGCGCGCCACGCAATTTCCGTTACCGAGCGCCAACGTTTTATTTTGCGCGTGCGCACACTATCTCGCGCTGTTGCCCAAGCCTATTACGATAGCCGCAAAGCCCTCGGCTTCCCACTTGCGCCTGAAGCCTTACGAGCAGAAATGCTTTCTGCCATTGCGGAGGAAAAATAATGTCTGCTGATTTTTTAGTTGAACTGGGTACAGAAGAGTTACCACCTAAAAACCTTAAATTCTTTGCAAGCGAATTTACTAGAGTTATCGAGGCGGAACTAGCTGCTGCTAATCTCGAATACAAAGCTGTTAAATCATTTGCAACGCCGCGTCGCTTAGCCGTGTTGGTGGAAGGTCTTACAAGTGAAACTCCATCGCAATCTCTCACTGTATGGGGACCACCAGCAGCAATCGCTTTTGATAAAGATGGACAACCCACCAAAGCTGCTCTCGCTTTCGCAGAAAAAAATGGGATTGCCCCTTCTGAATTAAAAGCAGAGAGCGATGGTAAAGCTGAAAAGCTCGTTGCAAGAATTAATATCCAAGGTAAAAAAACTGTTGATCTACTTGAAAATGTAGTTAACGAAGCAGTTGCAGGCATACCCATTCCCAAACGTATGCGCTGGGGATCAAAACGTACTGAGTTTGTTCGCCCAGTACATTGGCTAGTAATGTTATTTGGTAGCGATGTTATAAATGCATCGGTATTGGGCTTGACCGCTGGCCGCACTACACGCGGTCACCGCTTCCATTACAACAACAACATCGACCTCGCTAAAGCGAGTGATTACGCCAGCGTATTAAAAAATACCGGTTTTGTAGTCGCCGATTTCGCTGAGCGCAGCGCGACCATCAAACAACAAGTTGAAGCCGAAGCGAAAAAAGTCGGCGGCGTTGCGGTTATTGACCCTGCCCTGCTCGATGAAGTTACCGCCTTGGTTGAGTGGCCAGTCGCACTCACCGGAAAATTTGAAGAACGTTTCCTCGCTGTTCCAGCGGAAGCATTAATTGCTTCCATGAAAGAACACCAAAAATATTTCCACGTGGTAGATGCTAACGGCAAGTTGAAAAACAACTTCATCACCGTGGCGAATATCCAAAGCAAAGACCCATCGCAAATTATCGATGGTAACGAGCGCGTGATTCGTCCCCGTCTTTCCGATGCAGCCTTCTTCTTTGAAACTGATAAGAAAACCACGCTCGCGTCATTGCGCGATCGTTTAAAAACGATCGTGTTCCAGGCGCAGCTCGGCACCATTTACGATAAAACCGAACGCGTTGCTGGCCTTGCAAAATTAATTGCTGGCAAATTAAATGCTGACGCTGCATCGGCTGAACGCGCAGCGCAATTATGTAAGTCGGATCTGGTCACCAATATGGTGGGCGAGTTTGACGATATGCAAGGTATCGCCGGTTATTACTACGCGGTTAACGACGGCGAAAATGCCGAAGTAGCTGCGGCGATGAACGAGCAATACATGCCGCGTTTTGCGGGCGACCAATTGCCGGCAACCACTACCGGCGCGATTATCGCGCTTGCTGATCGCCTCGATACTATCACCGGTATTTTTGGTATTGGCCAACAGCCTACCGGCTCCAAAGATCCGTTTGCCTTGCGTCGTGCAAGTATTGCAGTGCTACGCATTCTGGTGGAAAAAAATCTCGCGCTCGATTTGCGTGAGCTGCTGACCTTCGCTAAAAACCAACACAAAAATCTCACTGTTGGTGATGAGTTGGTCGAGCAAGTGTTGGCTTACATGCTGGAGCGTTTCCGCGCTTTCTTTGAAGATGCCAATATCCCTGCAGAAGTTTTCCAATCGGTCACTGCAAAACAATTATCGCAACCGTTGGATATCAACCAGCGCGTCCTGGCGGTGAACGAATTCAGCAAATTGCCGCAAGCACAGGCGCTCGCTGCGGCGAACAAACGTGTATCCAATATTCTCGCTAAACAAAATGCGGCGTTGAGTACGGAAGTAAATGCAGCACTCTTGCAAGAGGACGCAGAGAAAACTTTGGCGCAAGCAGTAAGCGCAAAAGCGGCTGTAGTTGCCCCCTTGTTTGCTGCACGCGAATACACCCAAGCACTGGCTGCACTCGCGGATCTGCAACAACCGGTGGATGCGTTTTTTGACAGCGTAATGGTGATGAGTGACGACCCGGCGCTGCAACAAAACCGCTTGGCGTTATTGCAACAACTGCGCGGATTGTTTTTAGAAGTGGCCGATATTTCTTATCTGGTTCCTAATAAAAGTTAATGATTAAAGGAATAATAATAAATATATGAACAATATATTTTTTAAAAAAATAGTTTTCTTCTTATTGGCTATCATTGCAAGTAAAGCATTTTCATGCAACGTAGAGATAAACCTCGCCAACCATATGTTGAAAACTTCGAACTCAGCTGCTGGATCACCAAGCAGCTTTTTAATAGATGGGAATATAACTACATCCTGGAGTTCAGGGCTGTATGCACAGCAATGGATCCAAATTGATTTGGGTACAGTCCAGCCAGTATGCAAAGTCCAGTTGATTGTGTCCCAATACCCATCCGGCAATACAACTCAAACTATATTAATAGGAAATACAGAACAAACCCTGCAAGTGTTAAAAACTTATCAACAATACACTACTAACGGCCAAGTGCTTTCTTATCCGATAGAGTCAAACACAAGGTTTATAAGAATACGAACCGATGCCAGTCCTTCGTGGATTTCGTGGTATGAAGTTAATGTCTTTTCTCATAAAGCTGCATTGGTGAGAAACAATCCAAATATAAAGCATTTTGGCTACTTTATGGATGGAGGATCGACAGACGTAACTGAATCAAACCCCTCTGGTCAAAGAGACCAGTTATACAACAAAACATCTGAAATCGCTGATCACTCAAATATATCTTGGACAAATATATGGCGCGCACAACAAAAAATTAATGAGTTAATCGCATTGGGAAAAGCAAATGAAATAAAATTGATTATTGATCTATCAGATTTATTTTATATACACGGACCTAATGGTATTGAACAAAACGCACAATACAACCAAAACTGGGATTCTTATGCACATAATTTTTTCAATAACTATTCCCAGTATATTGCTGCAGTTACGCTAATGGACGAACCAGATTTAAAACCCAATATCATATCTGGCTTCACTGAGCGAATTAATTTTGTAAAAAGTAAAATTAACCCAAGCATAGCTGTTTTCACAAACTACAGTTATGAAGCATTTAGCAATAATATATGGCCTGGCTTTGAGTCCTCCGATTGGGTTGGATTTAATTGTTATCCGTCGCGGAATTACCCAGCAACAAATCCACAATGGAATCAATACAGCTTGTGCCACCCCATTGTGCCAAGTCTCTCTACTTCCATACATGAATACGTAAAAAAGCTTGTAGATAAAACCTCTGCTCATCAAAAAATTGCCATATTCCCGGAAAGTGCTTATTTTTTAGCCCCTGATGCCACTGCATCCAGAAATAGAAGCCTGCAAATAACAGTACAAGAGAAGAAAAACTTAAATGCAATATATGATAATTTTATATTGATTGCTGACAATGAACCCAAAGTTATCGGCGCATTTAACTTTATTTACCAATCACTAAGTGTACCAGGCGAAAAATGGATTGGATTGGAATGGCTTGACGACTTAAATGAAAATTTAAATTTAAAGGAAAAAGTAAGAAATAATGGTTTATGCATAACTAGTGTTAATAACTGCCCTGTAAAACGTTTACGCCCCATAAGTGCGAAGTCGATCTCAGGAAATGCTGGAAACGCATTTGATGATGATATTAATACCCTTTGGAATAGCGGAAATTCGGCTAGCACAAACAGCCCTCAAAGCATTTATTTTGGATTTCCATATGGAGTTAATATATCCAAAGTAAAACTAATTCCATCACACACACCTATTTGCCAATACACTGAAGTTCAAATCTGGGGTGGACCTAACGAAACCGGCCTGCATAAAATGGCAGTGATATCCAAATCAACATGTGATTTAGAAGAAATTGTGTTAGATAAATTCTGGCAAAATGGAAACATTAAACATATGGAAGTTCGCACTATAAGTAGCCAATCCTGGGTAGCTTGGAGAGAAATTGAAATTTATAACTAAGTGCCTGCCTATCGACTGTAGAGGGTTATATTAATAAACGTTATGAAACTAGTCATCCTTGACCGCGACGGCGTGATTAATCACGATCGTGAAGACTATGTAAAATCTGCCGATGAATGCGTGCCGATTGAAGGCAGCATTGAAGCCATAGTGCGCCTAAATAAAGCGGGCTTTACTGTTGTAGTCGCCACTAACCAAGCCGGTCTTGCCAAGGGTAAATTCGAGCTGGATGACCTGGAAGCCATGCACGAAAAAATTACCGGTTTGGTGGAAGAGCAAGGTGGCGAGCTGGGGGGGATTTTTTATTGTCCGCACCATCCGGACGACAATTGTAAATGCCGCAAACCCAAACCCGGCATGCTTGATGCCATTGAAGCCGAATTTAACACCTCGGTAGAGTCGAGCTATTTTGTAGGCGACAGCTTGCGCGATTTACAAGCCGGGTTGCTAAAAGGGTGCAAACCCATTCTGGTCAAAACCGGCAAAGGTGAAAAAACGCTCGCACAATTGGCGGATGTACAACTGCAAACCGACAGCCCCACTGTCTATGCTGAACAGGTACAAGTATTTGCTAACCTTGCTGCCGCTGTTGATTTTATTCTTGAAGCCAACCACTAACTACATGGATAACAGGAATTAACGTGCTCAAACTTCGCAGTTTACTTTTTACGATTGGTTACAACGTTAGCAGTGTATTAATTGGTTTTATCGGTGTGATTATTTGGCCCATATTTCCCTATGCCTGGCGCTGGCGTATTGTCACTTTGTGGAACCGTTTTGTGATGTTTTGGTTGCGCGTTTGCTGCGGCATTCGTTTTGAAATCCACGGCGAGCGCCGCCGCGATGTGTTTCCTTGTGTCGTCATGGCCAAACACCAAAGCACCTGGGAAACCATGTTCCTGCAATATTATTTTGGCCCGGTCAGTACCATCCTTAAAAAAGAATTATTCCGCATTCCATTTTTTGGTTGGGGTTTGGCGAGTTTGCGCCCTATCGCCATTGATCGCAGCAACCCGATGCAAGCACTAAAAGATATTAAACGTATTGGCATACGCCGCTTGCAACAGGGCAATAATTTATTGATCTTCCCCGAAGGCACTCGCACCCCGGTCGGCCAGGTTGGCAACTACGCACGCAGCGGTGCCGATATTGCCATCAGCGCGGGCGTACCTGTTATTGCAGTAGCACATAACGCGGGTGAGTGCTGGCCCACTAAAGATTTTATTAAGTACCCCGGCACCATTCGTGTCGTTATCAGCGAGCCTTTTGAAACCGAAGGTAAAGATCGCAAGCAACTTACTGAAGAAGTGAAAAACTGGATTGAAAGTGAGATTGCAAAGATGCCGCCCGCAAGAAAAGACGGGAAGCGAATTGTTGTGGAATCGGAAACTACTTAAACCCCGCACAAAGAAACACAAAAAGCCCCGATGCAGTTCATACACCGGGGCTTTTTTTAAAACACTATGCTCGGAAACCTATCGAATCTGACAAGGCACCTTGCCTAAACCCAGCACATAATAACGATCACCGGCTAATGGTGAGTTAAATGGGATTTGGCCATACTTGCCGGTAGTTGCACTCAGGTAATCAATCAAATCCTGACCGGCTACAAAACTCCAGTTGTTGATGGTGTTTTGTGAGGCTGCAGAATAATTGGTTGCCAAATCCGCTACTGAACCATTAGTCGCTGTCAGTGCTGTTTTGGTAGTGTTATCCAGGTTACAGGTGCCGCTGCCAAACCAGAGGAAGTTGCGATCATTACGCAGTGAGCCGCCGCTGATATCTTTGAAATAATTGTTGCTGATTTCAGTCAGTGATGCCGTCACGCTGCTCTTTTCTTGCAAGCTGGAATTAACTACAAACACGTTATCTTCCAGGAAGGCTTGTGCACCAACACGCAGGCTCAATACCTCTTTGCGATAGTTCACAAACACATTGTTGAACATGTGGGTTTTACCACGACGCAACAGAGGCACGCGACGCAAGGTATTTCCTAACAACATATAGCTGTCATCGGTGGTGACAAAGGCGTTGTGGTGCATGGTGGTGGTGATATTGGCATTGATGGTGCGGCTATCACTTGAACCGTGCAATACAGCGCGCTTCACATTAATTAAACGGTTAAATGACATGGTGATGCTGTTTGCACCAATTTTCACATCAAAGGCCGAGTCGCCCGTGGTATCAAAGGTATTTTTGTGAATCCAGATATCGTGTGATGCGCCGGTGGAGCGAATCATATCCGGGTCGACATAGTGATCTTCCGTATGACCTGCGCCTTTGAAGTTCAAGTGCGTGAGAATCACACTGTTCGACGTTTGCGTTGGTACGCCATCCGCATCTTTGCCAATCGCAAAACCGCTGAATATAAAATAAGCCTCACTCATACGACCGTCGATGGTTTTGTTGGAACCTATCGCCGGAATACGAATTGGAATGTTGCTTTTGTTCATCGCTTTGTTAAAGAACTCATTGCGGCAATTTTCTTCACCACTAAAGCCTTTGCGATTACACCATTGTCTGTAATCCAGGCATTCCGCTTCGCTCGCGCCCAAAATGGATTGCACGGTGCTATTGCTGCAGTACATGCGATACATACCAATTTCATGCGGCTGCGCAAATTGCACCTTATCAAACACAATCCAGTTGTGCGCGTTATCGGTTAAGGCATTCAACAATTGTTGCTCAACCGAGACGCTGGCATTTTTGGTGATGATGGTAAGTTTACTGTTGCCATTGGGATCAAAACCACCGAGTGCTTTTTCACCATAGCCGACCGGTTTCCCGAGGGTTTTTGACAGGCACTCAACAATTTGTTGATCCGTCTGCAAACTGGTATCGCGCCAGTTAACGGATGGGTTGGTGGCGAGGCGAATACAGTCGGCACTGAGCCCCGCGTTATTCACGCTGGAAGCAGCACTGCTGCTGGATTGCACGGGTGCCGCACTGGAACTGGCGCGTGAACTGCTGGTGGCAGGCACACTGCTGGGCGCCACTGAGGAACGGCTGCTGGATGCAAGGCTTGACGCTGGAACGCTGGAGGCGGATGAACTGGAAGGCACGGTGCCGCTCGCGTTATAGACTTCAAACTCGCTGATGCTGGGCGCGCTGGTTGCGTTAACGATCAGGTTAATTTTTTTGCTGCTGCGGCTGCCAAGGTTCACCACCCGCTGGGCACCAATACCGGTGCCGGTCGCCAACACAGTACCGGTGTCATTATCGACCAGACTCCAACCCGTTACACGGCTGCCGTCTTCACGCAAAATCACCGTATTGAAGGTTACCGCGCTGCTCCACTTCACCGACACCCGCTGGTTGCTGGTGCCTGACGCTTGGGTCGCAGTACCAATGTTGCCATCGCGTACCAGCTTGGTGTTGTTAAAGCCGGAGCCATCTGCACCGGCGCCAGGGCCGGTAATTGCCAGGTTGGCGCCCAGGGTTTGCGCTTGTACGGCGCTTGCCAGAAAGCCGGTTACTGCCGCAAACAGGGCACAGCGGCCCAGTGTGCGAACACTGAATGTTGTTTTCATCGTTGATACCTATTCCACTTTTATTAGACGTTATTGGTTGTTAGATCTAATGCCCCATGAGGCATAGCGATGCCCAACCCAAAGGCCGGACGAGGTAGAGACCGAAAAACCGATAAGTGCTAACCCGAAGGATAGGCACAGACTTATGGCTGCTGGATACAGCGCAGCACTTGTGGGGTATGGGGTTCGTCTGTGAACCTGGCTCGTGATACAACCCGTGGCGCATGACAATAGATGCTATGGATTTGGAGCCTGCTGGTGCGGTGGGATTATTATGTTTTGCCCCTGACACCAGCCGAATAGAACTGAGGTGAAATACTGCGCCCGGACACCCAAAGCGTCAAGTTAGCAGTTGCTGTTATTGACTCCTTTTGTGATAAAAACAGCATAAACCAGTAAAAAACCGATTACATTTTTTTTGAAAAACTATGCATCAATTGCTTATTTTAGAGATCGGCTATCCACTCAAAACCAAACAATCACCGCTACACTGAGAGCCATAAAAACTCAGGGAACCGCCATGACAAAAAAACGCAAACAGAATTGGTTTATGTTGCTCTTTGCCCTGCCCTTTGCAGGCGTTGGCATCGGCGTTCTGGTGTTTGGGGTGATCCCCAACCTGTATGAATGGCAGCAGATGAAACGCTGGCCGCAAGTCGAGGCGCGTGTGTTGGACGCAGGTTTACACACCAGCCGGGGCGATGACAGCGACACCTACAGAGCCTACGCGCGCTACACCTATCGCTACCAAATGCAGGACTACACCAGCGAGCGGGTAGCGATTATGGGCGGCAGCGACAACATCGGCGATTTCCAGTCAGACCTCGCGCGGCAATTGGAATTGGCGCACCGCGTGGAGGAGCCGGTGCCTGCGTGGGTTAATCCCAACGACCCGGGCGATGCCGTGCTCAACCGCGAACTGCGCTGGAACATGCTCGGTTTCAAGATGATCTTTGTGCTGGTATTTGGCGGCGTGGGCATAGGCCTGATGATCTTCACCCTCAAGGCCAAGGTCGGCGCAACCGACCACCCCGAAAGCAGCAGCAAACCCTGGCTCGCACAGCAGGAATGGGCAAGCCCTGAAGTGACCTGCAATTCCAAGGTCAGTCTCTGGGTAATCTGGTTTTTTGCACTTATCTGGAACCTGATTTCGCTGCCTGCCACGCTGGCCGTTCCCGATGAATGGGCCGGAGGCAATAAGCTGATTTTGATCGCGTTAATATTTCCGCTGGCGGGGATTTACCTTCTCTACTGGGCGATTAATTCCACCCTCAGTTGGCGACGCTTCGGGCAATTGCACCTGCAACTTGATCCCTACCCCGGCAGTATCAGCGGACAAGTCGGCGGTACTCTCAATGTCCCCATCGACTACAACCCGCAACAGCGTTTCCCCGTCAACCTGCAGTGTGTGCGCCGCTACGTGACCGGCAGCGGTAAAAGCCGCACCAGCCATGAATCGGTTGTCTGGCAGAACAATGGTCTCGCCCAAACTAAACCCGCTCCGGGTGGCGGCACTTCGCTGGGTATTTGTTTTAATGTGCCCGCCAACCTACCGGTTTCAGAAACCTATTCCGATGACTATCGCTTCTGGCGACTGGAATTAAACGCCGATTTACCCGGCGTGGATTTGCATCGCCAATTTGAAATCCCTGTTTTTGCCACTGGTGAAAAATCCCGTGCTGCATTGCCGCTGAGTACATCCCATCCACAATTGCACGACGAACGCGAAGCCAGCATCGAGGCCGTTGCTAATATCCAACAAATTCCCGGGGGCGTACGTATGCACTACCCCATGCTGCACGGAGCCGGTAATAACCTCGTGGGTTTGGTGTGCGGATTATTTTTTGCTGGCGCAGGTGTGTTGATGCATTTTGAATCCGACACCCCGGCCGTTATCGTCTGGGCATTTACATTAATCGGCGGACTCATCACTTTCATCTGCCTCAAATGGCTCTTCACCAGTTTGCATGTGCAACTGGATCACAACGGCCTCATCAGCGAACGCTACTGGCTGGGAATGCCCATCGGCCGCGACCAAATCCCGCGCGCCGACATCCAGAAACTCTACATCGATGTCAGCTCACGAGGACAGAGCGCAAAGGGTTATCAAGAAATGTGCAAAATCATCGCCCTCACCCGCAGCGGTAAAAAAATTCCCGTCGCGATAAATTTAAAAGGCCGCGATACTGCGCAGTTGGCGTTGGAGGCGATTGGAGGGTTGAGTGGGTATGGGGTTAAATAAATTAAATGCACCGAAAATTATTAGTTAGCACACTTAAAAAATCGCTAGGAAAGCACACAGCGTTTCTAAAAAAGTTTCATGCGTTTTATTGACAGCTCAAAAAAACGGCGTATTATCGCGCCCAATTTCCAAGGTGCTCAAAACACTTTGCTTTTCAACCCGACAACTTGTTTGTCACAACTTACGGAGTACTCAATGATGACTTACGCGAACTATACCAACCGCTAATAACCTTTTGAGTATTCAGACTTGGAAGGTGATAACAAAACCTTCCGGTCAGGCGCAACACCAAAGCCCTGATTAGGAAACTAATCGGGGCTTTTTCTTTTCTGCGATTTAAAAAGCCAACTCGAAGGTTTCATTTTTTAGTAACGCAAAGTGATTTTTCAAAAAAGTCACTTAAGGGATTTCTATGCCTGTAAAAATTGAATTAAACAAAAATGCGGGAAATGGTTTTAAACCCGTAAAAATTTACACCCGCGATATTGAAAATGAGGCGCTGACGCAACTCAAAAAAATTGCGCAATTGCCCATTATTCATTCGCACATAGCGGCCATGCCCGATGTGCATTTAGGTATTGGCGCAACCGTAGGCGCGGTGATACCCACGTTAAATGCCATTATCCCCGCAGCAGTGGGTGTGGATATTGGTTGTGGTATGAGTGCCGTACGGCTTTCGGTTAAATCATCGCAACTGCCGGATAACCTCGCCGCACTGCGCAGTGCGATTGAACGTGCAGTACCGGTAGGTTTGCATGCGCATAAAACGGTGAGCATTCGTGAAAGCGCATGCAAGCAAATCGCAGCGGGTGTGGACTGGTTATTTGAAAAACACCCGTCGGTAATGAAAATGTTAAAGCAACCGAACACCCTGTGGACTAAACAAATGGGCACGCTCGGTAGCGGCAATCATTTTATTGAAGTCTGTGTGGATGAAAACAAAGACGTGTGGATCATGCTGCACACGGGCAGCCGTGGAATAGGTAATGCGATTGGGCAGTATTTTATCGCCCTCGCCAAAAAAGATATGGGCAAACACATTCACAATTTGCCCGATAAAGATTTGGCGTATTTCACTGAAGGCAGTGAGCACTTTGTGGATTACATAACAGCGGTCAATTGGGCACAGGAATACGCGCGTTTAAATCGCAATGAAATTATGGGTTTGGTATTGCGTGCAATAACGCCATTTTTGCCAAAATTTCAGGCCGACCGCCATGCGATTAACTGTCACCATAATTACGTAAGCCGCGAGCATCATTTCGGCGCTGACGTATTGGTCACCCGTAAAGGAGCTATTCGCGCACGGGAAGGTGAGCTGGGCATTATTCCCGGCAGCATGGGTGCAAAATCTTTTATTGTGCGCGGCAAAGGCGATGCCGATTCATTTTGCTCCTGCGCCCACGGCGCCGGTAGAAAGATGAGCCGCACCGCCGCACGTCATGTGTTTAGCAAAGAAGATTTAATCGCACAAACCACAGGTGTTGAATGTCGTAAAGATAAAGCAGTAATTGATGAAATTCCTGCGGCATACAAAGACATCGACGAGGTTATGCGAAACCAATCTGACTTGATAGAGGTGGTTCATACACTCAAACAAGTCTTGTGTATAAAAGGATAAGATTATGAAACAAGAACGACGCAACGGCCATGCATTTCACCCCATTATGAGTAAAGGTGGTGTGCATGAAAAAACGGAAAAGGCGAAACGTAAGGCCGCCAAACATGACATGAAACGCAAAGTTAGCGAGTGGCTCGATGTAAAAGGAGGTACATCGTCCACTCGCACACCCGTGCCATTTAGTTACAGCGATTAATTTTTTGCTTCCGACCACACCGCAAATTCATTGCCGCTTGGCTCGGTAAAATGAAAGCGGCAACCGCCGGGGAAATCGAATAGTGGTTTATTGATTGTGCCGCCATTGGCGATGACTTTTTGTAGCGTGGATTGAATATCAGCGCTGTAAAACACCAAGAGCGCGGCACCATTACCGGTTTGGCTGCACAGATCCGCTTGATAAAAACCACCATCCAAACCCTGATTGGAAAATGCGGTGTATGCGGGGCCGTAATCGACAAAGTCCCAGCCGAATACCGCAGAAAAAAATGTTTTTGTTGCCGCTAAATCACGCGCAGCGAATTCGACGTAGTTAAGTTTTTCATGGGTGTTCATTACTCGCTCCTGTTTGAGTTTCACTTTTTTGCGGCAATCGCTTCAAGCGATCGCTGTTTGGTTTTTCCAAAAGTGATGCATCGCCAACTCTTCCGCGACCTGGCACTACGATTTTTGCACTATCCGGTAACCCATATTGATGGACACCGACGCTCTGAAAAACTCACCCCCAAGCAATCGCTTGGAGGTGAGCGACACACTGAGATGCTAATGAGTAAAAAACTACTTTGGCAATTACGCCGATGCCGACAACCGTTGCGTGTGACTGCTGGTGTCATTGGCGGAGGTAAGTCCGTAGGTTTTTACCAATTGCAGGATCTGGCGCGACAACTCGTCGCCCAAGGTGGATTCGCTGGAAGCTGACGTGCTGCTCTTGTCTGCTTCAGTGTCATCATCCTCGGCGGCGAGCTGCGTCATCAGATATTCCAGCGCCTCTGTGGCACTGACTGAACCATCACCATCGGTATCCGCCGGGTCAACTGACGCCGTGGACTCCGTCTCACTGGCTCCCCCTGCACCACCCGGTGGCGGCATGCCACCGGGTGGTGGGCCGCCCATACCCTGCGGACCAGCTGTGCCACCTGCCGTCGCCGCTGGCCCTTCCAGGTCGTTGGCTTCCGCATAGGTCATGGCTTCTTCGCGGTTTACCTTGCCATTGCCGTCGCTATCGGCAGCGTCAAAGTTAGCCGCAATTTCCGCCATAAAGCTGGCACGTTTGGAATCAGTTGCATTGCTGTCTTGCGACATTTCAGTCAACTGGTCTTTGGTGAACCCTTCATCCACCGCTTCCCCTTGGGCACCACGCACACGCATGGATGCCATCAGGTTGTCCATCTTATCCATGAGCGATTGCAGCGTATCGCCCAGCTCCGTTTTAGTGATATTGCCATCGCCATCCGCATCCATTGCACTGAACATCTCATCTGCGCTGGCGCTGGATGTGGTGTTAGTGCTGGCCGCGGATAAGGCTTTCTGCAACTCGCTTTTATCAAGGGAACCTTGTTGATCGGCATCGAGCTTTTTAAATAGCTCATCCACCATCGACGAGGTTTGTGCTTTCTGGGTGACTTTGGTACTGGCATAACTCGCCAGCATCGAACTCCCCGAAAGGCTACTGATACTACTCATAGCGACCTCCCTACTGGTTAAATTCGGCAAACGGTAAATTGTCTGCCCTGATTGCCAGTTGAACTGGCGTAGCCTAACCAGCAAACGATCAGCCAGACAGCGGGTTTCTGCCAGTGAATACGAGAGGTTCCACAGTCTTTGAATAGTCTTTTCACACTTTTTGTGCAATTGACCCTGTAAATGGGTATTTGGCGCTGGCGCCAGTAAATGGGGCTCTTTGGCCCAACGACGGTTCTAGCAAAAAAGCGGCGAGAGGTTAGAGAAAGCGGCATTTTTTTGCCGCCCGGACAAGAGATTGCCGATGATGTTACTCCTACTTCCAGGGTTTCCCACGCGTTCTTTCCACCGCATCCAATTTCAAATGCAGTGCCGCTTTGGCAACTATGTGTGCACTGACCGGGGCGGTGATAAATAAAAACAGTGCGATTAATAATTCGTGCAGGCTCAAACCATCGCCCTGGGTGGAGAAGAAAATCACCGAGCCGATAATGATGCCGCCCACCCCCAGGGTGGTGGCTTTGGCGGGGCCGTGCAGGCGCAAGTAAAAGTCCGGCAGGCGCATCAGGCCGATGGAACCCACCAAGGCAAAGCTGGCACCGATTAACAGGCAGGCGCTGATCAAATATTCAAGCCACGCAGGCATAAATCCCCCTTATTTAACATTTCATCATTCGATAATGTCGCCGCGCAGCAGGTATTTGCTGAGCGCGACTGTGCCGACAAAACCCATCACCGCGATGAGCAGCGCCGCTTCAAAATACAGGATGCTGCCCTGATAAATGCCGAACAACACCAGCAAGGCGATGGCGTTGATGTACATGGTGTCGAGCGCGAGTATGCGGTCGGGCAGCGAGGGGCCGATGATCAGTCGCCAGAGGTTGAGGGCGATGGCGATACCCAGCAAGAACAGGGCGATAGCTATGGCTGTGGTGAGCATTCAAACACCTCCTTCAATGGGGCTTCGTAGCGCTGTTTCATCTCAGCGATGGCGGCGTCTATATCGGTGACGTGCAGGCTGTGTACTAGCAAGTAGCGACCATCCAGACTCAAATCCGCTGACACTGTACCGGGCGTGAGTGAAATGGTGCTGGCAAACAGGGTGATGGTAAATTCGTGCTCTATGTCCAGCGGTACCTGCATAAACGCAGGCTGTAATTTGTTGATGGGGCCAAGGATGCGCACCACCAGAATCAGGTTGGCGATGAGGATATCCCACAGCACGACCAGGATAAATTTAACCAATACCAGCGGCTTGCGCAGTTGCAGGGATTCCGGCCAAAACCCTTGGGTCAGCCAGGGAATCAACCAGGCGAGAATAGCGCCGAGCAACACTTGGCCAAGGCTGATTTCATTAACCAATAGCAGCCAGAGCACCAGCATAAACATGCTTAGGGTGGCGTGCGGAAACCAGCGGCGCGCCTTGGGCGCGGTGGATGGGGTTGCGCGCGAATGCATGGTTAAGCCCCCTCTTTCACAGTGAATTGTTGCATGGCCTGCATATAGGCCTCAGGCGACAGTAATTGACGTGCCAGTGCCTGGGTGTAGTCGAGCACAGCGGATGCGCCCAGTGTGACTGACCCTATGCACACCAGCAGCCCGATCACCGCCAGCAGCTCGCCTTTATCGGCCAGCTTGGTACCGGCAACCGGGTCGCCGGTACGCCAGAAAAAAGTGGAACCGCTACGGCTCAGGGCCATGAGTGTCACCAGGCTGCCTGCCAGCAAAATCACCCACAGCCAAGGCGCATAACCCTGGGTTCCCGCCGCACTCAGGAGCAACAGTTTGCCGATAAACCCACTCAGGGGCGGCAGGCCAATCACGCTGATGGCGGCGATAAAAAACAGCGTTCCCAAAAGGGCCGACTGCGCCAAACGCGGCCCCTTGCTGATGCGATCCGCCAGTTCACCGCGCTGGCGCTGGATAATATCGGCCAGCAGAAAAAGTGCGCCGCAAATCAAGGTGGAATGCAGCAGGTAATAGAAACTCGCCGCCAGTGCCGCTTCGGTATGGAGCGCGATACCCGCCAGCAATGTCCCCACCGAGACAATTACCAAATAGGCAATCTGGACGCGCAGTTCGCGCGCGGCTAGTGCACCGAGCAACCCCAACACCAAAGTGATCAACGCCAAGGGCCAGAGCCAGGGCAACGCGAGGTTGGCCACCGGGCCAGCGTTATCGCCAAAGATCAGGGTGTAGCAGCGCACTATGGTGTAAACACCCACTTTGGTCATGATCGCAAACAGTGCCGCTACCGGTGCACTCGCCGAGGCGTAAGCGCGCGGCAGCCAGAAATACAGTGGTGCTATGGCAGCTTTCAGGCCAAATACCACCAGTAATAAAACCCCGGCGGTGGCCGCCAAGGGCGCATCAGCGGGATCGAGCTGGGCGATTTTGACAGCGAGATCAGCCATATTAAGGCTGCCGGTGAGGCCATAGAGTGCCGCTACTGCGATCAAAAACAGCGCCGACCCGGCCAAGTTAATCACCACATAATGCAACCCTGCCCTCGCCCGCTCCGCACCGCGCCCGTGTAACAGCAGCGAGTAGGAGGCGATCAGCAATACCTCAAAGAACACAAATAGGTTGAACAGGTCGCCGGTCAGGAAGGCGCCATTCACCCCCAACAGCAGGAATTGCACCATGGCGTGCAGCTTGTCGCTGGGAGCATCGTTGCCGCGTGTGGCGTAAATCAGGCTGAACAAGGCCAGCACGGCGGTGACCATCAGCATCAATGCACTGAGGTGATCCAGGACCAACACTATGCCAAAAGGTGGCATCCAGTTACCCAGCGCATAGAGGCGGATCTCGCCGTCGCTGGCGAGGTACATCAGATAAGCACTCAGGCCGGTCAGCGCCGCGGCAGATAACAGGCTCAAGCTGCGGATCAATAACAGCGAGCGGCCAGACAACAGAATCAATAGCACTGCCGTCAGCAACGGCAGTAGCAGGGGAGCGATCAGAAAATGGTTCACACTTCGTCCTCCGCCAGTGGGCGCACCGGTTTTACCGGCTTTTCACCGATGGCGGCACTGCCGTCCACGTGGTCATTACCCAACTCCGCGCGGCCGCGCAGGGCGAGTACCAGCAGAAAAGCCGTCATGGCAAAACCTATCACAATCGCCGTCAGTACCAGGGCTTGCGGCAGCGGATCGGCATAGCTATCGCCCTGCCCTATCACTGCCGGAGCGCCACTGCGCAGGCGACCCATCACAAAAATAAACAGGTTGACCCCGTAGGACAGCAGGGTCAGGCCGAGGATGACCGGAAAGGTACGGGCGCGCAGCAGCAGGTAGACACCGCAACTTACCAACACCCCAATCACCAATGCGATTAATGCTTCCATCAGTGCGCCTCCTCTTTGGTTGTGGCATAGGTGGTCTGCGCCAACTGGCCCAATTGCGACAGCATCAGCAAGGTGGCGCCCACCACGGTGATATACACACCGGCATCAAAAATCATCGCCGTGGCCAGCTCGAACTCGCCCACCAAGGGCCAGTGCACATGGGTAAAACTGGTGGTGAGGAAGGGGTAACCAAATGCCCAACTGCCAGCACCGGTCAGCGCAGCAACCAACACACCCCATGCGCCCAGACGGCTGTAGTCGAGAGGCAAGCGGCGCTCGACCCAATCGGAACCGCTGCACACATACTGCAAAATCAGTGCAACACTGGTGATTAACCCGGCGATAAACCCGCCGCCGGGCTGGTTGTGGCCGCGCAGGAAGATGTACACCGAGACCATCAGCGCCAGCGGCAGCAAAATCCGCGACAGCACTCTGAGGATAGGTGGATAGGGATCGCGCGCCCAACGGCGACCATCGCCGTCAGTACCCGGCAATGGCAGGCGCAGACCGTCGAGCATCAGGTAAACCCCCAGACCGGCAATCGCCAATACCGTGATTTCCCCGAGGGTATCAAAACCGCGGAAGTCCACCAGAATCACATTGACCACATTGGTACCACCGCCACCACTGACACTGTTGGCCAGGAAGAAGTCCGCCAGACTGGTGTCGTAGGGGCGCGTGAGTATCGCCAGGGTCAGCAAACCTACGCCCAAACCGGCACCGCTGGCGAGCGCGATATCGCGCAGCACCCGGCTTTTATCCGACTCGTTAGGCGTCAATTGTGGCAGGAAATAGAGCGCGAGCATCAGCAGGATAATGGTCACAACTTCTACCGAGATTTGGGTCAGGGCCAGATCCGGCGCGGAAAAGCGCACAAAGGCAAGGGAGACAATCAGCCCCACGACGCCCATCACCAGCAGTGCGGCAACCCGGTTGTGGTGAATCAACACTGTCACCAGCGCCGCAACCACCAGCACCAGCGCCAACAGCAGGCTCACCCAATCCACCGGTGTCAGGGCGACACTGCCCAGCAGCGATCCCAGCGGCCAGAACTCGACTGCCGCCAACACCAGCGCAGTGCCGATAAACAAGGCGACCGAGCGCTGCAAGGAACCGTTTTCCACGCGATCAGTCACCCGCTGGGCAAGACGCACCACACTTTGGATGCGTTTTTCAAACACCTCTTTTTCATCCACCCGATACTTGCGCTCATAGAAGGCAAAGAGGCCTGTACGCTGGTAGTAAAGCAGCAGGCCACCCACCAGCGCGATAGCGCTCATCGCCAAGGGTAGATTGACGCCATGCCACAGGGCGATGTGATACTCGGGAATACCGCCCCCCAACACCGCGCGACTGGCCGCGTCCAAAAAAGGCGCGACAGTCAGGTTAGGCACTATACCCACCAGCAAACAGAGCACGCCCAGCAACGCCATGGGCAAAATCATATAGCGCGGCGGCTCATGGGGCGGGAACTTGGGCAGGTTGACTGGTTCGCCGTTAAAGAACACATCGTGGATAAAACGATAGGAATAGGCCACCGCAAAAATCCCGGCAAGGGTCGCCATGAGCGGAATAATCCAATCAAATCCGCCCATCAACTCCACTTGTAAGGTCTCGGTAAAAAACATCTCCTTGCTCAGGAAACCGTTCAGCAGCGGCACGCCGGCCATGGCCGAGGCGGATACCATAGCCACCGTAGCGGTGATGGGCATGTACTGCCACATGCCATTAATGCGGCGCATATCGCGCGTGCCCGTTTCGTGGTCGATAATACCGGCGGCCATAAACAGCGACGCTTTAAAGGTCGCATGGTTGACTATATGGAACAGCGCCGCCACCGTGGCTAGCTCGCTGCTAAAGCCCAGCAGCAAGGTGATCAGCCCCAAATGGCTGATGGTGGAATAGGCAAGCAGCCCCTTGAGGTCGTGTTTAAAGAGCGCGTTATAGGCACCAAACACAAGGGTGGCAAGGCCGGTAAAGGTCACCAGATAAAACCATAAATCCGACCCTGACAGGGCAGGATACAAACGCGCAAGCAAAAATACTCCGGCCTTCACCATGGTCGCCGAATGCAAATAGGCCGATACCGGCGTAGGTGCAGCCATGGCATGAGGCAGCCAGAAATGGAAGGGAAACTGCGCCGATTTGGTAAAGGCGCCGATCAAAATCAAAATCAATGCAACCGGATACAGCGGATGGGCCTGAATCAATTCCGCCGAACTGAGAATCACCTGCAAACTATAGCTACCGGTAATCTGCCCCAGAATCAGCGCGCCGGCCAGAAGGGTTAAACCCCCTGCCCCGGTAATCGCCAAGGCCATACGCGCGCCTTTGCGCGCCTCACTCTTGTGCGACCAATAGCCAATCAACAGGAAAGAACTGAGGCTGGTCAGCTCCCAAAAGACAATCAACAACAGGATATTATCGGCCAGGACTATGCCAAGCATGGCCATCATAAATAGCTGCAGCAGCGCGTAGAGGCGGCCGAGGGAATCCTTATCGTCCAGATAGTAACGCGCGTACAAAATCACCAACAGGCCAATGCCCACAATTAACAGCGCGAACATCATGCCCAAGCCGTCAAGGCGCAGGCTTAAATCCAGACCCAACTGCGGCAACCAACTCTGGTGAAAGAAAAACACCTGCCATTCAAACAGCGCAGGTAAATAGGACACTAACAAACCCAGTGCCAGCAACGGCCCTACCGCCGCCGACATAGCACAGATGTTACGACCAAATCGCTCGCACAGCGGTGGCAGGCAAGCGCCCAATAGGGGCAACAAAATAATGAATAACAATTCCATGAAAAAGATCCCGGGAGCTTGTAGATGTACCGATCGCCCCCTCAGTAACAAGGTCAGCGATAAGCATAAAGCCTGAGTGCGGATTAAATTATTGCAGGAGGGTCAGTAAAAAAAGGATCGCGCTGCCGCAATGGAGACCAACTGCGCAGCCAACAGAGGTATTGACTCGAGGCTGGTGCCAAAGGAGCCAACAGGAAAGTCTTGGGTAAGAGCTTGGACATAAGCATGCCCCAGTTATACCCACTTTGATGCAGAGATGCCAGTAAATGGCTGAT
The DNA here is from genome assembly GCF_002007605.1 of Cellvibrio sp. PSBB023. Lineage (NCBI taxonomy): Bacteria > Pseudomonadati > Pseudomonadota > Gammaproteobacteria > Cellvibrionales > Cellvibrionaceae > Cellvibrio > Cellvibrio sp. PSBB023. Next base: position 3,499,394 of record NZ_CP019799.1, on the reverse strand, counting down.
TTTTCACAGTTCCTTACGCGATACTAACGCCCATAAACACAAAAACCACAGCCGCCCACGATTGAGGTGACTGTGGTTTTGCTGCACAAAACGCCCGAGTAAAAAGGTTTACGCGGGTGCTAATGCAAAAACAATAACATGGGCTGTGATCAAAACTCCGCAGAGCATGAGCTGCTGACGAATACTGAGCGTGGACATAAAGGTTACCTGCTAAAAATCGGGCGAGGCCCGTGTCTATGTTTCTATTCTTATTAAAATGATTTGCAATCGACGGCGTTACCGCAGGAAGATCCGTTGATTCAGGCAAACCACACAAATCCCTATAGACAAACTCTTTATAACATATATACAAAAAGCTACAAATATTAAATATTTATAACTGCTCCGATAATCGCTTATTTATTGCGCTTTTTTGCATAACCCTAAATATATTCTGTATCCACACGGCGATAGATCACTATTGTTATCGCAATCAATAAAAAAACCGCAGCATTCGCTACGGTTTTTTTATAACGGCATGCCTGTCATGGGCCGGAATGCAGCACATGTTGTGCACCCCGCCCTGAACACTTATTGAATAGTTACTGACAAGCTGTTGGTGATAAGGCCTCCATGTAAGCCCTATCCGGTGACAGCGGCGAATTAAATGGCACATCGCCATATTTTCCTGCCGTTAGCGTCACGTAATCCACCAAATCCTGACCCGCCGCAAAACGCCAACCATTAATCATATTCAGCGATGCTGCATTATAGTGTTGTGACAAATCGGCCACTGTGCCATTAGTTGCTGTCAACGCTGTTTGGGTGGTGTCATCAACAACACAGCTATCACTGCCAAACCACAAGAAGTTGCGATCATTACGGAACGAACCGCCACTGATATCCTTGAAGTAATTGTTGTTAATTTCTGCGAGCGACGCAGCCAGAGATGATTTTTCTTGATGGATGCGATTTACCACAAACGCATTGTCTTCCAGGAATGCACTGGCACCCACACGCAAACTCAAAATCTCTTTGCGATAGTTAATAAACACATTATTAAACATATGGGTTTTACCACGACGTAGCAACGGTACACGACGCAAGGTGTTACCCAACAACTTGTAGCTATCGTCGGTAGTCACAAAAGCATTGTGGTGCATAGTGGTAGTAATGTTGGCGTTGATGGTGCGGCTATCACTGGAGCCATGCAACACAGCACGCTTCACATTTTGCAAACGGTTAAACGACATAGTGATGTTATGCGCACCGATTTTCACATCGAATGCTGAATCACCCGTGGTATCAAAAGTGTTTTTGTGAATCCAGATATCGCTGGAAAAACCGGTTGAACGAATCATATCCGGATCGACATAGTGATCCTCGGTATGACCGGCGCCACGGAAATCCAGATGCGTGAAAATCACACTGGTCGACGTTTGTGTCGGTACACCATCGCTGTCTTTACCAATCGCAAAACCGCTGAACATAAAATAGGCCTTGCTCATGCGCCCATCAATGGTTTTATTGGAGCCCACCGCCGGGATACGAATAGGAATATCTTTATTGTTCATTGCCTTATTGAAAAACTCCGTGCGGCATTGCGCTTCACCAGTAAACCCTTTGCGAGCACACCACTGCCAGTAATCAACACATTCTGCTTCACTGGCATCCAACATGGACAACACAGTCGGGTTGGCGCAATACATACGGTACATACCAATTTCATGCTCATTGGCAAATTCCGCTTTATCAAATACCACCCAGTTGTGAGCGTTATCGGTCAAGGCATCCAGTAATTGTTGTTCAACGGTAACACTGGAATTTTTCGTGATAATGGTGAGTTTGCTATTACCGTTCGGGTCGTAACCGCCCTTGGCATTTTCACCGTAACCTACCGGCGTACCGAGCGACTCATACAAACACTCCACAATTTCCTGATCGGTTTGCAAATTGGTATCACGCCAGTTCACATTAGGGTTAGTGACCAAACTAATACAGTCTGCACTCAGGTTTACATCGACCGGAACATAAGGCTCGCTTGATGATGAACTGCTAATCGATGAAGCTATGGATGAGCTACTTGAACCAACACCGCCCACCACAGAACTTCCCACCGAGCTGCTAGTACCCGCATTACCCGTTGATGAAGCACTGCTGGATGAACCTGCCGCACCGGTGTACTCAATCACTAAATTATCAAAGGTTAAGGTGGCCGAACTTTCTGCACGGATTTGAATAAATGATGCCGCGGTTCCCGTCTCTGCATTCAGCACAAACCGCTGGCCGCTCAAGAGGGTACTGGCGTTCTCATTAAAAATTCGTGTCCCGGAGGTGCTGGCGCTGTCCACAAAAATTTGTATTTTTCCAGAACCGACAGCCTGAATAACATCAAATGAAATGCGATAAGGTCGGCTTAAATCCAAATCTTTACCAGCTTCGCCAATAGTAAAACGAGCACCAGCCAAAGTAACAGCCCCGTCATTAAAGGCTGGCGTTCCACCAGACTTCTTATACAGCGATTGACCACTGCCATTCACACGGTAGGTTGTATAAAAATTATTTTCTGTCGCGCCTTCAAAAGTTTCGCTGAAAAATACTTCTGCCGCAGGGCTAACCGAGCTTGATGAAACAGCAGTCTCACTGCTCGCAACAGATGAGCTGGATTCAGCCACCGTTTCACTGCTATTAACCGATGAACTGCTTTCTACAACCGTTTCACTACTCTGGACAGACGCACTGGAGGAAACCTCTTCTGCGCTGCTATTAACTGATGAGCTGGCCTCTACAACAGTTTCACTGCTAGCAACGGAAGAGCTTGAAGCAACCACTTGCTCGCTGCTATTAGCAGATGAACTGGTTTCAACAACAACAGTAGATGATTGGCTCGAACTGCTGGACGATGGGCCATTAATTAATTCCAATGTTGTTTGGAAGTGCGCCACAGCTTGCTCAATGGGAATTAATTCATTATTAGCACTACCTGATGCCTGTAATAATTCCTTCACCGCCGGTAATTGTGCAAATACCTCTGGTGGCACGGTGAAATCCAATACTGCTCCTGCTGCAATTGCAGCGGCGGTAATTTCAATACCGTTTGATGCATCGCCATCTTTATCAAGGCTTTGCAAGAGTCGCAAAATATTGATTACCTGGTTATCTTCCAATGTTTCGGTACTGGCCATATCCAGCGGTGTCACAATGTCTTTTGCTGTAACACTCGGCAATTCCAATGCACCGATAAAGAAGGTAATTAATTCACCAACGCGATAACTGAATTCACCCTGATCATTGGTGAACCCCTCTTGGGTTTCTGTACGGTAACCAATATTGGCAACTGCCGCATCAAGAAATACGCCTGTTACTACCGGCGCCTGGCTACTGGATTGTGTTGAGCTGGTTTCAGCACTGGAAACACTGCTCACAGAAACGGCTGCGCTGGATGACAGCGATGAAACAGAACTGGAATTTTTACTACCAGCCCCTGAACCACCACAGCCCGTCATCAACATGCTGAGCATAGCCGCAGAAATGATTGTCTTTTTCATAGTTTTTCCTGACAAATATTTTCATTTTTATTGATTATCAGACCAATAACTATTGCCGGTGAGATGAGCCATTCCTGGCTTCTTTTTTGGGGGGAATAGAAACGCCCGGAATTTATCCGGGCGAAGAGAACGCTATTTGATAATAGCTAAATCAAAAATACGTGCACCTTTACCTTGTGTACCATCCCATCCATAAGCTTCAACATCCACATTTCCAGTGCAATTCGAGGCTACATTTGCTTCTTGGAAGCCACCGTTACCCTCATAATAAACTTCCGCACCATCAACTGTGATACGCAACTTACGCGTTACATCATTCGAACTGCTTGGTGCGTGTTTTACTTGAATTGCAAAAGGGCATTCAACCTGTTTAATAATTACTTTACCAACAGAACCTGTATTGTTACCAAACTGTACTACTCCAGTAGAGCCATCTGCGCCACTTGGAGCACTTTGAGTAGTGCTTATTTTTAACTTGCCAATAAGCTTTGCTGCATATCCAGCTGTATTTATTACTGTCGGTGCATCAACTTCTGTGCTTAGTGTTACCTCTTTGTTTTCCTCCAAGCCAGAAGTACCAAGTGAAGCAAAATTCATACTTAGTACAATAGTATTACCAATCGCAGGCTCTTCCGGCTCTTCGCTCGCGGCTACTGGCGTACCACTTGCACTCACACTGTACTCACTATTGCCGTTAGCATTCACGGCTCGCACAAATACAAAGTAAGGAGTGTTATTTGTTAAACCCGTAATAACGGCATTGGTACCCGTAACAGGATTATTTTCAAATGCTGTTGCGCCATCAATTGAATCTACCGTGTTGTAAATCACCTCGTAACTGGTAGCACCGCTAACAGCGCTCCAGCTTACAGAAAGTTGTTGATCACCAGCAGTAACTACAGGCGCATTAGGTGCAGCAGGGGTAGGTTCAGCACAAGTCTCAGCAGCAGGTTCGGTACTGGTATCAGCTTGGTAGCCAACCCACAGGTCATCAATAGTGACTTGTGCCGTACTCTCTGCACGCAATGCGATAAATGAAGTCGCGCCACCAATTGTAGAATTAATGGCTACTCGCTGACCCGTACTGATGCTATTCGCCGCTACACTATAAATACGGCTACTACCCATATGAATTGAGTTAGTCGCACCTGTAGTGTTGTTATCAATCAATACTTGAAATGTACCTGCGCCTTGCGCTGCTTTAACACAGAAAGAAATACGGTAAGGTTTACTTAAGTCGAATTCACCAGTAGTAACTGTATCAGCTGCTGTAGTCGGAGTTGCCGCTGTGGTATTGCCTAATGACAATCGGGCGCTACCAAATATCATTTGACCATTAGCAAAATTCGGTGTACCGCTGTTGCTATAATAAAAAGGCGACTCTTTCGTTTGCAATGCTTTGTAGGCCGTACTGGAAAAACCTGTTGCATCTACCACGTTGTTAAAATCTTCAAAGAACGGCAAGCTGGTATTTACAATTACAATCGCCGGTGCACTACTTGACGCAATAGAACTTGAACCCTCTCCATTATTGGATTCAGAAGAAACCACACTGGATGATTGTCCGCCTGATGTATTACTACTTGAAGAGTTAGCACCTGATGAATTTGCATTTGAAGAGCTACTATTGGGTACACTGCTGCCAGAATCTCCGCCATTACCAATTTTACCCACGCCAGCATTCGCCATCACAATAGCAGGAATATTATTAGCCGCATCCATGGTGACGGTGTAAGGCACACTTACTTCACAAGTGGATTGCAACTGGCCATCAACTACCGCCGGAATCGCCCAAGCCTGGCCGTTTTCTACGGTGCGGCTGTAATAAATAGTCGGCAGTACCGTGTTGTCATTATTGGTTTGCCAGCAGCCGGGCGTTGGCGAATCCTTGGATGCAATTAGTGGATTATTTACGTTGTAAAAATAATTACTTTCTACCAATGCTTGGGCATTGGCACGAGAGTTAATCGCATGAATCATGTATGTTTGTGATGGGTTAGACCAATAGTTGTTATAAATATGAACCAACGCATTGCGAATTAACGGCGTACGCTGTTCAATATTTTTGTACCAGTTGTGATGGAATGTAATATTGGTATTGGTGTCGCTATCGTTATAGCCGACTAAACCTGCACGGCTGGAATCGTTAAACAGATTGTAAGAAACGGTTACGTTAGTTACGCCAGATTTCATATCTAACAGCGAGTCATACCCATCTTTTTCACCACCGGATGCCTCTAGCCAGTTGTGATCAATCCATACGCGATCAACATTGGTTTCCATGCCAATGGCATCACCGCCATTAGAGGTAGGTGAACCACTTTTCTTCACATTACGGATATGAACATTCTGGATAATGATATTGGAGGCATCACGCACATGAATGCCAATTTCATCAAATAATGCATTGGTACCAACACCAATAATTGAAACATTACTGGTCTTTTTGATTTCAATAACATCACCCTGTGTATCACAACCTTGCGCCGTGGTATTACCGTGATTGATAGTGCCGTTCACCATAATAGTAACCGGCGCAGTTCTGTTGCCATTGCGTACGCCACACAGCGCTGCATTAAGTTCAGTACCGGTAGTAACGGTGATCACTGGGCCACCTGCACCACCTGTCACACCGGCATGTGCCGCAAAACCTTCCATTTTTGCAGGACGAAGACCATTCGCTTCAGATGAAATACTGGATGAACTACCACCAGGTACTTCAATATCAGGCGTGCTACTGACAGAAGCACTGGAAGCAACTGTCTCGCTGCTTACTGATGAACTTGATGGAACTACGACAACCGGTGTGCTGCTAACTGATGAGCTTGATGGCTCAACAACCACTGGTGTACTGCTTGCCGACGAACTTGATGGCTCAGGCTCAACAACAATAACTGATGACTGGATGGAACTATTACTGGAACTGCTGGACGATGGGCCATTAATCAGCTCCAACGTCGTTTGAAAGTGAGCCACCGCTTGCTCAGCAGGAATTAATTCCTGATTCGCACTGCCGGTAGCTTGCAACAAGGCTTTTACCGCGGGTGATTCTGCAAACACCTCCGGGGCAACCGTGAAATCCAACACCGTACCGGCAGCAATTGCCTCGGCGGTAATTTCGATTCCGTTTGATGCATCGCCGTCTTTATCAAGGCTTTGCAACAAACGCAAAATATTAATGACTTGGTTGTCTTCCAAACTTTGTACATTGGCAATGTCCAATGGCGTGATAATTTCAGCCGCCATCACACTGGGCAATTCCAGTCCGCCGATATAAAAGGTAATTAACTCGCCAAGGCGATAATTAAATTCACCATTGACGTTGGTAAAACCTTCTTGGGTAGCGGTGCGGTAGCCGATATTGGCGACGGCAGCGTCAAGAAAAATGCCCGTCGCCACAGGCGCCAAACTGCTGGCCTGGGCAGAACTGGTTTCTGCACTGGAAATACTGCTAACAGATACGGATGAACTGGAGAGTGAAGAGGCTGAGCTGGTATTTTTTTTACCGGAGCTTGAGCCACCACAACCAACCATCAGTACGCTAATTACAATAGCGGATAGAATTGATATTTTCATTGTTGATTCCTGATAAATCGGTGTAATTTTTATTGTCGCAATAGCAGAAATCACCGCGTAAAAACGCAGCGTTCATGCTGTTTATCAAGACCAAATACAATTGCCGTTTTTGCTGAGCCGGTTGGCCGACTTCTGACTATAAAAATTCTGTGCACCAAAAAGTGCGCGGTTAGTACAGGGGGTGATTAGGTGGATAAAAAATAATAGCGGCGAGATGCGCTGTAGGAATAAAGCGCCAGAAATGACGAACGAGAAGTAACCTGAGAGATTGTCTAATGCCAGACAAAAGAATATTGCCGCCACAAGCGGCAAAACTTGACGTGATTAGGGATAGAGTTTTCATTGGCTGCTTTCTCTAGGTTATTTTAATAATTCGATAACCAAACCAATGCCGAAGAGATGTCAGGCGAACCTGTGTTTTTATCATTTTTATATTGGCGCATAATGTCGCCTTGCGTCATTTTTGATCGTTTCACGATTTTTATCAAGTTTTTGATTTGATAGCACAGATTTTTTTACCAAAAACCTATCTCGCTGTTACTTAATCACTCAATATGCTTTTTTAACTCATAAAAACCGGAGTTTCCTCCGGTTTTTGACTAAACCTCAGTTACTGGACATTTGCTAAAAGGAAAATCTATGGTGGATCCATAGCTTCAATCCGAATACCACTAATCAAAATCCCTTCTGCTCCTACTGCGCTATCTGCCCGCAGTTGAATAAATGATGTGGCGGTACCGCGATGATTTGTATTCATCTCATACACAATTTCCTCGCCATCGGTAATGGTACTAACAGTTCTGTTGATCAGACGCGAGTTGGCGGTAGTTTGGTGAATGGAATTGGCGCCCGCAGTGGTGTTGTTGTCCAAAAATACTTGGAAAAGTCCCATGTTATCCGGTGCACTTGCTACATTGATAATTATTTTGTAATAACCGCTTAGATCCAACACACCATTGACACTCATATCCGTTGGCGCAGTATTGGTTTGTGTCAGTACCCCATCAATATTTGGTGCAACCACCTGACCAATTGTAAAACGACCACCGGAAGCCAAACGGATTCCACCTTCCTCCAAGGTGATACCAGAGCCACCTCCCGCGATGAAATGCATAGGAATTTCAGAGGCCGCGCCGAGTGTTTGCACCGCAGAGCCATTGCTACCGAAGAATAAATCCTTGGTGAGATTTAAATTGGCTTGGTAAATGTACGCGGGTGCCGTTGCTATCACTACTTGAGCAGCTGTGTACTCGCTCTCGCCTGCACTGTTAACGGCTTTAACAAATACATAGTAGGGGGTGTTGTTAACCAAATACGTCAGACGATTAAAGGTATCAGTGATACCCGTAACAACTGTCGCAGTCGCAGTGTCATTCACAGTGTTAAGCGCAAGGCTGTAGTTTTGCGCACCGTCAGTGGCTGCCCAAGTGACTAACGCGCTTTGGTTATCACCATAAATTTTCAAACCTGTTGGCACGCCCGGCGCAACGACAGGTGCTTCGGGTACAACTACGGCACTCGGACCAAAACCGCTTTCACCGCTGACGTTATGTGCGCTAACAAATACGTAATAGGTAGTGCCATTGGCTAAGCCGGTAATTGTGAACGAGGTATCTGTCAGGTTTTCAACCAGTGTTGCGCCTTCCAGTGAATCAACTGTGTTGTATGCCAGTGTGTAACTTGTCGCACGCGCTGCGGCTTCCCAACTAACGTTAATTTGATTACTGCTCGATTCAACGCTAGGCACCGTTGGAACGCTAGGAGCTGGTGCGATATTCCAGTTAGGTTCACGCGTACCCGCTGTGCAACTAGTCGCTGTTGGTTCAGTAGTGGTATCTGATTGATAACCAACCCAGAGTTCGCTCATGGTGACCACTGCTGCACTTGGCAAGCGCAACTGAATAAATGATGTCGTTGTGCCAAGGTTTTGCAATACAGCATCAATCGCTTGACCACCAATCAACACTTCACCTGGGAAATTAATTTCAACACGTTTGCCCGCCGCAAAGTTAGTCACGTTGAGCTGTTTCGCCAAACTTTTGATGCCGTGAATAGAAAAGCTGGAAACCGATTGGTTGTTATCGATGTACACCATAAATTGCTGATTACTCGCTGATCCGTTTAACGCTTCCGCTTCTTTCACACAAAAAGACATTTTCCAAGGATGACTCAGATCCAACTCGCCCCAAGTTGTCGTGGCGGGGAAGCTAACTGCCAATGCATCAGTCGTAGTATTTACTTTGTAATCAACAGGCAAGGCCTCAGGATTAATATGTGTACCTGTAGTTTGCAAGCGCTGCCCCAACGTCATGCGCGCATTGCCAATAGTCATCTGACCATTACTCGCCACTATGCGACCAGCATCCAAACCAGCGGTGGAATAATAAAAAGATGGATTGGGATCATCGCCCGGTTCAAGCAAACTTTTGTAAGCGGGCGCAAAAAGTTGAATTGCACTCACCACGTTAAAGTTTTCGATAAATGGCAGAATGTTATTCGCTGGTAATGCCTGACTTGATGTAGATGAGCTTGAGCTTTCACTCACTGATGTACTGCTCGCAGTGGAACTGGTTGAAGTCTCACTGGAGCTGCTGGATGCTGTACCATTAATAAACGCTAAGGTTTTTTGAAAATGATCGTAAGCCTGTTTTACAGGAATAAATTGACTATTAACACCACCCGATGCCCATAACAAATTCTCTACATCTTGTAATTGGGCAAAGGTTTGTATGGGAAGAGTAAGATCCATCCATTCAGCTGCACCCAAAGCCTCATCTGTAATTTGAATGCCATTTGTCGCATCGCCATCAACATCAAGGCTTTGCAACAAGCGCAAAATATTCATTAGAACATTAGTTTTCGATCCACTGGCCTCAGCCATATCCAAAGGGGTAATGATGTCTTTAGCAATTACGCTAGGTAAATCCAACGCGCCAATGAAAAACGTAATTAACTCGCCTTCGCGATAAGAGAACTCTCCATTCTCATTGGTAAAACCCACTGTGGTCTGTGTGCGATAACCAATATTCACTACAGCAGAATCCAGAAAAACTCCCGTTAACAAAGGCGCACTGCTGCTGGATGAATTACTGCTTACCTCGGATGACGAAGACTCAATGCTTGATATTGAGCTGACGTCCTCAGAGCTTACGGAAGATGAACTACTTGAAACCTGTATGGAGCTGAGAGACTCCGAACTCACTGACACTGAGCTTGATGCAATTGAACCAGGCGCAATCGAACTGGATGCAACCGAGCTAACCACAGTAACCGAACTCGACTGGGTTGGTTGCGTTAACTTTCCACCTGAACCGCCACAGCCCATCATCAACGCACTGATGGCAACAGTGGCCGCTATTATTTTTTGCATAGTTGATCCTTGATAAAAACGGTTTTTATTTTTCCAGACGCAACAATTACCACTCATAAACCCGGAGTGGCCCAAAGAAGCAGTATATTGGTTCCTAATGTCGCCTTTAACTATTCTTAAGTGTTTCGCTCAGTTAATTAAATTTTAATATTTTCAAAAAATGAAATTTTTTATAAAAAACCGGAGTTTACTCCGGTTTTTTAGTCGATTATCAACTGCTTAGTTATAGGCTTTATCAATTGAAGTTACATGCATACCACCTGCACCGCCACCCTCACGAGAGAAAAGAAACTTCACTTCTGTTTGGGTATGCCCTGCCGGGAGACTGAATGTAGTCGTAGTAGCCGTACCGACTTTGGCATCATATTTAGCAAGAACATTTTCATCACTACCCACGAATACAATTGAACCCAGCGCAGTGCCAGCAGAAGTGGAATTACGATGTACAACGGTAATGGTGACTGCTCTACCCGCATCCACAGGCACTCCGATGTATGCTCGCATTTCTTCTGCCGCCGCACCTACTGTTGCAACAGGATCACCCGACGCAAAGCCGGTACCATTAAAGTTCCACTCCAGATTAGATCCACCGCGATGACGCAAGCTGCCGGTCGCATTGTGAAAGAAATTCAATCCATTCACGCTACGGGCAGTCGAACTCTGAATAACTGCATTATTAGTGGTGGCAACATCAGGATTAGACAAAATACTGACATAAGTATTGGGATCAAAACTGGCCCAAGCAGTATTTACATCTGCACCACTCGCAGCACTGCTTGAGCTCGAAGATTCACTACTGGATGAAGATGAGCTCGCTTCCGGCAAATTCAAACAGTTGTTGATTTTGTTGCGACCCGCGTAAGTCATTACGTGAGTTTTAACATCTGCCGTTGGCATTGCGTTATAGCTGTAAGGCGGTGTGAAATCGGTAGTTACCGAGTCGCTGGTGCCGGCATAGCAAGGTGGTGTAGTGCAATTTGCAACGGGCGTACTACCCCAAGTCACGCCAGTAAAACTATTACCGGTTGCATTCCAATATCCAACCATGTCGCTATCGACTGACAGAATTGGATTTTTCACGTTTTCAAATACGTTGTTATCGATGCGAATTTTGGCACCCATACGCGAGTTGATCGCTGAACCCGTTACGCTGCTGTAATAGTTATTCCACAAATGCCCTTCACCAAAACGGAACAAAGGTAAACGTGAAACGACATTTTTCCAGTAGTTGTGATGATAGCTAATAGTGCGACCAACGTCTTCTTCTACAGCGGTATCCGAGGAACCCCAAAGCGAAGTTTTTTGGCTATCGCGCAAAATATTGTAGGAAATAGTCACGTTGTGCACGCGGCTGCGGCCGCTGACTAACTCGTCATAAAAATCTTTATCGACGGTTAGATCATTATAAAACTCGTTGTGATCAATCCAGATATTGCTGACGGCACCGTCTTGACCATCCAAATTAATATGATCACCAGCACCTCTACTTTGCGGTACTTCATGCATCAATAAATTGCGAATTAAAATATTGCTGGCACCGTGGCTGATACGGATACCCACGCCATGAAATTCGCCGCTATTTTCCAAACCAATAATAGAAACATTACTGCGACGTAAACGAATTTCTGCATTGTTGGAATTTTCCCAAGTAATCTTGCCATCGATATACACTATCAGCGGTTTATCTTTATAGGTTGTATTGGTAGCCAGTAAAACATTATTGAGTTGTACACCATTAGTCACGGTAACAATATTGTTGCCCAGACCAGTATCTGCACCGCCAGTAACCCCACTGCCAGTGGCTGCAAAACCTTGCGCGGTATTGAAATTGTCACAACTGGTAAAATCAAATGCCACACTACTGGCACTGCTACTACTTACTGCTGCGCTACTGACAGAGCTAGACGACAAGGAACTACTACTAGGCTCAATAACAAGACTGGAAGAACTAGAACTAGCAACCAATGACGAGCTACTTAATACTGTGCCAGTTACAGAGCTAGACACTAAGGAGCTGCTACTAGCCCCAATAACAAGACTGGAAGAACTTTCCGTACTAGCCACCAATGACGAGCTACTCTCTACTGTTGCCGATGTACTGCTTGCCACAGATGAAGGACTAGATGACACCGCTGGCGCACTGGAACTGAGTTGCGGTGTGGATGAGTTATTCGTTCCGCTGCTGCTACCGCCACCACCACAGGCAGTAAGTGCAATCGCAGCAGTAAGGCTGAGAACAAGATTGGTGTGCTTCATAACTATTTACCTCTATTACTACTTTGGTTTTTTTTGCATCCCAGCCTAAAGACAAAACGATCGGACAAAGCCGATCGTTTTTCGGGTTAACATAAATTTTATTTGGTAATTTCAATATTCCAGATACGAATACCGCCGCCAGCGTCTCCGCTACGAGTATTCAGGATGAACAGTTCAGTAACATTAGGATCAGTCACCGTTACCGACATTACCGATTGTTCAGTACCACAAGCAGACGCCACCTTGTGGGTTTTACCGGTTTGATCAAGCACGGCAATCTGCCCATTCACACAGCTACTTGAGCTATTTGAATAGACCACAGTCAGTGTCACCGGATTGGGCGTTGCAACATAAGCCACTGAGACATAACGTGAAACGCCACCGGAGACATTGAGCAGCTTGGGATCCACTTGTCCGCTAGTGCCTTCTACCAAGGTCAACGGCTCATTCGGTAATGATGAACCGTTGTAGTTAATAGCATAAGCCGTACCGCTATTGTGCAAACGCAAACGACCATCGCTTGGAGAATAGAAGTTGAAACCCGCAAGGCTATAGGGCGCTACATTGCCGGTAAAATTCACATTCGCGCCTGTAGCCGGATCAGAAGCTACTGCGGTTTGCAGATCAGCGTAGTTAGGTGTCCAAGTCGTCGTCACCGCCGCTGCACTACTGGATGAACTGCTCGCTTCACTTGATGAGGCACCACCATCGTCAACACTACTAGCTGATGAACTCACACCGCTTGACGCGTCAGAACTTGATGAGTTGTCCACGCTGGAAATAACGGATGAACTTGCCGATGAATTTGATCCGCCGTCAGAACCACCATCCACATTCATACAATCACTAGTGTCATCCGGCAATGGATTCCAACCGGCACCATTGTTGTAGCCAGCAAATACTTGTGCACGGCTGCAATAGCCGTTTATGTCAGCCAATGAAAGTTCATAGCTGAACTGACGACCAGCCAAACTCACGGTGTTGCCGTTCATATCCATAGTGTTGTATTCGCGCCAGCCGGTAGTGGCCGTACCTGTTGCGGGGTTAGCGACAGGTTGTGAATTCACCCCTAAGCCTGCCCAGCCGCCAGCGGCGATATGGCTATCCATTTTGGTGTTAACGAACACAATGTTGTCGAAGGTTGGCGAGGTTGGGCCAGCGCTGCGCGCCAAATAATGAGTACCATCAATCGGCAATTCATTGGTTGGACCTGCACCTTTGGTCAGGCTGCTGTTCAGGAACACAAAGCCTTTATCCCCGGCGGCTTCAACACGGGCTTGCAATACATAGCCACCATTGTTGTTGCCTGTTGATCGGCCGATTGAGCGAATTTCACTCTTCTCAAACAGGGATGCTTTGCTATAGCCCCAGATAAAATCAACGTTACCGGCAACCAAGGTGTTGTAGAACCAGGTCCAGCCTTTCAACAGGAGCGTGTCTTGCTCGCTGATAAAGTTGGCGTTTTTGGCAATCAGACGACCTGTTGGGCTGTTGAAGTAAATGGTTTCCGCCTGAGCACCTGCACCGATTAACGTGGTGTTTTTCAAGGTCAGCGTATCTAACGTCAGCATATCGGCAGTTGCCACAACCATCAGCGCACGGCCATCAGAACCCGAGTTAAGCAGTTCATTGTTGGGATACTGGATAACAGTACCTTCGCGACTTTCACCTTGAATAGTCAGGTTGTTTTTGTTGCGCAGATAGAGTGGTTCTTCATAGACACCATTGCGGACATTGATGGTCGCTGGCGTATCCAATGCAATATTTTTCATCACAAAGTTCAACGCGCCCTGTACCGAGCGGAAATCGGCGGTACTGCCATCGTCGTCAACTGTCAGCGTGGTTTTGCTGATGTCAGGACCTGCTGCACGAGTAGTAAATGTCCAACCGCTAGCTTTGCCGATACCCTCAAATGGTTGCCCAGCCAAGGTTGCGCCAGTAAAGACCGAACCAATTACCGCCACATAATAGCTAGTGCCGTACTCCAACTTGTTGGCGTGCAATGAGATGCTTGCGGTGTTGCCATCTATACGTATCGGACGAGTTTTAATACTGCGCAGAGTGCCATAGCCAATATCGTCTTTCTGATCGACCAAACCAATGGTATCGACTACAGAATCATCGCTGGTTTTAAAGATGCGGATTGAACCTGCAGTACCCAAGATTGGCGCGCTATCAAAGGTCAGTTTGAGTGTGGCGTCTTCATAAGCGTCAACCTCACCTACAGCCGGCACAGTCAATCCATTCAGATTATAAGTGGCCGTTGGCATCACAAACTGGGGAGCGATATTGGCGGTAATGTTGCGTACCAGATCTGGTTTGGAAACACTGGTAAAGGTAATAGTCGCAGTACCTACACCAACTGGCGACAATGTAACGCTAGTGCCGCTGGTGCTAACACTGACTACACTGTTATCACTGGAGGTAACGGTAAATTCATCATCAGCACCCATGTCAGTTTTTGCAGTGACATTGATAACGCGTGCAGCATCACCTACTTCTGCGGCATAGGTTGTTGCGGCAGGTGAAATCAACAATGAAGCAGGCTTGTCGTTGGCATTACCGACTTTAATATCATCTATTTCAAATGACTTATTCGCCGTCCACAGACCGATCAGACCAGCAGTAGTGAAGTCAGTATCGGTAATGGAGCCTAGATTCTCGCCATCCAAATACACGGTAAGTGTGCTGTCCAATACCTCAAAGCGCAGGGTGTACCACTTGCCATCCAACAGATCTTTTGTGCCTTGGTCTATCGGCTTTTTGACTTGTTTTGGTCGAGTGAGCACACCCGCTTTCATCTTGGCAATTTCAACCTGAGTACTGGTGTTGGCGTTCTGCACATTGAGTGCACCGGCGTACCAGTTGTTGTCATCCTGATAGCGAGTCAGTATGTAGAGTTGCTTGTTACCGGTTGTACCGTTCGCGCGCGGACGAAGTTTTGCTTCAACGTAATAGTCAGCCGAGGTTACTCCGGTAAATTGCTCTGGCTTAACCAGCGCGAGAATTCCGCCCGTACTGGCAGCTGTATAGCGCAACACGTAGTTTCCGCTGTCATCGGCAACATCAAAGGTTCCATTAGGGCCTGATGTATTAGTCGCGTCAGCTCTAATATTCCACTTATCGTAATTATTGCCACTGAAGTCATCGCAGAAGTACAACCCGCTTGTTGGGCAAGCCCACACATTTGGATCGACAGGTGCTGCACTACTCGCAATAGATGAACTGGATACCGCCACATCACTGCTGGCAACCGATGAACTACTTGTAACAACCTCACTACTCACGGCAGATGAACTTGTCTCAACAATAATTTCACTACTGGTTGAGGATGAACTGCTTTCGGCAATGACCTCACTGCTCGCAGCAGATGAACTTGTTTCTACAACAATATCGCTACTAGCAGCGGACGAACTACTCAGGATGGAAGAGCTTGATGCAACAACAGCCTGACTACTCGCTGATGAGCTTGATGGTTCAACAACAATAATTGATGACTGGCTGGAGCTGCTGGACGATGGGCCATTAATCAGCTCCAACGTCGTTTGAAAGTGAGCAACAGCTTGCTCAGCAGGAATTAATTCCTGATTTGCACTACCGGCAGCTTGCAGCAAGGCTTTTACTGCCGGTAACTCTGCAAACACCGCTGGGGCAACCGTGAAATCCAACACCGTACCGGCAGCAATTGCCTCGGCGGTAATTTCGATTCCGTTTGACGCATCGCCGTCTTTATCAAGGCTTTGCAACAAACGCAAAATATTAATGACCTGGTTGTCTTCCAGGCTTTGCGCATTGGCAATTTCCAATGGCGTGATAATTTCAGCGGCCATCACACTGGGTAATTCCAGTCCGCCGATAAAAAAGGTAATTAACTCGCCAAGGCGATAATTAAATTCACCATTGACGCTGGTAAAACCCTCTTGGGTAGCGGTGCGGTAACCGATATTGGCGACGGCAGCGTCAAGAAAAATACCTGTCGCCACAGGTGCCAAACTACTGGACTGGGCAGAACTGGTTTCTGCACTGGAAATACTGCTAACAGATACGGATGAACTGGAAAGTGAAGAGGCCGAGCTGGTATTTTTTTTACCGGAGCTTGAACCACCACAACCAATCATCAGTACGCTGAGTACCGTAATGGATAGAATTGATATTTTCATTATTGATTCCTGATAAATCGATTTAATTTTTATTGTCGAATAGCAAAATCACTGCGAAAAAATCACAGTGCTCATGCTACTTATCAAGACCAATTACAACTGCCGAATGCTATGAATCGGTTATCCGATTTCTGACCATAAACAAAACCTCGCTCAATAATTATGGTTATGTTTATTGCGTTATTTTTATAGTGAAACTAATTATTTAATCTTGCTAAACATCAAAACAAAACAAACCGGAAAATATTCCGGTTTGTTTTTTATTTCAAAAAAATTATTGTTAATTATAAGTTTTATCGATTGAAGTCACGTGCATACCACCTGCACCGCCACCCTCACGAGAGAAAAGAAACTTCACTTCTGTTTGGGTATGCCCTGCCGGGAGACTGAATGTAGTCGTAGTAGCCGTACCGACTTTGGCATCATATTTAGCAAGAACATTTTCATCACTACCCACGAACACAATTGAACCCAGCGCAGTGCCAGCAGAAGTGGAATTACGATGTACAACGGTAATGGTGACTGCTCTACCCGCATCCACAGGCACTCCGATGTATGCTCGCATTTCTTCTGCTGCCGCACCTACGGCAGCAACAGGATCACCAGAGGCAAAACCGGTACCGTTAAAGTTCCACTCCAGATTGGAGCCACCGCGATGGCGCAAAGTACCGGTAGCGCTGTGGAAGAAATTCAGCCCATTTACGCTGTGAGCTGTTGAACTTTGAATAACCGCGTTGTTTGTTGTCGAGGCAACAGAATTGGACAAAATACTGATGTAGGTATTGGGATCAAAACTGGCCCAAACAGTATTTACATCTGTACCGCCGCTTGGCGCACTGCTGGACGACGAACTTGCTTCACTGCTTGAGCTTGAAGCTTCTGATGAGCTGCTTGAAGAAGAGCTGGACACTTCAACGCTAGATGAAGACGAGGCTTCCGAGCTGCTGCTAGATGAAGCAGCTTCGCTGCTGGAAGAAGCAACAACCGAGCTTGATGATGCTACAGAACTAGCAACGCTACTGGATGAGCTACTTTCAGTTTTGATTGGAGTGGTGTTGAGATCAACAATTTTAAAGCTGCTCAGTACTACACCAACCGCAGTAGCATTTCCATCTGTACCAACTTGGATGAATGAGTTAGCAGTTCCAACATGAGCATCATCAATGAAATCAACGCACTGCTCGGTATTCAGTGGAATATTGACAATATCCTGGTTGATCAAACGGCTCTTGGTACCATGGATAGAATTACCTGACGTAGTCGACGTGTTATCAACATACACACGAAATAAGCCATCTGTATGTTTCTCCACTACGGTGTAGCAAATCTGATAGTTGTTAGTCAGATCTAATGTACCGCCTACAGGCGCAGCATCTTTCGCAGTTGCGGTATAGGTGTAGGTGCCGTTTTCTTGCTTGACTCCTTCCAGACCAATAGCAAACCGAGCGTTTCCGACACGCAAGCCAGCTTCGGTAAACGCCATACGGCTCTCACCTGCCAAGGTCAATGCCATAGCCTGATCATTTTCAAGGCTAAGAGTCTGCACTGCTGGTGTGGTAGGAAACGCTAAGCTAGTTGTGGCCGATGTTGAATCAAAGAATTGCTCAAGTGTTACTGCAAAATTCGCTTGGTAAACATCAAACACGGCTGGAGTTACTGCTTGAGCTGGTGAGTAATCACCATTGCCAATCACATTCGCCCCTCTTACAAATACATAATAAGGTGTGTTGTTGACCAGATTTTTCACGCGATAGTTAGTGTCGATAATGCCATCGGTAACCGTCGCAGTTGCTGGGTCATTCGAAGTACCTACTGCCACTGAGTAGCTTTCTGCACCAGCAGATGCTTCCCAGGTAACCAACGCACGACGGTCATCGCTATAGGTTTTAAGACCGGTTGGCGCTGCCGGCGGAGTTTTAGGCACATCAGGTATACCTATAGCGCTGGGGCCGTATGCACTGCTGCCACCCGCGTTATGCGCTTTTACAAACACGTAATAGCTGGTGAGGTTAGTCAAACCGGTAATAGTGGTGGTGGTGGTGGTAATTTCACCGACGCCATTGCTGTCATCATCACCAATGATGATTGCACCTTCCAATGAATCGACAGTGTTGTAAGCAACGGTATAGCTGGTAGCACGCGCTGCAGCAGCCCAGTTAACTTTCAATTGGTTATTGTTGGGTTCGAACGTTGGTGCTGCAGGAACCTCTGGTGGTGGCGCGATATTCCAACCGGGAACACGTGCACTGGCAGCACAGGTGGCAGCTGTTGGCTCTGAAGTTTTATCTGACTGATAACCAACCCACAGCTCACTCATGGTTACTACACCCGCGCTAGGTACACGCAGCTGAATAAACGATGAGGTAGTGCCTGGGTTTTGCAATACCGAGTCAATGCTCTTGCCATCAACAAACACGTCACCCGGGAAATTGATTTCTACACGCTTGCCTGCAACAAAGTTGGTGACGTTGAGCTGCTTCACCAAACTCTTGGTGCCATGTAGAGAGAAGCTGGACGTCGATTGGTTATTATCGACATAAACCATGAACTGCTGGTTACTGGCCGACCCACTCAAGGCTTCAAATTCATTCACACAGAAAGAAATTTTCCACGGATGGGTTAAGTCCAACTCACCCCAAGTGGTGGTGGTGGGGAAGTTAGCCGCTGTGCCATCGGTAGTTGTGTTTACTTTGAAATCGGCTGGCAATGCTTCCGGATTGATGTGGGTACCAGTGGTTTGCAAACGCTGACCTATAGTCATACGCGCGTTACCGATGGTCATTTTGCCGTTGGCAGCAACCATACGGCCTGCATCCAGGCCTGAAGTTGAGTAGTAAAACGATGGTGTGAGATCGTCGCCCGGATTGAGCAGACTTTTGTAGCTAGCGCTAAACAATGCTGTGGCGTTATCCACTGCAAATTTTTCGGTAAATGGCAGAAGGTTGTTTACCGGTGGCGCCAAGCTAGACGAAGAAGATGAGGTGGAGGAAGGAATTACCACTTGATTACAGTTGGTTGCACCAACCTCACTACACAGGTCAGTCTTGGATGGGCTACCTGATCCACCACCACAAGCTACCAGAGCCGAGCCTAAAAAAGCTGTGCTGATTAAGCTGAGTTTTTTCATTATTTATTACCTGTCTTTTTAACGTTTTGCGGTTAATTCCGCTCCGAAAATCCTGTGTCTCACGGTGCCGCTAAAGCGGCACATCTGTTACATAAACTTGTAATTGAGACCGACTTGGAACGAGCGACCATAAACCTCAGAGTGATACATCATTTTGCCGCCTGAATATTCGTTACCTGTGTAGTAAGTAGTCATGTACTCATCGGTAATATTCATTGCGTCGAAATACACTTTCAGCTCATCCGTAATTTGGTAGGTAGCCTTGAAGTCCATGCTGAAAGTGTCGCCAAGATATTGGTCAGCCCACACCTTACAAGTAGTGCCAGGATTACTTGGAGTAGAAATCAAGCGACCTTCCGAGCCTGCAGGGCAAGAGCCGATACGCTTAAGGATTTCGCTGACGTAGTTGCCAATCAAACGTACCGATGTACCATCTCTTTCCCAACCTACAGTCACGTTGCCAGTCACGTCGGCTTGATCAGGCAACTGAATATCACCTACGCGAATAGTGTCACCTGCCTCAGCAGTCGAATTCATAAAGGTGGCATTACTTTGGAAAAAGAAGCCCGAGTCAAAGTTGTACACGTAGGTCAACTCAATACCGTAGACCGATGCCTTATCGCCATTGGTAGTCCAGTTGACGTTATTCATAACTTGGTCTTGCGGGATGGTGAAACCAGTAATCGCGTCCACCGGTAAAGCCATTGGTAAATCATTCAACGCGATTTGTGAGCCTTGAACTTCCACGATGAAATCGGTGATGTCTTTGTAGAACACCGCTGCCTGCAAGAATTGGTTGGAATCCGCATACCAGCCGATAGAGGCATCGTAGTTGACCGAATTCATTGGTTGTAAATTCGGGTTACCCACTTGCATGGCGCTATCTGGGCCAAGGGTGTAGCTTTTCAAATCTTCAGCAGTCAGGTTCGGATTATCAGGCGTTGCACTACATACGCCGGTGACCGGATTACACAACTGGAAGTCGCTGGCAATGGTGGCATAAGCGCGCGATTGATCGAATGATGGGCGAGTAAAGCTGGTCCAGATAGACGAGCGAATCAGGACATCTTCTCGCGGCTCAAAGCGATAATGGATGCTGGGATATAAATCATTGTACTTGTTGACTTCAGCTTCGAGCGGAATTGAGTAGTCGAAGCTAACGGTATTTCCCGCACCAATATCAAAGTTATCGTTGTTGATGGAGAAGTAACCCGTCGAACTAAACTCGGTTTGTTCCCAGCGCACACCAGTGATCAACGATTGATTGTCGCTCAAATGAAACTCGCCCATCACATAAGCTGCTGCCGTGTCTTCGGTAAGCGTGTAATCGCGATACACACTCTCCAAACCTTGTTGAGTATCCAGATTAGCGATAGCACGCACGCTGGAAATTAGCTCTTCAGCGCCGGCTTTGGTAATCGCGGGATAAACGAAATCAGACTGGCCGGGCATAGCATAGTCATGATCGGTCAGGTTGCTTTGAATATCGTAGCGACATTGAGTGACATCAGGTGCACCAGCACACTCAGGACTGAAATCTTTTGGCACCAGACTCCAGCGATCCTGATTACGGTCTCTTACACGATTTTTGATGTTAAAACCAACTTTCCAGTAACTTAACCAGCCGTCATCAAATTCACGCTTGAGGTCAACTTTAATAGCTTCCAGCTCATCGGCGCGGGAAGAGTTTTCTAAAAACAGGTTATCAAATTCAAAACCAGCAAGGCTTACACCTTGGGCGCTATAACCGGAAATCTGATCCGGCGTAAAACCTGCACCTGAGACAGTCGTGCCCATAAGTGCAGCCAAATCGTTGGGGCTGATCGCTTGCGCCACAATGGCTTCTTTACCAGCACGCGCAATCAGCGGCACATCGCGCTCACGAAACTGCACGCGTTGGCCATCCGGTTTTTCATAAGTACTGTCCGACCAGGAGTATTCATAATCCAATTTATATTGGCCGCCACTCACATCAAAATTATTCTTCCCCCCCAAGGCATAGGAAGTGGTCTTTGATGTGCCGTCCTGGATAAACATTTGTTGTTGGATATCGGCATCCACTACACCGAAGGTATTGGTCGCAGGATCCAGATAAGCGATGTCATCAGCGCCCGCTTGACCAAAGCGATAGTATTCACGCCAAGCAACGTCCATATCGGTGTATTCGGTATACGAACCTCTCACGTAATATTCTGAATTTTCGGTAGGGCGATAGCCCAAATCCAGCGATACGGCTTTACGTTCACGATCAGCTACTTCCTGACGGTTTTGGAATTCAAACGGAATCAGCATATAGCTGCTGAGATCTTCTACATCAGGTACTGAGTTGAGCGTATCAACTTGTACATAACGTGGATCAGTAGTCTCATGGTGGAGCATTTCGTAAGTAACGGTTTTGCGCTCTTCCCAAGAAGCTGAGTAACCAATACCGATAGTGTCATCGGCTAATAAATTGGTGCCTTGCAAAGAAATTTTTGGCGAATGCTCTTCTCGATAATCCTGATAATAATCCTGCACATTCAAACGCAAAGAGTCTTTTGCGCGATCAAACGCGCTAACGGTTTTTACGTTGACTACACCTCCGATGGAATTCAGATCCATGTCCGGTGTAAGCGATTTGAAAACTTCAATTGAACTCAACAAATCTGCCGGAATTGCATCCAGTGCAAACGAACGGTCATCTGCGCCCGCACTTGCCAGTTCCGCACCGTTTTGCTGAACGGTTACAAAGCCGGGACCAAGGCCACGCACAGAAACAAATTTACCTTCACCTTCCGATTTCTGCAGGGTAATGCCTGGTAAACGCTGCAGGGATTCGGCAACGTTTTGATCAGCAAAATTACCCGCATCATCCTGAGAAATAACCGAACTAAAAATATTTTTAGAACGCTCTTCTTCACGGGCATTTAATTCAGCAGCTCGCACACCAGTAACTTCAACTTCTTCAACAAGATCGTTAGAAGATGATTCATTGGTTTGTGCATACAATTGGCCGCTAGCAGCCAAAGCAATACACAGCGGTAACAAACGTTTCTTATGCATAGTCTTCCCCTCTTTACAGCATGAAAATTATTGTTAAACGATTTTTAACTTGCGGCTGTTTGCGGTGCGCGAATTAAACAGGCACAGCACAACAGCTCCGGGGAGCTGCAAAAAGGAGGACGAGGGGAAATACAGCGCAAAGGAATACAGGGGTGTTAGCGATGACGCTACCCAAGGTGAACATACCTTTGAAGATTGGAATATAGTTGATGCTGTTTTCATGTATCTCGTGGCTTTTTTGCAAGCTCTGGAATTCAGAATGCTTAGGAGCCACCACCAAAATCAGTGGTGATTTTGGTATTAACCGAGATAGAAATTACACTGCCAGATTTTATAGTTATGTTGCCAGGCGAATGGCGGGAGCCTTGCTCCGATGTGCTCTGTGGCACTTTTTATTTGCTCAAGTCTGTGCGCTATATGGCGCGACAGGCTTTGCTGCTCTCACTGTGTTGTAAACCGAGACTTGGGTCACAGGAGGGCGATACTACACCCATCGTTTTAAATTTGACTAGCCTGACGCCAGATTCTGGGAAAATTTGAACAAAATTTCAACAATTAGTGAAAAAAGCGCCACTTTTGAAATGATAAGTGTTTCGATTAGAAACACTCTTTGGCAGCTAAACTACCCTTTTGGGCCAAAGAATGACCACACGGGCACCGCCCAGTTGCTCCGGTTCAACAAATGTTGCCGTGCCGCCGTGCCATTGCAGGATGCGTTTGACAATGGCGAGGCCCAGCCCAAAACCACCGGTGCTGGTAGTGGTGATGAGGTTGTCCTGGGCATTTTCGCCGTACAACCGCACGAAGGATTCAAAGACTTTCTCGCGTTTTTCCACGGGAATTCCCGGACCATCGTCTTCTACGGCGATGCGGTACTGGGTGGCGGTTTGCGCGAGCTCAACCCGAATAGTATGGCTGGCATAACGCGCGGCGTTGTTGATGAGATTCTGCAGCACGGTTTCCATCAACTTCCACTCGCAGCTAAACACTTTGCCTTGTGTATTATCGATAATTTCCAATTGCAACTGACGCTCATTATGGCGATTAAACCGCTGCTGGATATCCGCAAGCAGGTCGCGCATATGGCCAGAGGTCTGTTGCAGGGTTTGGGTTTTTTGTTCAAAACCGGCATACATTAACAGCGCACTGATTAAGGCTTCCATCTCTGCTACATCCTGTTCCACGCTGCGCAATTGACGACGATTTTTGTCATCAAGTTTTTCTTCATCGATCAGAGCCAGAGCGAATTTCATCCGCGCTAATGGTGTGCGCAATTCATGGGATACAGCGTTAGTCATTTCGCGGTGCGAGGCAATTAATTCGCGCAGTCGCTGTGCCATGTGATTGAAGGCCTGCGCGAGGGGATAGAGGGTTGAGGCCGGAGAAATGCGCAGTGTTTCGGGCACACCGTCCTTGCCCAGAGTGCGGGTTTGTAGCTCCAGCTTTTTACTGTCGCGCGAGAGCGGCCATACCCACAGATAAATTGCGGCGGCGATGGCGAGGTAAAAAACAATCAATAACAAGCGATGAAAAGGTGATTCGCTGTCATCGGCCGCCGGCAGTGTGAGCATCATAACCTCATCACTTCCAGCGAGTCGCTTATACCAGATGATGTGGTTATCGCTACGGCTGGCAAGGATATCGCCCGCGTGTAATTCCTGCAGCGCCGCCGATTGGGCTACATCGTCCAGGGGTAATAACTCAAGGCCAATTGCAAGGCGCGCCGCAATATCCTGTGCACGCTGTTGATATCCATTATCTGGCTGCGGTTGCTGGCTTAACAGGTCTGTTTCGATAAGTTGCAGGAGTGCGACTACTTCCGGCGTTGGCTCTTGCTCGGGAGCGAGGTTTTCCCAGAATTGATTGAGCCCCCAGCCAATAAATACTACCGAGGTAACAATAAAAAAGTAGAGTGATAAAAAGGCGCGATTCATTGCCAGGCATCGGCAATAAACAAATATCCCTTACCCCAAATGGTTTTGATACGCGTGGGATTGTCGGGGTTATCGTTTAATTTTTTACGCAGTTGGGAAATGCGCACATCAATCGTGCGATCAAGCCCGTCGTATTCGCGATTGTAAATATGGTTGAACAAAAATTCGCGGCTGAGAATTTGTCCCGCTTGCGCCGCGAGTGCGAGCAACAAATCATATTCGTGACTGGAGAGCATAATTTCCTGCCCCGCCAGTGATACTTTGCGCGCGGTGGGTTGAATGCACAGCTCACCAAAATTGAGCGCTTCTTGCTCACGCGGATCATTTTGGTAATAGCGACGCAGCAGCGCACGAATTCGCGCCAAGAGTACACGCGGTTCGGCAGGTTTAATGACATAGTCATCGGCGCCGTACTCCAAGCCCAGCACTTGGTCCACATCGGAATCGCGTGCAGTGAGCATGAGAATGGGGCCTTTGAATTGCGGGCGTAATTCTTTACACAGCGTCAGCCCGTCTTTACCGGGCAACATCAAATCCAGAACAATTAATGCCGGGTTTATATTTTGTGCCTGGCGCAACACACGATTGCCGTTTTCTTCCAGTGCGACCTGGAAGTCATTGCTCTCTAAAAAATCTTTTACCAATTGTGCCAAACGGCGGTCATCCTCGACCAACAAAATTAAATTATTGTGCGACATATTAAAAAAAGCTCCAGGGGTTGCGCCGCGCCCGACGGTATTTCTTGTCATTGTAGACCACCTGAAAGCGCTGATCGCTTACGGCAGTGCCCGTGTCTGTTTCGCGCAATTCAAAATCGGTGCTCACGCTGGCCGTTAATTCAAATTGGTATTCACCACGGGTGGCACTCTGCCAACAGCGCAAGGGCTCGGCCTTGTCGGTTTGATACAAACACAGGGAGCGCACCGCCGTGGATTGCCACTTTACTTCCAACTCATCGCGACACACCTCTTCCCCAGCATTTAAAACACACAGCCGCGGTTTGATGGAAAAATGGATTAGCGGTAGCGATGCTTCATGGGTAGCGGCCGCCTCATTGGCGAGCGCCATGCTTCCCGGCAGCTGGGCTGCAAGAAATAAACCGGCTGCAAACGAGGTTGCAGAAAATCGGTTCAGCACCACACCATCAGAAATGGTATACCCCTCCAACGAAAACCGTGATCACTTTATTATCGTTAATTAATGGGCTCGCTGAAATCTCATCGGGCAAGATGCGATAGCTGGTTAATACACGCAAATCCCAGCGTTCGGTCAGCTGGTAATTCCAATCCACACGCAGCAGTGGCGAGAGTGCAGAAGTAGTTCTGTAGGGGCCGCGGATATCGGCTTCATTCACGCCGACACCATAGTAATAATTCACTACCTCACTGCTCTGCCAATTGGCACCGAGCGACGCCAGCCAGTGGTGTTTACCATGACGCCAGTGTTTGGCGAGTGCAACACGCAGCTCCTCGCCGGAGTGCACCTGGGTGAAATCCGTTAGGTATTGGATCTGTACATCAAATAAGGGGTTGTTCCAACTGTATTCAATACCGGCCAAACCGGCCATATGGCGATCGCGGGCACTGGGCGTTTGCAGCGGCATAAATTCCGGCGTAGCCAACTCGCGGTCATCGTCACCACTGGATACCACATCCTGTTTCCCACCCTGGCCATCTTTGTTGCCCATCGCCAGGGCGTTGCCCTCGATAAAAAAATTGCCCGGACTCCAGCGATGAAAAAATACCTGATCGTAACTGGGTGTGACGAGCAGGTTTAGCTGTTGGGTTTCGCTTTGCCAGGCGATAACCCCAAAGTCCAGATTCTGGATAAAAAAGTGCTCGCCGTTGTAGTTAATCTGCGGCACAACAATCAGCGGGATGTCCGAGGTATCGGCCAGCGGATTAGTACGCACACCGGCGCCAAAGCCAATACTCAGCTCCCATTTTCCCACCTCGACGCAATCGCCCCGCTCCGCCGATGGACAGGCATTCGCCTGCCCGGCAATAAGCACACTGGCTCCCAGCACGCAGCTGGTAAGAAAATGAACGCGCGAAAGCGGAAGGAAACTGATCATGGAAAGTTATACAGATGGCAGGGAATGGGCATAGTGTATTTATAACCCCGGCTCGCTGCAGGTGTTGTAATGAATTGTAGTTAGCATAACAGCGGAAGCACCTTGCCATCAAAACGTCGCGCACTGGTTACACTTTTTTACCAGTCGCTACATATCCGCCACAGACGCCACACTACCCCCTGCGCACAATGAGTCATAGAACATAACCTATCATGGAGCGCCCTTATGCAAATCACCGGTTATATTTCCGCATCCCTATTATTAGCCAGCAGCTGGTTACTCAGCGCCTGCGGTAGCGATATCAAACTTCCCCCGGTAGACCCGAACTCACGCGCCTTAACCATCGATTTCAATGAAGGCAGCGCGGGTTGGAAATCCGGTTTTGCCGATTACCCGGCGGGTCA
This sequence comes from Cellvibrio sp. PSBB023, assembly GCF_002007605.1. NCBI lineage: Bacteria > Pseudomonadati > Pseudomonadota > Gammaproteobacteria > Cellvibrionales > Cellvibrionaceae > Cellvibrio > Cellvibrio sp. PSBB023. Next base: position 3,471,924 of record NZ_CP019799.1, on the reverse strand, counting down.
GGAAGAATTTTACGAGTTGAGTGCAGGCAGTAGCGATCTTCCCGCCAGCCTGGGTACTAATCGCAAAGGCTATAAACTCAGTGGCAATAACCACAGTGATGATTTGTTTATGTTCATCACCAAAAAATTTGATGGCTTGCAACCCAATACTCGTTACGGTTTTCAATTCAAAGTTCGCTTTGGCACCAACGCGCAAAAAAATTGTATGGGTGTAGGTGGCGCGCCGGGAGAAAGTGTATGGATTAAAGCCGGAGTCAGCAAAACCGAACCCCTTGCCGTGAACAACGGTGCTGGCGATTTGTTGATGAATATTGATAAAGGCAACCAGGCCGTCGGTGGCAGCGATGCCATAGTGTTGGGGGATTTTGCTAATAGCCGCGAATGTGGCGACAGCAATATCGATTACATGCGAAAAACCCTGCAGAGCGAGCGAGGTTCATTTACGGGTGTCACCGCAGAGGATGGCAGCATCTGGATTTTACTCGGCACCGATTCCGGTTTTGAATCTACCACTAGCATTTATTTTATGACGCTGGATGTAATTGCCACCAAACTTTAACAACATACCGGGCAGTGTCAGGTCGTGATACGGCCCGGTATTTTCTCCTGCACGATCATCTTCTTAGTTGCTGGCAAGCAACGCTTGGTTGTTATAGGTCATGGGCGTTAACTGGCCGTCCTGCTCTACAATAATCGCTTGGGCTAACAACTGGTTAGCTGCAAGATAATAACCAATGCTACCCATAGTTGCGGTCACCAATTTAGAGGATTGGTCCGATGTTTTTACATCCTCCATCACCATACTGCCCACCAATAATTTCATGCTATTAATTTTCATAGGCTGCGCGGCAAAGTGTGCTTTGGTATTGGCTTTTAATTGCTCGTAATTAGTCGTTTGATAAATCGCAGCGTTAATCACATCAAGCGTATGCTCGGTACAGTTTTGGAAATCGGCATTGTATGGATTGGCCAATACCGAGTAGTGCGGCACATGCACCTCATGCTGTACACCCTTTGCATAAGCCTCTACCAAACGCTGCTGTAAATTGGCATCGGGGATAATAATACCCGCGCGCAACTGGTGGGCATTCCAGAAAAAATCTACCGGGTAATCCGTCACCAGCTCACTCAAGTCTTTTTTGTGGGCGGTTTGATAAAGGTTGTGGATCGCATACCCTTTGGCCAGGGTGCCATCGGGCAAATTAATGGTGGAATAAATCGCAACGGCTGTGTGGGTAAACTCTACCCCTTTTGGTAATTCTTTCGGCGGGCGCCCGACACGGCCGATGATAAACGCGCGCGCACCCTGTGAGGCCGCATATTTTTCTACCTGTTTTGCAAAACGGCTTATTTCATCCGGTGAAAACTGTGCTTCACCACCAGCATTACTGCCTGCCCAGAGCGTATGACTCGCCAAACTGATTACCAACACACAGACCATTCGCACTATTTTCATGGTTATTTCCCGCTTGAATTCCATATTGATCACTTGATTATGCTTTGCGGCATCCCTGCCCTGTATATCCCTCAGCCTTGCTGTAACACATCATTTGCTTAACGCTGTTTGGCATCCACTGTGGCTGCATTATTCATCACCACAGCCGGTGCCGGTTCTGCCGTCAGGGTAATATCACTTACCTCCAGCGGTTGTTGCTTATCGGTGGCAACATCCATCAATGCTTCACCAGCCTTGCCAGACGCTTTGCCCAACTCACCGACGGCGATTAATGGCACGGCCACTGCACCGCTCACAAATTGACCCGAGGCAACAGCCGCATGTTTGATCGCCTTACCCGAGTGATTCACCGATGCCGCCGCATTGCCAATACTATCTGCCGCTAATACCGCTTGGCTGGTCATCAGGGTCAAACTTACAACAGCTAATTGAGTAAACTTTTTCATATCAATGTCCTTTCATGGTTAGGGTTATCACTGGTTACTGTCAGCGGTATTGCTGTATCAGCCAGCGATGGACGCACTATGCGATGAGGGCAGTGAGGTGTAAATTTTTCTGAATGAAGTAGACTTGTGCAAAACCCAAGGTATAGGAATGTAATACTATGAGTCAGATTGCCAGCTTGTGTGAAACGCTTAAACAGCTACTGAAAGCGCGCAATATCACCTACAAAGATTTGGCACAGGCACTGGAACTGAGTGAGGCTAATATCAAACGCATCTTTTCCAGTCAGAGCTTTACCCTTGAGCGACTGGAACAAATTTGTGCCTTACTGGAATTAAGCCTCTCGGATTTATTTTTATTAACCACAGAAAAACAACCCCAGCTCGCACAGCTAACCCAGGAACAGGAAGAAGAACTTATTGCCAATAAAAAATTGTTGCTGGTAGCCGTTTGCGCGCGCGATGGTTGGTCTTTTACCGACATCATTACCCACTACCAGATTAGCGAACACGAATGCATTCGCCTGCTGGCGCGCCTGGATAAATTGAAAATGCTGCAGTTGTTACCGGGTAATAAATTCAAATTGTTGATTGCCCAGAACTTTCGCTGGATTCCCGGAGGACCATTAGAGCGCTTTATGAACAGGGATGTAATTGTTGAATTTATGGAGGGCGATTTTCATCAGGAGCAATCCTTCCGATTTTATTTGCGCGGCAGTTATTCCAGCGCATCAATCGCGCTGCTGAAAAACAAACTGAACCAACTCACCCAGGAAGCGGCGCTACTCAACCAGCAAGATGCAAAACTACCACTGGATCAACGCCAGCACACGGGTTTGTTATTGGCCATAAGGCCGTGGGAATTAAGTATGTTCACGTCCATGCGCAGGAAGTGACATAAAAAAAGCGAGCCAGGAAAAGCCTGGCTCGCCGGTGATAGATATGGTGATACTAATAACTTAGCGATGTTTTATTTTATCGCCTTCTTTCAAGCCTTCCAGAATTTCAATGTTGATACCATCTGAAATACCGGTTTTCACTTCGCGCTTTTCAAATTTTTGTGGGCCGGTTTCTACTTCCACGAATTGACCTTTCTCTTCCACAATCAAATTGCCTTCATTAATCGCCACTACGTTTTCGCGTTTCTCCAATACTATGTCAGCATTGGCGCTGTAGTTGGAGCGCAGGAACAATTTTTCACTCAGGGTGACCGCTGCGCGGATCTGGAATTTAATGGTGCCTTGGTCGGTCACGCCCTTGGGAGAGATATATTCCAGTACCGCAGTAAAAGGCTCGCCTTCCAGCGCACCAACATCCAACACCAGCTCCATACCTTCGCGGATTTTACCCACTTCCGACTCATCCACCATGCCTTCAAAAATCATGTCGTTCATATCGGCCAGTGTTGCAATGGTAGTGCCCGCACCAAAGGAACTGGTTTCCACGATAAAGGCACCTTCTTTATACGGCAAATCAAGCACCATACCGGTTACTGTGGCCGGAATCATATTGGAAACCTTATCGGATTTTTTCGTCGCACCGGATTTCATCAGCAACAAATTGTTCTCGGCGGCGGTCACCGCTTCGCGCTGCAAATCGTAGTTGAGTAAAAATTTGTTGTACTCAGATGCAGAAATCAATTTATCGGCAAAGAGTTTTTTCTGGCGATCAAACTCAACCGTGGCGTTTTGTAAATTCAACCGCGCAGTTTCCAGTTGCGATTCCGCCTGGTTCAACATCACCATGCTGGGTGCCAGGGTAATCTTGGCAATAATATCGCCCTTTTTCACTGTCTGGCCGGCAATCACATAGAGCTGCTCTACAACACCGGAAACTTGCGATTTAATTTCCACTTCGCGACGCGGAATCACTTTGCCCACTGCCACTGTCTTTTTTACGATGGTGGTTTTAAATACATCATCCGATTGATAAACCACAGGCTTTTCCTGGGATTTGTTATAGAGGAATACCGCTGTGCCAATAAATACAACAGCGATTAAACCTAAAACTGTGTACCAGATAAACTTTTTCATGGTGTCCTTCTTACGATTGCTGGGAAATGGTATGGTTAAAATTATTTGCTACAAATATTATTCGTCTTGCAGTGCAACAATAGGGTTTACGGCGGCGGCTTTTGCAGCGGGCATAAGCGATGCCAGCAGGCCGGAAATAATTAATACAATGACGGCGCTGATCGCTGTATTAAAATCCACTTCCGGATTGCGAAACATACCGGCACTGCCACCATTGGCTTCCATCAAGGCATTGATACCCTCTAACAAGAGCACGCCAATGACTAATCCAAAATAACCGGCGACGGCGGTAATCAACACCGACTCCTGTACGATCATGCCGATAATTGAGCTGGGGGTTGCGCCCAAGGCTTTGCGCAAACCAATCTCGCGAGTGCGCTCCTTGACCACAATCAACATAATATTACCCACGCCAATCGCGCCGGCCATGATGGTGCCAATAGCAACAATCCAGCTAAATATGTTGATGCCCGTGAACAAGCCATAGATCTTGTCAAATTCACTTTGCAAATTGAAACTCCCTAATACACCCACATCGTTAGGGTCAACTTTATTGCGAGCAAAGAGGAATTTTTTGACATCCGCTTCTGCCACCATCGCGTGTATACCCGGCGGCGGTATCACCACAAAACTGCCTACCCAATCAACCTGATTAAAGGCATAGCGCAATGTGTCGTTGGGGATATAAATTCTTTCTTCTTCCGAACTGTTGGGATTGCTCGAACTGGATTTATAAACACCCACGACCTGAAAACTAATGCCGGATAAAGTGATATCCGCCCCGATAGGGTTCTCGCCCTGCTTGAACAATACGTCTTTTACACGAGTGCCAATAATGGCCACCTTGCGTCGCTTTTCATCGTCTATTTCATTAATGTAACGGCCTTCCACAATTTTTTGCTGGTGAATATTCGCCATACCCGCATGGGTACCTTGAATAGAAAAGCTGCCGTTATTTTTTTTGTACACTGTGTAGGCCGGTGAGCCGCCCCAAATACCCACACTGTTTTGGGCATAAATTTTGGCAACACTCGGTACGCTATTTTTAATCGCCTCAACATCGGCTGCTTTTAATTGAATCTGGCGGCCAATAGGCAAACCCTGGTAAGCAATTTGAGTTGGGCTTTGTGACCAGATCCACGCCGAATTGGGAATTTCTTTAAAGTCTTCCACAACGCCATTTTCCAAGGCTTTACCTGCACCCAGTAAAACCGTCAGCATGAAAATACCCCAGAACACACCGAAAGCAGTGAGCGCGGTACGCATTTTATGTTGATTGAGGGTGAGGAAAATTTCCTGCCATTTTTCAGTATCGATTAGCATGATGTTGCTCCTTAATCCGCGCGCATGGCTTCAATGGGCATGATGCGCGCCGCTTTTAACGCAGGAACCAAACCCGCCAAAGCGCCAATCAACACCAACAAAATAATGGCTGTAATCGCCACTTGAAAATTCACTTCCGGGTTTTGGAAAAAAGGTAAATTGGCACCGGCTGAGCGCAAGCCAAAGGCCACCAATTCCAGCAGACCTACCCCTAAAGCTAAACCCGCGTAACCTGCAATAGTCGTCACTAAAATCGATTCCATTAAGAGCGTACTGACAATTCCAAACGGTGTTGCACCCAGGGCTTTACGGATTCCAATTTCACGAGTGCGCTCCTTGACGGTAATAATCATGATGTTACTCACACCCACGATGCCCGCCATAAGGGTGCCCAAGCCAACAAACCAAATAAAACCATTGATCGCAATAAATAATCCGTTCACCATTTTGGCGGGTTCAGCCATGTTGAATGAACGTATTGCACGTTTATCTTCCGGTGAAACTTGATGGCGCTGCTGCAATAATTTAATGACCGCTTCTTCCATGGCAAAACCATCTACACCCTCTTTGGGTCGCAACCAAATGGATCCAACCTTATCGCTGGTGGCAAACATTTTTTGAAATGTGGTTTGCGGAATATAGATTCGCTCGGAATCACGCCCGCGATTGCCTTTATCGTAAAACACACCAACAATTTTCATCATCACGCCGTTAACGCGAATATCTTTGCCGATGGGATCAGCATCTTTGCCAAATAGCCGTTCACTCACCACGGTGCCGATTACCGCAATTTTGCGCATCTGCTGATCGTCGAGCGGGTTAACTTTACGTCCGAGATTAAAAGGGATGGATTCTTTAATATTAAAATAATCGTCAGGCACGCCGTGTACATCAAAAGCGCCATTCTTCTTTTCATGCACAATGGAAATACCACCGCGCTGATTTTCAGCGGAGATAAAACGCACTCCGGGCACTTTTTGTTTGATAGCGGTAATATCGTCTTTGGTTAATTCAATGTAGCGACCAACGCCTCTGCCGTTATAGGCAACAGAGGTTGAACCGGTATACACCACAACAAAATCCAATACATCGGAACCGAAATCGCTGTACACACCGTTCTGCATTCCGCGCCCGGCACCGAGCAACAGAATCAGCATAAAAATACCCCAAAAGACACCAAAGGCTGTCAGCGCGGTGCGCAATTTATTTTGACGCAGGGTATAGAGAATTTCTTGCAGACCATCAAACATGGTATTTACCCTAAAATGTCTTCTTCATTCTGATTGTCGGCAGTGGCAACCGACGTAGCAGGATGGTCTTTTCCTGAAATAATCAGGCCATCTTTTAAAATAATCTGACGCTGGGTTTGGTCGGCAATATCCTGTTCGTGGGTAACGATCACAATAGTGTTGCCCAAGGCGTGTACTTCTTTCATCAGCGCCATGACTTCATGTGTTGTCTGGCTGTCGAGTGCACCGGTGGGTTCATCGGCGAGAATCACTTTAGGTTTGGTTACCAGCGCGCGTGCAATTGCCACCCGCTGTTTTTGCCCGCCTGATAATTCATTGGGCATATGGGTTGCGCGATTGCTCAATCCCACCATTTCCAAATACTGCGCGGCGCGATAGTTACGCTCTTTGCGTCCCACACCCTGGTAATAGAGCGGCAGAGCCACATTTTCCGTCGCATTTTTAAAGGGCAACAAATTGAAGGACTGAAAAACAAACCCGAGCAATTCATTGCGCAATTGCGCGGCAGTTTTCTCTTTGAGGTTTTTAATTTCGCGACCGGCGAGAAAATAATCACCTTTGTCGTGGGTATCCAGAATACCCAGGATATTCAGCAAGGTGGACTTGCCCGAACCGGACGATCCCATAATCGAAACCAGTTCGCCCTCGCGAATGTGCAGGTCGATGCCCTTCAATACATGCAGTGGCTGCTCGCCAGAGTGATAGTACTTATGGATATTATTGAGTTTTATCATGCTAGGTTCCTTGGCGGTTCGCGCGGTTGCTGCTCCGGGCAGCTTAATAACTTTTCGCGTGCTTACCGGTTTTTTTAACCGGGCTTAACACTTTTATGACAAGTGTCAGCCAGCGGCCATTCATAAATGTCACTATTGGTGACTTGTTGTTAACTTTGATGCACAACTGGCAGGTTTGGATTCACCACACCTAAAAAAATTATTCGTCCTGCAGTGCGGTAATAGGATTGACGCTGGCCGCGTTGCGCGCTGGCAGCAAGGCCGCCACTACACCGGTAACGACCAACACCACCAGCGCCATGATGGCGATATGGATATCGATAAACGGCGAGGCAAACATACCCTCGCCCTGCCCTACACTTACCAGCACGGCACGAATCGCTTCCAGCAAAAACACACCAGCCACTAAGCCGGCATAACCCGCTAACACAGTAATCACCAGCGACTCATGGATAATCATCAAGCTGATATTGAGTGGCGTCGCCCCCATGGCTTTACGCAAACCGATTTCGCGAGTGCGTTCCTTCACCACCACCAACATAATGTTACCCACACCTATAACACCTGCGATGATAGTGCCAATCGCCACCATCCAACTGAATCCGATAATGCCGCCTACCAGGCTGCGATTTTGTTCATACACCTGCTCCATATTAAAACTGCCCATCACGCCGGAATCATCCGGATGGACACGGTTGCGTTGATAGAGCAATTGTTTTACGTCGCGTTCTGCATCAAAGGCGCTATAGCCGCTGGCCGGTGTGAAAAACAGCATTTGAAATGCATCAAGCTGATTAAAGGCATAACGCAATGTTTGATTGGGCAATATAATTTTGCTGTTAGCCTGTTGCGCGCTATCACCCGGTTCGGTGGATTTATAAATGCCCACCACTACAAACTGCACACCATTTACTTTAATGGACTCACCTATTGGATGAGTGCCATTTTTAAATAACACTTCCTGTACACGCGTACCAATCACCGCCACTTTACGTTTTTCTTTTTCATCGAGTACATTGATGTAGCGCCCTGCAGTGACTTTTAAAAATTCAAATGGTTCCCAGCCAGGGTGGCTGCCATTCACCGAAAAAGAACCACTCTCTGTGCCATAAACAACATACTGTGCCGCGCCCCACACACCGAGGTTATTTTTGCCATCTACCATTTCTACACTGGCAATTTTTTGGCGAATGGCTTCTACATCGGCCTCGGTAAATTTCACCCTACGCCCCTTGCCCAAACCTTCAAAGGCCAACTGCGTGGTATTGGATGGCCACAAAATCACCACGTTTTTTGCATCGCCAAAAATACTTTCTATTTTGATACCGAAGCCAGTGCCAAACCCCAGCAAAATAACCAGCATAAAAATGCCCCAGAAAACACCAAAAGCAGTCAAGCCTGTGCGCAGTTTTTGTTTTTTGAGGCTATTAATTATTTCTTGCCACTTATCCCAGTCAAACATGATTCGCTCCCGGGTTATTCCGCTTTCATGGCTTCAACCGGCATGATACGCGCAGCGCGCAATGCAGGCATTAAACCGGCGAGTACACCGGCAAGAATCAGTAATACCAAGGCGCTTATGGCAATACTTAAATCGATTTCCGGTTGCTGAAAAAATGGCAATTCAATCTTGAGCGAGGTTAATAATGCTGCAACGCCTTCCAGAATTCCCACGCCCAGCACTAATCCGCCGTACCCCGCCACACTGGTAACCAGGACTGATTCAAATAGCAAACTCCACACAATAGAAGCAGGGTTTGCACCGAGTGCTTTGCGAATACCAATTTCACGGGTGCGCTCTTTGACGGTGATAATCATGATATTACTCACACCCACAATACCCGCGAGCAAGGTGCCAATGCCCACCAGCCAGATAAACATATTCAACCCGGTGAACATCGCATTAATATCTTCTGCTTCGCGCGCTTTGTTACTCACTTCAATTGCGCGCACATCATCTGGTGCAATTTTGTGACGCTGCTTTAAGAGCGCTAGAATATCTTCTTCCAGTTTGATGCCATCAACACCAGGTTTTGGTCGCACAGTAATTAATGCAACCTCCTGACCGCCACCAAAGGATTTTTTAAATGCGCTAACCGGCATATACAACCGCTCGGACATACGTCCCTGATTGCCTTTGTCGTAAAACAATCCAATCACTTTGAAGGAAATACCGTTTATTAAAATTTCTTTGCCCATGGCTTCGGCGTGCGTAGTAAACAGCCGCTCACTAACACGCGTACCAATAACCACCACCTTGCGGTTGTCATCCTGATCCAACCGGTTCAAGCGGCGACCATCATCAAAACGTACTTTTTCCTTGATATTGAAATATTGATCTGCCACGCCTAACACCCCGAAACTGCCAGACTTGGGCCCATAGGTCACAGAGATATCGGAGTTGATAAAGGAGCCGAGCGGATTTTCGCTGGAGAGATAACCTACACCGGGAATTTGCTGGCGAACTGCCGCCATGTCGCTATCAGTCAACGCAATTTGGCGACCAATGGGTAAACCTAAATAAGGTACAGAGGTAGTGCTGGGGAAAATCCAAATAGAATCGGAAACATCATTGCTCCACCCTTCGGCAAAGGCGTTCTGCATTCCACGCCCCGCACCGAGCAACAGGATCAGCATTAAAATGCCCCAAAACACCCCGAAGGCAGTGAGGGCTGTACGCAGCTTGTTCTGGCGCAGGCTAAATAGAATTTCTTGCAAGCTGTCCATGGCGATTTCCCAATCGAGTCGTAGCAATAAAGCCGGATACACGCTTGGATGCACCCAGCTCCTTTTTAGATTCAGTTCTCATGCTTTTTTGTATACACGCAGATGGGTAGCCTTCCGCCATCAGGCGCTCAAATTAACACAAGCGACAGGACTTGGATATTTATCAACAACAACCTGCTATAACTTTCACCTATAAAAAATGTTTCCGTCAGCAGCACCTGCCGGAAACAAAACAACCAATTACACCAACAGTGCTGCATACAACTGGTCGCATTGGGCTGGAGAAAACCAAATTCCGTTGGGGGTAGAATTTAGCCATCTCATTGAATTGGATACCGATTTCACGGGTTTGGATTCAATTGGCAAAATAAAATTAGTATTAGCAATTTTATCTGTACCCGAGATTATCAACCCTCGCCCAAGCCCAGCTCTTCACGTTTTTGTTTTTTCTGATCACTGCCCAAACCTAGTAAAGGTTAAATCACCGGGAAGCTATCGGGTTCGCCTTTCTCGTTGGTGAAATAACCGTTGAAATAACGCCAGGCGTATTCGCTTTTGGCGAGGATTGTTTGTTGCTTGCCATCGGTTGTAAGGTAGTTGGATTCTGGTGCATGGAATATTACTTTTAATATTTCACCTGTTTCCAAAGACCAATAGCGAACAGTGCTATCGAAAGAGGATGACACTAGATAGCGACCATCTGCACTCAGCCCACAACTCGTTACACGTTGTTTATGACCAATAAACTCGCGGACACAATCGCCGCTACTTAACTCCCACAGGCGTAAACTATTATCCCCTGAACCCGATACCAGATAGCGACCATCTGCACTTAGCGCGCAACTTGTTACCGCATCCTCATGACCAATAAGCTCGCGGACACACTCACCGCTACTTAACTCCCACAGGCGTAAACTATTATCCCATGAACCCGATACCAGATAGCGACCATCTGCACTTAGCGCGCAACTCGTTACCAAATTATCATGACCAATAAACTCGCGGATACACTCGCCGCTACTCAAGTTCCAAAGGCGTAAACTCTTATCACCAGAACCCGATACCAGATAGCGACCATCTGCACTCAGCGCGCAACTCGTTACCCGACTGGTATGACCAATAAACTCGCGGACACAATCGCCGCTACTTAACTCCCACAGGCGCAAACTATTATCATCAGAACCCGATACCAAATAGCGGCCATCTGCACTTAGCGCGCAACTCATTACCCAATCTTCATGGCCAATAAACTGGCGGACACACTCACCGCTACTTAACTCCCACAGGCGCAGACTATTATCCCATGAACACGATATCAGGTAGCGACCATCTGCACTTAGCGCGCAACCCGTCACCCGACTGGTATAACCAATAAACTCGCGGACACATTCGCCGCTACTTAACTCCCACAGGCGTAAACTTTTACGCCCTGAAACCGATACCAGATAGCGGCCATCTGCACTTAGCGCGCAACTCGCTACACTTCCATCATGACCAATAAATTCGCGGACACAATCGCCGCGACTTAACTCCCACAGGCGTAAACTCTTATCATCAGAACCCGATACCAGATAGCGGCCATCTGCACTTAGCGCGCAACTCATTACCCAATCTTCATGACCAATAAACTCACGGACACAATCGCCGCTACTTAACTCCCACAGGCGTAAACTCTGATCCCATGAGCCCGATGCCAGATAGCGACCATCTGCACTTAGCGCGCAACTCGTTATAATTTGATCGTGACCAATAAACTTACGAACACACTCACCGCTACTTAACTCCCATAGGCGTAAAGTCGCATCATCAGAGCCTGATACCAGATAGCGGCCATCTGCACTCAGCGCGCAACTTGTTACCCCATGATCATGACCAATAAACTCGCGTACACAATCGCCGCTACTTAACTCCCAAAGGCGCAAACTCGCATCATCAGAACCTGATACCAGATAGCGACCATCTGCGCTTAGCGCGCAGCTCGTTACATCTTCATCATGACCAATAAACTCGCGGACACAATCACCACTACTTAACTCCCACAGGCGCAAACTCGCATCAGCAGAACCTGATACCAGATAGCGGCCATCGGCACTTAGCGCGCAACTTGTTACCCCAAAATCATGACCAATAAACTCGCGGACACAATCACCACTACTTAACTCCCACAGACGTAAGCTCTTATCACCAGAACCCGATACCAGATAGCGACCATCGGCACTCAGCACACAACTAGTTACTCCACTACTATGGCCGATAAACTCACGGACACACTCGCCGCTACTTAACTCCCACAGGCGTAAACTATTATCCCATGAACCCGATACCAGATAGCGGCCATCTGCACTTAGTGCGCAAGTATTTGCCGCTCCGTTATGGCCCGCGCTTGAATACCGGTCGTGAGTTTCAGGTGTAGAAATAGTTGGCTGGTTAATTAACCACTGCGGATGTTGTTGTACGGCTTCAGGTAAGTAATTGCAGTCCAGCAACCGGCTGCGATGTACCTTTGCCTTTGCAAGATTGGCTGCCGCCAAAGAGCAACGGAAAAACCGCGTTCCGGCCATTTCAGCTTGTGCCCATTGCGAATTATTTAATGAACATTGATCAAACTCGACCTTATCCAGAATCGCCTCACTAAAATTTGCACCGTCTAAATTTACAAAACTGAATCTTGCCCGGCGTAAATTCGCGCCGGAAAAATTCGCGCTTGCAAGTGAGAGAAGGTTATTTGACTTGGCTGTAATACTTAGCTCCGCCAAATCGGCACCCGCGAGTTGTATGCCACTTAACACGGGCAGCGAAAATCCCAATTCATAAGCAACCAAGGCGTAATGAAGTAAATTCTCTGAGGTACTTTGGCGATAGGCTTTTCGCCATTCGCTGAGTTTTGACAAGAGCGATTTATTTTCCGGTTCCACCAAAAGTTGGGCGAGGAATACCAGGGTTTCACGGCTGGGTTTTGCCATAACCCAGTGTTCCGGTTTGTTGTAACCAATGGCTTGTAATAAATAGTTAGCCAAAAAATATTCTTGTAGCGATGTATGGGAAAACCGAAAGCGACTACCCTGTTCATCATCTTCACGGCATAAAAAAGTGGCCGTGCGTAAGTCTTCTTCCAATAGCTCAGGCTCTACCGTTTTATAACGATACGCGATGGTTGGATTATCCATCAACCAACCCATAAACCAGTTTTCAATTTCACTGGCGGATAATGCCGATTGTTTTTGCTTCCACAATAAAGCCGCTAAATGTGAGGCTAATTGCAATTTGTGGTCACTTTTAATGTGGTGTTTGCCATCATCCCGATTAAGCCAACGATCCACCACGCGGCGATACAGGCTCACACCACTAATGGCTTTTCCTGCTTTACGATCTTCTTCCAAGGCGGGAAAAAATTCGCCTACCAGCTTCAGGGTAAAAGGCCGTTTGCTTAAGTCGTGCAGATCATGCACAGATTTCACCATATCAATAATGGTGGCTGGGTCTATGCCCGGTAACGCATGGCGAAGATAGTTGGTAATTTGCTCCTCCGTTAAAGGCAGCATTACCATGGCTTCTATATCATCCGCACTAACACCGCCGCGCTCCTGCCCGGTAAAGTGGTCTTTTTGGCGATCCAGGGTTTTGAAATATTGACTGCGGCAAGTGAGCAGCATTTTTACCGGTTGCTTGCTGTTGGCTTTTAATTCCGCCTGGAATTTATAGAGTTGATCGGTAAAGATGCGACCATCGGATTCGGATAGTTTTACCAGTACTTCATCCAATCCATCGAATATCAACACCACACCCGACTGGTTTGCCCAGCGTTCAATATCGCTGGTGGTGAACTCCTCGCTGGAATCACTTTTTAGCCAACCAAAGCGAATGCAATCCTTAATAAGGTCTGGAAAATGAAACCCGTCTGCCAGTGTTTTGCTGGTTACATGGCGCAAATCAAAGTAGAGAGGAACGGGTAATAGCTTATTTTGCGTTAGCAGTGACCGTAGCTGTTTATCAAACAATTGGCAACTGATGGTTTTACCCATGCCATATTCACCCAGTATTGCAAATACGGATTTCGCCTGGGGTTCTTTTGCCCAATCCAATAACCTGGCCACCACTGGAATACCATTGGTGTGCTCTTGCTCAAGCAATGCTGCTTGTTCTTTTTTTAAGGTTGTGGGTAGCGCACGCGCGTCCTTTACTAAAGCACGCTCATCGATTTCACTCAGGCTAGTGCAATTAGCGGTGTAATCATGGAAGTTTTTTAACGAATGTTTGGTGCTTAGCTTTTTTGACGAAGAGAGTTTTTTAGTTGGATAGAGATTGCCGAATTCCAAAGCGGCTTTTACCAAGCGAGCGGCATTCTCTGCGGCAATTTTTTGATTGGCATCTTTATTTTTTCCTTTATTACCATCAGCAAAATCACAAATGGCTTTGACGACAATCCAATCCGTTCCGGATTCTTCACACGCATGGAAAATTCCTGAACCTTCCATTTCACCACCAATAGCTTCAGGATCAATCTTTAATAGTTGGTCGCGGTAATTTTCGTTATCAATCAGTTTATCGCCACTAAACATACTGCCAATATAACGTTTTGCGTATTCAGCACTGTTGCTTGCATTGAGGTAAGCATCTAACTGGTGAAACCAGTCGCGCAAATTTTTTGATGCGGGCGGGCGAGGCCCACGCGAGGTAATACTGCCATCTTTATTTATTCGGGCCAGTTCATAGGTGGTGATGGACTCGGAAATGAGCACTTCGCCAATCTGTTGCTTTCCACTGTTGATTCCAAACGCAATACCCAGAGCGATAACCGCATTGGGATGAAAGACTTCAATCGCTATCTCTGCCGATTTCATTGCCCCTAAGGTGGCTTGGCGGGAATGGATTAGCACCAGGTTCTGACCGCCGTGTTTGCCCAGTTGGTAGTAAACACGGTTGTGCCCCTCCATTTGTACCGCAGGGGCATTGGGGCAAAAACACCTTAAGGTTTGCTCCAGTTCATGTTGGTTAAACGTAATCAGCACTATGTCCACATCCAGCATCGGCAAACCCAGTTGAGCTTGCTCCAGCTGATCCTCGGGAATTGCGTCCAATTGAGGGGTATGGGGAATGGGGGGCTGTACGGGTTCTGCCTCAAACCAGCAGTCACGCTTATCGCCTGCTTTCTTGTCTGCCGTTATGGCGAGGCGCGCCCTGCTGCCCTGCGCCGCCAATTCTTCGTTGATTTGTTTGATAAACCGGTTGAAGGATGCGTTAGCACTGCCTTTTTCACTTTGGGGATAGAGTTCGTCGCGAATCTGACCCAGGTTTACCAAGCCATCCTCTGACATCAGCTCAAAAAACGTCTCCATTTGGCGAATAACGCCTGTTTTCAATGAGTTACGAATCTTGCCAAACGCACTAATCGCCAGATTTTTCTTCAACCGCTGCATATTTAATCCTCTATAAATACCGCTCGATGGTTAAAATATAGGCGCTCACGGAGGTTAGGTCAAGAATTAGGATGTTTGATTTGTTTGAATAAAGATTGAATAGAAATGGTTGTAGAGATTAGTTGGGTTGCCGGAAGGATTAGCGCTTGTTAATAAAAGGAAAAGCCGTTTTTGTATGCATTAATGCTGACACATGTATAGATTTTCCATTTTTCTATACACGTCAAAGTAATATGTATAGTATTTGATGGTTTTCTATACATATGGGGCTAGACCATGAGCTATGTCGTAACGCCGTTGCCGATTGCCGACCTTGAACAGATTGAAACCCGCACCACTTTGAAAAAGGCGGCCTTGGCTCATCGTTATTTGGCGGAGCTAAAAGGAATAGCGGAGACGATTCCCAACGAAGCAATTCTGATTAATACCCTTGCGCTGCAAGAAGCCAAACATAGCTCGGAAATAGAAAACATCATTACAACGCAAGACGAATTGTTCAAAGCAGAATTATTTACCGATGCGCATATAAATCCTGCGGCTAAAGAAGTGCAAAATTATGCAGTTGCGTTAAAAACCGGTTTTGAATTTGTGCGTAAATCAGGGTTGATTCGGATCAGTGATTTGTTAACCCTTCAGGAAATATTGGAAGAAAACAAAGCCGGTTTTCGTAAATTGCCCGGCACAGAACTTAAGAATGCGCAAACCGGCAAAGTTGTATATACGCCACCGCAACACCCGCAGGACATAGAGCGCTTAATGGATAACCTAGCGACATACATAAACGATCCGGATCTTTGCACTGCTGACCCATTAATTAAAATGGCGATTATTCATCATCAGTTTGAGAGCATTCATCCTTTTTATGATGGTAATGGGCGAACAGGTCGCATCATTAATATGTTGTATCTGGTCGCGCAGGGTTTATTGGATTTGCCGATTTTGTATCTTAGTCGCTACCTTATTCAAACCAAAGCGGAGTATTACCAGCAGTTACAAGCTGTACGCGATACAAATGAATGGGAACCTTGGCTGATCTATATATTAGATGGTGTTATCCAAACCGCTCAGGCGACTATCGAACTAATAAAGCAAATTAAAATACTTATGCAGGACTACAAGCAAAAAATACGCAGTCAATTGCCAAAAATTTATAGTCAGGAGTTACTGAATAATCTATTTAATCACCCCTATACAAAAATTGAATTTGTGATGCAGGATCTGTCGGTCTCACGACTGACTGCCGCCAAGTATCTAGAGCAATTAGTTGGCATTGGATTGCTTAAAAAAGAAAAAATCAGTCGCAGTAACTATTACATCAATCAGCCACTGTCAAGCCTGTTTTTAGAGCGCGGCTAGTTTTAATTAAGTTTGTTTAATAAATTTACCAAAATAAAAAAGCGCAGCCGATTTTCACCGGCTGCGCTTTTCGCGTTTTATAACAGCGATTGGTTAGCTAACCGCCCCGCTCCGGTTCACCCCATTAATCAGCGCCTTGACCGCTGATGTAATGATGTTGCGGTCCTGACCCACGCCGTAAACGGGTTTGCCATTTTTCACTTTGATTTCCACGTAAGTCACCGCGGCAACATCCGAACCTTCACCCACAGAATGTTCGTGGTAGTCGATCACACTCACTTCGCCATCGATAAACTGGCTGATCGCATGAGCGGCTGCATCGATGGGGCCATTGCCGCTGCCGCTGATTTGCACAGTTTTATCTTGATGTTGCGCGTGAATCACAATATCTACCTGATGGGTATCATCCTGCTCAGTAAACTTGCTGGACTGGTAGGCAATTGGTGCATTTACGGCAAAATATTCATCGTTAAAAATTTTTACAATGTCGGTCGCTTTGACTTCTTTACCGGTGCTATCACTCACTTTTTGCACGGCACCGCTGAATTCAATTTGCAAGCGACGTGGTAATTGCAAACCGGCTTCTTGTTGCAACAGGAAACTCACACCACCTTTGCCCGATTGCGCATTGACACGTACAACCGCATCGTAACTGCGATTCAAATCGGCTGGATCGATGGGCAAATAAGGCACTTCCCAGAGCGCATCTTTTTTCTGCACTGCAAAGCCTTTTTTAATTGCATCCTGATGCGAACCGGAGAAAGCGGTGAACACCAATTCACCTGCGTAAGGATGACGCGGATGCACCGGTAATTGCGTGCACTCTTCATGCAATTTGCGCACGCGGTCGATATCAGAAAAATCCAAACCGGGGCTAACACCTTGCGAGTATAAATTCATCGCCAGAGTCACCAAACATACATTACCCGTGCGCTCGCCATTGCCAAACAAACAACCTTCTACGCGATCTGCACCCGCCATCACCGCCAATTCTGCCGCTGCAACAGCAGTACCGCGATCATTGTGCGGATGTACACTGATGATAATCGAATCGCGGCGGTTAATATTGCGATGAATCCATTCGATTTGATCCGCATAAGTATTCGGCGTATTCATTTCCACCGTGGCGGGCAAATTCAAAATCAATTTCTTTTGTGGTGATGGATTCCAGATTTCCACCACGGCATCGCACACGTCTTTTACCAACTCAATTTCAGTGGATGAAAAAACTTCCGGCGAGTATTGGAAAGTCCAATCTACTTCCGGCGCTTTAGCCGTTAATTCTTTGCACCACTGAGTGCCTTGAATGGCGATATTTTTTACGCCTGCTTCATCGGTGCTGTACACAATTTTGCGGAACGCGGGCGCGAGTGGATTGTACATATGCAAAATCGCACGCTTGGCACCGCGCAAACTTTCCACGGTTTTTTCAATCAAGTCATAACGCGCTTGAACCAATACTTCGATAGTGACGTCATCGGGAATTAAATTTTCTTCAATCAATTGGCGAGTGAAGTTGTAATCAATTTCACTGGCAGACGGAAAACCGATTTCGATTTCTTTAAAACCAATTGCGACCAATTCTTTGAACATGCGCAATTTGGTCGCAACGGACATAGGGTCGATCAGCGCCTGGTTGCCATCGCGCAGGTCAGTGCTCATCCAGATGGGCGGCTTTTCAATGTGCTTATTCGGCCACTGGCGGTCGGGCAAAGACACGCCAACAAAACGCTGGTATTTACTGGATGGGTTGGCAAGCATGATCGACTCCGAAATGTTGTGCCTGGGTTAAAAATTAACAACTGCCTAAAGAGATGTATGGAGAACCTCTGACTGATCCACCGGGTAAGTAATCACCCAGAGGTTCCCATTAGCTGTAGTAGTTTCTTGTGGTTTTGATTGATTCAAGCCCGGTCTGGTCTGGCAACTGAGGATTATCGGCTGCCGGTTCCCTGTAGTGCGATCACACGGGCGGGAACCCCTGAACCGGTGCGGGTAGCACGCGGCCTTTATCAACATGGGTTCAGTATAAGCAGGCGAGCGTGGCAGATGATTGCGAAGCTTGTGTTAATATCAGCCATAGAACAATATTATTGCTTTAAAATTGTATTTATTGAAATTTAATGTCGATCAAATGAGATTTACCGCTATGGAACTCGACCGCTATGACCGTTTGATACTGGAAGCCTTACAGCGCGATGGCCGCATCTCCAACCAGGAATTGGCCGACAGCATCAGCCTGTCGCCCTCCCCTTGCCTGCGCCGGGTGCGTGCTTTGGAGGAAGCTGGGCTTATCGACGGCTATGTCGCACTGCTCAATGCGCGCAAATTGGGACTGACGCTCGTGTCGTTTATCCAAATCAGCATGGATAAACACACACCGGACAGGTTTGATTCCTTTGAAAAAACAGTAGAAGCCTACCCAGAAGTGTTGGAATGCCACTTGATCACCGGGCAGTCGGCGGATTACCTGTTAAAGGTCATAGTGAAGGATATGGATGCTTATCAACAATTCCTGCTGCAAAAACTCACCCGCATCGAAGGGGTGAGCGGGGTGCATTCGTCGTTTGTGCTGAAATCGCCCATTGATAAAACAGCGTTGCCAGTGGGATGAACACTTGCGGTTTTGATGTGTTTGAAAAAGCATCCATCCACACTTATAAAACGGCAATTACTCCAAACGCATAAAATCAAAATCCACACTGCCGCCGGCTTGTTCTGTGGCGAAGTTAAACAGGGCGAACCGATATCCCATGAAATGATCCAGTGAATATTTCATCTGCAATGTGTTGCCGATGGGTTTCCACTCTATGCCGTCGAGGCTGTAGGCGAAGGTTGCTGTGTCTTTCAAATCGCGGAAATCCATATAGGTTTTTAAATGGATTTTTGATTCAGTGAGCGGAACTCGTTCAATCACATCCCACTGATCTTTTTCACCGCTCGCCATCACAATAGATAAACCTTCTTCAGTTTTTTCAACGCCTACAAATCCATAGGTTGATTGCAGAGCACCAATGCCAGCGTAATCGCCTTGCTTCAGGTTGCTGGCATCAATCAATGTATGCGCCGTAGACACCGGGCCAAAGGTGCGTTGGGTTAAGGTATTTTGTGTTTCAACAAAACTTTTATCCAATCGCAAATTCGTCAAACGCAAAAACCCTTTGCGATCGGTAAGCGACCAACCTTCGGCAACTGGATTGTGATTCCATTGCCAAGCCATTTTGAGCGGCTGATTGGCAGCATAATCAAATTCATCCGATTCAATAATATTATTGAATCCCTGGTGAGTAACTTGAATAGGTAACTCGTCGGGCACCTTGCCGTTCACACCATAAATCGGCCAACCGTCTTTCCAATGCACAGGAACCAAATAAGGAATACGCCCTACTGCACCACGATCGCGAAATAAAAATGCATACCATTTGCCATCGGGTGTATCAATTAATCCGCCCTGGGCGATGCCCTTGTCCGTTAATGCGACTCTGCCTTCATAGCTTCCCAGCAAAGTATCTGAGCGATAAATTAATTGGGTGCGCATTTTATTCGCGGGCCAGGAAATTAAATTTAGGTAATATTTTCCGTTTACTTTTAACATCTGCGCACCTTCGGAAGGAACCCAGAATTTATCGCCTGCAACACGTGACGCTTTTGGGATTAATACACGATTAACGCCGTCTTTTTTAATTGCCGTAGCCTCAGCGGTTAGCTCGACGATAAAAATATCGTCATTGCCATAAATCATAAATACACGGCCATCATCAAAAAATAATGATGCATCATGAAACAACGCATCGATTTCGACTCGTTGCCAATCGCCGGTTTCAATATTGTCGGTTGAAAAAATATAGGTTTTTTTGGTGGTATTGGAAAAACTACTGACGTAATAACGCCCATTGTGATAACGCAAGCTACTCGCCCAGGAGCCTTCACCATAGGCTTCTTTGCCATTATTCAGACTGGATTTTTCATCGCTTGATAAAATTGGATAGGCATAACGCACCATTTCCCAATTTACCAAATCCTTTGATTTCATAATCGGCAAACCGGGATTCATATGCATGGTGGTACTACTCATATAATAAGTGTCGCCCACGCGCATTACAGCTGGGTCAGGCACATCTGCCCAGATCACAGGATTATGAGCAAACGGTTTTTTGATTTCAGCCGTTTGGCAGCCCATCAACACACTCAACACCAATAGCAAACCCATGAGTATAAAAACGGCAGGAAAAACCTTCCGCTTGGGCAGTTGGCTGTGAAACCCCATAAAGTTGTTTTGGCAGTGAGTGAATTCTTGCACGTGCTGATCCTTTCTTTTGTTTGGTTTATGTGACGAATCGGTGGCCTATCCTCAGTGATTTCCTGCTACTAAGCAAATCATCACAAGGTCTTTACTCATTCTTTACTTTTCGCCTAAAACTTGTTCATTTTGCATATATAAACTATCATAAGTGCAGATTGCACATCGTTTAACGATAGAGGTTCACCATGTCAGCACTTGCACAAACCAGCCCGGATCCAGCATCGGTACTCGCCAAAGCGGTATTGAATGCCGCCGACCAGCTCGGGTTAAAACAAGCTGAGTTGGCCGCTGTATTGGGAATCCACCGCACGGCTGTGAGCCGCCTTAAACAAAACCCGGCACTCGACCCTAAATCCAAGCAGGGCGAACTGGCGCTGCTCGTGATCCGTATCGCCCGCGCGCTTTTTGCGTTGACCGGGGGCGATAAAGACTGGATCAAACACTTTATGCACAACCCCAATAAAGTGACTGGCGGCATTCCCGCCAAACAAATGGAGAGCATCCAGGGGTTGATACAGGTTATGCAATTTGTGGATGCTATCCGGGGTAAAGTTTGATGATATGGGAGGACTGCAAGGGAACGCAGCAGATTAAACCCCTTGCGGGCACAGTTTACCGTTTAGTTGAGAGCCAGGAACAAATTGCTACCCTGGGTTATGTGGATACCCTGGAAGAACAAGCACTGCTTGAAGAGATGCTTGAAATAACCAAGCCGACCCATCCATTTACCACTGAAGGTTTTCACTACTTATTAAAAACCCCTTTTCGCTACCCACCACTGAAATGGGGTTCCCGTTTCGGCCGCATCCATGAACCGGGCATTTTTTACGGTGGCAGCAATACACACACCACGCTAGCCGAATCGGCTTACTATCGATTTGTCTTCTGGTACTCGATCGATGCCAGCCCAATCAAAAATACCATCCGCACCGAGCACACACTATTTAGTGCAGATTACCAATCGAATCACGCCATTCAATTGCACTCTGCACCCTTTAATCAATTTCTGAACACACTCACTCATCCACAAAACTATGCCGCAACCCAACAGTTGGGCACAGCAATGCGTACTGCAAATGTAGCTGTCTTTGAATACCCTTCTGCGCGCGACCCACAACAAGGCACCTGTATTGGCTTATTTACACCTTCAGCTTTTACACAAAAACGTCCAAAAGAAATGACGGCCTGGCTGTGTGAAGTCAGTGCCAATGAAGTTGCGTTTAAACAACGGGACAGAGCAGAAGTCATTCGATTTAGCCTCGACACTTTTTTGGTAGATGGAACATTACCCTTGCCGGCAGGATGATTTTTATCCTGGCTATAACAACTTTATTTGAATAACAAAACGGACCTAATCACATCCAACTTGCGGCTTGCTGAGATCAATCGCGTAAGGTCTTGTACTTACCTCACTGCTGGCAAGACTTTCCTGAATGTTGTTTACAGCCGTCACCACAAGTCACCTCCTGTGCTTGTGGTGCGTAAAACATCACATCCACTACCAAGCTTTGTAAGGCAAGAATTTACCGTTGAGATGGATAATAACGCGATCGCCTTTTGGATTTTCCTCTTTGCCAATATCCATAGAAAAATCGATCGCACTCATAATGCCGTCGCCAAATTTTTCGTGAATAATTTCTTTAATGGTTGGGCCGTACACACCAATCATTTCATAGAGGCGATAAATCAAGGGATCTTGCGGAATGCTATGTTCCCAACTTTTGCTCGGGCATTGCATAAGCGCAAGCTTGGCGGCCTCGGGTAAATCCATCAGCTTGCACAGGGCTTCTGCTTTATCTGCCGGCGCGCTGTTCATGCCAAGGCAGACAGATGTCGTCCAGACTGGCGACATGCCGATACTGGCTGCAATTCCCTCCCAGGTGAGATTCATTTTTTGCTTGGCGATCACAATGGCTTCTACAACATCGTGCTTTTTCATAGGGCTATCCTCAGGGTGATTGAACAATAAGACGGTGCATTTACGGGCGAAGCTGCATGGTTTTGAAGCGCCCCTATCAGCGCCACAAACGTCATAGCTTGCCTGTTACTAACGACCAATTACCTATTGCGATA
This sequence comes from Cellvibrio sp. PSBB023, assembly GCF_002007605.1. Classification (NCBI taxonomy): domain Bacteria; kingdom Pseudomonadati; phylum Pseudomonadota; class Gammaproteobacteria; order Cellvibrionales; family Cellvibrionaceae; genus Cellvibrio; species Cellvibrio sp. PSBB023. Next base: position 3,448,809 of record NZ_CP019799.1, on the reverse strand, counting down.
GCTGTGCCACTCCAGATTATTATTTTCAACTGATTGATTTATAAGGACTTAATATTCTTGTGCACTAGTAAATACACAACGATATGTCGTGGACAACGAAGTATCGTTGGACTTGGCACGATTTTTCGTTGTGATTGGTTAAGCCACGCATAGGGAGCAAATTCCAGTGAATGACATGACCCAATTACCAGCTATACCGCCGGTCTTTCAACAATTTGAACAGCAGAACCAATTGATCCTGAGTGCCGCCGGTGAAGGCATCTACGGCGTGGATGCCGAAGGCCGCGCCACCTTCGTCAACCCCGCTGCAGAGCGAATCCTGGGCTGGAAAGCCGAAGAATTGATTGGCAACAACATCCACCTTGCGATTCACCACAGCCACAACGACGGCACCGACTACTGTGCACAAGATTGCCCTATTTTCGCCGCGTTTCGCGATGGCAGTGTGCGACGCGTGGAGGATGAAGTATTTTGGCGGCGCGACGGTCACCCGGTACCGGTGGAATACACCAGTACACCGATCTTTGATCAGGGCAAACGCGTGGGTGCAGTGGTTATTTTTCGCGATGTCTCGGAGCGCAAAACTGCGCAAACCAAACTACATGCCACCATGGAAGCGCTGCGTTTGGCACTGGAACAAGTGGAGCAGCTCAAACACAAGCTGGAACTTGAAAATGCTTATCTGCAACAGGAAATCAGCGATACCTTTAGCTCACAGGCTATTGTGGGCACTAGCCCTGCCGTGCAGCAAATCAACTACCAAATCCAATTGGTTGCCCCAACGGTGGCCACTGTATTAGTGACCGGCGAGTCGGGCACTGGTAAAGAACTAATCGCCCGCGCTATCCATCGCGTCAGTGATCGCAACCAACGCCCTTTAATTCGAGTAAATTGCGCCGCGATTCCGCCAGAATTATTTGAAAGCGAGTTTTTTGGCCATGTGCGCGGCGCCTTTTCCGGCGCCGTCTGCGCGCGTATGGGCCGCTTTGAAGTCGCCGATGGCGGCACCTTGTTTCTCGATGAAGTGAGCGAGCTACCGCTGGCATTGCAGGGAAAATTACTGCGGGTATTACAGGATGGCGAGTTTGAGCGTGTGGGTGAATCCATTACCCGCAAGGTTGATGTACGCGTAATCACCGCAACCAATCGCGACCTGAAACAAGGGGTGGAAAATGGCACCTTTCGCGAGGATCTCTACTTCCGCTTGAATGTATTCCCCATCCGCTCGGTACCACTGCGCGAGCGCCTGGAGGATATCCCCCTGTTGGTCACACATTTCCTCAAGGCCAGTTGCCAGCGCTTTCACAAACCACTGCTCAAAATCTCCCTCGCCCAAATCCAGCGCCTGCAGGAATACCACTGGCCAGGCAATATCCGCGAACTGGAGAATCGTATCGAGCGTCAGGTGATTTTAAGCCAAGGTGATAAATTGGTGCTGGATGACCTCCCCCATCACCTGCAACTCCGCCCACAAGTGGTAAAAACAGCCAATGATACGGTTACCGAGCAGGATTGTCGCCAGGTGCAATATCAGGCGATGGTGGATGCACTGGCTCGCTGTGGCGGGAAAATTTACGGTGCAGATGGCGCAGCACAATTATTGGGAATTAAACCCACTACCCTCAGCTCGCGCCTGAAAAAATCAGGCATAAACCGACAGCCATTCCTCATGGCCTCGCTGCAATAAAAAAGGGGCTTATCGCCCCCCTTGTTCCTGCAAGGTATCAGGCATTAGCCATGCTGCTTTTGCGCACGACGGTCGCCCTGGCGACGATCCTGAGGCACATCTTTCGGTACGCCTTTATGCTGCTGGCGTCGGTCATGGCGCTGGCGTTCCTCCAGAGCATCTTCGATTTGCGTTAACAGTACTTTGGGTGTCTTTACTTCGGTCATCGTTAAATCCGTCTCACTAAGCAGTTAATTCAAGGTTAGATCGCTGTTATTACGACTTCTGTGTAAGTGTAGACCAGCCTGAAATTCATATTTGAGATTATGAAGGCCTTTTTATTTCATTTTCAAATAAGAAAAGCCGAATCCTTGTGAATTCGGCCATCTAATATACATAAAATATTATAATTAAGTCGTACAACCATTCTTGCTTGCAGTTATTCGTATTTTTTAAAGTAGATTTGATCTTCAGCGATGGCAGCTTCGGGGTTCATTATTTTCCAGTAGGTAAGCAAACCAGTCTGTTTTTCTTCCAAGCTGAATAACAGGTCACCTTGTCGATATAGGTCCTTAAAATTCTGCATGGATGTCGCACTAAACGCGACAAAATGAACCTCTATCCCTGATTTGGTTTGTAACACCTCACAGGTTATTTCTTGAGCAGCTTGATAACCACTGATCTCTAATAAACAACTCGTAGGGTCGATTATCAGGGTATAACTCACGATCATCGGTGTACCCGGATAGTTTTTGCCATAATCCGCTTCATATATGTAAGTACCGCTCCAGCTTTTAGTCTCTGCACAAGCAACAACCCCCATCAGCTGTAAACAAATAACACACACAATCATTAACTTTTTCATGTTTTATCCCATGTATCCGGGTTTTATTCCCTTTTCAAACATCTTTCTGACCGTTTCGGCCACTTCTTTTAAAACAATTTTTCCATCTTTATTTTTATCCAACCCGATATTTTGTTCGTAAGCCTTGGTTCCTTTTCTGAAAAAAATATGATCTACAGGTTTTCCTATAGCCGTTGGAAGAAGTATTGCCATATAAACATCTTCCAACGTGTGCAGCTTCCCTCTGTATGTATTGAAGTATTTTTTTACATAATCCAGTTGGTCCACAGCAGACATTTTTTCTAGTGCCGAAGTATTAGTTTTTAAATATTTAGCTGTTTCAGGCATAAATTGTATTAAACCAACAGCACCACTGCCTGCTGCATTTTTAATACTGGGACTAAATGTCTCTCCTGTTTCAAAAGCTATGCACGCCATTAAATAATCTGGTGAAATATCAAGTTGCTTTGATATCAGAATTACTTTTTGTTTAAACGCTGGTGAAACTTTCGCTCCCCAGGCAATTTTTAATTGATGTTGTCGTGGTACAACAGAAAACACTGATTCAGATATTTGGTTTGTCTTATCTTCTCTGATTTGTACAAATTCAGGAAAAGTAGAATGAGTTGCTATCTTTGTTTTTGGTGGCTCAACAAGATATTTAGATAATGCTTGCCAAGTTTTTCCTTTTACCTCTATGAGCCCATCAGGAATAGAGAATTTCAAAACTTGTTTTTGGAAGGATTCAATAGCACCTATCGTTTTTTTGCCAACCAACTTATCAACAGCCAATAATCTAAATGGAAATTGAATAGCCCTATTCAAGGTAATTTGAACCAACTCCACATCTTCGCGATTATTAATGCCTTTTTTGCCTACTGAATTTTTTATCTGCATGAACATTCTCCTTTGCTAATGACTATCTCAAGTTTGCAAATATAAATGCTCGTCCACTCTCCAATCAACTCAATAGATCACGTTAAAAAACAAAAAGCCACAACATCATCAATTGATGTTGTGGCTTTTGATGGACATAAAAGCATTCTATTAGATCTGGTTGTCGTATCTCATTTGGTGTGATTTTCCGAGCCCAACAAAATCAAGGGGTTCCATGAATTATGAGATTTTCCAGGCACATCGAAATCTCATTTATCTTGATATTTATTCAAGAAAATCTCACTTTTCGTGATTTTTTATTAAAATCAATAAGTTAGATTAAGAGTGTAAAACTGATTAGTAGCTGCCTTAAAGACAGCTACTTGTTGATTTGCATCGTAGTTTGACCCAGTGGGCCAATTCCAAATGCAAATCAACAGCTAACGCTTAAAGTCATTCAACCTGTCCAAATACGGCGAAAGAATACAAATATTTCTCAATTGTTCTTTTAAATATACTTTCTGCCTAAGTGGTTTTTCTGTGTCATCACTAATAGGTGTTGTTGCTCTGGATGCAGGATAGCTAATTCCCCATGGACTGATTGATATTTTTTGATTCTCCTTAGATAAAAATAAGGTTTTGTTTAAGGCTAACCAGCTTTCGCTTAGTTGCATGGGCTCTATGTTCAGCAAATTAAAGGTCAGTGAAGGATGTCACTGGGCATTAGCGATCCTATTTATCTATAAAAGCCAGCCTGTTTTTTCAATTATTGCACTGCTAGCTGCATCGTGCCGTCATGACCCACGGAGACCAGAATGTTTGGGAAGAGGCCAGTTTCTTTTTGTCGTTCTCTATTACTGCTTTTGTTAATCGTCGATTTATTTTCCAATGAATGGTTTTGAGGACGGGGCTTTTCTATATATTTCATATTCTTAAGTAAGACGGCACAGGAATTGCATAACGCAACTTTTGATTTGAATAGGCATTTCTTTTAGCCAATCTATCTATGAGGGACATATGATGGGGCTCGGTAAAAATCAACTTTCTATATCTGTAAATTAGTCCAGTAAATTTTTTGTAAATAAAATGGAAGGTGGTCAAATGCGAATTTTGAAAAACCTGTTATTTGCAATCATTATTGCTACGCAGCTTTTTGCGCCACTCCATTCTGGTGCGGCAATAGAATTAAAATTGCTAATTTGATCTACGACCAGAACAGAAGATGGAACCTACAAGGAGATTTGTAGACGTGGCCACTAACAGACCGAAAGAAAATGAAGGCATCAAGCGCCCTCGAGTCGCAAGGCTCACTGCTTCAGCGGCTCGATTAAACCGAGCCGTTCGAGAAGGAGATATCGCACGCGCAGAGTTAGCGCTTCGCTCGCATCCTGACAGTCCACATCACATTGTCGATCCTTCCCTCGCTTGGTTGGAGGGCGCACTGGAAAAAGTGCGCCCAAGCTTGCTTTCTTACGAAGGTGTTGTTGGTGTGGGGCTTGGCTTTCGCGCTTCCAAAGGGACACAGACCCGTGAGCCGTGTATAACTGTGTTTGTTAAGAAGAAAGTTTCGCAAGACCAATTGAGTAAGAAAAGACACCGCGCACTCCCCAAATTCAAACGGATCGACAGGCGAACAATTAAGATTGATGTCGTTCAGTTTGGCGAACTTCAGCCTCATGCAGGAATTGGTGATGATATTGGACCTATGACATCGCGCCTTGCTGGAACAATTGGACTCTTTGCCCGGGACACGTTAAGTAATGTTACAGTCGCTATTACCGCGATGCACGTGAGTGGAGTTAGAGAAGTTCCATCACCCGTCGTAACCTCTATTGATTTCTCCACACCTAGCCGCTTAACAAATGGTTCCTCACCGCTCTTCGCCAGACTCATCCGCGGAACCATGTCGCAGATCGACGCTGCGAAGCTCGAGCTTCTCAATCCTCATTCAACCGGTGGCCTAATTCCTGGGCTCGGGCCAATCGCCGGCTGGCGACCACTGACATATCCTGGGGACATGCAAACCACTGTGTTCATGTTTGGCGCGGTTTCCGGTCTAACTCAGGGGTTCATAACGAATACATCAATGGATCTTTTAAGCGATAACTTGAAGAGCACAATCATCGTCAACATACCTTCTGAACCAGGTGACTCTGGGGCTGTACTCGTCGACAGTCAACGTTTCGTGCTCGGTTTCCTTGTCGGCGAAGGCAATGCAGCGCTCGGACGGAATTTGCGAATATTCTGTCCAGCAGGACTCGTATTTGGAATGCTGGGTTGTGACATACCATAAATCAATCTAGGAGGATCTAAATGAACATCGAAAACTTTCTTGGCACGACCGTTTTAGTTGCGGTTACCTCCGCTGCTCATGGCGCGCAGACTTGGACAGTCACCGTCCCCGACTCTAGCACAGCGAAGTTAGAGTGTCCGGATACAAGCAAGCTTGACACGTGCCTATTACCCACAGGAAAAACGAATTCGTTCGCTGACGGAGCTGCAGTGAAAATCAATTGCTCGGACGCAAATGTTTGTAAAGATGTAAGAATCTTCACAGAAGCTGGTGGAAAGCCTATTCGTGAGCTAAAGGGGGCTGCAGATGCTAGTGCCACGTCGAGGATCTATACCTTATCTACAAAAGACATCACAGAAGCGACCAATGTTGGAGCCTTCCACCAGAAGGCATTACTAACCTCCTTCACTCTGCAGCCTAGCGCGGACACAACTATAGCAGGAGGAAAAGTAGCTGCTGCAGGTGGAGTAAGTCTTGAGACAGTTGTGGCTGGAAGCAATCCGATGCCCTTTTTTGAATGCCCATCACAATTGCAGCCAATATACAGCAAGCCGAACGATGTAGGCGAAGCTGTAGCCAACGCTACTATCTATACCGATGTGCTTGGCAACGTGTTGGCTAAGCCTTCCTACAGCTTTGACGAGAACGACAGTTTGACGGTTTACGTCCTCGGCGACAAAGATCTGCTTCAGCGCCTCAAAGTGGCACGGACGTCGGATATTCGCGACCTGACGAAAATTAGGATAATTGGTGAGGATGTTGAGGTTCCAGGGCTTGGCAAACAACATGCGCAAGGTGAAGAGATAACTTGCGCTATGCGAAAATTTGAGATTGACAGCTTCGCTCCAGGGAAGGGTGTGGTGGCAATCTCGCGCGTTAAAGGCGAAGAAGTTTCAGCGATAAGCACATTCGATCTCAATGTAGCTCGGCTGTATTCAGGCATGTTCACACTTGGCGCGTTTCGCACAGACCTCGTTGACCCTAAGTACAAGTTGGTGAGTAATGGCTCAGATCAAGTCATCGCCCCAGAAAATAGCAGCGATACTGATACACGCTATAGTATTTTTTATACGCCATTTATTTGGGGGCGGCGTGATCTAGAGAAACCGTTCGAATGGTCCAGTTGGTATCAACATATTAACCCTACTCTGGGATTCGTTTTAGATGACGTTTCGGATAACTTCCTTGCAGGCGTGAGCATAGATCTACCGCGCGGCGTGGTCGTCACTGTTGGAAAACATTATGGGAAAGTGACCCAGCTTTCTAAAGAGAGTGGCCTTTCTACTGGTTCTGTTTTCACTGGTGCCGCTGACACAATTCCCACCTCCGAATCATGGGAATCAGATAACTTCGTGGCGGTTTCCTTTGATATAGGTGTTACGGTAAAGCTAATCAAAAGTGCATTTACAACGACGACTGGCAAGTAATTCAGCATCGTGGTTTGCTTGGTGCTGAGTGCGTATAATGTTCTCACCGCGCTTACTCAACAGGTTAACCGGTAAATGGTTAGAGTGGGGTGCTGGGAATATTAGCTATGATTACGTTACGGGCTAGAGTATCTCTACTGGCTTGTCGCAAAAATACCACCAAATGGTGGTATTTTTGTTTAAATGGTACCGGGGCTCTTGAAACGTGGATTACAGTTCATCGTAAGTTGGGTCGGCAAGTTTCCGAGCTTCTGGCGTTAAGACTTTGCAAGATATGAGCTTATCAATATAAGCGGGTTTGCCTATCAGGGATTTCATTGAAGCAGTCATAAAGGTCTGTGTGCGCAACATATTTTCTTTTACGTTTAGGACACCGTTAGAGCTAATTTTTATATCCCTTGAATACCATTGTTTCATTTGAGATAACGTAAATGGCTCTGGTTGAGGCTCAAATGAATAATTTTCTCTCTCCGAAAGGACAACGTTGAGTTCATTTGCTTCTTTTATAAGCTCGACTGGAAGTTCCTCTCCTTCTGCTTTCCTCTGGTGCACTATAATACGAGCCTTCATGGCTCCGAGCGCTGGGTAGCTAAAATCCCTCACAATGGACTTCCCAGATTTCACTAGACACCCAAAAGCCTCATAATCTAACTCCAAGATGAGGTGTCTATGTCAGGCAAACGATTTACTGAAGAATTCAAGAAAGAAGCTATCAAGCAGATTATCGAGCGGGGGTATTCTGTTGCGGAAGTGGCTGAACGGCTCGGGACCACCACCCATAGCCTCTATGCCTGGCTAAAGAAATACAACGAACCCCAACCCCGCATAGCCGCTCAAGTAGATGAACAAGCCGAAATTGCCCGCCTTAAAGCAGAGCTCAGGCGAGTTACCGAGGAGCGCGACATTTTAAAAAAGGCCGCCGCGTACTTTGCAAGGGAGCACGAATAAAGTACGCCTTTATTCGCGCCCACATCAAGGTACATTCGGTACGCTTGATGTGCCATGTTTTAAAGCTTCATCCCAGTGGCTACTACGCGTGGCTAAAAAATCCAGCATCAAAACGCGAGCAAGAAGATCAGCGGTTACTGGCGTTAATTAAAGAGCACTATTTAGCAAGTGGTGGTACTTACGGTAGTCCGTGGATACACAAGGATTTGCGTGAATCGGGTGAGACATGCAGTGTGCATCGTGTAGCTAAAATTATGCGGAAATACCGGATAAAAGCACAGATTGGCTATAAACGGCGTTACATCAAAGGAAGCAAAACCGCCAAGGTGGCCGCCAACTTGTTGAACCGGAACTTTAGTCCTGACGCGCCCAATGTTTCGTGGGTTAGTGACATTACTTACGTGAGAATGTTGATTTGCGTTTAAAACTGACCCACCTTTTGCGTTGAATTTTGACCCACCCTGGATGGTTTATTTTACGGGTTTGGGTTGTGGATAAGTTGTCGTCTTTTTCTCCCTTTTCGGTGGGTTTGAACTCTCTTTGAATCGATAGCTGTCATTGCCGGTTTCAACAATATGGCAGTGATGGGTGACGCGATCCAATAACGCTGTAGTCATCTTTGCATCACCAAATACATTCGACCATTCCGCAAAGCTGAGGTTGGTGGTGATGATCATGCTGGTGCGTTCATACAACTTGCTCATCAAGTGAAACAACAAGGCACCACCGGTTTGACTGAAGGGTAAATAGCCCATCTCATCCAGAATCACTAAATCGGTATGCATTAGACGTGATGCAATTTGTCCGGCTTTGCCCTGCTGCTTTTCCTTCTCCAGTGCATTTACCAATTCAATCGTTGAGAAGAAGCGAACGCGACGATGCAAGTGTTCAATCGCTTGAATGCCGATGGCACTGGCAAGGTGGGTTTTGCCTGTACCGGGGCCACCGACAAACACGACATTCTGTGCGCTATCCATAAAGTCACCGGCACACAATTGCCGGATCAGCACTTCATTGGCCATGCTACTCATAAAATCAAAGCCACTCAGATCACGATACGCAGGGAATTTGGCGGTCTTCAGTTGGTAGGCTACCGAGCGCACTTCGCGCTCGGCCAGTTCGGCTTTGAGTAAATGATCAAGGATGCCGGTGCTCGCCTGGAATGCCGGTGAATCCTGTTCGGCAAGATCGCTTAACGCATGTGCCATGCCGTAAAGCTTTAATGATTTGAGCACAGGGATCATGGGATTAGTGTGCATGCTGGCCTCCTTGTGTGCCGATGGTTTGTGCACGCAGTTTGTCGTAACGATTGACGTTGGCGAGCGGTTCAATGCGCAGTGTTAATGCGGGTGGGACTTCAATCGGTGCGATAGGCGATCCTTCCAGTAATCGACTCAGAATGTTGATGACGATTTGCTTGGAGGGTGAGCCGGTTTCCAAGGCAAGCTCAACGGCAGTGAGAACATCCTGCTCATCGTGTAGTAAAACCAGCGCAAGAATATCCACCATCTCCCGATCACCGCCAACGCGCTTTAACAAAATGGTTTGCAGCGATTGAAAGGCTTGAGGTAATTCGGCAAAGGGCGCGCCGTTGCGAATTGCACCAGGCTTGCGTTGCAACACCGAGAGGTAATGCCGCCAGTCATACACGGTCATTACCTGCTCATGCTTACGGTTAAACACGCGGGTATGCACGGCAATGATATTGCCTTCAGCAATCACCTCCAGGTGATCGTGGTAGATATGCAAACTCACCGGTCGATTAGCAAACGAAGATGGCACACTGTAGCGAGTACGCTCGAAGGTGATTAAACAGGTGGGCGATACGCGCTTGGGCTGCTCGACAAAACCATCGAAGGGTTGCCCCACAGACATCAGGAAAGAACGCTCATGCTCCAATGCCGCTTGAATGGTTAATGCTTCAGTGGGATGGGTGGATTCACTCCAGAGTTGAACGCAGCGCTCGTGCAACCAGTCATTCAGCGCAATCAATGAGGGTTGTGCTGGCACCTGTTGCCAGAGCCTTCTTCGTGCATCCTGCACGTTCTTCTCGACCTGTCCTTTCTCCCAACCCGCAGCGGGATTGCAGAACTCTGCATCAAATAAGTAATGGCTGACCATTGCGGCAAAACGCGCATTCACATCGCGCTGCTTGCCGCGTTTCACTTTATCGACAGCGGTCTTCATGTTGTCGTAGATCCCGCGTTGCGGAATGCCGCCCCACGCCATAAAGGCATGATGGTGCGCATCGAACAACATCTCATGGGTTTGCAGCAAATAAGCGCGGACAAAGAAGGCGCGGCTGTAACTCAATTTGAAATGGGCAACTTGCAGCTTGACGCGCTCACCGGCAATCACGGCCCAGTCTTCACTCCAATCAAACTGGAATGCTTCACCCGGTTTGAACTGCAAGGGAATGTAGGTGTGTTTGCTCGCACCCTTGTTCAATTCCAATTGCTGGCGACGCCACTCGCGCGCAAAGACAGCAACGCGATCATAGGAGCCTTCATAGCCCAGCGCACGTAAATCAGCATGCATCTGTTTGAGCGAGCGGCGTTGTTTACGGGAGGTACGCGCCGCATCGGCTAACCACTGCCGTAACTTATCGGCAAAAGCATCGAGCTTACTGGGTGTTTGTCGTTTGGGATAAACCGGTTCGCTGATCTCATTGCGCAGGTAGCGGCGAACGGTGTTGCGGGAAAATCCGGTACGTCGGGCAATCTCCCGTAGCGAGAGTTTGTCGCGGAAATACCAACGTCTGATCTTGCTTAACATAGCCACGTTAATCACTCCTATCTCCCGCTCAAAAAACAAGCAGGATAGTCGGTTTACGTGGGTCAATTTTCGACGCAAATATGGGGGTTTAGTGGGTCAGTTTTGGGTGCAAAACAACACTATTAATTTATTTGCTCTCACCAAATTTCTAAATTCAGCTGGTGAACAAACTCTAAAACGATCATTTTTTGGATTGTGCTCGGAGATATCCAATAACTTATATAATGAAGAACGATCTACTTTAGAAAACTTAGTAAGCGATCTAAAAACCGCAAAATGATCATCAGGTAGAACATTTTTATTTATTAACTGCTGCCAAGAATGCTTTAATAATTCGTGGTCAAGATTATCAAAAAAACCTGTTATATCTAAACCTATCGCTGTACACCCACTGTACTTCTCTCCTAATGATTTAATCTCTTTGAATGCATCGAAAGCAAAATCAATATTATTTTTTCCTAATTTACGAAAGGCCAAAATATTGTCTTCAAGACCGTATTTATGCAATAGATCTTCATAGAGAGGAGTTAATAAATGACAGTAGAAAGAATATATATGCGAATCAATATGAGCAGCATACGAGATAGGCCGATCCTTAACTTTTTTCCCTATCCGATCACTCTCATCTTTATATATTTTTGTAACGCTAATCGAATAGCTTATCAATGGATAAAAAGAATGGACAGATACAGCTTTTGGATTCGTGACGATTTTTTCTGCAGACTTTTCTGAAATGGGCCTATCAAAATGCAGGTAGTTTCTTTTTCGGTACCAATCCTCTGAACTCATTTGTAAATCCCTGATTAGCCAAACCGGTAGGGGCAAGAGATTGCGGCCATCTCAATTTGCCCCTACCGGCATAACCAAGTGCATTCAAAGCACCATCTGACACCGATATTCTGGTGCGAGCCGCGTGTGTTAACAATCACATATACTATGTGTAGCGTCGTGGAGAACAACTGTATGCTGCCCTTACCGGTCGCCCTGTCATTCAAGATAACATGTCATATTGACATCATTATATTGCTTGACATCCTGTAGTATTCCCCCAGCTCTAAAAACTGAGGCAAACGAACAATAGCTTTTTTCACATCAGAACTCAATAGATCCTCAATCAGGATTCTCCTTACCATCAGTCACCCTATCTAGATAAGAAGAAAGAATACAAATATTCCTTAGCTTCTCTTTCAAATAGACTTTCTGCCTCAGTGGTTTTTCTGTGTCATCATAGACAGGTATTATTTTCCTTGAAGCAAGGTAGCTAATTAATGTTCGTGAATTAATATCCACAGCTTTACTTAACTTGGACAAGATTACATATTTATTATTGAATTCGGAAAGCTGCGAATGACTTATGCAAGCGTTCTTGCTATCAATACATTTGCTTGAATTTATAATCTCCCGGTTCACTAGCTCATAAGTAAATTGCTGTTGAACGCCCAGTATTTTTGCAAGCACAGGAACGCTAATTAATTCTTCGTTTTTCTTGTTGAATTCCAGCCAGACCAAAAAATCATCTTTCAAAAAATGCAGCGAGGAATATCCATTCTTATCAGAATCTATAGATGAAACTCTGAGGCTACGATCTTTAACAGAATCTGTTAGTCTGATTAGGAAATCATCTAATCTTCCACTAAAGTACTGCATAACTTCAGAAAATGACCAGCTTGCTCCGGGGGTACTGTGTACCGCCCTGGTAAGCTGATCCCTAAAACTATACATTTCTTCAAGCGAAAAACACCAGCTTCCAAATCCACTTTCAGAGGGAGAAATTGCCGTTTTAAATAACTTTTTATTCACCAGTGCCGTGAAATTTTCCTTACTAAGTCCAAGCACCAGTCTTGCCTCCTTTAACGTAATTATATCTTTAATCCTTAAATATCTATCGCTAATGTCTTGTCTATACAGATAGGTCAATGTTCGCTTATTTTTTGTTTCCTTTTTAAATCTTACATAACCGTTTAAAAATGCCTTACGTAGCATGGTTTTGGATATGTCATATTCTCTGCACGCTACTGCAAACGCAATCCACGGATGTTCATGCAATGTCTTCCGACTAAAATGGATATTTCTTCTGGTTAATGGTCGCTCCCAGTTTTGGTTGATGTATTCTTCCATAAGGGATCTATAGCAGGAGAACTCATTACCTGGAAAGCGCTCATACAACTCATATCTAAAACTGGTTAAGCTAGCTCCCCTTAAATCTTCTGCTTGAAGTCTATTCAAGAAATTAAAAAATCCGAGTTTTCCTCCAAATATAGCTTCAGCCGCGTCACCTAGCGTATCTCGAGCATCTTTGCTATTTTCTAACGACTTGAACTGACCTCTAATACGAAGCCATCGGTTAAAAAATATAATCAAATCCAATCTTTTTGTTAAATCGATATCAAGTTCTTTATTCATGGCATGATCACCGTCAATAAACTCTTGAAGCTGAATCATGTCAGCAGAAGCCTTAAGAAGTTCTTGGTCTGAAAGCGGGTGGCCACATCTGCAATCTGTTAATCTTGGATATACAAGTGTTACCCGACTTTTGCATTTTGAACAGCTATCTCTTAACCAAATTTTATGCGTCCTACAAACATAAGATGGCCTCAATTGCCAACCAATTCTTATATAAGGGGAATTCTTTATACACAGAGGGCAAAAGCGCATATGTTGCATATCGAAGTACTTCGAATGTAAATTGGAGAAATTAATAAACTTATTATTCTCGTAACCTGCCCAATCAGATAGCTGTAACATTTCATGGTAATACATAACGTTTTTTATACGCTTTTCAAAAGAATCAGCATCTATTAACCAGAAAATATTCTGATACTTATTAATATCAGCCAGCCTAATCAAGTAACCGGTGGGAAATTCATCTGGGAGGCAAGGAGGATGTATTAACGGCTTCATTATCGTGCTTTTTTTCATGCTTGTTTTTCTTCCTTAATAAAATCGTTACGGTGAAATGGCATTCCAGGTTTATTTAATCGTTGCCAAATAAACGCATTGTTGAAAGGATTCAGCTCTCTCTTACCATCGATCCATATGTTTTCCATGAACGCAGTTTCAAATATGTCTTTTCCAATCATCTTGTTTTTCGATGCATCAAGCAGCTCAATTACACCAATAAAAAGTTTTATCATGTTGGCTATCACACCATCCGTTGCGTAATAGATTGCTGAGATGAACTCCTTGTTATTCAGATCAAATCTCGCTGTTAATTTTGATCTCTCAAGAATTGCATACAAGACGCCCATAAATTCCATGAATGGTTCATGGCTATCTATCGAAAAAGGATGAAGATCTATTCGCTTGCTGAAGCGTCTTCTTAGTTGCTCGTTGATTCTGAACAGATACTCACACCTCTCAAGACCCATTAACACAATGGAGCACCTGGATTGATCAATAACTGTCTTTAACCAATCAGCCACTTCTTGCGACTTGCGCTCTTTTCCCCTATCAATAAAATGCTGGAGCTCATCAAAGATGATCATTTTTACTTCACACTGGTTTAAATAATGATGAACTCTGGTTGTTTTCTGTATGGTTGATCCAGAGTAGTATCTGAAATCACCCAGTTTCATTAACATCTCTTCTGCAAGGTTTTTCACCGTTGGCATCGCCGGTGTGTCTACAATTAAAATTGGTGTTATGACTTTTTGATTATTTTTTTGAGGATTGATGCTATCTCTTAGTTTTTCCTTAAGCGTAGATTTTCCGGTTCCTGATTGACCGACACAGATAATATGTTCAGAAATTCCTGTTTCGACATTCATATAATAGGCATTTAGTAGCTGCTCATAAGCCTTGTCGAATTGCGGATGATTGATAATCATCTTTTTTAGGTCAGCCACCTGCTCCATTTTTTCACTTGACAATATCATTAGAAATCACCTCGTTTGGTTGTATCAAAGCGAGGTATTTCACTAATATTCAGATCAGTAAAACTTAAAGCCTGCTGTTTAGTAAGTTCTGATCTTCTTTTATTATCAGCTGATGCATCTTGTTTATGTAAAGTGTGCCGCTCGGCTTTCTGTCTTGGTCGTATCTTTTTACTTTTACTAAGATCTTTTAGTTTTTCTGTAAACTTTGCTTTTTTGGTTAATAGAGACAATACATCCTGCTCATTTTGATTATTTTTCCTATCAATTTTTCTGATCTCTCGATGCTCCAGTAAAGACAAGCCGGTTGTGTATTCAGGATAAATCGACGGAACTACTATGTAGTCTCCATTAATATCGTCATATACCCAAACTGATTCCAGGTTAGATGGATCAACTCTTACCTTAACGTTAAAGGTTTCGTCCGACCTCCGTCTCAACACACCTAGTTCGGCGGAGTTGTAGGCTATTCCAAAAATTATCACTCCTTCGTGGTTTAACTTTCGCTGCATTTCTTTAGCGAGAATTAAATTTAACTGCTGAATGCTCTCAGGTAACAAGGGTTCTCTTTTTTCTAGGCCCTCCTTCCAAAGATCGTAAGGCATCTTCCCAGTAGTTCGATTTATTTCATGGCAATAGATATCTACGATCCATTCATGAATCAGTGACTTTAATTCAGCTAACGTTGTCTTTGCTGAAGAAGCAGAGTCGTATTCGTTGCGTTGCTGAATGTTCGAGAATGTTGTACCCGACAGTCGATGGCATACGGCTCTATTAAGAGTTCCTAAAAATCGCTCAACAGCTCCTTTATAGTTCGGCTGCTTCTTTGGACAAAACTGTATTTCGATATTTAATTCAGCGCACATTCTCTTAAGATTTGTAGCATGGAATTCTCGTCCATTATCACAAACCAATGTTGTTGGAATTCCGTAGGCTGGCCAGTCATTTAAAATATCTGGATATATTTTGAGGATTTCTGTTTTGGGTCTTATCGAATTTCTAAGCGCGTTCATAACTGCCAGCTCGGAAGGTGGTTCGAACCCTATTTCGATACCAAGAGGCATTCTTGAATATCTATCTAAAAGAACGGTTAGCCATGGGCGACCGTCAGGAAGACCTGTTTTTTCATTCACAACCATTACATCCAGTGGTGTATGGTCAACCTCTACCCTTTCTAAGATATAGCTCGTGGAAACGCCCCCTCCTACTGCGCGAAAATGTCTGTCGGCAATACTTTTACCTTGTCGTGCGGACATACATTCATAAGGGTCAATTTCCTTTATCATTCGATAAAAAGTTGCTCTGCTGGGAATTTTTAAAGGAAACAACCTTGCTTTGTTAATTTCTGAAAATCGAAAGCACAACTGGTCATATACATCCTGAGCAGATGTTCTTTGGTTTGTTAGATAGTACTCCTGAATTACCTCATTTATTATCTGTGATGATTTTTTGAATCTTCTTGTTTTAAATAAGCCAGGTCTTTTATTTAGTAAACAGAGAATGTTATTGCCTGAGTTGACCCAGGATTTCCACCATCGAAATACACTCGATACACTGGGTATATTTTTGTCATTCAATAGCTCAGCTACTCTATTAATTGCTATTTCAATGTTGATTTTTGTGGGCTTTTTTCCAAGCAATTTCTCTGCTCCTATTATGTATTCTCTTTTTCTAATTACGATTTTTTGTTGATATTCCGGAAGACCAGCTACATCAATTGAATTTCGGTTTGTATTTCTATCTCTATTGGCCTCATTTCCTTCGAAGCGAATCATCCCCTCTTCAAAAAGTTTGATTAATTCAAATTTTGATCTCTGTACTAGTGCGTGATCGGTCATTCGTTCAAGTAAGCAATCTCCAGATTCATAGATCCGCTCAATTCGAAAAGCCACATCATTCAATGTCAGTTGCAAACCCGCGTGAAAATAACTGATTTTCATAGCGATTTTTCTCCTGGAGATAAAGTTGACTTTCGTGTTGAATTTTTTCGTAAAGGTTGGTTAGTACAAATTGATGGGCAAGTAATGAATAGACCTTGTTGAGCGAATTAAGGTAAGCCGCCAAGTCTCCGATGATTGGATTATTTTGTTGTTTAAGCCAATGAGCAGAAATTTGAACAAGCTCAGCATCACATTTGACTCGCAAATAACTACGCAAGAGTTTTAAATTGCTTTGGAGAATTGGATGATCAAGCTCTTGGTCGGTAATAATCAGGAACTGTAGCCCTTTCTCTTTCCAATACCGGCTAATCGCACCCAGTTTTTCCTGAAGTTCCGGCGTTTGTAACTTAGCTCCGGGTTTCACTTCGACGTATATCAACTCCCCAGAAAGTAGAGTCAGCTCAAAATCGGGCGTATAACGCAAAAGCTCACCATTCAGCCGGTAGTAGATACTTAAAGGTTGTTCCCGGTATTTAATTATTTCCGGGGAAAATTCAAATACGTAACAAGCTTTCTGCTCAAGTTGGGACTCCCAAGCAATTGATCGGTTGTTTTTAACTGATGGAAAGTACCCAACCACTCTTCCGGTGGTAGGCTTAACTGGTTCCCTAACACGACTGCTCGGTGAAATGGGGGTAGAAAGTAAGCGCAAAGCTACCCCCACCCCAGTGCCAAATGGCACCAAAGTTGATTTTGAAGACATGAATACCCCTTACCCAGAACGGTAATGTTTGATTTGTGATCAGGTAATTGTGCAGGGGATGGGTTGACGGGCTATTCGAGGGTGTAGATACTATGGTTTCCACGCCGTAAGTAACTTCACTTACATCTAATAGCGGGACAATCCATCCGGTGCGTCCCGTTGTTATTTCTACATGACGTTACCCCTCCTTCTTTCTCCTTGCATTCCAAATGCCGACTCCCCCATTTTTAAAGCCGTTTGCATAATGACCAACTGGTTATTACTTAACCTACCAAGGCTTTGGCGTAATTCGTATAGGAACTCAAATTCTTGTTTAGACATGTTCACCGGGAGGCGGAGATTTAAATCGGAGAGCTCTACGCTTTTCCATAAACGACTCTCTTCCTCAGCAGAAAGATCCAGTTTCTCAATAAGTTGTTCAAGTACTGGTTTAGAGGGTGGGCCTTTACGGCCTTTTTCGAGTGCACTCACATAGCAAGGGTTAATTCCCATGATGTCAGCCAACTGCTTTTGTTGCAGATACCGGCTACGTCTAAGTTGTTCCAAGTATTCGCCAAAGGGAGTCATCTGAAGTACCAATCGGACATATTTCTGTCCAGATTAGGGTAAAGCTGTTATTTTGGCAACAATCGTTTTTCAAAAAAATATATACAAATCAGTAAGTTACAATCAAAATACTATACTTTGATGTATCAAAAATAGGGCTTTTGATTATATTTTTACCATGATTTTTTTGAAAATTGGCTTTTAATTCAGTGAGTTACTACTAGGGGAGTTTTGTTTTCATTTTAATTATTTTTGAAACATTAAAATGAAGTTCTTTGAGCTCGAATATGCTGCCCAGCTATACTGGAAAACTAGATGAAGCTTCGTATGTCTATGTACATATAAACTGTTTAATGGAAAAGTAACAATGGCTGTTGCATATGCGCAGATTAACCCCGCCAATCTCCGTTGGGCTCGTGAAAGAGCACAGCTTAGTGAGGCTGCGCTTGCTAAAAAGCTGAGAGTAGAAGAACAAAAGCTTATTGCTTGGGAACTGGGGCAGGCCAGAGTAACTTTTAAACAAGCTCAAGATTTCGCCAAGCAAACACTAATTCCTTTTGGCTATTTATTTTTAAACATTCAGCCTGTTGAAAATTTACCTATTCCAGATCTGCGCACCATTGATAATGAGCACAATCCTCGCCCCAGTGCGGAGCTCATCAAAATGGTGCATACCATTATTGAAAGGCAGGAATGGTACAAAGACTATTTGCGCCAAGAACAACGTTTAGACCGGAATCCCTACTTGGGACGATTTACCAGTCAGCAACCTGCCAGTGCGATAGTTGCAGATATGCGTAATGTACTCCACATCCCAACGCATCCAGAACGAGGAAGTTGGGAGGATTATTATCGTGATCTCATCAAAAAAATAGAAGATATAGGTATTCTGGTTATGCGCCAAGGCGACCTTGGCCACTATACCAAGCCTCTCAATGTAAAAGAGTTTCGAGGTTTTGCACTCTTTGATCCATTAGCGCCCATTATTTTTATAAACCAAGCAGATGCCCCTAGCGCTAGGTTATTTACACTTATTCATGAGCTCGCACATATCTGGATTGGCCAAAGTGGCGTGTCCGATGCAAAGCCCAATACCAATAGAGCAGAAGAGGTGCTTTGCAACGCAATAGCAGCTGAATTTCTTGTGCCGGCAGGTGAGTTTTTAACTTATTGGCAAGCGCTACCGGACTGGCAACTTAACTTGCCAGTATTAGAAGCTATATTTCATGTAAGTAGGTGGGTGTTAGCTCGCCGAGCATTAACATTGCAGAAAATTACCCAACAACAATACCAAAATTATATAGACAGTGTTCAGCGAGATCATAGAGATCGCGAACGCACCGATGGTGGCCCCACTTATTATCGCACTCACAAAGTCCAAGTAAGTGAGAGATTTGCAAAGGCACTAGTCTCTGAAACATTGAGTGGTCGGGTTTTATTGAGAGACGCGGGCAAGCTATTAGATATGGCGCCCAGCAAAATCCAAAGATTTGCTACGGAGTTAGGCATTTAATGTATTTAATGGATGCAAATACCTATATCACTGCGAAAAATTTCTATTACGATATGGATTTTTGTCCAGGTTACTGGGATTGGTTAGATCTTCAATTTGCACAAGGTCAAGTAGCCAGTATACAAATGGTTTATGATGAACTTGCCGGAAAAAATGACGAGTTAAGCATTTGGGTAAAATCGCGCCAAAATCATTTTCTCCCTGTAACTGATGCAAATACACAGCAGCAATACGCTCAGATCATTCAACATGTTTACGAGCTGCCCAATAAAAACCAAGCGAACGTTGCTAATTTTTCAGCTGGTGCAGATCCTTGGTTAATCGCAAAAGCTGCCGTGTCTGGTGCTATTGTTGTTACCCAAGAACGGCTCGATCCACCTGATAGTAAAAAAATAAAAATTCCCAACATATGCAATGACTTTAATGTGCAACACATTAACAGCTTTGAGTTATTGAGAATTTTGCAGGCGCGTTTTGTTTTACAAAATATTTAAAATATTACTTCCAATTCCCAGGTCTCGATACAACTACAGCGTCAACAATTCCACGAATTTGTTTCATACCTTGAATTAAACTGTTGTGATGTTGAACTGAACCAGTGTTGTCCCAAACGAATACGATGATTTTGTCAAAAGATTCGTTATTTAATGAAAGATATAGTGAAGCATCCGCTGCAATTTGTTCTACTAAATCAGCCAATGCAGATTGATTTGACTCACGAAGATATTTTACTTCTATTACTAATTTTAGTGATTCAATTGCTAAGTCAACTCTAGGATGCTTGTATCCAACGCTTTTAAGATACTCCTCATCTTGCAAATCGGAAAATATAGGTCTTAACAAAGCCCAGAGATATGATTGAACGTGATATTCATTCTGAATATCCCATTTTTGTATAGTGCTATTTTTGGTTTTTGCTTTTTCTTCAAAAGGCCATCGTTTTAAGGCTGGCTCAACATTTTTTAATAATTCTGATATATCTTCTATCTGCGTTTTCCCAAATCTAATTCGTCCCTCCACCTTAATTAGAGTATTTAAAGCTGCATATCTAAATAAGGCATCTTCAGAAGAGGCATCTGCGAAGATTAAACATTGCTCCTCGGCAAGTTTATGATCATCTTTTTCGATCTGACAAAGACCTTTCGAAGACAATGCACATCTAATAATTACGTTGTTCAGTGATTGAACATCTATTTTTAGAATAACCCTTGCTGCTTTCAACAGGTCAAGTCTCCATTTATCCTGTTCTTTATCAATCGCACAAGTGATTATTGTATTTAGCCAATCTACATCATTTGTATCGAGTCCACTTTTCTCGATGCCAATAGCTACCGCTAATATTGCAAGGGGATCAGCTTCAAATCCTGGTATTTTATTTGGAACAAAATACTCTTTTTGTTTTAGAAAAGTTAGCCCATCAGAAAACTGATAGTTTATCGATTTACCTAATGCACCTCTCATAGCTGCATCAGCAACAAGCTGATATCGCCATAGGCTGCTAGGTTCCTCTTCTGTTGGAGTTTCTACATCGATGTTGAACCACTCGGCGAATAATAATACCAAGCTAGCTCCATCGGATATTGTCGAATGAAGTCTTTGCATTAGTAGATTAAGCAAATCATTGCTCATAGAAACCACCTAGTCCGTCCGATTGGGCCTAGGATATTTTCTGTTGACCAGCTTGGTATTGTCGATAACTGATTTATGTTCTTTGCTACTAAATCTGAATATAAAATTGTGATTGGTACAGGAGACGGTTGAAGTCCTCGCCATGACAAACAAGAGAATTCAAAGACTTGCCTTGATAGATAATCTAAATCTCTAAATGAAGAGCTTTCGTGAAGTTTTAGTAAAATCGGAGTGGGTAATCCATCACTAACTTGTTTTAATTCTTTAGCACCAGTCAGGCAAACTAGAGCTTCTATTGGATTAAGTTTAATGTAGCTGCCTCTCGAGGGCGCATACACACCTTTTTTAACTTGTTTGCCAATACCAAATTCAGACTTATCAAAAATATAGAATGGGTGACTATCTGCTATATGTAAAAATGCAAATTCCGCATGTGGCATCCCTAGTTCGGCGACTAATTGCTTTACTGCCTCAATTTCACTATTTTTTAGCGGCTTAAATATGTGAAAAATAAATCTTACAGGATCATTATCGCTCCATGCTTCTGTTCGTCTAATGTCATTTACTATTCTCATCAGATTTGAGGCTAATTCTTTCTGATAAGAATCAAAATCAACTACTGCTGTACGTGATTCTAATAAATATCTTCCATCTCCACTGAATACTGTTGTAACTCCAATATAGCGTCTCTTATCTCCTAGTCTTCCTTCTGATGACATGTACGAGCCAATTCCAATAATCAGCTCATGGGAAAGAGTGCTTTTAGCAGGAAGAATCCAAGGGGTGCCTCCCATTTTTGCATAACAGGCTACTCCCATATTGTTAACACTTGCTGTTAGCGATAATCCATTTTGAATGATTGTCTCAAATTCAAATTGCTGAACTGGAATATCTTTTGACAGTAAGAAAGCTTTAACTACTAAATATGGATTATCTGTACCTTGTAATTCATGGAATTTTTCCTCTATCTGTATAAGAGAAAGGTGCCATTTTCGGCCATGTTCGGTAATGTGGTCTAGAGCTTTACCGCACGCAACCTTGTATGCATGAGGGCTATTATTTTCTGTAGGAAACACTCGAAAATAAGGTTTATCGAAATGATATCTTTTTAAAAATCCGGATTCTGCATATGTACTTCCTGGAATTCCATCTAGAAGTTGTTTTATAAACCGTTCAACTTCTCCTTGTTTGTCACTTTGGCATATGACGGCAATATTTATATTTCTGTAAGGGAATCCCTCCCAATTAAAGGGTCCATACTTATCTAATCCACCTTGATTCCATGTGCTTGTTTTCCGTCCAGAAACATCAAAAAGTAAATTAGGTTTTGTAAATTCCCCATTTTGTATGGAAGCTTGATATTCATTACTTAATGGAGTATCAAATACGATTTGTATATTCTGACAGATGTTTCTTTCTTGTTTTTCGAGAAATGCAAAAAGTTGATTTATTGTTTCAAGCTTAGTGGGCCCACTGAATTTTTCGGAAGAAATGTTTTTTATCTTTTCTAATACATCAAGACTTTCATCACCAAGATACAATTTTAATATTGCTTCTAGGTTTTCTTGTCTTGGTTCCAAGTAGGCTAAATCGATTTTTAATGTATCAGGATTATTTCCGTTATCTTTTAAAAAAAGAATATCTCCTTCTACTCTCTCAACACAACCAACGAGTCTTCCTTTTTCTTCTGGATGATTTTTCTCTAAGATGTAAAAACCAACCGGATCAAAGCCAATTTGTAAAAAATTTATTAATGGCTCATTAATTATTATTCTTTTCCTAGTATTTACGATTACTGAGGGTGATATTTTTCCATTAACCTGAATTTTTCGAATCGAAAACTCGGCTCCAAATCGTAAGCTAATAGATGTGGGAACGATTGATCTATCATTCAAACATTTATCTAGAATGTCTGAGCCTGATTTTTTAGAAAGGTAATGAATGTAACCACCAGATATCCAGCAAGTGGCCTTTTTTGATTTGAATGTCCTTAATATCCAGTTCTCAGCTAAGGCTGCTAGCAAATCATATCTATCATATAAATTTACTTCTATAGGATTCCCAAATTGGTTTTCCTCATTAGTGAAAATATAAGGAACAATTTCAACTTTATCCCCAGCTCGCCGGACAAAGTATTTGCCTCGCAACTCATTTCGGAGAGAGTTTAAGGTTTCGTGGTCTTTGTACTCTACACAATAGAGATACAGAATCTGATCATCACTTAGTGAAAATGGTGCAGCATTAACGTAAAGCTTACCCATTTCATCTCCTCCAACTTTTATTATTTGTTCCTTTTCTATACGCATCCCTCAGTTCACGAATAGTGAGACGAGGGATCACGTATATGAGACAAAAGTTCACGCCGAATGAGATTCGACACTGGTTATATATCCAGGTTAGCCACAGCCAAGGCGTTGGTTTCGATAAACTCCCGGCGTGGTTCCACGTTATCGCCCATTAAACAGGTGAAGATCTGGTCGGCGGCGATAGCATCTTGAATCGTTACACGCAGCATGCGACGGGTTTCCGGGTTCATGGTGGTTTCCCACAATTGCTCCGGGTTCATCTCGCCCAGACCTTTATAGCGCTGGATGTTGTAGCCTTTGCGTGATTCTTTCATTAACCATTCCAAGCCTTCAGCGAACTTGAACAATGGTTGTTTACGCTCACCACGCTGGATATAGGCGCCGTCTTCAATCAGGTTTTCCAGTTTCTCGCCCAAGGAGACAATAGACGCGTATTCGCCCGAGGCGAAGAAGTCGTGGTTAAACGGATAAGGCGTCGCAATACCGTGGGCAGTGATTTCTACTTGGGGCATAAACAGGTGACGCTCGGTGTCTTCACGCACGGTGATGATATAGCGCTGACTACCGGCGCGAGCGTCGATACTGAAATGGGCAGCCATCTGGTCGCACCATTGCTGCATATGGCCTTGATCCGCCAAATGCTCAGGGCGAACTGCCGGTAAGTAGATCATTTTTTCCAGCACATCAGCAGGATACAGGCGCGACAAACGCTCAATCGTCGCCATCACTTTGCGGTATTCGTAAACCAGTTTCTCTAAGGCTTCACCGGCAATGGGTGGCGCACTGGGGTTAACGTGGAGGCTTGCATCTTCCAAAGCGGCCTGCGTCAGAAACTCTGTCATCGCCGCTTCGTCTTTCAAGTATTGTTCCTGCTTGCCTTTGGCGATTTTGTACAGTGGTGGTTGGGCGATATAAATGTGGCCACGCTCAATCAATTCGCGCATCTGACGGAAGAAGAAGGTCAATAACAGGGTGCGAATGTGTGAACCGTCGACGTCGGCGTCGGTCATGATAATGATGCTGTGATAGCGCAGTTTTTCCGGGTTGTAATCTTCTTTACCGATACCGCAACCCAATGCAGTAATGAGCGTACCCACTTCTGCACTGGATAACATCTTGTCAAAACGGGCTTTCTCTACGTTGAGGATCTTACCCTTGAGCGGCAGAATCGCCTGGGTTTTACGCGCGCGACCTTGTTTAGCGGAACCGCCCGCAGAGTCACCCTCTACCAGGTAGAGTTCAGACAATGCCGGGTCTTTTTCCTGGCAATCCGCCAGCTTACCAGGCAGGCCAGCAATATCCAGCGCGCCTTTACGGCGAGTCATTTCACGGGCTTTACGCGCAGCTTCACGGGCACGAGCGGCATCAATCATCTTACCCACAATCGATTTGGCTTCTTGCGGGTTTTCCAGCAAGTAGGCACCAAAGTGTTCGTTCATCTCCTGCTCTACCGCGGTTTTCACCTCGGAGGAAACCAGCTTATCTTTGGTCTGGCTGGAGAATTTAGGATCAGGCACTTTTACCGAGATAATCGCCGTCAGACCTTCACGGGCATCATCACCGGTAGTAGCCACTTTGGCGTTTTTGGCGATGCCTTCTTTCTCGATGTAGTTATTCAAACCACGGGTCAGCGCCGCACGGAAGCCCGCCAAGTGGGTACCACCGTCACGCTGGGGAATATTGTTGGTATAGCAAAGTAGGTTTTCCTGGAAGGAATCGTTCCACTGCAGCGCCACTTCCACACCTATACCGTCATCGCGCTTGAGCGACACAAAGTGCACCATCTTATTAATGGTAGTTTTGTTCTTGTTCAAGTGATCCACAAACGCACGCAAACCACCCTCGTATTGGTAAACCTCTTCTTTGGCGCTACGTTCATCCTTCAATACAATACGCACGCCAGAGTTCAGGAATGAGAGTTCGCGCAGGCGTTTAGCCAATAATTCGAAGTGAAATTCGATATTGGTGAAGGTTTCCGCCGAGGGTTTGAAGTGAATTTCAGTACCGGTTGTGGTCGAGTCGCCCACCACAGCAAGCGGTGCATCAGGTACACCATGGCGATAAATTTGTTCATGAATCTTGCCGCCACGACGAATCGTCAGTTTTAACCACTCAGATAAGGCATTAACCACTGACACACCTACACCGTGCAAGCCGCCGGAAACCTTATAGGTGTTGTCATCGAACTTACCACCGGCATGCAATACCGTCATGATAACTTCGGCAGCGGAGACGCCCTCTTCGTGCATTTCGGTAGGGATACCACGACCATTGTCAGAGACAGAGACAGTTTCATCCGGATGAATAATGACACGCACTTCATCACAGTGCCCTGCCAGCGCTTCATCGATAGAGTTATCCACGACTTCAAACACCATGTGATGCAGGCCTGAGCCGTCATCGGTGTCGCCAATGTACATCCCTGGGCGCTTACGCACCGCATCCAGGCCCTTGAGGACCTTAATACTGGACGAGTCGTAAACATTCTCTTCTGACATAGCATTTCTCCGCTTTTTTGTTCAGTAGCGATCAGCAACAGGCTGATGACTTATTCATTCAATCCAGAAGCCAGGATTTCGCTGACCTCTGTTACCCTGCCTTGTTCCACGTGGAACATTTTAGGGACTATCTCCGTTCTATCGCGCCAGCTGGATAAGAGAGTCTCTTGCTCCACACCGGTAATAAAAACCTGGGTTTGCATGGTGTGCAACCAATGCACCAGCAGCTTGCGATGTTTATCATCCAGCTCTGCCGGTAAATCATCTACGAGATAAATAGACTTACGCCCGGTGATGCGGCTAAACACATAGCCTTGGGCGATCTTCAATGCACAGACCAGTAACTTTTGTTGGCCGCGAGACAGCAATTCTGCCGCGTCCTGGCCGTTCACCGTTATTTTTAAGTCTGCCCTGTGGCTTCCCATCTGGGTATAACCCAAACGTTGATCCCGTTCAAAACCTTCTGCGAGTATATCGCTATAATCTCGCTCTTTGTCCCAGCCGCGATAGTAGCTGAGCTTGATGCCATCCACCTTAACAAACTCCCGCAGCAAGTCGGAAAGATTGGATTCAAACTCCGCCATACAGGCAGAACGTAACTCGTGAATTTTTTCAGTAAGAATCGTTAATTCCTGATCCCAACTGGCCAATTCAAAGCGGTCTATTCTATCACGCCGCAACAGGCTATTGCGGTGTTTGAGGCAACGTTGGATAGCCTTCCATGCCGGGTAAAATTGAGGTTCCACGTGGAACACTAACCAATCGATAAACTGTCGCCGTACCTTGGGACTACCTTCCAGTAATAAAAATGTATCGGAATTGATGACTTGAACAGGAAGATAAGCCGCAAGATCAGCCGCTGAAGAGACAACCACACCATTCGCTTTAAAGCTGGCTTCACCGTCCATTGCGCGAGTGATGCCAATAGGCACCTCTGAATGATCATCAGTATGTACACGACCAAACACCGTAAAGGCTTGTTGTTGGTGGCGGATCAGCGGTTTGTGTTTGTGGCTGCGAAAGGATCGCCCCAAGGCCAACAGGTTTATGGCTTCCAGAATACTGGTTTTACCCGAGCCGTTTTCACCAAAGATAAGATTCACCTGCGCCGAGGGAATAATATCTACCCCTTCAAGATTGCGCAGGTTTTGAATAAAAAGACGTTTGAGGGTCATATGACCGGCAGGAATGGCTTATACCAATGGCCTCTTAGAGGCGCATTGGCATAACAACATAGAGAGAATCGCTGTTTTCCGGCTCTTCCAGCAGTGCACTGGAGTTAGCATCCGACAGGGTAATTTTCACGTTTTCGTTACTGATTACATTGGTGACATCTTGCAAGTAACTCACATTGAAACCGACTTCCAGAGAATCGCCGGTGTAATCCACAGTCACCTGTTCTTCCGCTTCTTCCTGCTCGGGGTTGTTGGCGACTATGGTTAAGCTGCCATCGGACAATAACAAGCGCACGCCACGGTATTTCTCATTGGATAAAATCGCGGTGCGAGCAAAGGCTTGTTTCAACTCCAGGCGCGAACCTATCACTACTTTATTGCCACCGCGCGGTAATACACGTTCGTATTCAGGGAACTTGCCGTCCACCAGTTTGGAGGTGAAGGTATAGTCCATAGAGGTCACACGGATATGATTGGCACTGAGTACAACTTCAACTTGGGCAGAAGAGTCATCCAGCAAGCGGGATAATTCCAGTACACCTTTGCGCGGCAGAATGGCCTGCACAACGTCGCTGGTGTTAACGGCTACAGCGCGAGTACACATAGCCATACGGTGGCCATCGGTAGCAACAACACGCAGTTGATCCTGGCGGACTTCCCACAACATACCATTCAAGTAATAGCGAACATCTTGCTGAGCCATGGCAAATGCGGTGCGTTCAATCAGGCGTTTTACTTCTTGCTGTGCACAGCTGAAACGCAGATTACCGGGTGCATCTTCCACATTCGGGAAATCACCGGCTGGTAAGGTCGACAAGGTAAAACGGCTGCGGCCGGATTTCACCAGAATACGGTTTTCTTCCAGGGTAAATTCGATATTGCTGCCATCAGGTAAGGAGCGGCAAATATCCACCAGCTTGCGCGCCGGTACAGTAATCTCACCGGATTGGCCCGCTTGCTCCAGGGTGATACGACCCACAATTTCCACTTCCAAATCCGTACCGGTCAGCGACAATTGATCGCCATTTAATTGAATCAGTACGTTCGACAATACCGGCAGCGTTTGACGACGCTCCACCACACCAGCTACCAGTTGTAAGGGTTTCAGCAAGGCTTCGCGAGATACGGCAAATTTCATGTGATGGTCTCTTTGGTAATCTTCCGGGACTTATTTGGGTTTTATCTCAGTGCACAAAACAAAGAACAATAACTAACAATTAACGCAATAAAATCAGGTGGTTAAGGAACGTAACAGGTTTTTCATATCCTCGCGGATATCCGCCGTTTCCTCTTGCAGCTCCTTGATTTTGCGACAGGCATGCAAGACAGTCGTATGGTCGCGGCCACCAAAGGCTTCACCTATTTCCGGCAGGCTGTGATTGGTCAACTCTTTTGCCAAAGCCATAGCCACCTGACGTGGGCGCGCCACTGAACGACTGCGACGCTTGGAAATCATGTCGTTCATTTTGATTTTGTAATATTCACACACCACCCGCTGGATATTGTCGATACCGACCTGTTTATCCTGCAGGGCTAACAAATCTTTCAGGGCTTCACGCACCAGCTCAACATCAATTGCCCGACCGGTAAAATTGGCGCTGGCAATAACCCGCTTGAGCGCTCCTTCCAAATCACGCACATTGGCGCGGATGCGTTGGGCGATAAAAAAGGCTGCTTCGTGTGGCAGGTCAATATTCACCTGCTCTGCCTTTTTCATCAAAATCGCTACCCGGGTTTCCAACTCCGGCGGCTCAACCGCTACGGTTAATCCCCAGCCGAAGCGCGACTTGAGTCGCTCCTCAAGGCCATTGATTTCTTTAGGAAAACGGTCACAGGTGAGGATAATCTGACGGCCACCTTCGAGCAATGAATTAAAGGTGTGAAAGAATTCTTCTTGTGAACGCTCTTTGCCGGCAAAAAATTGGATGTCGTCAATTAAAAGTGCATCCATCGAGCGATAGTAGCGCTTGAAATCATTGATAGCATTCAGTTGTAGCGCTTTTACCATATCAGCCACAAAGCGTTCGGAATGCAGGTAAACCACTTTGGCGTTGGGGTTCTTGGCCACCATCGCATTGCCCACGGCTTGCATCAAGTGAGTTTTCCCCAAGCCAACACCACCGTAGATAAACAGCGGGTTATAGGCACCGCCGGGGTTTTCAGCCACTTGTCGCGCAGCGGCCAGACCTAACTGGTTGGACTTACCTTCGACGAAGGTGGCAAAGGTCGAACCGGCATTTAAATAATTACTGTGTTTGAGCCCGCCTTCTACTTCTATATCTGCTGCGGCGCGGTTACTGGTATCACGGCTGGTGTTATCGACTTGCAAATCTTCAACAATAACGGGCACGTTAACATCATATTCACTGCTTTTAGCAGCAAAGTTGCCAGAATTGAGCGGGGATGTGTAAGCCGGAACCGCGCGCGCCTCATCATTAGCCGGCACAAAGGCCAGATTATCCGTCACCGATGAATTCTGGGTGACAAATACAGCCGGTGCTGGCGCCGGGCGTTCAAAACGATTAGGTGCCACCGGTGGCGCCTGGAATCCGGCCGCAGGACGCGGGGCAACACCCACTGCTACTTGCAGATTGGCATCCTGATGGTAGTGACCGGCCAGCTCGCGAATCCGGTTGAGAAATTTGTCTGCTACCCAATCGCAAATAAAACGATTAGGCGCCAATAAACGCAGTTCGGAGGGAGCGGCAGATTCATCAATTTGCAGTGGCCGAATCCAGGTGTTGAATTGCTGCGATGGCAATTCATCCTGCAAGCTGGCGGCACATAGTTTCCAAATCGACTGCAGCAAAACAAAAACTCCCGAAACGCGACGGCGTTTGTTGGTTATTAAAAGAGAGGTAAACGGCGACAAGACGTCCACAGGTTTCCACAGAGGAAACCGGCCGAACAATGACAAACCCGAGTGATAAATGAAACGACTGGCGAACAATTTATACAAGGGGGAGCAAGTCTACTCTCGCACCCTGAAGTTATCCACAGTAAAAGCCAAAATAAATTCAATAGATTCAAACTTAGCTATTAAAATTCAACCAGTTACATACAGTGACCGAAGTAACTAAAAACAGCGGGAAATCACCAAAAACCACTTTTTCTGTGGATAAACCTGTTAACAACCCATGAGTAAATTGGGGGCAAAGCGGTAAATTTTGTACACAAGAAGATTTATTCGCTTTTGTAGATTATTTGCACAAAATTGTTTGCTTTAGCCAGTGGCTTTCATTAGAATCACGCCTCTTTTCGCACACCGT
Source organism: Cellvibrio sp. PSBB023 (assembly GCF_002007605.1). Classification (NCBI taxonomy): domain Bacteria; kingdom Pseudomonadati; phylum Pseudomonadota; class Gammaproteobacteria; order Cellvibrionales; family Cellvibrionaceae; genus Cellvibrio; species Cellvibrio sp. PSBB023. Next base: position 3,418,529 of record NZ_CP019799.1, on the reverse strand, counting down.
GTGAATTAACTCAGGATTTTTAACAGGTTTATCATGAAAAGAACTTTCCAACCCAGCAATCTGAAGCGTGTTCGCAACCACGGTTTTCGTGCTCGTATGGCGACCAAAAGTGGTCGTGCAGTTTTAGCTCGTCGTCGTTCAAAAGGCCGTGCTGAGCTGACTCGCGTTTAATTACGCCGCTTATTGGTTCACTAGCAGTTTGTTGAAATTCGTTATTGGCAGATGTGGGATAAAGGTAGTCGATGACGGTCACTCCTAGACTATTTTTAGCGCACATATGCCAGCCGAAATAGAATTTCAACAGCCTGCTAGTTCGAATCAAGCCCAAGACTTTCGTTTTGGCAAATCCCTTCGTTTACTCTGCGCCGCTGACTTTAAACCCGTTTTTGATGATGCTCCCCTGCGCGCTTCGCACCAGAACTTCCTGATCCTCGCCCGTTTCAACCAGTTGCCACATGCCCGTTTGGGTTTGGTGATGGCGAAAAAACATATTCGCCATGCGGTAGAACGCAACCGCATGAAACGGTTGATACGTGAAAATTTTCGTCTGCAGCAACAGGCATTTGCCGGTGTGGATATGATCCTGCTCTCACGCACGGGTCTGGATAAGTTATCGAACAGCGAATTTACCCAACAACTGAATCAACAATGGCAGCGAATTTTCAAAAAAATGCGCCATCATCGGTTAACATCGCACACGCACAGCTCACTGGCAGCAAACGCGGAACCACCGCAGGTAAATGCAGATGGTAAAACGGCTGGTCACTAAGCTAAATCAGGGCCTGGTATGGATGGCGGTCAAGCTGCTCCATGGTTATCGCTATGTACTTAGCCCCTGGATTGGCAATCAATGCCGTTTTTACCCCAGTTGCTCCCATTATTCGGAAGAGGCAATCATCAAGCACGGATTTGTTGTAGGGACTTATCTAACCCTGCGTCGCCTACTAAAATGCCACCCCTGGCATGCAGGCGGTCTGGATCCGGTGCCAGAGGTTAAAAAAACCTGTTGTTCTTCTACCCATTCACACACTACTGATGGCAGTCATTAAGATGGATTGGCAAAAAAACCTATTAATAGCGGCAATTCTCGCTACCTTGTTGATGTTGGTTATTCGCTGGCATGAATTCCAGGAACAACGTCCTGCACCGGCAGCCGTTGCATCACAAACCTCCTCCAGCGCAGCAACACCAACTGGTGCAGTACCTTCTGCAACCAGTGAGATTCCGGTTGCCGCCAATGAGTTGAGTGAAGCCGCCAAAGTTGAATTGGCCGCTGAAAAACTCATCACGGTAAAAACCGACAGCTTTGATCTGGTGATCAATCCATTGGGCGGCGACATTGTGCAACTGGCACTGCCACGCCACTTCCTGAAATTGGATACGCCGGATCAACCTTTTGTGCTGCTCGATAATCGCGACAACCATACTTATCTGGCACAAAGCGGTTTGATCGGCTTGAACGGTACCGATACCGCCCAGGGTCGCCCGTTGTTTAGCAGCGAACAACAAAGCTACCAACTGGCTGATGGCCAGCAACAACTGCAGGTTGATCTGGTGTTGCAACAGGGCGATGTGAAAATCACCAAACGCTTTACGTTTACCCGTGGCGATTACTTGATCAAGGTGGATTACCTGATCGACAACCAAAGTGCCGCAGCCTGGTCAGCCCAACTTTATGGTCAAATCAAGCGTGACAGCCAAAACTTCGTCAAAGTCAGTGCCTTGGAAATGAATCCTTTCCTTGGTGCGGCAATCACTACCACTGACGAGAATTACAAAAAGCTCACGTTTGCCAAAATCGCCGAGAAAGAGTTTAAAACCACTGAAAAAGGCGGTTGGGTTGCCATGGTGCAACACTACTTCATCAGCGCCTGGATTCCCGATGCCGATAGCCAAAACACCTACCATCTGCGCAAGTTGGGCAACAATGACCTGTATTTGATGGGTTTTACCGGCAAGGTAAATGAAGTTGCGGCCGGTAGTCAGGGTGTAATCAGCGCCGGTTTCTATGCGGGTCCAAAAGATACCAAGCGTTTGGAAGAAATCTCCCCCTATCTGGACCTGACCGTAGACTATGGCTGGTTGTGGTGGGTAGCTAAACCGCTATTTTTAGTACTGAAGTTTATCCACAACCTGGTGGGTAACTGGGGCTTGGCCATTATTGGTTTGACCCTCTGTGTGAAGCTCCTGTTCTTCAAATTGTCGGCTACCAGCTATAAATCCATGGCGAAAATGCGCAAATTAGCGCCGAAAATGGCTGAAATGAAAGAGCGTTATGGCGATGACCGCCAGAAGTTCTCGCAAGAAATGATGAAGATGTACAAGACCGAAAAGGTGAATCCATTCGGTGGTTGTTTGCCGCTGCTGATTCAAATGCCGGTATTCCTCGCCTTGTACTACGTGCTGATGGAATCGGTTGAACTGCGCCACTCACCATTCTTCGGCTGGATTCTCGACCTGTCGGTCAAAGATCCTTACTTTGTATTGCCTATCATCTACGGCATTACCATGTACTTCATGCAGAAGCTGAACCCGCAGCCGACCGACCCGATGCAAGCGCGCATTATGCAAATGCTGCCTTTGATCTTCACCTTTATGTTCCTCTGGTTCCCCGCCGGTTTGGTACTTTACTGGGTGACCAACAACAGCTTGTCGATTCTGCAGCAGTACATCATTACCAAACAAATCGACGCAGAACCTTCTCACAAGTAAGTTAGCACTATGATCATTACCGACACCATCGCTGCCATAGCCACCGCCACTGGCCGTGGTGGTGTCGGCATAGTCCGCGTCTCCGGCCCCAAAGCCCGTCTGGTCGCCGAACAACTCCTGAATATCCAGCTCCAACCGCGCCATGCCCATTATTGCGATTTCAAAAATCGCAGCGGAGATGTGCTCGACCAGGGCATAGCCTTGTTTTTCCCTGGGCCCCACTCTTTTACCGGTGAAGATGTCCTTGAACTCCAGGGTCATGGCGGGCCGGTGATCCTTGATTTGCTCCTGCGTGAAATTACCCAGCTCGGCATTCGCCTCGCCCGCCCCGGTGAGTTTTCCGAGCGTGCCTTTTTAAACGATAAACTCGACCTGACGCAGGCTGAAGCCATCGCCGATTTAATCGATGCCACTACCGAACAAGCCGCACGCAATGCCCTGCACTCACTACAAGGTGCATTTTCCAAAAGAATCCACGAACTGGTCGATGCATTGATTCACCTACGCATCTATGTGGAAGCCTCTATCGACTTCCCGGAAGAAGAGATCGACTTTTTAAGTGATGGCAAAGTCGCGCGGGATCTGGACGGCATCATCGGCAAACTGCAGCAGGTATTTAAAGAAGCACGCCAGGGTGCCCTGGTTCGCGACGGTATGCGCGTCGTTATCGCCGGTCGCCCCAATGCCGGTAAATCCAGCCTGCTCAATGCCCTTAGCGGCCGTGAATCCGCCATTGTCACCAGTATTGAAGGCACTACCCGCGATGTGCTGCGCGAGCATATCCACATTGACGGCATGCCATTGCACATCATCGACACCGCGGGCTTGCGCGAAAGCCCGGATGAAGTTGAGCAAATCGGTATCCAACGCGCCTGGCAAGAAATCCAACAGGCAGATCGCGTGTTGTTATTGGTTGATAGCCGCCAAAGCCAACATACTGATCCCCACACCATATGGCCGGACTTTGTGGAAAAACTGCAAGATCCAGGCAAAATTACCCTGGTTCGCAACAAGATCGACCTCAGCAGCGAAGCAGCGGGGCTGTTTGAATCAGACGCTGGAGCGACTTATATAGGCATCAGCGCTGCTACCGGTGCCGGTATCGATGCACTGAAACACCACCTGAAAACTATTATGGGTTTTAGCGATAGCGGCGAAAGTGGTTTTACCGCACGCCGTCGCCATCTGGACGCCCTCGAGCGCGCCAATCACTTCCTCGCCTCCGGCCAAGCGCAATTACAAGGCTACGCCGCCGGTGAATTACTCGCCGAAGACCTGCGCCACGCCCAGAATGCCTTGGGTGAAATCACCGGTGAATTTACGCCGGATGATCTATTAGGTCGCATTTTCAGCAGTTTTTGTATTGGTAAATAAGCCTTTAGGTCGTCTGGTTCTACCTAAATCCATTCAGGTGTCTATACTGCTTATTAAATAAGCACTGTAGACACCATCCATGCCCAATCCGCCGAATAGCATCAAAAATAACAGTGATCCCATGGTGGCGATCCAGATGTTGTCTGCCTGCCGTATTTTGGTCATCAATGGCAAAGGCGGTTCGGGGAAAACCACCGTCAGTACCAATCTCGCCAGTTGGCTGGCCAAACGGGGCGATCCCACAGCACTGGTCGATGCGGATCCACAGGGTTCAGCCAGTCACTGGATCAACTCCCGCAACGCCGACCTGCCCGGTATTTTTGGCGTAAAAATAGAATTAAATAGCCGTATCACCCGCAGCTTTCAATGGCGGGCCCCCAAATCCACCCGCTGGTTAATTACCGACGCCGCTCCCGGCCTGTCGGGTATGGCACTGGATGACCTGATCCAGAACCATGATCTGATCATAGTCCCCGTCTTGCCATCGGATATCGACATAAGGGCTAGTGCCCGTTTTATCGGGGATCTCCTGTTAACCCAAAGTATGCGCCGCCACCGTCGACCTATTGCGGTAGTCGCCAATCGCGTCAAACAGCAAACCCAGGCTTGGGAGCGATTGCAGCGATTCCTGCTAAGCCTGAATATTCCCTATCCTGCGACCCTGAGAGATACCCAGAATTACGTACGCGCCTACAGTGAAGGACGTGGCATTGCCGACTACCCACAGCAAAGTCATGAACGCGACCGACAGGATTGGTCGCTACTCCTGAATTGGCTGGATGCACAGATCGCTCCCCCCCAATGGTTGGATAACTCCATTAATAAGTCAGAAGAGCTGGATTCCCAAGGCGCCTCCTGATCCTGATTCCTTAAATAGCTGCACCAACAAATCTCTGCTTAAAAAAGCAAACCTTCCAGTAAAAGACACCTTTATTCAGGCTTATCTTCATGTTTTTCCACACAGTTACACAGGTTATCCACAGTTGAATCGAGTTTTATTGTCTAAATGCTTGTTTTTAATACTGTTTCAACAGCTAAATTGATCCTGTGTGTACAAGCCTGTGGGTGTTGATGACAAAAGCTGGGCAGGCTTTTGGGGATAAGTAACTTTTCGCGGCCTCGCTGTATAACTCAGGCTTTTACAACCAGCTTCTGAGCAGCTTAAGCGCAGTTTGCGCGATGCTTTTTCAGAGCCTTATCCTTGATTTAACCTATTGAAAAACAATTACTTTTTTGTCTTATCCACATAAATAGTCAGCTACATATATAACTACATCTTTTAAATACATAAATAACAATACATATATTCATTTCATAAAATATTCTCCTTTGTTGTAACGCGAACCGTTTTTTTGAATAAGTTGATGCTTGCTGGAGGCTGATTCTGGTGAGGAAAATTTATACTGATTAATCCCTGTACAAGTTTTGTGCAAAACACTGACAAGCCCTATAATGTCGCCCCTTTTGTCTCCACGCCTGTTCAAGGTATTAGTACGCAGCCCGGCTGCAAGGTAGTAAGCGATGATTTTCCCGGATCGTTTTGATGTGATTGTGATCGGTGGTGGCCATGCCGGTACTGAAGCCTGTCTGGCGGCAGCGCGCATGGGCTGTAAAACCTTATTGCTCTCGCACAACATCGAAACCCTCGGCCAAATGTCCTGTAACCCGGCCATTGGCGGGATTGGCAAAAGCCATCTGGTAAAAGAAATTGATGCCATGGGCGGTGCTATGGCACTGGCAACCGATAAAGGCGGCATCCAATTCCGTGTATTGAACGCGCGCAAAGGCCCCGCTGTGCGTGCGACCCGCGCCCAGGCCGACCGAATCCTCTACAAAGCGGCGATCCGTGAAACCCTGGAAAACCAGGAAAACTTATGGATTTTCCAACAAGCCGCTGATGACCTGATTGTGGAAAATGATCAGGTGCGCGGCGTGGTCACCCAGATGGGCCTGAAATTTATGGCCAACCAGGTGGTGCTCACTGCCGGGACTTTCCTGGGTGGTTTGATCCATATCGGCATGCAAAATTATTCCGGTGGCCGCGCCGGTGATCCGCCGTCGATCGCGTTATCAAAGCGTCTGCGTGAACTGCCGCTGCGCGTTGATCGCTTAAAAACCGGCACCCCGCCGCGCGTTGATGCGCGCACCGTTAATTTGGCTGTGCTGGAAAAACAATACGGCGATGAACCGCGTCCGGTGATGTCGGTGATGGGCAATCGCGCCATGCAGCCGCAACAAATTTGCTGCTACATCACCCACACTAATGAAAAAACCCACGACGTGATTCGTCGCAATCTCGATCGCTCGCCCATGTACTCGGGCGTGATTGAAGGCATCGGCCCGCGCTACTGCCCATCGATCGAAGATAAAATTCACCGCTTCGCGGATAAGGATTCACATCAGGTATTTATTGAGCCGGAAGGGTTGACTACCCACGAGCTTTACCCCAACGGAATTTCCACCAGCTTGCCGTTTGATGTGCAGCTGGAAATCGTGCGCTCGATGAAAGGTTTTGAAAACGCGCACATCCTGCGTCCCGGTTACGCGATTGAATACGATTATTTCAATCCGCAGGATTTGCAGCACAGTCTGGAAACCAAAGTGATCGGCGGTTTATTTTTTGCTGGCCAGATCAATGGCACCACCGGTTACGAAGAAGCCGGCGCACAAGGTTTGCTTGCGGGAATAAACGCGGCGCTGCGCGCGCAAGAAAAAGCGGCCTGGTGCCCAACGCGCGACCAAGCCTACACCGGTGTATTGGTGGACGACTTGATTACCCTTGGCACCAAAGAACCCTACCGCATGTTTACCAGTCGCGCCGAATACCGTTTGTTGTTGCGCGAAGACAATGCTGATTTGCGCCTCACCGAACAAGCGCGCGAATTTGGTTTGATCGGCGATGCACAATGGAAAATTTTCTGCGACAAGCGTGAGCAAATCGCGCTTGAGCAAGAGCGTTTGCGTTCTACCTGGATTCAAGCCGGTTCTGCAGAAGCAGAACAAGTGGAACAAAAAATCCAGACCAAACTCACGCGCGAATACAGTTTGATGGATTTGTTGCGCCGTCCAGAATTGAGCTACGCCGATGTTGCTTCGCTCAAAGGAGAAGCCATCGCCAATGAAGCGGCGGCGGAACAAGTTGAGATCGAAGCAAAATATTCCGGCTATATCGAACGTCAGCAAGAAGATGTAGATCGCCTGCGCGCCTATGAAAATACCATTATCCCGGATGACTTTGATTATTCAGTGGTGGATGGATTATCCAATGAGGTCAAACAAAAATTGACCGCTGCGCGGCCGCAAACCCTGGCGCGCGCGGCGCGTATTTCCGGTATCACACCAGCTGCAATTTCATTGGTGCTGATTTATTTGAAAAAACGCGGCGTGTTAAAACGCTTGCAAGACGATGCGCCTGAACAACAGGCGTCTTAATCAAACATGGATATAAAATCCGATGGGATCGCTTGTGCTTAACCCATCCTACCCATTTTTAAAAAAGAGTAACGAGTGACTGATTTACACACTGAATTGCGCGCCCAATTATTGCGCGGTGCCACAGAGATGTCGGTGGTGCTCAATGAAACGCAGATTGAACAGCTGTTAGCCTATGTGCGCGAATTTGAAAAATGGAACAAAGCCTATAATCTGTCGGCAGTGCGCGAAATCAGGCAGATGGTTGCCCGCCACCTGCTAGACAGTTTAAGTGTGGTGCCCTGGTTTACTGCCAACAAAAAATTTTCCGCTGCGCGGGTAATTGATGTTGGCACCGGTGGCGGACTGCCGGGTATTCCACTGGCAATAATGTTTCCGGAACAGCAATTTACCCTGCTTGACAGCAATGGCAAAAAAACGCGGTTTTTATTCCACGTAAAAACCCTGTTAGGCTTAACCAATGTCACTGTGGAAAATCGCCGGGTGGAAGAATTTCAACCAACGCAGAAATTTAACGCCGTTATCAGCCGGGCTTTTGCCAGTTTGCAAGATATGACTGATGGCTGCGCGCACCTGTTGGACAAAGACGGTATTTTTTTAGCGATGAAAGGTTTATTCCCACAGGATGAACTGGCGCCCATCGCCGATAAAATTGCATTAATCGAAAGTGTAAAACTGTTGGTTGCCGAGACCGATGGCGAACGCCATTTGCTGGTACTGCAACCGCAACAATAAAATTTTCAACCACTGGGTGGTTATAGGATTTTCACTTGACCAAGATATACGCCATTGCCAATCAAAAAGGTGGAGTGGGCAAAACCACCACTTGCGTGAATTTAGCTGCATCACTGGTCGCCACCAAAAAGCGTGTCTTGTTGGTGGATCTCGATCCACAGGGCAACGCTACTATGGGCAGTGGTGTTAATAAAAACGACGTGGAAAAATCCATTTACGATGTGCTGACCGAGCGCGAGTCGATTACCGATTGCCTGGTGTTATCGGAAAGCGGCAAATATCAGGTGTTGCCCGCGAATGGCGATTTGACCGCCGCTGAAGTGGAAATGTTGGCACTGGATAACAAAGAGCGCCGGTTGCAAAACGCACTGCATCAAGTGCGCGATCAATTTGATTACATCCTGATCGACTGCCCGCCATCGCTCAACATGCTCACCCTTAACGCGCTGACCGCCTGCGATGGCGTAATCATCGCCATGCAGTGTGAATATTATGCGTTGGAAGGTTTGTCGGCATTGGTTGGCACCATCAACCAAATTCAAAAACTGCTCAACCCGAATTTAAAAATCGAAGGTTTGCTGCGCACCATGTATGATCCGCGCAACAGTTTGACCAACGATGTGTCCGCGCAATTGCAACAGCACTTTGGTGATCGCCTCTATCGCACCTGTATTCCACGCAATGTGCGACTGGCAGAGGCGCCCAGTTTTGGTATGCCGGTATTGGCGTTTGATCGTCAATCCAAAGGCGCAATTGCTTACTTGGCGCTGGCCGGTGAAATTTTGCGTCGCAATGAAAGCTCCGGTAAAACCGCCGTCGCGGCAGAAACGATTTAACCCAATTTTTTACAAGGCGAATGCAGATGTCGACTAAACGCAAAGGATTAGGAAAAGGCTTGGATGCACTCTTGAGTGCAGGTTTGGGCGTAACTGCGCCCGCGCCGGAAATGCCGCTTGATCCTGCCGAGGTGGATAGCAAACTGGATTACCGCGACGGCAAACTCGCCCACTTACCAGTGGAATTAATTCAGCGCGGTAAGTACCAACCGCGTCGCGATATGCATACCGAAGCACTGGAAGAGTTGGCCGAGTCGATCAAAGCCCAAGGTGTGATGCAGCCCATTGTGGTGCGCCCGATTGGCGAAGGCCGTTACGAAATTATTGCCGGTGAGCGCCGCTGGCGTGCTACGCAAATTGCCGGGTTGGACAAAATCCCCGCCGTTATTCGCGATGTACCGGACGAAGCTGCCATCGCCATGGCGCTGATTGAAAATATCCAGCGCGAAAATCTCAATCCCATCGAAGAAGCCGTCGCACTCAAGCGCTTGCAGGATGAATTTGAATTAACCCACGCCGAAGTTGCACAAGCAGTGGGTAAATCGCGGACCACCATCACCAATTTGCTGCGCCTGATTGCACTGAGCGATGAGGTTAAAACCCTGCTCGAACACGGCGATCTGGAAATGGGTCACGCCCGTGCACTGCTCACCCTGGAAGCCGATGCCCAGCGTGCGATTGCCCGCCAGATTGTTGCCAAGGGGTTATCGGTTCGCCAGACCGAGGCGTTGGTGCGCTTGCATCAGGAAAACAAAAATCAGGACAAGGCAAAACCCGAGGTGCAGGTGTCGGCGGATATCCGCCGCCTGCAGGACCAACTGTCGGAAACCCTGGGTGCCGGTGTTGAGATCCAGCATGGCAACAAGGGCAAGGGTAAGTTGGTCATCAGCTACAACTCCCTTGATGAACTCGATGGCATTCTTGGGCATATCAAATAAAACAAATGGCTGGTTGCGGGGCGGCGTTGCGGATTGCCTGCCCCTCATTAGGGCAATTTGTTTCCTCATAAACAGATTGATTGTTAAATTTACAGCGAATTTACTAGTCACTATTTGGATTTAGTGCTAGCCCGGTGGTTGCTGCTAGGGGGGTTAGTCTCTATAATGCGCGACGTTTGGGCACTCGGTGCATAAGCTTATTACCTAATGGTAATGCGCAATCCTTTGTGACAGAATGCCGCCGCCAAAAATGGAGAGCCACTGTGTCTCGTTATCTCAAGGGGCGTGACTTTGCTCTTCAAGCCGTGTTGGCACAATGGTGTTTCACACTGGTACTCGGCGCTGCAGGTCTTGCAGCAAATAATCAGATTGCAATTTCATTGCTATGCGGTGGAATCATAAGCACAGCAGCAAATGGCTGGTTGGTGCTGATGGCGTTTCGCCCACCCTTGGGCGCGCCTGCCCAAAAGATACTTGCGTCGTTTTATGTGGGCGCCTTGGGCAAATTTATTATTACCGCCTTGTTATTTTTACTGGCGTTCAAGCAGTTTGCATTTCTCACCAATGCATTCCATGCCGCCGTAATGATACTGGCCTATGTGATAGTCCAGGCCGTTGCCTGGATGTATCCGCTAGTGCGCCGCTAACGAGTGGCCACAGCCAAAACCGCTTTCAACTTTGGTCATTTGGAACTTAACGATGTCATCCGCCGAACACGCAGAAGCAATAACGTCCTCTGAGTACATTAAACACCACCTTACCAACCTCACCTATGGCAAATTGCCTGATGGTACCTGGGGTTTCGCGCATAGCAGTGACGAAGCCGCACAAATGGGGTTCTGGTCTATCAACGTCGATACCATGGGCTGGTCTCTGGTATTGGGTACAGTCTTTTTCCTCTTGTTCCGCAGTGTTGCCAAAAAAGTAACCAGCGGTGTGCCGACCGGTTTTCAAAACGGGATTGAAGCAGTAGTTGAATTTGTAGATAACAGCGTAAAAGGCATGTTTCCCTACAAAAGCGCAGTTGTTGGTCCTTTGGCATTAACGATTCTGGTGTGGGTATTCTTCATGAATGCCATGGATTTGATTGCCATCGACTTGTTGCCGAAAACCGCTGAACTCTTCGGTGTTCATGTGTTGGGTGCAGATCCCCACTCGGTATTCTTTAAAGTGGTTCCTTCTACTGACCCCAATATCACACTGGGTATGGCCGCTACCGTTTTCCTTCTGATTTTGTTCTTCAGTATCCGCGAGAAAGGCATTCTGGGTTTTGCTAAAGAATTGACCTTACACCCTTTCAGCAGCAGCAACGTTATTGTTCAAACCCTGTTGATCCCGGTAAACCTGGTACTCGAATTATCCAACTTGATCGCCAAACCTATTTCACTGGGCTTGCGTCTGTTCGGTAACCTCTATGCGGGCGAAGTTATTTTTATCCTGATTGCAATCATGATCGGTGTGAATTTGGTTCTGGGTGTATTCGGTATGTCACTGCAGATCATCTGGGCACTGTTCCACATCCTGATTATCGCCTTGCAAGCCTTTATCTTTATGGTACTTACCATTGTGTATATGAGCATGGCGTTCCAAACGGATGAGCAACACTAGTTTTCATTTTTAATTGTTTTTTGGTTTTGTTTTTAATTTTTATCAACTTAAGTAGGAGAAAACACTGTGACTGAAGCAACAGCTTTGATTTATTTGGCAGGTGCACTGGTAATCGGTTTGGGCGCAATCGGCGCTGCAATCGGTGTAGCACTCTTGGGTGGCAAGTTTTTGGAAGGCGCTGCACGTCAACCAGAATTACTGCCAATGTTGCGTACCCAGTTCTTCGTAGTGATGGGTCTGGTGGATGCGGTTCCAATGATTGGTGTTGGTATCGGCATGTACATTTTGTTTGCTGTTGTTTAAGTACTGCTCGAAATAAACATTAAATCCCTTTAACAAAGGCATTCAACTGTGAACCTTAATGCAACTTTCATCGGTCAGATAGTGGCGTTTGCCATTTTCATTTACCTGACACAACGTTTTGTGTGGCCACCCATTGTTGCGGCAATGGCAGAGCGCACCAAGCGTATCGCTGATGGGCTCCAGGCTGCAGATAAAGCCGAAAAAGATCTCGAACTGGCCAAAAAGAAAGTGGTTGAGCAACTGACTTCTGCCAAGAAAGAAGCTGCTGCCATTATTGATCAAGCTAACAAGCGCGCTATCGAAGTTGTTGAAGAAGCAAAAGAGAAGGCGCGTGTAGAAGCTGAGCGTATCAAGGCCTCTGCCCAAGCAGAAATTGAACAGGCAACTGCACGTGCAAAAGAAGAATTGCGCAGCAAAGTGGTTGTTCTTGCTCTGGCGGGTGCGGAAAAAATTCTTGAATCTTCTATCGATCAAAATGCTCACAACGAGTTGGTTAATAAACTCGCTGCAGAGCTCTAAGAGAGGTAGACATGGCTGAACTAACCACCTTGGCTAGGCCTTACGCCAAAGCAGCATTTGAATACGCCATCGCTGCCAATAAATTGCAGTCATGGTTTGAAGCTCTGGAAGTTTCAGCCGCCGTTGCAGAGCAAGATCAGGTTAAAAAAGCCTTGGCTGTTTCTGGTCTTTCTGCGGCGCAAAAAGCTTCCGTTTTTGTACAAGTTTGTGGTGATCAATTGGATGAGAATCAACAGAATTTCATCCACACCCTTGCGAGCAATAAACGTTTGGCACTCTTGCCCTTTGTAAAAGAGCTGTTTGCCAAAATGAAAGCCCAGCAAGAAAAAACCATCGATGTTGAGGTGACCGCAGCATTTGAGTTGCCGGTTGACTTGATAAACAAATTGGCTCAAGCACTGAGTGCCAAATTGGATCGTAAAGTCAGTGTTCAGGGTTCGGTAGATAAGAGCCTGCTGGGTGGTGTTGTTATCCACACCGGTGACATGGTGATTGACGGTTCAGTCCGTGGGCGCTTGGCTAAACTCGCCGAAGCAATGAAATCCTAATCTTTGGGGTTGAGGAACAGAGCATGCAGCAACTGAATCCTTCTGAAATCAGTGAAATCATCAAGCAGCGTATTGCTGGTCTTGAGTTTTCAACAGAAGCTCAAAACGAAGGTACTGTCGTTTCCGTAACTGACGGTATTATTCGCATTCATGGTCTCGCCGATGTTATGTACGGTGAGATGATCGAATTTGAAGGCGGAATTTACGGGATGGCACTGAACCTGGAGCGCGACTCTGTTGGTGCAGTAATTCTCGGCGATTACCGTGGTGTGGCCGAAGGCCAGAAATGTAAGTGTACCGGTCGTATCCTGGAAGTACCTGTTGGTCCGGAACTGCTGGGTCGCGTAGTAGACGCGCTGGGCAATCCCATCGACGGTAAAGGTCCGCTGAACACCAAAATGACTGATGCGGTTGAAAAAATTGCACCGGGCGTAATTTGGCGTAAGTCAGTTGACCAACCAGTACAAATCGGTTTGAAAGCGATCGATGCCATGGTACCTATCGGCCGTGGCCAGCGTGAGCTGATCATCGGTGACCGTCAGATTGGTAAAACTGCCATTGCGGTTGATGCGATCATCAACCAAAAAGGTTCTGGCATTAAGTGTATTTATGTGGCGATTGGCCAAAAAGCCTCTTCGGTAGCCAGCGTAGTACGCAAGTTGGAAGAGAACGGCGCGATGGATCACACCATTGTGATTGCAGCGACAGCTTCTGACCCTGCATCCATGCAGTTCCTGGCCGCATTTGCCGGCTGCACCATGGGTGAGTACTTCCGCGATCGCGGTCAAGACGCACTGATCATTTATGATGACTTGACCAAGCAAGCTTGGGCTTACCGTCAAATCTCCCTGTTGTTGCGTCGTCCACCAGGCCGTGAAGCCTATCCTGGCGACGTGTTCTATCTGCACTCCCGTCTGCTCGAGCGCGCTTCTCGTGTAAGCGAAGCTTATGTTGAGAAATTCACCAAGGGTGAAGTGACAGGCAAAACCGGTTCCTTGACCGCATTGCCGATCATTGAAACTCAAGCGGGTGACGTGTCTGCATTCGTTCCAACCAACGTGATTTCTATTACCGACGGACAGATCTTCCTTGAATCGTCCATGTTCAACTCGGGCATTCGTCCGGCGATGAACGCCGGTATTTCGGTATCGCGCGTGGGTGGTGCTGCACAAACTAAAGTGGTTAAAAAGCTCTCCGGTGGTATCCGTACCGCGTTGGCACAATACCGCGAATTGGCTGCCTTCTCGCAATTTGCTTCTGATTTGGACGAAGCGACCAAATCACAATTGGAACACGGTCAACGTGTGACTGAATTGATGAAGCAAAAGCAATTTGCGCCGATGAGCGTTGGCCAAATGGCTTTGGTACTTTATGCGGCTAACGAAGGTCATCTGAAAGATATCGACGTGAGCAAGGTGCTTGATTTTGAAGCGGCACTCTTGTCGTTTGCCAGCTCGGAATACGCTGACACCATGGCGCAGATTGATGCCACCGGTGATTGGAATGGCGAGCTCGAAGGCAAATTCAAAGAGCTGATCACCAAGCTGAAAGCAAGCCGCACCTGGTAATTTGGCGGCCATAAAACCGATGATTATCGGTTTTATGGCTCAGCGTCTTAGGCCGTTAACCTGAGTTCGAGAGTATGGCAAGCACTAAAGAAATTCGGACGCAAATTTCGAGCGTCAAAAGCACGCAGAAAATTACCAGCGCGATGGAAATGGTCGCCGCCAGTAAAATGCGTCGTGCGCAAGATCGTATGCAGTTAGGCAAGCCTTACGCCAATCGCATTCGTGAAGTAGTCGGACACTTGGCTAACGCCAACCCCGAATACAAACACCTGTTTATGAAAGAGCGCGAAGTCAAACGCGTGGGTTACATTCTGGTGTCCAGTGATCGCGGTCTCTGTGGTGGTTTAAACACTAACCTGTTTAAAGCCGCTATTCGGGATATGAAAGTCTGGAACGATCAGAAGATCGCTATTGATTTGTGTCTTGTAGGTGCCAAAGCGGCGCAATTTTTCAGAAGTTTCGGCGGCAATGTTGTTGCTTCCACCCGCGATATCGGCGAAGCCCCTACGGTTTCCGATTTGATCGGTAGTGTGAAGGTAATGCTCGATGCTTTTGAACAAGGCAAGATCGACAAGCTGTACATGGTAAGTAACGATTTTGTGAATACCATGACCCAGTCGCCTAAGGTTCGC
Source organism: Cellvibrio sp. PSBB023 (assembly GCF_002007605.1). Taxonomy (NCBI): domain Bacteria; kingdom Pseudomonadati; phylum Pseudomonadota; class Gammaproteobacteria; order Cellvibrionales; family Cellvibrionaceae; genus Cellvibrio; species Cellvibrio sp. PSBB023. The sequence goes on along the minus strand of NZ_CP019799.1, from coordinate 3,403,324 downwards.
CAATTGTTGCCTTTGGTTGCCGAAGAAAATACCAAGTTGAAACATCACTGGGATTATATCTACGAGCCAGATGCCGAGTTCCTGTTAAAGGGTTTGTTGACTCGTTTTATTGAATCACAAGTGTATCAAGCAGTGGTTGAGAACGCCGCCTGTGAACAAGCCGCGCGTATGATTGCGATGAAAAGCGCAACCGATAATGCCGGTGAATTGATTGATAGCTTGAAATTGATTTACAACAAAGCGCGTCAAGCAGCGATTACCCAGGAACTGTCTGAAATTGTGGGTGGTGCGGCAGCGGTCCAATAAGCTGCCCCGTCCAGACAGGCTAACGATTTTTGTATTTAAACCTTCAGCCCCTTGAGTGTTATTAAAGGGATCTGGAATTTCTGGAACAAAGAGGAACCGGAAATGAGTAGCGGACGTATCGTTCAGATTATCGGCGCCGTTATCGATGTGGAATTCCCACGCGATGCAGTGCCTAAAGTTTATGATGCACTGGTTATCACCGACGGCAACCTGACCCTCGAAGTGCAACAGCAATTAGGTGACGGCGTAGTTCGCACTATTGCTCTTGGTTCCTCCGAAGGTTTGCGTCGCGGCTTGGTTGTGACCAACACCAACGAACCTATCAAAGTACCCGTGGGCAAAGAAACCCTCGGTCGTATTATGGATGTTCTGGGTAATCCTATCGATGAGTGCGGCCCAATCGGCGAACAAGAGCGTATGCAGATTCACCGCGCTGCGCCCAAGTACGAAGAGCTGTCAGCTTCGGAAGAGTTGCTGGAAACCGGTATTAAAGTAATCGATCTGGTGTGTCCTTTCGCCAAAGGCGGTAAGGTCGGTCTGTTCGGTGGTGCCGGTGTAGGTAAAACCGTAAACATGATGGAACTCATCAACAACATCGCTAAAGAACACAGCGGTTTGTCGGTGTTTGCCGGTGTAGGTGAGCGTACTCGTGAAGGGAACGACTTCTACCACGAGATGAAAGACTCTAACGTAGTCGACAAAGTAGCCATGGTATACGGCCAGATGAACGAGCCGCCAGGCAACCGTTTGCGCGTAGCTTTGACTGGCTTGACCATGGCGGAAAAATTCCGCGATGAAGGTAAAGACGTTCTGTTGTTCGTCGACAATATTTACCGTTACACCCTGGCCGGTACCGAAGTATCTGCACTGCTCGGCCGTATGCCTTCTGCGGTAGGTTACCAGCCAACATTGGCGGAAGAGATGGGCGTTCTGCAAGAGCGTATTACCTCTACTAAAATCGGCTCGATCACTTCTGTACAAGCAGTATACGTACCCGCGGATGACTTGACCGACCCGTCGCCAGCAACCACCTTTGCTCACTTGGACTCAACTGTAGTACTGAGCCGTGATATTGCTGCAAAAGGTATTTACCCGGCGATTGACCCATTGGATTCCACCTCACGTCAGTTGGACCCAATGATCATTGGTCAGGATCACTATGCAGTTGCTCGCGGTGTACAAACTGTATTGCAACGCTACAAAGAGCTGAAAGATATTATCGCGATTCTGGGTATGGACGAATTGTCAGAAGAAGACAAACAAACCGTATCCCGCGCGCGTAAGATCGAGCGCTTCCTGTCACAACCTTTCCACGTAGCAGAAGTATTTACCGGCTCGCCAGGTAAGTATGTTCCGCTGAAAGAAACCATCCGTGGTTTCAAAGGTTTGTTAGCGGGTGATTACGATCACTTGCCAGAACAAGCTTTCTACATGGTAGGTTCTATTGACGAAGCTGTAGAAAAAGCCGGCAAACTCAAGTAATCCCTGACCCCGCGCCTGGCGCGGGGTTTGTTTGCTGTTCTGTTTAAGTACAGTTTATTCAAGTGAAGAGACACTAGTATGGCCATGACTATTCAATGCGATATCGTCAGTGCTGAGCGTGAAATTTTCTCCGGTATTGTGGAGATGGTAATTGCCACCGGTACACTGGGTGACATAGGTATCGCCTATGGCCACGCCCCTTTGCTGACCGGCATCAATCCAGGTCCTGTGCGTCTTATTAAACAAGGCGGTGCCGAAGAGGTGTTTTTTGTTTCGGGCGGTTACCTTGAGGTTCAGCCCTATCATGTAACCGTACTGGCAGACACTGCTTTGCGCGCGGATGATATGGATGAAGCTGCTGCTCTGGAAGCACAACAATTGGCACAACATCAACTGTCGGAGCAATCCAAAGAGATTGACTTCCAACGCGCCGCGGCCCAATTGGCAGAAGCTGCTGCCCAATTGCGCACCTTGCAAGCCATCAAGCGAAAAGCAGGCAAGTAAGCGGTTGTTGATAATAAAAAAGGCGACTTTCGAGTCGCCTTTTTTATTGCGCAAATTTTTAGCTAGCGTTGGCTAATAACATTTCAATAACAAAGCAAAGCGTTAAAATGCGGTAGGTATTCGCTGACCACAACTATTAGTGTTCATTCACCACTCTTTCACTTTCAAAAGGACTCTCTCATGCTCGATATCCTCGTCCTCGCCGCTGGTAAAGGCACTCGTATGCGTTCGGATTTGCCCAAGGTATTGCACCCGATCGGCGGTAAGGCACTGGTGCAGCATGTGGTGGACACCGCGCGTCAGGTGGGCGGTGAGCAGATCCTGATTATCGTCGGCCACGGTGCAGAAAAGGTAGAGGAGAAAATGGCCGCGCCGGATGTGAAGTTCGTCCTGCAGGCCGAACAGTTGGGAACAGGCCACGCAGTACAACAAGCCCTGCCCCACTTGCGCAACGATGCCACCGTGTTAATCCTTTATGGTGATGTGCCGCTAACCCGAGCAGAAACCCTGCAAAAATTAATTGCTGGCGTCAACGAAAACCAAATGGGTTTACTCACCGTTGATCTTTCCGATCCAACCGGTTATGGCCGTATTGTGCGCGATGAAAAAAATACAGTTGTTGCTATTGTCGAACACAAAGATGCCAGTGACGAGCAGAAAAAAATCCGTGAAATCAACACCGGTATCATGGCGGTCAAAGCGGCGCATCTACAGAAATGGTTACCGCAGTTAAAAAATAATAACGCTCAAGGTGAGTATTACCTCACCGATATCATTGCCATGGCAAAAGCCGATGGTATTAGCATCCATGTTGAACAACCCAACGCGGTTGAAGAAGTGGAAGGTATTAACAACCGCCGTCAACAAGCCGCGTTGGAATGCTTCTATCAACGGCAGTTAGCTAATACATTAATGGATGAGGGTGTTACTTTACTCGATCCCCACCGTATCGATATTCGCGGAACCCTTACCGCTGGCCGCGATGTCGTTATCGATGTGAATTGCGTTTTTGAAGGCGATGTTGTCTTGGGTGATGGTGTAGTCATTGAGCCCAACTGTGTGATTATCAATAGCAAAATTGGTGCGGGAACCCACATCAAAGCCTTCAGCCATATTGAAGAAGCGGTGATGGCAGCCAATTGTGATATAGGCCCCTATGCCCGCTTGCGCCCGGGCACTGATCTGGCCGATGAAGTTAAAATTGGCAACTTTGTCGAGACTAAAAAAGCCGTAATCGCCAAGGGCAGTAAAGTGAATCACCTGAGTTATATTGGCGATGCCAAGGTCGGCAGTAAAGTGAATGTGGGTGCTGGAACTATCACCTGTAATTACGACGGCGTGAATAAATTTAAAACGGAAATCGGCGATAATGCGTTTATCGGTTCCAATTCGGCATTGGTCGCACCGGTAAAAATTGGCGCAAGTGCAACTGTGGGTGCGGGGTCAATTATCACCAAAGATGTTGAAGCGGCAGAGCTGGCGATTGCGCGCAGCAAGCAGCGCAATATTCAGGGGTGGGAGCGGCCGACGAAGAAATAGTATTTTGCAAAAGCAGGCGATAAACCACTGTTTATCGCCTGAAGTGTCAGATAGCAATGGCGCCACCAGTTAAGTACCCAAGGGTGCCCATCCACTCTCCTCATGTTCGATACCTGCCACAGAATACTTTAAAAACCACTTAACTTGATCTGGTGTTTCACCCACTTGAGGGAAATACACTGCTTGGAATAGTAATGGACTTGCAGTATTCAAATTACTTACGCTTTGAATATCCCATGCGCATTTGTAGGGGTCACTATCTGGGTCTTCGGGTGGTGTTGGATTGTTGTATTTAGGGAATGCATTTACAGCATTAGGATCAGGGAAACCATCGTAATCATTAAGTAACAAACCGAATACTATGCCCGCAGCAGATTGAAGGCTAACTTGTAGTTGAGCGGTCAGTATTTGGTCGGAGCCTATTTCGCTCGGTGTAATTTGGACAAAGATAGGGGATGGCATAGCAGTTCCTTTCGTGAGGCCAGTGGGATGATGAGTATATAGTTTGAACAGCAGAATGAATCGCAGGTTGATGACCAAGGTGCCACTATTTTTGTAAATGCAGATATCGGTTGTCAGGAAAGTTCAGTTAAAGGCGTTTGAATTGAAAAAGGTAAAGATTTAATAACATGCTGGGAATATGATGAATGTAACCGGTTAAGAGCATAATATCGCGGTAAATCAATAATAACCAAAGAGCGATTTATGAATACATCCAAACTATTTCTGATGGTTACCCTAAGTGGATTAATAACGGCTTGCGGCGGTGGAGGAGGCAGTGGTGGTGGATCAGCTCCAGCATCCAAAGCTACATCTTCAATAGCACTTGCCAGTAGTCTTGCACCATCGTCGGTGGCAGCATCTTCCCTCGCTGTCTCATCAACTCCAATCGCCAGTTCAGTTACATCGGCTGCAGCCAGTTCTGTCGCTAGCGGTGCACCAACCATTAGCGGGTTTATCGTAGTCGACCAATTCGGCTATTTGCCGGATGCCAAAAAAGTCGCGGTTATCCGCGACCCGCAAACTGGTTATGACGCAGCACTGAGTTTTACTCCCGGTGCGACTTATCAGCTGATCAATCTGGATACCAACGCCGTCGTACTCAGCGGCAGCGCGGTAAGCTGGAAATCCGGTGCGACCTTTGATGCCGCCGGCGATAAAGCCTGGTGGTTCGATTTCTCCAGTGTCACCACACCGGGCACGTACGCGGTGGTGGATGTGGAAAAAAATGTTCGCTCTCCCGGCTTTAAGATCGGGGCTGATATTTATAAACCCGTGCTGAAACACGCAATGCGCATCTTCTTTTACCAGCGCGCCGGTTTTGCCAAACAAGCGCCGTTTGCCGAAGCGGGTTGGACGGATAGCGCCAGCCACATAGGTGCGGGGCAAGATAAAAACGCGCGCCTGTTTAGCGACAAAAATAACGCCGCCACCGAAAGAGATTTATCCGGCGGTTGGTATGATGCGGGCGATTACAACAAATACACCAACTGGCACGCCTATTATCTGGTAGCCCTACTCCACGCCTATGCGGAAAACCCGACGGTGTGGACGGACGATTACAACATCCCTGAATCCGGCAATGGCGTGCCCGATATTATTGACGAGATCAAATGGGGTTTTGACTGGCTGAAGAAAATGCAGAATGCCGATGGCTCGGTGTTGTCCATTCTTGGCCTTTCACATGCCAGCCCACCGTCTGCAGCGACCGGCCCCAGCTATTACGGCCCAGCCAGTACCTCAGCGACACTCACCAGCGCGGGCGCGTTTGCACTCGGTAGTAAAATCCTGACTAGCCTGGATAATCCGGAGCTGAATACCTACGCCGCTGATCTGAAAACCCGTGCCGAAAACGCCTGGATTTGGGCAGTTGCCAATCCTGATGTGATCTTCCGTAATAACGAATGCGCATCGGCTGGGTTGGGTGCTGGGCAGCAAGAAGTGGATGACGCAGGCCGCGCGACCAAAAAAACAATAGCGGCTATTTACCTGTTTGCCGCGACAGGTTCAGCGACCTATCGTAGTCATGTTGATGCCAATGCCAACAATGCGACCAGTTGGGTGTCACCTTGGAATGAGCCGGAGCTGAGCGCGTGGTTGTACTACGCCAGTTTGCCTGATGCGACGACCAACATCGCTACCACTATCAAAAGCCAGTATCAATCAGCACTCAATAGTGCCAATGACAACTGGAAAGCCGTGCGTAACGGCGATGACCCTTATCGCGTTCACTTGAGCGCAAGTGAATATACCTGGGGCAGCAACCGCACTGTCTCGCGCAAAGGCCTGACGTTCCATCATTTGATCGACTATGAGTTCAGCGGTGTAGATGCGGCCGAAATTCGCAACGCGGCGCTCGGTTCCTTGCACTATATTCACGGGGTTAACCCACAGGCTATGGTTTACCTATCCAATATGTACAGTCTGGGTGTGCACAGCTCGGTCAATGAGTTCTATCACTCCTGGTTTAGTGATGGCAGTGCACTGTGGGATCGCGTCGGTACTTCAACCTATGGCCCTGCCCCCGGTTTCCTGGTCGGTGGTCCCAACCCGTCCTACAACTGGGATGGCAACTGCACCTCAGCTAGCCCGAACCCCGGTTGTGGCACCGCAGCGTCCACGCCACCCAAAGGCCAGCCGGCGATGAAAGCCTATCTGGACTTCAACACCAGCTGGCCGCTTAACTCTTGGGAAGTGACGGAAAACCACAACGATTATCAGGTGGCTTATATTCGTTTGTTGTCGAAGTTTGTGCCCAAGCCTTAATTACGTCTATGTAACGATGGAGGCATCTACCCAAAAGGCAGATGCCTTTTTTGTGCCTTCGTAGTCCAGATCAGGTGGGATAAATAATAAACAAAGCTTGCTTAAAAGTTTCGAGTAGCTAAAATATCTTTCAAATCGAAACTTATTGGCAAGTTATCATGACAAAACGCAACACCCAGCAGCGCCGTCGGGCGATTATCGATCTGCTTAATGGCAGCGGCGAAGTCAGTGTTGAAGCGCTTGCTGAGCAGTTTTCTACCTCTGAAGTCACTATCCGCAAGGATTTAGCCGCGCTGGAGTCCAACGGTTTGCTACTGCGCCGCTATGGCGGCGCTGTACCGGTTCCTCAAGAATTGATGAGCGATCCCATCGAAAAAGTTTCGGTTCGTAAGCAATCCATCGCCAAAGCCGCCGCGCAGCTGATCCGTGATCACAACCGCATCATCCTCGACAGCGGCAGTTCTACCACCTCCGCCCTACTACCCGAGTTATCGCACAAGCAAGGCTTGGTGGTGATGACCAACTCCCTCAGCATCGCCAATGCCCTGCGCGAGCTGGAAAACGAACCCACTATTTTGATGACCGGCGGTACCTGGGACCCGAAATCCGAAGGCTTCCAAGGCCAACTCGCCGAGCAGATTTTGCGCTCTTACAACTTCGACCAATTTTTTATCGGTGCCGATGGTTTGGATCTGGAGCGCGGCACGACGACCTTTAACGAACTCTACAGCCTAAGCCGTGTAATGGCAGAAGTCGCACGCGAAGTAATAGTGATGGCCGAATCCGACAAAATCGGGCGCAAAATCCACAACCTGGAATTGCCCTGGTCGGCGATAAAAGTCCTCGTCACTGATGACGGCATTGATGCAAAAGATAAACAAAAAATCGAACAACAGGGTGTGCAAGTGATTTGCGCATCCGCATAGCTATTTATAAAAGCGTTAAGACCAGGATTTACAAAAAACATTTTTTACAAGAAATAAATTGTTACTACTACTAAAGCTCAAGGAGTTAATTATGTGTGGAATTGTCGGCGCAGTAGCGCAACGTGATGTGGTGGATATTCTGGTGGAAGGATTGCGTCGCCTTGAATATCGCGGATACGACTCAGCCGGTGTGGCTGTGGTGAATAGCAGCGGTGAATTACAACGCGTACGTCGCTTGGGCAAGGTAAAAGAATTGTCCGATGCCGTCAAAGCGGAACCAACACCCGGTGGAACGGGCATCGCGCATACACGTTGGGCAACCCACGGCGAGCCGAGCGAGCGCAACGCCCATCCGCATATTTCCAAAGAACATATCGCAGTAGTACACAACGGCATTATTGAAAACCATGCAAATTTACGCTGTCTTTTGCAAGAAGAAGGTTATGTATTTACTTCCGATACCGACACTGAAGTAATCGCGCATTTGGTACAAAAAGAATTAAAAACTACTGACAGTTTGTTAGCAGCAGTGCAAAAAACCGTAAAACAATTGCATGGCGCTTACGGTACTGTGTTGATGGATAAAAATGATGCATCGCGTTTAGTGGTTGCGCGTTCTGGTAGCCCCTTAGTGATTGGCTTGGGCATCGGTGAAAATTTTATCGCGTCTGATCAGCTCGCGCTTTTGCCGGTAACACGCCGCTTTATCTTTTTGGAAGAAGGTGATGTAGCGGAAATCACCCGCACTACAATTAGCATTTTTGATAAAGATGGCCAGGCCGTTGAGCGCCAGATTCACGAATCTACCGCGAGTTACGATGCGGGCGACAAAGGCCAATACCGTCATTTCATGCTCAAGGAAATTTACGAACAACCTAATGCGGTACTGAATACGCTGGAAGGTCGTTTGAGTAATGAATCAGTGATGGACGAAACCTTCGGCAACGGTGCCACTGAATTATTCAAAAAAGTAAAACACATCCAAATCGTCGCCTGCGGCACCAGCTACCACTCCGCAATGGTTGCGCGCTATTGGTTGGAAACCTTTTCCGGCATTTCCTGCAACGTCGAAATCGCCAGTGAATTCCGTTACAGAAAATCCTTCGTACAACCTAATAGCATGGTAGTCACCATCAGCCAATCCGGTGAAACTGCAGACACGCTTGCCGCTTTGCGTTTGGCAAAAGAACTCGGCTATTTAGGTAGCTTGAGTATTTGCAACGTCGCGGGTTCATCATTAGTACGCGAATCTGATTTAGCGTTTATGACCCGCGCCGGTGCGGAAATTGGTGTCGCATCCACCAAAGCTTTTACCACGCAATTGGTTGGCTTGGCGATGCTGGTACTGGCCATCGGTAAATACAACGGCCTTTCAACTGAACAACAAAAAGAAATGGTTGCTGCGTTAAAAAACCTTCCGGCGAAATTGGAAGAGTCACTAACACTCGCACCAAAAATAGAAGCGCTTGCAGAAGAATTTGCCGATAAACACCACGCATTATTTTTAGGTCGCGGTGATCAATACCCCATCGCAATGGAAGGCGCGTTGAAATTAAAAGAAATTTCCTACATCCACGCTGAGGCCTATGCCGCCGGCGAATTAAAACACGGACCATTGGCATTGATAGACGCACATATGCCGATCATCGTTGTTGCACCCAATAACGACTTGTTGGAAAAGTTAAAATCCAATGTCGAAGAAGTGCGCGCGCGCGGCGGCATCTTGTATGTCTTCGCCGATGAAGATGCAAAATTTGAATCCGATGCCACCATGCGCGTCATCAACGTGCCGCATATCCATCCATGGTTGGCACCCATTCTCTACACCTTGCCGCTACAGTTGTTGAGTTATTATGTGGCGATTATTAAGGGTACAGATGTGGATCAGCCGAGGAATTTGGCGAAAAGTGTGACCGTAGAATAGCCTGAAAAACTGTCAAAACGGCTGTTGTCGGTTTTAAATAATTAGTGATACTAACCCAGCAGTGACCTATATTTGATCAAGATTAGGCCACTGCTGGGGTTTTTAATGTTCAACAATCCTAAAAACATCTGGGAGTGGACTGCAACCAGTGCAGCGGTGTGCCCCACTTACACAAAAACGCCTTCCCCGCTATTAACATATCTAACCGAAATCGGATTGTTTTAATAAAGCAATCAGTATTTAGCTTAAGCAATGGGTGTGCATGACTCTTTGTCTAGGGTAAAAACTCTACCGGGTAGCTAACAGTGACGGATTCACCGGATATGGGTGCGAAGGTAAATAATTTGATCCTGCCCATGATTCTGGCTTCCAGAGCCGGGTTATTCAGATCGCTGGATACTATTTTTACAGATGCTACTTTGCCGCTTGGTAAAATCGTCAATTCAAAGACAACCCTTCCTTTTAAGCTGGCGTTTTTCCGTCGTTCACGTTCATACAGTGAATAGAGACCCGGTCTATTTTTATCAAAAACGCTTGTTAAATCTGTCGGTGCTCGTCCGCCAGTATTGTTGCTTTTAGCAATCGCGGTCTTTTCTCTTTCAGCACGTTCAGTCGCTGCTGTAGTTTTATTGTTGATATCTCTTTGCTGTAATTCAGTCAGGTTTACCTTAGACGTAATCTTTTCTGCATCAATATTGCTCTGTGGAGTTGTAGTGGTTAAATCGATTTTATGAGTTGCTGCTTCTGTCGTTATTTTGCGGTCGTGAAGTTTAGCGCGGATATTGTTATTCACTTCACTGGTGTCCGTTAATTCTCGCATTTCGTTTGCTAATGCCAGCAATCCACTTTGCTGTGCAACATTGCGCGCTTGTTGCTCGTTGACACTCAGTGGTTGTTTATCTATTTCTGACGGACGTTTACGTTCTACCCTAACTTGCGCAGGTTGCTCCAATGTAGGTTGTGGTGTTGGTTTTTTTCTGGGCGTCAATACTGGTTTTGGCTCGGGTGTTGGGGCCGGTGGAATTATTTTTTTAGGTCGCTCAGCAATAAAATTGGCGATGCGATCTGGGACCTTGGCTATCTGGCGCGGGCCCCGCTCAGGAACCTTAATAAAAGCGATGATAATAGCAAGCGTGATAACAACCGTAAAAACCGCCAACATGATCCATTTGAAATGATCCGATGCCGTCGCTTTTGGCTGCCACTCAAGCGCAAGCTTTTTATAATTTATAACCTCTGACATCCTGAATCCGTTGTTGATTTTTACGAGATATTACATTTTTGGAATTGCTTTCTGCACAGCGGCGAAGGCAATTTTTGTGTAGTTTGATTGCTTGCAACTGGCGAGTACCTTCTGAATAACCTCATAAGGCACATTTTCATCACTCATTATGGTGATTCGACCCTGCTGCTCAGTTTTCGGTGATTTACTGCTAGCGTGATACATCAACTCTTCTATTAGTTTGGGAACAGTATTTTCCTGGCTGTGCAGCACTGATTCAACTTTTGCAATACTGATGCCGCCTAATAAAATGTCTTTTGGGGTTATTGCAATAACCAAAGTTTCCTCTGGTACTTGCGTAGACTTGGATGTTGGCAGTTTAAGATCTTTATTTGTGGGTAATTGATGGGTATTAGACGAACTGACTAATAAGAAAAAAACCAGAATAGTAAAAATATCCATCAGTGCCACTAGATTTAGTGGCGGGACTTTAAACTTCTTATGATTCCTTTCCATTCGACGGGCGCGACGTGACATTTTCATTGTGCGTGCTCATCCAGTGGTGCAGGAATCGTTTCAATATCGGTAGCGATAATATCTACATCACCACTGATTGAAATATTAGGAAATAACTCAACAGATTCCACGGTTGCAAGATTAACAACTTCCATACTGCGGACGTGATCCATTACTTCTATCATAGTTTTGTAGGTTATTTTTGATTCAAATAACAAAAGCATATCCCGTTCTTCGGGAAAGCGAGATTTTATTTCCCTCATTACCTTTGAAAATAACGTCCAGTTATCTTGAGTACCAGTGCGTTCAATTTTATGTATTAACCCCAAGTTGGCGTCCTGAATATCAAAACTGGTTTCCCTGACAACAAGCTCTAACATGAGATCAACTTTATCAGTAGAATTTTTTTGGGCTTGGTCTAACACTGGAAGATTTAGTTCAAGCACCGTCATTCTGGAAAAGACCGCTGTGACCAATAAAAAAGGAACCAGCATTACCATCAGGTTCATAAAAGCTGTGATATTGAGTTCCACCACATCGTGCATATTTTTTTTGCGTATAAATTTCATTATCTATTCGTCAACCATTAAATTGGAGCATTTAACCGCTGCCATTTCTATGGTGTCGATTAACTTACTGGTGCGTGTTGCAAGGTAAGAGTGAATAAGCAACAGAGGAATAGCAACGATAAGACCGAATGCTGTGGTGTTCATCGCAACAGAAATACTGCCGGAAAGTAAATCGGCTTTTTCTGCCGGGTCCGCTTCTGCCACAACAGCAAACGCATCGATCAGGCCAATAATAGTACCGAGCAAACCGAGCAATGTTGCCACGTTTGCCAGAGTGGCCAGGTAATGTGTTCGCTCTTCCAGTAATGGCACGACTTCCATTACACCTTCCTCCATGGCGGACTCAACCACCTCACGTTTTACGGCAGGTTTTGCTCGTGCAAAGCCATACGATAACACCAGTGCCAGGGGGCTTTTGGATTCGCCAATCGCACGCTCTGCACGCACAAAATCATTTGCTTTAAGCATAGGCACAATCAATGTCCAGAGTTTATTGGTAGCTCTTGACATTTTTGATAGATAAAACAGTCGATCAGCGGCAATTGCCAAGGCTATTGCCATAACAAAAAGTATGGGATACATAAAACTCCCACCAGCTTGAAAAAATTTTACCAATTCCATAAGACAACCTTTAACTCTTGTTGAAAATTAAAAATAAATACGGGTGTATCACTACATATTTAGCCTGAAGTATTGATACTTAAACTCATAACCTGAGGTGTAGGAGTTAGTCCATTGAATTCTTTATCCATCTGATCAATTAACTGTCGGCGTTTAGTGCGATATTCTTCCAGAGAAATTTTGTGCTCGTAATGTGCATTAACCAGAGTTTTAATTGCATCAATGTAGACATTTTCCACCAGCGTTTTCCATCCTTAATGATTTATTAAATTAATGTTGGATCTCACGTAAAACACGAAATCCGGTGAAGGGATCTGCGCTACCATCATGGGATAGCTGCTTACTAAAATTGCATTCGTCCATCTCTGTGTCAAAGGAGCCGCCAACAACGGAATAGCTTCCGCCTGGTTGTAACACCCACTCCTGTGCATTACCCAAATGATTTACAACGCCCCAAGGATTTTGCTGTCCCAACGACGTTTTATTGAGTGTGCTGCCTTTTTTAATACCGCGTGAATTCAGTTTACAGTTACGGTTTGGGTCGGGAAGTGCATTTGTTGATTTGGCGGCGTATTGCCACTCTGCCAAGGTGGGTAGACGATAGTTTCGTCCGGATTTATTGGATAACCATTCAAGGTAAGCCGATGCATTTGCCATACTGATATTGGTGATAGGCGTTGCAGCTTCCAGGTGGTTATCTATTTTGCATTTACCACTCTGTTGACAAAATTCATTCATTTCATCAACAGACACTTCGTATTTGCCTATTGCAAAAGCATTAATACTGCCTTTACTAGGAATAACCACCATTACGGGTGCCTTGGTTGCACCATTTAATCTATCGCGACAGCTGCTTCCCATACCGCGAGCACCCAAGCCTGCTAGTGAAATACTACAAGGGTCTTTTGCTGCAATTGCAATATTTGCGATCAAACTGTTGCCTCCAAATAACCGCAGCGCTTGTCTCTTAATCACTTCTGCCCGATCCGGAAATGTGGCGCCTATTTTCTTAATACATTGTGCCATTGCTGCCACAATGCCCGGCTCTTCTTGCTTATACCTAAGGGGATTAAGTGAGCGCAATTTTGCAATGGCAATTTCAAAGTCGCGCATATCAATGGTGCTGTTACAGAGAAGTGGTTTATTGACGTTAGCGAGTGCTGCTTCAAAATCAGAGTGTTGTTTTGCCTGGGATTTTTCTTCTTGCAGTTTTAGTTGTTTTTCTTTTGTTAATCGCTCTTGTTCCAAGGCGATCAATGCCTGTTGCTGCTGACGTGCCAGCGCTTGACGTTCACGTTCAGTTAGGGCTGCACTGATTTTTTTTGCAAGTTCACTCAACAAGGCTTCGTCTCCGGCATATCGAATCGCATTGGTATGCCATAGTTGAGCATTTTCTAATTCATCCTTAGTTAAGGCAGCCTCTATTTTTTGTAAATAGAGTGCATAGAAATTGCTCTCATGTGTGAGTAACCATGAATCAGCCCTACCCAATAGTTGACGTAATTCTTGTATTTCAAGCCACACCTGGTTTTCCCATTCCAGCGTAAAGCTGGCTTGCGCATAGAGTTCGGCAATGGCTTTCTTTTTCATTTCAAGGCGCAATTTCTGCTCGATTTCATTGCGTACCTGATCTTCGGAGAGCGTTACTGTTGGTGCGGGTTTAAATTGATAATAGGCACCTGCTGCTCCACCCAGCATTAAAGCAGCCAATAAAAAGAACATTCCTGCACGGCTTGCAGAGCGAGTAAATTCTTGCCAAAAAAGCTCCACGGATTGGGTTCTACTTTCCCGATCAAATGCCAGGGCATGTTCTATTGCCCGCCATTGTCGTTTACTTAATCCGGGTATTTTTTTTGGTTTAAGTTTTTGGCGTTTTGCTTCGTCAGCATGTACCCGGTTAAAGGGGTGTGATCCGGTAAATAGCTCATAGGCTATACAACCCAGTGCGTATATATCATCGCGCACATCAGGGTTTTTCCCTTCGAGCATTTCCAAACTGGCATAGGCAGGAGTTAATGCTCCGAGGTTGCCTGCGTCGAATACCGTACGGTCATCAATACTTTCTTCACGATGTTCAACTTTGGCGACCGCACGCGCAATGCCAAAATCAATTACTTTGGCAATTCCCTTGTTATTAACAAAAATGTTTCCCGGTTTGAAATCAGAGTGAATAATGTGTTGCGCATGTGCATAGATCAGTGCAGCACACATGCCTTCAATGATTTTAATCACCTCGGAATGCGGCAAACCGACAGAACGGTACTGTGCAATTAGTTTGTCGAGTGGCTTCCCATCCAGGTATTCCATGGTCATAAAGACCGTATCGCCATCGCGGTCAAAATCGTACACAGTGACGATATTTGGGTGGGCTATGCGTTGGGTTTTGCGAGATTCGCGCTGCAGTGCAATAAACGCTTCAGGATGGGCCTTAAATTCATCGATAAGTACTTTGATTGCGACATAAGGATCGCGGTCTTGAGCCTCAATTTTGAGTAAATCCTTGGCTTTATAAACGACCCCCATTCCTCCTGCACCAAGAAGTTCTTCTAATACGAAACGCCCTTTGAGTACAGTGTGTTCTTCAATAGAACCCTGCGATGTAAAATGATTATTTGTTGCTTGTTCTGAATAAGGCGTAATGTTGATACGAGTTTTTTCGTCCGGACTGGAGTCCGTTACGGAGGCAGCATTACGAGCGGCCTGCTGTTGCGGCATAAAACGGGTTTTATCAGCGCTGTGACCACTATGTTGCTTGGCAAGTTGGATGCGCGTTTTTTCGTCATCGATTGCAGCGTCTTTTTTTACCGGCGCAAATCGGGTCTTATCGTCTTCATGCACATTTTTAATAAGCGACGGCTTTATCTGCGTTTTATTGTCGATTGAATCATTCATTATGGTGTTACCGCTGTCCTGTTGCCCAGTCTTACCCTATCCCTGCGTGCTATCTGCAGCAGACACTCTACCTGGATTGCCTTTAACTACAATCACAGAAACATTATCCCTGGCGCCTTGTTCAAGCGCTTTTTCAATCAATTCATCTGTACTTTGTTGTACATCGCGGAGCTTCATTGATTCCACAATGTCATCATGGCTGACAGCATTGTAGAGACCGTCACTGCATAACAAAAAACTGTCGCCAACTTGTGTGGTAAAGAGGGATACGTCAACATACAGCGGTGTTTCAACACCTACTGCGCGTGTAATGACGTTGCGGTTGGGATGGTTATCACTGCCTTCTCGTGTAATCAAACCAAGCTCAATCATTTCCTCCAGTTGACTGTGGTCGCGCGAGAGCTGTACTAATTGCTGGTTGCGCAAGCGATACAAGCGAGAATCTCCCACCCATAAACATGCGCCAACTCTTCCTTTGATAACCATAACAACGACAGTGCTACCCATGGTGCTACCGTCAAACATGATTTGTGCGTATTCCAGCATTAACTGGTTGACCTCAAGCAAACAGTCTTCAATGACATCAACACAATCTCCCAAACTTGTGGAGGCACTGAGGGCAGCAAGAGCATCTACAATTTTACTACTGGCAATGTCACCTACCTTATGGCCACCCATACCATCTGCAACGGCCCACAGGCCAACGTCCGGTTTTGCGAGCACTGCATCTTCATTAACTGTGCGTACGCAACCTACATCTGTTCGTACACCGCTCACCCAGCTAATTGGGCGTCTATAGGTTGTATCTGTCATTAACATGATCACCGTGAATTAAATACTTAGATCGACGTTGAGTGAGATTTGCATTGGTAAGGTTGATGCCAGCCTCGTGTTGCCCATTGCCCATCCAACATTGCTGCAATACCCCGTAGTTGAGGTAAGCCTCGGGTATAGAACAGGCAGGGATCTACCAATTGGGAGCCATAAGCCGTGGACCATACCGAATAGCTGGCGAATTGCTGCTTGCATACCGCATCCATCAACAATGGAAACACAGTCTCCACTGGGGCAGCATCCTGTTGTAAAGGGATGAATATTGCTTGCTGCTCCGGCGCTGTTGCAGCAGGTTGATAAGCTGATTTTACGTCGAGCTTATGCTGATTCAGTTCAAGAGTAAGATCATCAATTTGTAACTGCCCCGCCAAGGCCTTTAATGCAATCTGTTCTATTGCATCAAACCAGCTGCTTTGCCTTATCACGTCAAAAGAATTTGCATTATTAGTAAGGCGCGCAGCAACAGAAAAAGGAAAATAGCGCCCTACGCGATCAACACTGGGTAACATAATTCCCGCCCATTGGTGGTTATCAATAACACCGTCCGATAATACAAATCGCCAAATGGGACTTGTGAGATAAACATCCAGCCAGGATTCGCCAATTTGTTCTTGTGAGCTTCCCACAAAGCCTTGCAGCCACGCATCCCAGGCATTAATAAAATTGCTTGGTAGATTGCGATAAATAAAATCACCATGCGCCGGCAATTTTCCGAACAGGCCTACGGTATTAGCGTTAATCATCTAAATTGACTCCGGACAACGGAATGATTCCAGCAAATCATTTTTAAATGGGTTGTGAATGCTGGTTGCACGACCTTCATAAACAATTTTTCGTGTAGATGCGCTTGTGTCTATATCCTGTGCAAAGGTAATCAAATAAATATTGGATTGCGGTGTAGATTGAATGTTGGATGCGTCCATTAAACGGAACCATGCCCATGGGCCGGTATAGGATTTATCAAATTGAGCGCCGTTCAGATCTTCAAAAATAACTCGAATACGACGGGAATCATTTTGCCCTGACCAGCTAACGGGCTTCCAAAATTTGGGGCCATGGTTATAGGTCAACCGCTGATCACCCAGGTCGAGCGTAAACAGCGCATCATCTTTATTCATGGTAAAGGGGCGTAGCTCTAAACTGATGCTGGGTGTTTCCGGATTCTGACGAAAAAACACATCGCGAATATTGGTTGCTCGCTGCAATTGATTAAGGGTGACAGATGAAAAACCTATGGCGTAGCCGTCCACTGTTTTATTGGCCCAATTACTGCGCCTATCAATAAACGGATCGACAAACTCTTTTACAAATTGATCCACAGTGCCTTGGGGCTTAAAAAATCCACTAAAGTCCAGTAATGCCAGTTCATCGCTGGCGTTGCGATTAAGGGGATAGCGTCCTGCCAAACCTTGTGAATAAGTTTGGTACACACGGGCACGCCATTCTTTATTAACGTATTGATGTGCTGAGCGCATGATGACCTGCCATGTTTCATCTGACACAGTGGTTAACCAACGCTGTACTGGCTCGGGGGTAGATTTAGCAAACGTACGCAATGCAGTCACTGGATTGGCGGCACCACTTTCATAACGTGCTTTTGCAATTTCGAATGACTTTTTCTCGCTGTCAGGAGAGAGAGCTATCTCTTGCACAAATATTTTTAATGCTTCCAGTTGCTGCATAGTGGAAGTAATCGGTGCTGGCCCGCGTGATGACTGCTGAATAAGTGCATGTAAATCACTAAAGCGCTTATCAACAATAGTTCCCTCGACTTTATCGGCAAGGTAATTAACTGCCTGGCCTGCAATTCCAGTATTAATTTTATCCGCGGCGGCATCGAGTAGCGGAGGTGTGAGTTGGGTGTTGGTTTTGGCAACGTCTAATATAGAGATAAGAGGTGAATATACCGGATCTACGAAGGTTGAGAGTGCAGTATTTAAATCACGCAAATTGCCAAAGCTTGAAACATGTAAGGCATTGTGGATGGTTAGCCAGGTATTGCTGTAATCGGCCAGATAAAAATTCTTGACCTGTTCACTGATAGCTTTTACATCGCGATTGATCAATGCCTGATTATCAGTTCCACCCAGTACCCACTCCTCATCTGCGACATCAGCAAATAATGTTGAGTCAGGTGATAAGTCCAGATTCTGATAGCCTTGTATAGTAAATAATACAGGGATAGTAAATGCGAGTTGGTTTGCGCTGTCCATTTTAAACGTGGAGCGTACAGACTCCCCATAAAAATTAAGCACATTCACTGTTTGGTTGAACTGTGGATCTGCTTTAATGCGGCTATAAATTCGCTGCGCAACCGGAATACGCAATAAGGTTGCCCGTGTTTGTGTAACCACAGAAGCATTTAATGTAGAAGGTGGAATATCATTCAGTAATAATGCATCAAGGTGATTTTGCAATTCAGTACGCTGTACACTGTTATCTCCATAGTGTTTATCCCACTGATTTTCAAACCAGCTTTTTACAAGCGATTTGTTCATATGCTCCAATGCATTGAACATAATATAAATGCGAAACGTTTGATATAAATCGCCTTCAGGATCGCCCTGTTGAATCACTTGCTCCAAGGTACGTAACAGTTGCGGTAAGAATAGAGTTTTCAATTTTTGTTGATATAAACGATCAGCCTCCCGGTCAACACGATCATCGTACAAGCCCATACCGCTTAACCAAGGGTGGGATTCTTTGTCATAAACACTGCTTGCACTGGCCAGCGCATTTAATGCGGGTAATGTGGCGCTTGCATCGGTATTCCAACCGCTGGTTTTTTTCTCCTCAGCTTTAAAGCTCGCAATCTGCTCTCTCACTTCGCTCATATACAGGCTATTGCGCGTAACGCTACCACTCCATAGCAACACAATTAACAATGTTACTGCAGCGATTCCCGCATAGGCAGCATTTTGTGACCAGCGAATGGCGCGTTCATAACGCATATTCGTGCCAACTAATTCAGACTCGGGGAAAATAACTTCACGGAACAATCGCGCAATGAAAAAACTTTTTCCGCGTTGATTAGCAGCTTGCGTGGCCTCTCGTGCAAAACCAAAATTTGCAGAGACTGATGTCATTAAACGATCAATTGGTGTTCCATCCTGTGTGCCACTTGAGAAATAAACTCCGCGCAGATAGGGCTGAAATTGAAAGCGATTTTGTGCAAAAGTGCGTTTAACAAAAAATTCTGCGATTTGATACAGGTTTTCCATTTGTAATGGAAAACTCTCGATAGCTGCACAACGTCTAACGTCACGCTCTTGTTGCATCCGCCCAATAACACGATCATGCAAGCGTCGCGATAGATTTCTCAGCTCTTGGCCCAGAAAATCAAAATCAGGACTCTGTGAGGGTTTGGGGGCATTGGGCAGAGAAATACCCCATACCTGTTCGCGCTCTTCTTTCCCCAAGTCTTCAAAAAATTCGCTGAAACCAGAAACCAAATCCGACTTGGTAAATAGCAGATAAACAGGAAAACGAATTTCCAGCTTCTCCATCAATTCATCCAGACGTGTTCTAATAGTTTTGGCATGCATTAAACGTTCTTCCTCAGTCTGCAGTAATAGATCCTGAAGACTGATGGCCACAATAACGCCATTGACCGGACGGCGACGGCGGTTGCGTTTGAGTAAGGCTAAAAACCCTTCCCATGCGGAACTGTCAACTACCTTATGGCTATCTTGAGTGGTGTAACGGCCTGCTGTATCGATCAATACTGCTTCATTGGTAAACCACCAATCGCAGTTGCGTGTACCACCGACGCCTTGCAATGCTCCCTTTCCAAATTGATCAGCAAGTGGAAACTCAAGTCCTGAATTGACTAACGCTGTTGTTTTCCCCGATCCGGGTGGACCGACAATAATGTACCAAGGCAATTGGTAAAGCGCTTTCTTCTTTCCTTTTCCCGCAAATTTCAGTTTATTTAGCGTATCCAGTGCCTGGCGAAAACGATCATTAATCTGGGCAATCTCATCCGCTGCTTGCTCCGATGCCACATCCGCCTGTACATAAGAATTATTACTCTGTAATTCAGTAACCAAAGTCTTATTGTTGCGATTTGTCATCATCTGCAGGCGTAAATTATTTAATCCCCACAAAATAATTGCTGCCATGATCAACAATAGGCGAGTCACTGGGTCGGCCAGAGGAGCCTGATTATCAGCTCCAAATTTAATGTGCGGTCCGGCGAACCAAATCAGTAATGCGACGAGTAGCAGGCCGATTAATGAAATCACTACCGGGTGGGTAAAAAAACGACCAATCTTATTCATATAATCCTGAGTATTATTCAGTAGTGCCTGAGCACATTATCAATCTATATCTGCGTGAGCATTGGCATGCGATGAAAAACCACGCCATATGAAAAGTGCTATTTTATTTTTCGTCACTGACCAGTTCGGCAATATCATCTGCAACCGGGCTGGATGAGGCATAGAGCCAATAACGCAAACCGGAATAACTGAAAAATAGAATGGCGGCCATAAACGTAACTACAACCCACAGTGGGATATATTCTGTTAATGGATTACGCGTGCGGCCCAAACCGCTCCACGCTGGTGAAAGTGTTCGCTCATAGTCACCACGCTGACGACGAATAATAGAAAATAATTCGTCGCGCACTTGATCAAGTGCTTCTCGACCACGGTTCATCAGCCTGTAACGCCCCTCAAAACCAAGGCTTAGACAAATATAAAAAAGCTCAATAACATCAAGATTTTCTGACGGTGATTGACGAAGGCGATCGAGTATCAAAAACGATTTTTCGCCGCCCGATGTTTCTCCATGGAATACGCTGAGTAAAGTGCGTTGTGCCCATGCACTTTCGGTACCCCAAGGCGTATTCAATACTGCTTCGTCCAGTACAGAACACATCAAATAACGCACAGACAGCTGAACTTCCTGCTTAAGTCCCAAGTCACGTAGTTCAGCTTCCAGTGTTTTAATTTCACCGATGAGGCGTTGATGTAAGCCACTCACATCCGGATGGCTTACTGCGCTACGGGTTTTCGCAAATACAGCAATTAATGTAGAGGCGGCATTAACGATAGGATTTAAACCATAATGTGCTTTAAAGCTGGCAGTATTAGGCTCAATAGGAGAATGGCCGCTCACATAAGATGGATTATAAGCAGCTTGGGGACGAGGCTGCACAGGAGTTGGCTCTATGCCACTACTGACATTTCTCGCTCCGGGTGCAGGACGCATGGATGTGCGATCACCGCCGGGCATGGGTTGTTTAAAAACGGTTTTATCTGAATCGTCCGTAGACATATAGCACTCCCTGAAACGACAGGTTCATGAGTAATAAATTATTGGCGAATAGCCCAAAACTCCATTTCAATTCCGGGAAAATCACCGCCCAAGTGCAATGCAAAACCACCGGATTGATTAAGTTCTTTCCAGAAATCACTGTGCCTGTCTAACTCAAAATAGGTGTAGCCTGAGCGAAATGGAATTTGTCGTGGTGCAACGGGTAATGGTCGCAGCATAATGCCGGGCATCGCCGCATTTACAAGCTCTCTAATACGTTCTACAGGGCCAATTTTAATTTGTGCAGGCAGGCGTGAACGAACCATCTCTTCCTGCATATCAGCACGCACCGCTAATACAAAACTGGCCGTCTTTAACAGTGTTCGATCCGTAATTTCAGAAACGCGAATGCCGTATTTTTTCTCAATCAGCTGTAACGATATGGCTGTTTGCTCATAAACCATGGATAGGTATTCACGCAATGCCGAAAGCACTGGCGTAAACGTTTGCTGTAAATTGTCATGCAAATAGATGGGAAACTCAGGTGGTCTTTTGGTTTTGGTAACAAATGTTGCCAATTCCCCTGCGAGCTGCAATAAAGCGGCAAATAAATCCGCAGGGTGCAAACCGCGCAAAGAAGCCAAGTGATTAATATAAGGTTCTGCGCGGTTGATAAGCTGCAATAACATATAGTCTGCGATTTCTGCAGTACCTCCACGGCGCGCATCAGCCAAGCGTCCAGCAATAGATTCGCCCCGGTGATGTAATAAGCCACCCAACTCGGTAATAAAGCTGGTGAGTTTGGGGGCGGCCCGACAATCCAGACTGGTTGCTAGAAACTGATCGTCCAACATTATATTTTTATCGTCACGTGCTTCGGCAATTCGCATAACAGCGATGCAGGCGTATCCGCTTAAATCCTCAGTATCCAGCATCAAGCGCAAGCGTAGTTTGGCAATATCGATAGTATGATCTTCACCACCTTCTTGCGTCACATCGCGAATGGCTAGCTCTGTTGGATAATAGCGTGCTAAACCTTGATGGTTATCTTTGGATAGCACATCGACCGCACCGGGTCTTCTGACAGGGACCGCCAAATATACAATGCTATTGTGTAACCCGGTCGGCACATCAATAACCGGAGGTGGCTCATCTATTGTGGGAAAACTGAAAGGTGTTCCATCAGGAAATATCCCGCTTGCTTTGAGCAAAGAAATTTTTCCCAGCTTTAATAATTGATGATCTACTTCACATTCCTGTAAGCCCCATGCATTACTGCCGTAAGCAATACATTTGCGATCAATGTAGCGCTCAATGTACCGATCTTGCTGTTGAAAATGCTGGGGGTTCAGAAACATTCCCTCTGACCATACAACCTTACTATCTAACGACATACGAATCCCACCGAATCATGAGGCATAATGCCTAAAGAAATTATTTTTTTACTAAAGCAATAGTTCTATCTGTAATTTTTACAGTCACTTTATTTTTAATAATATTATTTTCTGTAACCGGGAATGTTACCTTATAGGTTGATCCTGGATATTGGGAAAACTCTGCATAGAGAGCAATAATTTTTGTGCCGGGTTCAAGTACGAACCTTTCTGTGCGACCAACATCGGGCAGTAGTGGTTTTAATACCTGTTTACTCACGATGTCACCGCCAAAAATCTCAGCATCTCGCTCATAAATATCAATAAAATCGGCTTTATCAAAAGCAGTTGCAGACTTTAGTTGGTAAAAGCGCACAAACACCGGTGACGGACGGGAGTTTTCATCGGGGTTAATATCAGAGGCTGTCTCAAACATCAGTTTTAAATCGGTATCAAGATTCAGCACGCCCCCTACCCGGCTTTTGGACGAACTACATCCAGCTATAAAAACAGACATGCCTAAAAGAGCTATCAGTGCCATCACCCGTGATAAGCTAATCACAAGGGAACTAAATAACCTAAGTGAGTGGTGCATTATTGTTTATCCTTTTTTCGGGCAGCGGCAAGGCGACGCAGCTGGTCTTCATAGGCACTGACAAAGTCACTGCCAAATAAGTGTTGAAATGAGGATTCCATGTTGTCGGTGAATCCAGCGTAATAATCGGTGTAACTGCTCCAATATTTTGCTTTTTGCATGCCGGGAATAACGCCGCCGCGACCTTGCTTGGTAAAGCTTTTCTCCAAATTTTCCGGATTAAACCGCTCCATCATCCGTTCAAATCCCTGACGTATACCGCCAATCATGGCAACCTGATGTTCTGCAATTTCTTGAAACCCTTCCTTAAAGGCGTCAACAGGTTTTTTGTAAGCATTGGATTTTTTTAAAAACATATTTTCCAAGGCATCGTCAACACTGACTGAAAACTTGAGTGGGTTATTTTCCACGGGCTGAATTGTCGTCACATTCATACGAAATTCATTTTTAATACTGGTACGCGAGCGCAGAACACCCATCATTCCCTCGACAATTTCGCGCATTAACTGGCCGCTCATTGTTGCAATTTCAGTAATTTCAGCCTCTGTGAGGCGCGAGGAATCCAGTCCTATTGCCTGAATAAACGCACAGTCTGGTTGCGTGGTTGCCGTATGGTGTACGGTGGTCATTGCAGAGGATGCTTTGACAAGATCTGTTGACACTGGAGCCGGTGGTGCAACAAATGGATTGGCTGCAGGCAAGGGTGACGGTGCGATGGGAGATACGGATTCCAGTTCAGTCAAGCGTTCTGCAAGTGGCTGGCGATCGCGACGTGGCGTTGGTATGACCACCTCTGTTAAGGGTTTAGTCGGTGGAGTTTGAAAAGAACCTGTATTTATTGAAGGCTCTGCAGGTTGCCCATTTAATCTTGTGCCCAAGCCGGAAAAGTCATCTTCCCAGTCTTCGGGTATTAAATTTTCCCGTGTTGCATCAGGCCAGGTAACAGCTTGATCCATATTCTGCGACATATCGATGGATGCAAAGTGTGGTGATGAATACTTGGGCCCGCCACCAAAAATATCATCTATTGATGTACTGACAATCGCTGGAGTATGGTCGGGAAATGGCATGTGAGGCTTGCGGGCATTTGCTGCTTTATCCCACATGGACAACGGATCAAGTGGTTGTTCAAAAATCGGAGACTGTTCTGGAATTGGTCGATGGCCAATTGCATTATCAAAAATAGTAGTCGCAGGGTGACTGGAAAAAAGTGCTTGATCTTCAAAAGGTGACGTCGCACTTGCCTTTTCAGTGATGGATACAGAAAAACTATAATCGCCGATGTCAAAAATATCGCCGTGACCTATACGGGATTTTACTCCGCGACCAATAGGTTCAGGTGAACCGTTGAGAAATGTGCCATTCGTACTTCTATCCAGCAAATAATAAGCGTCTGATAGCCACAAAATTTCACAGTGACAAGAGGATAAGAATTTATCAGGGTCTGGTAGCTTCCAACTATTCGTGTCGGCCCTGCCAAAGGTGCCTCCCTGCTCATCAAATAAATGACTAGTTCTGGATAGGGAAACGCCTCCCGGTGTTTTCACTAACGTAACCTGTAACGCCATTTGACTTTCACCCTTAACGATCCATCAGGAGTAATGCTTCAATTTCAATAGGTTCTGATAAATTAATAACAGTGCATCTATGCCATCAGCAGCACATTTATCAAAGGTGCAGATGGTATCATGGCATCAAAACCACATACTACCGCTAGATTTGTGACGCAATTCGCTCTATGGAGTATAACTTTTGATGACACTTCTTAATTTATGGTCGTGATTGTGCTAGCGTGATCGACCTTGAACATACACTAGAAAACTGTCGTCATGTCATCAAATAAATGATAGTTTTTAAAAAGTGGGAGTTTATAAAGCTGCCACATGAGGTTCGTTTTGTAACTGAAAAGGGATATGAACTTAATGGCATCCTCGCCTATTTTAGATTTTTCCAGCCTGTTGGCACCCATCACAAGCGAGCAGCCTACGGGAATAGATCTGCGACTTGATGCATCGCCCATGTCGAGTTATCAGACAATAAAAACCGCACGCTATGCCGCTCGTGATGCTGAAAAAAATAATCTGTATAAAGAATCCAATGGCGAGGCAGACGAGCACTGGCGGAAAATTATTTCATTGGCTCCAGGGCTGTTGACGCGTGAAAGTAAGGATCTTGAAGTTGCCACCTGGTTAACTGAGGCCCTTATTCGCCGCAATGGTTTTCAAGGGTTGAGAGATGCATTTTCATTAATAGAAGGACTGATTGACAACTTCTGGGACACTCTCTATCCATTGCCTGACGAAGAGGATGGCATTGAGACGCGCATTTCTCCCCTTGCTGGACTCAATGGCAGTACCAATGAAGGCGTACTGATTGCACCTATCAGACGAGTACCTTTTACCGAAGGCTACGCGCCCGGTCCTTTTGCTTACTGGCAATACCAGCAAGCGGTTGAGTTGGAAAGAATTACCAACGAAGAGACGCGCCTTGGCAAAGCTGAAAAACTTGGTTTCACGCTTGCTGATATAGAGAGTGCTGTTGAAGAGACAACACAGGATTTTATTGTCGATCAATTTGATGACATACAAGATGCTATGGATTGCGCCAAAAGAGTAGAGCAGAAGCTCGACCAACTCTGTGGTTCAGAATATGCGCCCTCTATGCGCGCTATTATCAGCGCACTGGAAGAGTGTCGCTCCGCGCTCAATCATATCGCTAAACATAAACTTCCGATTGCTATCGAACCTGAATCTGTTACGGAAGAAGCCTCTACATCTGCACATGTAAATACTGTTAAACCTGTTGCTACCAATACATCAAATGCGCTTTTATCACGAGAGTCTGCATTTAAACAGTTATTGGATATTGCAAAATTTTTCCGAACCACTGAACCACACTCCCCTGTGTCCTACGCGCTTGAAAAAGCGGTAAAGTGGGGCAATATGCCGCTTGACGAATTGATTGTTGAGCTTATTCCTGACTCTTCGTCACGAAAACATTTCAGTGAGCTCACTGGTGTTAAGACTAATGAAGATTAACCAAACCACCTAGCCAAGAGGATTAGGGATTATGTCCGATAGCATCCACGATAAACTTAAACGCGTCAGAAAGCCCCGTGTTCATATCACATATGACCTCGAAACAAACGGCTCTATCGTAGAAAAGGAGATTCCTTTCGTGATGGGCGTGATGGGCGACTATTCAGGCGATAATACCGAAGGCAAAAAAGCGCTTAAAGATCGCAAATTTTCACAAATTGATCGCGATAACTTTAACGATATTATGACCAAGGTTAACCCTCAGTTACGACTAAAAGTGGAAAATCTTCTTGAAAATGATGGCAGTGAAATGACTGCCAATCTGGATTTTAAAACCATGGAAGATTTTGAACCACACCGAATTGTGGAGCAGCTTGAGCCGTTGAAAAAACTCATGGATACACGCAATAAACTCAGGGATCTGCTGACCAAAGCGGATCGTTCAGAAGATCTGGAAGCTATTCTTGAGGACGTGTTGAGTAATACCAACGCATTATCGTCGCTGTCCAATGAGCTTGGTGTAGACAAAAAAGAGGATTAATCATGTCTAATAAAGAACAATTGGAAGGCTTGCAGGCAGAGGCCCAGATTGCTGAGCTGAGTTTTTTGGAGCAGGCAATCAGCGCGACAAAACAAACCTCTCGCGATGAAACCGAAGAATTACTCAGAACCTTAACCAGCGAAGCAATGAAAGGCACGGTTAAGTGGGACAAAAATTTATCGGTTACGATCAATGCAGCCATTAAAGCGATTGACGAGGCGATGTCCAAGCAATTGGCAGCAGTTATGCACAGCGAAAAATTCCAAAAATTGGAAGGATCATGGCGCGGGCTAAATTATTTGGTCAGTAATTCGGAAACCAGTACACAACTAAAAATCCGCATGCTCAATATCACTAAAAAAGAGTTGGGCAAGGACTTGGAAAAAGCTGTTGAATTTGATCAAAGTCAAATTTTCAAAAAAATCTATGAAAGCGAATTTGGGACTGCCGGTGGGCAGCCTTATGCGGCTTTAGTCGGTGACTACGAGTTTTCAACTCATCCGGATGACATTTCATTGTTATCTAAAATGTCTAATGTAGCGGCTGCCGGTTTTTGTCCCTTCTTATCGGCCGCTTCGCCAAAAATGTTCGGCTTTGACAGTTTTACCGAATTATCAAAACCGCGTGATCTCGAAAAAATCTTCGACTCTGCTGAATATATTCAGTGGCGCAGTTTCCGTGATACAGAAGATTCCCGTTTTGTTACCTTGGCGATGCCCCGTGTTTTGGCCCGTTTGCCTTATGGCCAATCAACCAAACCGGTAGAGGCGTTTAACTACGAAGAATTACCTAGAAGTAATGATGGCCGCCATATCGAAACAGATCATGATGATTACTGCTGGATGAATGCAGCCTATGCATTGGGTACAACCTTAACAAAATCCTTCGCAGAGAACGGCTGGTGTACCGCAATTCGCGGCGCTGAAGGTGGCGGTAAAGTTGAAGGTTTACCCAGCCATATATTCGTAAGTGACGATGGTGACACAGACCAGAAGTGCCCAACGGAAATCGGTATTACCGATCGCCGCGAGGCAGAGTTGAGCAAATTAGGCTTCTTGCCTATGTGCCATTATAAAAACACGGATTACGCGGTTTTCTTTGGTGCACAAACAACCCAGCGCCCCAAAAAGTTTGATGATCCCGATGCAACCGCAAATGCGGCAATTTCAGCAAGGTTGCCTTACATTATGGCAACGTCGCGTATCGCACATTTTCTCAAAACCATGGCACGCGACAAAATCGGTTCTTTTATGGAGCCGGGTGAAGCAGAAGTATGGTTGAATCGCTGGATTAGCAACTATGTGAATGGCAGCGAAGGTGCGAGTGCAGAAGCCAAAGCGCAATACCCATTACGCGAAGCTCGCGTGGAAGTAAAAGAAGTACCAGGACAGCCAGGCGTTTATAATGCCGTTGTACTGATGCGCCCATGGTTACAAATGGAAGAGCTAACTGCTTCGCTGCGTTTGGTAGCAAATATTCCAAAAGCAGGTTAACTATTACGGGCTAACCGAGTAAAGAGGGGGGGATGCGGATCCCCCCTCTTCCTTATTCAATAAATGGATTATTGTTGTGTCAGCTCCTAAGCATCAAGGTATATCAATCGATAAATCACACGATGTGAACATTGATTTGTTGGCGTCAGTGTGTGTGCAGAAACCTTGCATCACGTCTTTATCCGGGTTTCTTGATGAGGCTGATTCTTTCCGGGCACTCGGTTATTGGCTCACCCATTTCGAAAGCATAACCGCTGATACAACAACAAACGATATCTATTGCATTATCAATAAAGCGATTGCGCATATTGATCATCTGATTAACGATCAGCTTAACGAGCTCATTCACCATCCTGCGTTGCAAAAATTGGAAGCATCCTGGCGTGGCCTTTGGTATCTCGTGGCGCAGGCTGATGGTAATCGAAATATTAAGATACGTTATCTGGATATCACTTGGTCAGAAGTTACCAAAGACATAGAGCGTGCATTAGACGTTGATCAAAGCCAACTATTTCAAAAAATTTATAGCGAAGAATATGGCACACCCGGCGGTGAACCTTATGGCGTTATTATTGGTGACTATGAAATAAGCCACAAGCGATCATCAAGGCATCCCCTGGATGATATAGCAACTCTCAATGGCCTTAGCCAAATAGCCGCTGCCGCATTTGCTCCATTTATCGCTTCTACATCCAGTGAGTTTTTTGGTCTGGATGATTTTTCTACCTTAGGTATGCCAATAAATCTGCAGAGTATTTTTGCGCAAACAGAATATATTAAATGGCGAGCCCTGCGGGAGAAACAAGACAGTCGCTTTCTCGGTCTTACCTTACCGCGCATCTTAATGCGTGAGCCCTATCGCACATCGCCTGGCAGC
The DNA here is from genome assembly GCF_002007605.1 of Cellvibrio sp. PSBB023. Classification (NCBI taxonomy): domain Bacteria; kingdom Pseudomonadati; phylum Pseudomonadota; class Gammaproteobacteria; order Cellvibrionales; family Cellvibrionaceae; genus Cellvibrio; species Cellvibrio sp. PSBB023. The sequence goes on along the minus strand of NZ_CP019799.1, from coordinate 3,374,047 downwards.
TATAAAGGCATCTTCTTTTACGAAAAACCGAGGCATGAAAATCAATCTTCTAGCCAGCTATGGGGAAATGCCGCTTATGCTTTTGGCGGTGTACTTATTCGGGAATTTGCAAGCGTTGGTTGGTTTGGCCATATTCGCGGCGTGCCTCGTGATCAAATTGGTGGCGGACTTTTAACTAATCTGCCATCAGTTAATTTTGATACTGATGATGACAATATAGCGTGTAAGCCATCGGTTGATGTTGTGATTACTGACACTATGGAGCGTGAGTTGAGTGACCTTGGACTCATGCCATTGTGCCATTGTTATGATACGCCGTTCTGCGCATTCTACAGTAACCAGTCTGTTCAACAGCCGCGTCATCGCTTGTCGCGTGCAGACGATATAAATGCAAAGTTGTCAGCTATGTTGCAGCATGTATTGTGTGCTTCACGTGTAGCACACTATCTAAAAGTTATGATCCGCGACAAGGTCGGCTCTTTTATTACGGCCGAAGAATGTGAACGTTTTTTAACGGAATGGCTATTCAAATACACAACAGGGCGTGAAGATTTAGAATGGGAAGAACAAGCCCGTTATCCCCTTCGTCAAGCTGCCGTCAATGTCACTGAGCACCCCAACAAGCCGGGGCAGTATTTATGTGTTATTCATCTGGTGCCACATTACCAACTGGATCAAATGGTTTCTGAATTAGAGTTGGTGACTGAATTAATGCAAACAAGTTAAAGACAGGGAGTAGCTCGACTATGCGGATTGGAAAGAAACAGGAGTTGCGCCCATCCATTTTGGATCGGTTGATCGATGACGAACCTCACCTCAATATTGAGCAAGATAAAAGCCGAACCCAGTATTTACGAGAGCTCCGCAATAGCGTTAAACGCGATCTGGAAAATCTGCTAAACACTCGATTTAGAATGCAGTCACCCCCGGAGGACTTGAAAGAAGTGGAGTTTTCGCTACTTAATTACGGGTTACCTGATTTGGCTACGGTCAATATTGCAGATACAGAAAAGAAAAAGATTTTCACAAAAAACCTTGAAAAAACCTTACGCCGTTTTGAACCGCGTTTTAAATCGGTAAAAGTCATTCATATTGACAATAAAGACACTACTGATCGAACGCTTAAATTTCGTATTGATGCAACACTTCATGCTGATCCAGCACCAGAAGTGATTGTATTCGATTCTGTTTTGGACCCGGTATTTAGAACCGTAAAAGTAGAAGAATCAAAACATGGCTGATGAATTACTTCCTTACTATGAGAAGGAGCTTGCCTATATTCGGCAAATGGGTGCCGAATTTGCAAAAGAACATCCAAAAATTGCAGGCCGTTTAGGGATTAGTACCGATACAATTGAAGACCCTCATGTTTCGCGCCTCATTGAAAGTTTTGCGTATTTAAATGCGCGAATTCAACATAAATTGGATGATGATTTTCCTGAAATCAGCGACGCATTGCTTGCTACTTTGTTCCCACACTATCAGCGGCCAATCCCATCCATGGCAATAGTACAGTTGGTGCCAAACCAGGATCAGTTGCAAGCGAGTTATACATTACCAGCACAGACAGTATTAGAAACGGAGCAGTTTCAAGGCGAAAATTGTCGTTTCACCACGGTATATGATACTGAGCTTCTGCCCTTGTCGGTGACAGACGCAAGTTTAGTTGGTCGACCCTTTGCAACACCTGGTGCAAATGCGGTTCGCGGTGCAGGGGGAGTTTTACGTCTGCGCCTCCAAACTTTTAATGATGCGATTAATATCCATAAATTACGCCCAAATCGATTACGTTTTTATTTAAAAGGCCAGCCTCAACATATTCATCCTCTGTATGAGATGATCCTAAATGAATGCCAACAATTGGTGATAGCTACTTCAGAGAGTGATACTAATCCTATTTTTATAGGAAAAAATGCCATCAAAGCTGTAGGATTTTGTGATACACAAAGTTTGCTGCCTTATCCTGCATCTTCTTTTTCAGGTTATCGTCTACTAAATGAATTTTTCATTTTCCCGGAAAAATTCATGTTTATTGATATTGAAGGAATTGCTAATCATATCCCTGCCCGAGCGACCACAGAGCTAAATCTGTATTTTTATTTAAATCGATCAGAAGTAGAGCTTGAGCACAATGTAAATAAAAATACATTTTCCCTTGGTTGTACTCCTATTGTGAATTTATTTAGTCACAAAGCAGACCCTATCAAAATTGAACACACCGAGCTTGAATACCAAATTATTCCAGATGCGCGTCGACCAAAAGGTTATGAAATCTATTCTATCGATAATGTTGTCGCAAGCAGTGCTGCAGGCATACAAGAAACATTCTTACCCTTTTATGGGCTGAAACATGAGCACCTCGATCTAAAAACGCAGTCATTTTGGTTCGCGGCGCGTAGGCACGCAAAACTTGGCTATTCGCAGCGGGATGAAGGGACCGACTTATTTCTCAGCTTGGTTGATTTAAACTTCAATCCAAATCTACCCGAAGACCGCACATTACTGATTGAGGCAACCTGTAGTAACCGTGATTTGCCTGCAAAGTTACCGTTTAATCTTGATCAGCCAAAACTGCAATGCGTTAACGCGGCCCCGCCCTGTGAAAAAATTCGTTGCCTTTCGCAACCTACAGCGGCTATTCGTCCCCCACTAAGGGATGGTGCTCGCTGGCGGCTATTGTCTCATTTAAATCTGAATTATTTATCCATTACTGGATCACATAATGCTACAGAAGCGTTAAAGGAAATTCTTCGCCTGTATAATTTTAAAGACTCTTCCGCAACAAGAGCACTGATTGATTCTATTCAGTCATTAAAGGCAAGGAATGTAAATGCCCCCCTGAATATTGATGGTAGGACAACGCTGTGCCGTGGTACTGAAATTGAAATTGAAATTGATGATGCGAATTTTACCGGTAGTAGTAGTTTTTTATTTGCCACCGTTCTAGAGCATTTCTTTGGACTCTATTGTTCCATTAATTCGTTCACACGGTTATTGGTTAAACGTAAAAATAAAGAAGGATATCTAAAAAAATGTCCCCCCAGAGCCGGCGAAAAAACGCTGTTATAACTGAGCTTTTATTAAAAAAACCGCATGAATACCGCTTTTTTCAAGCGGTGCGCTTGTTGGAGCGTGCTGTGCTTTTTGACGGCTCATCGGCTATTTCTAGTAATTCTACAGTAGCTACGTGTAACCCTATCGGACTATTTGTGCCGCCCTCTACAGAGGTTTTACGTTTCAAAACGCGTACCTCATTGAGTTTTCCAAAGAATGAGATTTTTTCTATCACGCGGACAGAGCATGAAACTTCAAAAAATCCTTGGGAGATGCAAGTTAATTTTTTGAGTTTGGCTGGAAGCATGGGGGTATTGCCCTACCACTATACAGAACTCATATTGCAACGCTTGAAACAAAAAGATGAATCACTGATTCAATTTCTTGATATGTTCAATCATAGGACGCTATCGCTTTTTTATCAGGCGGGTACAAAATATTCATTACCTATCGAATATGAACGCAGAAAATTAAATAGCCATAGTAAAAAAAGTCAATCAACAGCAACACAAGCACTGCTATCTATGATTGGATTAGGTACAGCAGGCGTTATGAACAGGCAGAAAATACGAGATGAATCACTTTTGTTTTATAGTGGATTGTTAACACAAAAAATAAGAACCTCAGCAGGGCTTAAACAAATATTGGCGGATTATTTTAATCTGCCAATTAAAATTCAGGAATTTGTGGGTCAATGGCAAGATCTTCTCCCGGATATTCGTACCCGCATTGCATCCAAGCTTGAACCAAAAGGGCAAAATGCCGCATTGGCACAATCAGCTATGCTGGGAGGTAGAGGTTGGATCGGCCAAGGAAAAATAAAGATATTAATTGGCCCTTTAAATAAAGAACAATTTTACCGTTTCGCACCGGGGACAACGGCGCTTGCTGCCATGCACGACATGGTGCAAATGTACTTGGGTCTGGAACATGATTATGAGTTTACTATTGAAGTTAAGCGAGCAGATCTTCCCAACAAAATCAAATTCACTAAAGAATCTCCTCTTATTCTAGGTTGGAATACCTGGTTATCAACCAGTGAGAAAAATAAAGTTATTGATAATAACGAAACACACAAAATTACTGTTTCCGCAAAGCGTTCAGCTTAATTATTTAGATTAAATTTTAATAGTTTTTAAGGATAGAACCATGATTAATATCGATTTAAAATCCCTAGTAGTAAAACTCAATGAGCCTTGTCGTAATGCACTCGAAGGTGCAGCAGGGTTATGTTTATCCAGAACGCATTACAATGTAGAAATAGAGCACTGGCTACTTAAATTATTGGAAATCTCCAACAGCGACATTTTATTGGTTTTAGAAAAGTTTGATATCAATATAGAAAACCTTGTTCGCCACCTCAACCGTGAATTGGATCATATTAAAACGGGTAATTCACGAGCTCCAGCACTTTCTCCGGCTATCGTGGATTTGGCAAAAAATGCCTGGATACTGGCATCCGTAGAGTATGGCCACAATAAAATTACTTCAGCACATATTCTTGCCGCTTTATTGTTAGATGAGGGACTGCGCCGCACAACGGAAGCAGCCAATGGCGAATTAAAAAAGATCATGCCTGAATCATTGCGCGATGTTGTACGTGGCATTATCGGTACGACGGGTGAATCAAAAGAGACAGGAAAGGCAGATAGCATACATGAGGAAAATTCAACATTTTCTACACCGAGTAAAACGCCCTCACTTGATAAATTTACAGTCAATCTGACTGAGGCTGCTAAAAATGGCAAGATTGATGCTGTGCTGGGACGTGATGAAGAGGTTCGGCAAATTATTGATATCCTTATTCGTCGTCGCCAAAACAATCCAATTCTTACCGGCGAAGCGGGAGTAGGTAAAACGGCTGTTGTAGAAGGTTTTGCTTTACGTATTGCATCAGGTGATGTTCCAGAGCAATTAAAAAATGTCACTATTCGCAGCCTGGATCTAGGCCTATTACAAGCAGGTGCAAGTGTAAAAGGTGAATTTGAAAACCGTTTAAAATCTGTCATTGCTGAAGTGAAAGCATCCCCTGAACCTATCATTATGTTTATTGATGAAGCACATACATTGATCGGTGCGGGTGGGAAAGAGGGTCAGGGCGATGCAGCTAATCTTCTCAAGCCCGCACTGGCAAGGGGTGAGCTGCGAACTATCGCTGCAACTACATGGGCTGAGTATAAAAAATACTTTGAGCGGGACCCAGCCCTGACTCGCCGTTTTCAGGTAGTCAAAATTGAGGAGCCAGACGAAGAAAAGGCTATCAATATGATGCGGGCTATTTCTGAAATGCTACAAAATCACCATGGTGTAAGAATTCTGGACGAAGCGATTGTCGATTCAGTACGTCTTTCCAGCAGGTATATCACCGCACGCCAACTACCTGATAAATCCGTCAGTTTACTGGATACGGCCTGTGCGCGTGTTGCACTTAGCCAAAGTTCAACACCTGCTGCTATTGAAGACACGCGCCGTCAAATTATCCAGTGCACAGCAACAATAGATTCTCTTGGTCGTGAGAATGCGTCACATGGGAACTATGCTGAACACCTGTCGCAATTAGAGGGAGAAAAACAACAATTACAAATGCAATTGCATGACCAGGAAGCCCAATGGCATTTAGAGTTGGAAAAAGTAAATGCTATTCGAGATTTGCAAAATAAAATAGAAGATAATTTTCATGCACGCAGAGATAACAAAGATGCGGTCAAACCTATTCTGAATGAAACCGAATTATTCGCATTGCGTAAACAATTAGATGCTTTGCGCGAAGAACTTGCTGCACTGCAAGGCGAAACACCACTTATTAAAGTAAATGTAGATAGTCAGGCTATCGCTGAAGTTGTTGCTAACTGGACCGGCATACCCGTGGGTAAAATGGTGTCCAATGAGATAAAAGCAATTTTGGAATTACAGACTGCACTGGGCGAACGAGTCATCGGCCAGCCTCACGCCTTGGAAGCGATTGCACAAAGTATTCGCACCTCGCGTGCCGGTTTAACTGATCCACGTAAGCCAATCGGCGTATTTTTTATGGTTGGCTCAAGTGGTGTAGGTAAAACGGAAACCGCATTGGCATTGACAGATATTCTATACGGTGGCGAACAAAATATCACCGTCATCAATATGTCCGAGTTTAAAGAAGAACATAAAGTTTCTATGCTCTTAGGATCACCACCTGGTTATGTCGGCTACGGCGAAGGTGGCGTATTAACTGAAGCGGTTAGACGCAAACCTTACAGTGTTGTATTGCTAGATGAAATGGAAAAAGCCCATCCAGGCGTACAGGATATTTTTTATAATCTTTTTGATAAAGGTACTATCAAAGATGGAGAAGGGCGCGATATCGATTTTCGCAACACCGTCATCATCATGACCTCAAACGCGGGTGAAGAACATATTCGCGCAATGTGTGCCGCGCAGGAGGAGCGCCCGGATCCAGAAGTGTTATTGGATAACTTCCGCCCGCAGCTGCTGCGCTATTTCAAACCCGCCTTCCTTGGGCGCACGACCGTCATTCCTTACTACCCACTCGGTGATGATGACCTGATGAAGATTTGTGTGATCAACATGAAGCGAATAGAGAAGCGTGTTAAAGATCATTACAACGCGGCTTTCAGTTACGACGAAGATGTTCTATTACACATACTTGCACGTAGTCAGGAAGTCGATACAGGGGCACGTAATATTGAAAATATTCTCACCCGCACCTTATTACCTGCGTTGGCCGCTGAGTGCCTCGGAAAAATGGCTAACGGTGAAATTATTAATAGCATTCATGTGGGTGTCACCGAGGAAGGTCAATTTAATTACAAGATTTTATAAACCATAACACCGTCAGCTATTTCTGCTGACGGCGTGATTATGGTTCTTACAATCAGGAAAATAAATGTTAAACACCAGTAAATTTTTTTATTTTAAGAGAAGCATAGTCATTTATTTGTTTATAGTTTTTTCTTTATTTTATTCGATAAGCGGAGTTGCTATGTCTCTTTTTGGAACAGAAGTTGTTTTATTCTCCCCGATGCAAGGCAAGTTGACTTACCAAGGAAAGCCAGCTGCCAAAGCAAAAATTGTGCGTCATGTAATATGGAAAGACGACGTTGGTGAGAAAGAAACATATTATGCAAACGAAAATGGAGAATTTAGTTTACCTATAAAAACAGATAAGGTTCGGATTCCACTCTTGGGAGAGTTTAATATACTGCAAGAAATATGGGTATATTATGACGATCAAGAAATTCCGATATGGGGACGAGCAAGGGGCAATATTGTTGAATATGGAGAGCTTGGTGGCATACCAAAAAATTTTCGCTGTGAATTAACCGATGAGCCAGTTTCTTTAAATGACAAAGAGGGCTTATTTATAACCTCTTGTAAATGGGATTTAATTGATAAAAAAGGGAATAAATAATGAGCCTTTTATCACCACAAAGCGTCTCTTTATTGGCGAAAGATATTTATCAAGTACAAACCGGAGCTACTTTTTTAATTCGAGGTTTTCTCAATCGTCCCGAATTCTCTCAGAAATCGGCTGACGCAAAACATTTAAAAGCCGAAGTCGGTTCCCGTCTTATCAACACCAAAGACGGTTTTGGAATGTGTGTGCGTGGCGGAAAAGATTATGAAAAGGATATCTTCTTAATCTTCCGCGGTTCCACCACTGCCAATATAGGTGCGGATTGGATTAGTAATGCGCGTATTGGTGTAGCAAGGTCGCAGACCGGATTACCTGTGCATATCGGGTTTAATTCTATTTTTTGCAGCATGAAAAGCAGCATCGAAGAATTTTTGGCTAATCACCAGGATGCCCAAGGTACAGTTCATTGCATTGGTCATAGTCTGGGTGGTGCCATTGCTACACTCGCCGCCGACTGGGTCAGTTCAAAAGGTCGCAATGTAAAACTCTATACCATAGCCGCGCCTAAAGCCGGTTTGGAGTTCTTTGCTGACCGACTTACTACTAAAATAAAAGCCCACAATATTTACCGCGTCTACCACGCTACTGATGTAGTCCCTATGATCCCGGTATTCCCGTTTGCGCACCCACCATTTTGGGATATCGGTTATCAATTACCTAGTAGCTCCCTGATTTCACTTGCCGCACATAAAATGCAAAACTATATCAACTCCATAAGCACTAACAGCTGGGAGAGCTTGGGAGTTATTGCTAAAAAGGATATCGATGACCGCTCGGTAGAACGTTGGCTGAAGTCAGAAAAATCAGTCAATCCAATGAGCGCCAAAACCTGGGAATGGATTAACGCGGGCCTTATGCTGGTGCTGCGCAAATTTGTTGGAGAAGCAATTATCTCGTTACAATCTCCGTTCATAGGTGCATTAACCCTTGCCGATAAAATTGCCTGGCTCCTACGCAAGGGCATAGGCTTGTCTGTTGCTGCTGGTGAGTGGGTAGTGTGCTTAATGCGCAAGATTATGCAAGCGCTGGGAATGCGCTTGGCTAAAACAGCAAAGGAGCTGACACAAGCCTTTATGCGGCAGGTTCTACAGCGCTTGTTGGCTCGGATGGCTGATGAAGCTATGCGTGTGGTCCGTGATTTAATTAATAAAAATTAAATCCCAGCTTATATTTGCTTAATATCACCACCATTTGTGATCACCAATGACTGCTTTTTATAAAATTGCCCAATATTTTCTAACTATTGTATTAACGATGACTGTCAAGTATAAGCAGTTGTTGCTACTCATACTATTTTTCGCCCAGTCTTCTTATAGCAGTGATTTGCCATCACCATCTAGTGATACACGATTTTCTACGGCAACTGCCGCTGCTTACCAAGATCTTCTGAATAACCCAAAAATAGGTTCGTCGATAACAGATCTCGAAGAAATCATAAAAATATCTGAAGCTGCAATAAAATCAAAGGATTCTATAACTGCAATTGCGACAATCCTGAGCAATATGCCAGCAATTACCCAGCAAATACATTTGCCGCAAATACAGAAAATATCCGCCCTGGCTTTGTCACTTCACAACATCGCAATTGCTGAAACTTTGCTAAAAACAGCAAAAAATCAAGGTGCCACATTTAGTGAAGCACGCATCACTTTTGAACTTGCCAAATATCATGCAGATCAAGGCCAGTGGTCCAATGTAATCACAATGTTTAAAGATTCTGGGGTTATCGAAAACCTTACCAAGGACGATGCTGCCGAGGCTAATTTGTTAATTGGTTCTGCACTACAGCAACAGAAAAAGCATCGTGAAGCCATGGTTTACTATGAAAAAATTAAACCTGAATCAATTCACTATCGTTTGGCACAATTAAATCTTGCTACTGCGAATATCCGCCAGGATTGGTGGACAGATGCACATCTGGCTATCCAACGTGCATTAAAAGCAAGTGGTTCAGAGCGCGATGAGCTGTATTATCGGTTGTATACGGTGTTAGGTTTCTCACAACTTCAATTTGGATTTTATCGGGATGCAAGAGAAAGTTTTCGTAATATCTCACTCAATAGCGATTATATAAACCGGGCTTTACTTGGGTTGGGAATGGCGGCTTTGCACCAAGAAGATTTTATTGGCGCTTTGAATGCGTTTAATCTTTTGCGCGAAAAAAATGAGAATGATATTTCCGTCGCAGAATCTAATTTGTTAGTGGCCTTTACTCTTCGACAGCTTGGTCAGTCTGAAGCTGCATTAAAAGCCTACCAAGAGGCTATTGACTATTATTCGACATTGCTTTCAAAACAAAAAGAAGCGATTTCAAGTATTACGCCCAATCCAACTGAAGATTTATTAATGAGTAAAATTTTCCTCCGCCCCGAAACACGAAATAATAAACAGCTAAATGAAATAGCTGAAAAAATCACCATAATTTCCAATCTTCAAAAATATTCTCTATCAAGTAATCGCATCAATGAATTAGCTGCGGCTAAACAATTTCTTGAAAAAGAATATATAGGTATTGCACAAGAATTATTGGATACAGAACAGGAATCGATTGCCAGTTATTTGAGCCAATCAAAATTTGGTTTGGCAACAATTTATGATGGAAAATAGAGAAATGCAATTGCCTATTCGATACGTATATTTATTGGTCTTTCTTATGTTAGTTGGTTGCAGTACTACAGAACCGCAAGAAAGCACTTTGCGAGACCTGGATGTCCAATCATCAGACAAAGATGTTGCACCTGTATTCGTAAAAGCTAAGACAGAAGCGGACATTAAACAAGCATACAATGATTACTTGGCCTCAGCCTCCTCTGCTGAGAAAGGGCGACGTATGGCCATGAGCCGTTTAGCCGAGTTGGAAATAGCGGAATTAAACAAGCTGGATGAAAGTACTGTCAATAATCAAATAGATATTGAACAGAGTAAAACATATAGAGCATCTATACAACGTACGATAGATTTGTTATCAGCCTCTTTAGCTGAATATCCTGAAGCAAAAGATAACGATAGAATTCTTTATCAATTAGCACAAAATTATGAAAAATTAAATTTCCAGGAGAAATCACTGGATACACTAACGCAACTAACCATGCGATTCCCCCAATCAATTTACTACGCAGAATCTCAGTTTCGTTTGGCTGAAAATGCATTTATTTCGGGGGATTATTTAACTGCTGAAAGTGCATATTCAGAAGTTATATTTAGTTCAAACGGAAATGAATTTTATGAGCGATCGCTAGTAAAGCGTGGATGGTCACGTTATAAACAGAATTTATTCACAGAAGCGATAGAAGACTATGTAGAGGCAATAAAATATCGAAAATTTTCTGCATACCACAGTTTAACAGGTAACGATAAAAGTGACTTTGACGAGTATTTTAGGGCACTTTCCCTTGCAGTTATCAATACCCATGATATAGATGACCTTAAAAACTATTTTAGTGACCCTACCCAATCTGAGTATTTATATTATTCCTATAAATTTATCAGTTTGATTTATGTGGCACAGCAGCGCTATGCAGATGCAACAAGCACTTTGGATAAATTTATTAGCAGTAATCCTGACTCTGAAAATCTACCGGAAGCCTATTTAGATCAAATAACAATATTTAAAAGTGCTGATCTCAATAAGCAATTTGAAACGGCAATGGAAAATTTTTATACCCGTTTTAATGCAAAGAGTAATTATTGGAAGGGTAAAAAAAATACCCAAGCTTACAATATGATAAAAAAATCCATGCGTGACAATATATTGTTGGTTGCTGATGCTCAACAGCAAGCATATAGAACTACGCATGATTCCAAATATTTTACGGCTGCCAACGAATGGTATCGGCGCTACCTAAACCAATACGAGTCCTACGCAAGAACAGACAAGGTATATACAGCTTATGCTGAATTGCTTGCCATAAAAAATATGAATACAGAAGCACTTACTTATTTTGAAAAGGCAGCATACGACGGAAACATAGTATTAGATAAAGAAGCAGCTTATGCCACTATTGAATTAACAGATAAGTTATATAAAGCACAGCCTGAAAATTCACATTGGCTTGATCTTCATTTGACCTATGCATTGCGGTCAGTGCAGTTGTATCAAAAAGAGCCGCGTTATCAACAGGTCAGCTTACATGCTGTAGAGCTTGCTTATAATAATCAACGTTATGCTGATGCGATTAGATTTTCCAATAGTATTGCCGGGGTAACAGAAAACGCTACTCGCAATGAATCAAACTATATTAAAGGTTTATCCTATTTAAAAACCAATAATGCAACAGAAGCTGAAACGATATTTTCTTATTTACTTACAACAGCAAAGAATACTAATGATAAAAATCGTTTCAGTAATAGTTTGGCCTTGGCAATATATCAGCAAGGTAAAGCTGATTTAATGAACAACAAGGTCGACAGCGCTATTACTCATTATGCTCGTGTAGCCAAACAAGCGGGTAGCTCTGATATAGCACCTGACTCGCTTTATGAAGCTATTAGTCTTGCTGTGAAGCATGAGCGCTGGAACCAAGCTGTTGCCAATATTGAATTATTCCAGCGGCAATTCCCTAAGCATAAATTTTATCAAGATGCAACTCGACAGCTTTCAAGTGCATATATCAAACTAGGTAAAGATGATCGTGCAGCTATTGTGTTTGAAGAAATATCAGCAAAAGACAGCGATGAAAATATAAAAATGTCTGCCTTATGGCAGGCAGCTGCCCTGTATGAAATAAAAAATAATGTGCCGGATGCAATTCGCGCATATACACGTTATGTCGACACTTATAAAACACCTTATGCTCAATACATAGAGGCAATGAATAAACTCTCTGCCCTCTATTTAAAACAAAATCAGACTGAAAAATCCAATTTTTGGCAGCAACAGATTATTGCTAGCGATAGCCAAGCTTTACAAAATAATAAAACAGATCGTACAAATTATATTGCCGCTAGTTCCGCTTTGGCGCTTGCTAATATACAAAAAAATAAGTTTGATAATAAAAGACTGGTTGAGCCTCTTGCACAGAGCTTAAGGGATAAGAAAAAATTCATGCAGGATGCGATTTCCCTGTTTGGGCAAGCTTCATCATATAACATTGCAGAAGTAACGACGGAGGCAACTTATTCAATAGCAAATATATACCAAGTATTTGCCAAGTCCTTACTTGATTCTGAGCGACCTAAAAACCTTGCAGGTGATGAGCTTGAACAATACAACATACTAATTGAAGATCAGGCTTTCCCTTTTGAAGAGAAGGCAATAGAGTTTTATGAAATAAACATGGCAAGAACTGCCGATGGCATACAAAGCCCTTGGATTAAGAAAAGTCATACAGAGTTACAGGCACTCTTCCCGTCACGTTATGGACGTCAGGGTAAGTTTAGTATTTTCAGAAGCACAGTAAATTGATTATGAAAAGGATACCTGTTTTTTTAGCTATGCAAGTAAACGGATATATAATGAAAGTTTTGTTAACATTATACTTTCCCAGGCTTATCCTATTATTGGCCATATCTATATTGTTGAGCGCATGTGCAACGGTATCAAAATCGCCGTCCCCTACATCTCAAATAATTAAAAAATCTGTTTCTATTTCCGAAAAAGACTTATTGGATTACGTTCAGGCAGTTGCTGATCTTGAAAAAGGAAATGCCAAAGTAGCAGCTATATCGCTGGGAAAAATTGCAGAAAAAAATCCCGGTTATCTTGACGTATGGGTTAACCTTGCTATTGCCAATTACACCGTAAAAAATATAGCTGATGCTCAGCGATCGATTGAGCATGCCGATAAATTACAGCCGGCCTCAGCCGATATTAATAATATCAAAGGGCTCATTTGTGTCGAGAGCGGTCAATATAAAAATGCAGAAAAAAACTACCTAAATGCGTTAAAGCTTGATGCTAAAAATCCTAATATTCACTACAACATGGCTCTGCTTTACGATCTTTACTATCAGAATATCGCGAAGGCTATTCCATATTACGAAAGTTATCTTTTGCTTGCAGGCCAAAAAGATGAAGAAACTGAGGCTTGGGTACAAGAATTAAAACAAACATTGAAAAGGGAGTAATCATTATGAAGCTGCATAAATTTATTATTCTTGGGCTCGGTATTTCCTTGTCAGTATTTGCTAGCAATGAAAATAATCCGGAAGCTGTAGATGCTAGTCAAGGACTACCTAACATTTTGTATGTAGTTCCCTGGAAAGATGGAAAAGATAAAAAAGTAACCAATCCTAAATTAGTGTTGCATGACTTAATGGGTGACTTATATGAACCACAGTTAGCTTCTGACTGGGAATCGCAGTAATGCGCTGTTAATGAATGAAACCTCAACACAATTACCCTCCCGGTTGTGCGTCACAAGCTTGGCGCCAAAAACATCATAATCTTTCATTGTTGCTGGCAAATAATAAAAATAAAACCCGGTCACAAAATGTCTATAAAAGTGTCACGCATAGTCAATTTCCTACAGCCAAGCATGATTGCTAGCAAGTAGAATCCCCGCCTTTTTACGCTCTGCTCTCCAAGCAGATCCCTACTTCATCGCAAAAGGAGTCATTACTATCATGACGATAGCAACACTGCACCGCGTATTTTCCCGAACGGTTCTAATTCTAGGCCTTGCCTCACTTGTTGCCTGTGGCGGCGGTGGAGGTGGCAGTGGCAGTAATCCAGCACCAAACACCAGTAGTACTGTTGCTGTGAGTAGCAATAGTAGTAACCTCAGTCAGATTGGAACCAGTAGCAGTACATCCTCTACTCCTGTCGTAGATACAACCCCCAATCCCTATAGCTTTACCGCAATTGTCGATGCCGAGCTCTCCGCAGTGATTGAATCCGCGCCGGTTACTATTTCAGGGATCAATACCGCAACCACAGTGAGTATCACCGGTGGTGAGTATTCGATTAATGGCAGTGCCTTTACTGCATCCGCAGGCAGTATTAGCAACGGCCAGAGCATCGTCGTGCGCGTAACCGCGTCGGCATCTCACAGTACAACGGTTACTGCACAACTGACCCTGGGTGATGTTGCAGCCACCTTCAGTGTCACAACCAAAGCAGATACCACACCAGATGCTTTCACATTTGAGCCAGCAATCAACGCTGAATTAGATACTGCCTACACCTCCAATAGCATCACAGTCAGCGGTATAGATGCAGCAGTGCCTATCAGCATCACCGGTGGTGAGTATTCAATTAATGGAGGCGAATTTACCTCCGCCACTGGCACTGTATCAGTGAACAACACAGTGCGATTGAAAGGCGTATCGGCGAATAACAATAAGGTCAGTGTCGATGTGGTTGTGACTATCGGTGGTGTGAGTGCCACCTATACCATCACCACCCTGCCCGACACCATCCCACCGGTTGCTGAATTCAAATTCCCCACGCCTTACACCATGAGCGAAGCCAATAGTGTCAAAGTGCGTGGAACAGCCACAGATAACAACACCATTACCAGTGTAAAAGTGGTGGTGAGATCCTATGACCTGGCGACACCGGATACCACGATTAGCTCAGACGAGTTTGAGGTAACTCCTATCACCGATACCGATGGCGTAAAAGATTTTTCCAGTTGGACCGCAAATATCACATTAACCGCAAACGCAGAAAATGAAATCAAAGTCATTGCGACGGATGAGCATGGTAATACCACAGCGCTGGAGGAAGCGAATAAGGTTGTTATTCGGCAGGCAAATGTAAGGAGTGCGTTTCCGGTTGAGGGGGATCAGATTTATAACATAGGAAACAGTGTATTGGACATTGAACGCAATCGCATACTTATGACTGAAAATAGAAAAGTAACGGTAGTGGATATTGCTACTGGACAGCGTAGTGCATTTATAGATCATGAAAGTATCTGTAATGATCCCTTGTATGGACTGATTATTGACTATCAAAACGCACGATTCTATGGTCGTTGCGGTGGTTATAAAATGATGGTATTTGATTTACTGGATGGTAGCTTTATCGAAGACTACATGTCTTTTGGCGGCGCTGCATTTGGTATGTCTTTAGATAGAGAAAATGGTAGAAATAGATTGGTGCTAGTAGAAAACACATCTGCCTCTGCAGAGGGTGGTGGTCGAGTACTTGGGTTTTCGTTAGATTCAAAAGAATTCTCCTTGATCTCCGCCGCCAGTGAACAGCCATTAATTAAAAATTCAAGAAATATAGCAATAGATGGTGATAACTACTGGGTAACTTCGGGGGGGCAGCTTGCGGATGTAACACAACATCAAGTTATTAAGGTGAACGCAATAACAGGTAAGCGTGAAGTGTTCTCGGATAACACAATCGGCAGTGGTGAGCTTTTTAGCGCTCGGTTACCAGATGGCGAAACTGCGGCGTTGAGAGGTATTGTAAAGGATAAAAAATATAATCGGCTTATTGTGATGGAGAGTATTTCTAATAAATTACTGGCTATCGATTTAACGACAGGTGAGCGCAGTTTGTTTAAGGATATGTCTTATGCTGGTGCGAGTGATAAGACTGTGCTCTCTAGAGATATGAAGCTTGATGAGCAAAATGAGTTTCTATTAATCACCGATGATATGCGCCAAGCGTTGATAATAGTTGACCGCGAAACTGGTGAAAAATTGATTCTTAATAAGTCTGAGAATAGTTTTCCGTAAAATATTTTCAACATGGCAATAGAGCCAATATTTCTCCTTTGATTTATGTTAAGCCTTTCCTGAGAGCATACAGCGTGCTCTTAGGGAAACACGCCATAGATTAATTCCCGTCTACCAAGGCTTATTACTAGCAAGCAAAATCTGGCCGTTCTGAATATGTGGCTGTATTCAAAAATCACTTCTATCAATACCAATTAACTGCACAAAATTGTCGTCAAAAACATCAATCTATTAGATTTTTTATCGATAAAAATAAAAATAAAACCTGATCACAAAATGTCTAAATAAGCGTCACGCATAGTCAATTTCCTACAGCCAAGCATTATTGTCAGCGGGTAAAATCCGCGCCCTTGGAATCGCTTTATTTTGTGCGATTCATTGCCTTTGTGCACTGCATCACATTTGATGAAAAACGACATGTTTAGGAATGACATATGAGTAGCACCACCCTTCCCAAGCGCTTTGCCTCTATTTCTCGTCAACCACAGCTCTCTCGCCAAAAACTTTATGCAGCCATGCTGATTGCCTCGCAATGGATGTCGGCGAGCCCCTTGTGGGCGGCGCCTGAAGGGGGTGAGGTGGTGGGCGGTGAAGGTGTTATTACGCAGAATGGTGTGGATACCTTGATCCATCAAGCTAGCGACCGATTGGCAATTGATTGGCGGAGCTTTGATGTGGCGGCGAATGAGCGCGTGGAGTTTATTCAGCCCAGTTCCTCCTCTATTGCGCTGAACCGTGTGCTTAGCAACAGTGCCAGTCATATTTTGGGGCGCATCGATTCCAATGGCCAAGTGATGTTGGTGAATCCCAATGGCGTGGTATTTGGCAAAGACGCCATCATTAATGTGGGGGGAATGATCGCCAGTGGTATGAGCATTGACCCCGCCAGTTTTATTAATGGCGACTTTACGTTGAACAGTTTGGAAGGCACAGACGGTAAGGTCATCAATTACGGCATTATCAATGCGGCTACAGGTGGTTCCGTTACGCTGGTGGGCCAACAAGTACAGAACAATGGTTTGATTTCCGCCAAGCTCGGTGCAGTGAATTTAGCTGCCGGTAATGAAGCGGTGCTCACATTTGACCCGTCTGGTTTGGTGGGCGTAAAGGTTACTGAAGCGGTTTTACAACAGGCGTTAGGTGTTGATGCTGCTGTAATCAACAACGGCACAATCAACGCTGATGGCGGTCGTGTTTTACTCAGCGCCAGTGTGAGCGAAGATATTTTTTCCGATGCTGTCAATAACGGCGGAATGAATAAAACCAGTAGTGTCGTAATGCATGAGGATGGCAGTTTTACCCTGGGCGCCGGCGCCGATGTTATCAATACCGGCCACATAGACACCTCTGTTGCTAATGGTGCCGCCGGTAAAGTCGTTGTTGTAGGCAATAACGTCACCACTAGTGGCACTATCACCGCGAACACCGGCTCTGGTACGGCGGGTGCGATTGAGCTCCACAGTACTGATACCACTCTGGTTACAGAATCGGGTGCTATTTCTGCGCAAGCAACCACACAAGGGCATGGCGGCGATATTAAAGTACTCGGCAATAAAGTGGGCTTACTTGATAACGCACAAGTGAATGCCTCCGGTGCAAATGGCGGTGGGCAGGTATTAATTGGCGGTGATAAAACCGGACAAAATCTGCAAATCCGCAATGCAGATTTTATTTATTTGGGTAAGGATTCTTCTGTAAAAACCGATGCATTAATCAATGGCAATGGCGGAAAATTAATTACCTTCGCCAGCGATACCGCTCGTATTTACGGCAACCTTTATTCGCGCGGTGGTAGTGAAGGCGGTAACGGTGGTTTTATTGAAACATCGGGATTAAAGGGGTTTGAAATTTTAAATACGCCGGATATTACTGCAGCGGCGGGATCTGGTGGGACTTGGTTGATTGATCCGTATGATATTGTTATAAATGATAATGATAATGATAATTATAAAATAGATACTGATGAGAAAAAATTTACATCTGTTGACTCAGCGAGATTAGGTGCTAGTAACATAAAGAGTGCATTAGAAAATGGTTCCACTGTTATTGTTCAGACGGGAGGAAGTGCCGGAGATGGCAATGGTAATGGAAATATTACAGTATCCGGTAGAATTACATTTGATATCAACAATGGTTCAAATGAAGATGGTACAGCAACACTAAGGTTGCTGGCTCATGGCAACATTAATATCGGCGCAACGATAGAGCGTGATAACGACAATGACTCGACGAATAATGGGCAAAATAACGCTAGTAATACAGGAAAAGGAATTTTAAATATTGAGCTTATTGCTAATAAAGATAATGTGGGTGGGGGAAATATAACTATCACCAACGGTGTAAACATAGCAACCAATGGTGGGTATTTTTATGCGGGGAAAAGCGCAGCAGAAATTGATGGTCGTTTAGATGATGACTACACGAATAAGATTGTTGATTTCACTTCAATTGGTGCAACCATAAACACCAGTGGTGCATTCGGTGGTGGTGATATTGTTATTAATGCAACGAATAACGTTTCATTAGGTGTATTAAAATTTGGATACGATTATTTAAATGCGTATAAAAAGCAAGATAACAGTACAAATGTAGCAAACTTGGTTCGAGTCGGTTCAGTCAGTGTTAATGCAGGTGGAGATGTTACGCTCGGCGGTGCAATCGATTTTAATAATACCGGGAAAAGAAAGAATAATGGAGAAAAAGGATATATTGGTAATACTCTGGATGGAGAAGATACCCTTTTAAAAATTAATGCTCTCGGCAATATAACTATTGGTGCGTTAATTAGTGATGCTGGATATGGCGACGCCCGCGATGCATTGGATATTGACTTAACTGCAGGTAATGCCATAACAATTAATGCCAACATATATACGGCTGGTGGGAACTTTACCACTTCAAGTCAAACATTTAATTCATCGGGTCGGTTAATAAATACAGATCGGGCAAATTCAAATCCTAGTGACACAATTACCGATGTTAACGGCAATGGCATCCAAAATGGCAACGCGCAATGGTCTAACCGCGGCAATATAACCATTAATGCAGCTTCTACAGTCACTCTTGGATCATTAGTAACGGATGCCGTTGCTGAAAAAGGAGAAAGGCAGGGAAATTTAATAATTCAAGGCATTAATCAAACAGACGGTATTTCAACGGATAGCCTTACGGTGACGCAAAGCGGTTCACTGGATATTGCGGGCACTAGCACCTTTAACCTTGGCACCGGTGGAAATATTACGTTATTAGACGATGACAATAGGTTCGCGGGTAGCTTGTCATTTGTTAGCGCAAATAATGTGGAAGTGAAAAATACCAAAGCAACGGTGCTTGATGATTCAGAAATTACGAGCACCTTCGTTCTGGTTAGTGATGGAATTTCACAGGATGAAGGAAAAAAATTAATCATTGGCGGCGATACATCCTTAAATTCCGGTACAAAAAATATTGTATTTAATGGCTCTGTCAATTCAACGGAATCAACGGAATCAACGGAAGCCAATTTGACGCTCATAGGCGGAGACATCAGTTTCGCTAATGCAGTGGGCGGCATCAAGCGTTTGGGCGAATTTACAATTACCTCTACTGGCGAGGTTAAATTCCAGAGTATTGATGCTACACCTGCTGTTGCTCAAGACATCAGTGCCAAATCATTGAGTGTAACTGCTGCAAAATCTTTCATTTCAGGCAACATAACTACCGCTGGTGGCGATGTTGATATTACGGCTTCTGATAGCATCATAGTTCAGTCAATAAATACTTCTGCCGATACGGCAGGAAAAATTGCGCTGACGGTGAATGGTAATGGTGACGAAAAGAGCATTACCATAAATGGTGATTTGAATGCACAAAACACAGACGGTAGTCAAAACGACGTTGTGTTAACCCTGAAGGATACTTCGGCAGCAGGTGCCATAAACCTCAATCATACTAGTTTCTTTTCTTCAGATGTTACTCTCACAGGCTTAGGCGAAAAAAACACGCTCAATGCTTTGGATGTTGATAATACCTGGGAGCTGACGGCAGATAATGCGGGCACTATTACCGGAAATACAAATTCAAAAAAAATCACCTTTTCCGGTTTTGAAAATATTAATGGTGGTTCTGAAGGTGATGCCTTTATAGTTAAAAATAATAGTAAATTTACTGGCTTAATTGATGGCGGCGCCGGTGCAAATTCACTCAATATTGCCGATGAATCTAACACGGATGCTTATGCGATAGCCGTCGCCAATATCTACGATGAAAACGCATCCCTTACTGTTAAAGGCATTACAACCATTGTTGGCAATAACCATAACGATACCTCTTTGATAATCGCTTCCGGAAATAATGAGTGGATTATTGACGGTATCGATAAAGGAATGGTTAGCTTAGTATCCTTTGAGCAAATCAAAAATTTAATGGGTGGTGAAGGCAACGACAGTTTTAAATTTGGAGCTGCCGGACAGATTACGGGGTCCATTAATGGTGGATCAGGTAATAACAGTATCACTGCACGCGAAGCAGACACCTTATGGATGATTAATGGTGAAAATTCCGGCTCCTTGGGCTTGGCCAGTGAAGTAGGAACACGCTATCTGGAAAGTTTCAGTAATGTTCAGCATTTAATCGGTACTGAAGCGAATGATACGTTTATTTTTACTAATGACGCTAAAGTCGAGTTAGCCGATGGTAAAGATGGTTTTGACACGGCAGATTTATCACAAATTACAACCGATATTACAGTTACTATAGATGAAACCTCAGAATACGGTTTTACGAGTGTAGAGAAAATTATTGCAAACGAAAACGCTAACTTCACTTTGGCTGCCACCTCTGGCAATAACAATTGGAGTATTGATAGCAGTAATGCTGGTCAGGTAAATGGAATTCAGTTTGTGGATTTTAAAATCCTGCAAGGTGGGTCAGACATTGATACCTTTACGATTGATACCAACTTCGCCGGTTCAATTTATGGCGGGGCTGGAAATGATATTTTTAATATCAACGCCCAAGTAGGCAGCATTTTCGGCGGCAATGGCGATGACCGTTTTGTTTTCTTCGAAGTGGGAAGCGTTACCACGGCAAGCGGTAATGATGGTGATGATATTGTGGACCTCAGCAATCTCACGGCAGCTCGCATTATCACCCTAAACGGCACCAGCATAAATAATGTAGACAGTGTTTCCCGTGTAATTGCCAATAGCGCTTATGACTTCACTTTGGAGGCCACTTCTGGCAATAACATCTGGCGCATTTATGATTTTGATGATTCGGGCACGGCAGCCGACAGTACCAATGACGGTGTCGTAAATGGCATTCAGTTTGTGGACTTTAAAATTCTGCAAGGTGGATCGGGCATTGATACCTTTACGATAGATACCAACTTCGACGGCTCAATTTATGGTGGTGACGGAAATGATATTTTCAATATCAATGCCAAAGTAAATGAGTTGCACGGTGAAAATGGAGCAGACATCTTTAATATCCATGCGCTAGTAAATAATATTTCTGGCGGAAGTGGTAATGACAGTTTTATTTTTTACGCGGGAGGCGATGTAACCACAGCAAATGGTGATGCAGGTAGTGATCTTGTAGACTTTAGTAATCTCAACGCAAATTATACTATTACCTTAAACGGCTCTACTATTAACAATATTGCCAGTGTCTCGCGTGTGATCGCAAATGGCGCTTATGAATTCACCTTGGCTGCCACTTCTGGTAATAACACTTGGCGCGTTTATGATTTTGATGGTTCGGGCACAGCAGCCGACGGTACAAATGACGGTGTGGTAAATGGCATTCAGTTTGTGGACTTTAAAATCCTGCAAGGTGGATCGGGCATTGATACCTTTACGATTGATACCAATTTCATGGGGACAATTGATGGTGGTGTCGGTAATGATATTTTTAATATCAATGCCCAGGCAGGTAGCATTTTCGGCGGTGATGGTGCAGACACCTTTAATATTAATGCACTGGTAAACAATATTTCTGGTGGCAATGGCGATGACCGTTTTGTTTTCTTCGAAGTGGGAAGCGTTACCACGGCAAGCGGTAATGATGGCGATGATATAGTGGACTTCAGCAATCTCACGGCAGCCCGCACAATTACCCTAAACGGCACCCGCATTAATAATGTCGACAGTGTTTCCCGTGTGATTGCCAATAGCGCTTATGACTTCACCTTGGCCGCTACCTCTGGTAATAACACTTGGCGCATTTATGATTTTGATGGTTCGGGCACGACAGCCGACGGTACTAATGACGGTGTGGTAAATGGTATTCAGTTTGTGGATTTTAAAATCCTGCAAGGCGGATCGGGCATTGATACCTTTACGATAGATACCAACTTCGACGGCTCAATTTATGGTGGTGACGGAAATGATATTTTCAATATCAATGCCAAAGTAAATGAGTTGCACGGTGAAGATGGAGCAGACACTTTTAATATCAAAGCCCAGGTAGAAAACATTTTTGGCGGCAATGGCGATGACCGTTTTGTTTTCTTCGAAGGAGGAAGTGTTACTACGGCAAGCGGTGATGATGGCTACGATATCGTGGACTTCAGCAATCTCACGGCAGCCCGCATTATCACCCTAAACGGCACCAGCATAAATAATGTCGACAGTGTTTCCCGTGTAATTGCCAATAGCACTTATGACTTCACTTTGGAAGCCACTTCTGGCAATAACATCTGGCGCATTTATGATTTTGATGATTCGGGCACGGTAGCCGACGGTACTAATGACGGTGTGGTAAATGGTATTCAGTTTGTGGATTTTAAAATCCTGAAAGGAGGATCGGGTATTGATACCTTTACGATAGATACCAACTTCAAGGGGACAATTTATGGTGTTGCTGGTAACAACGTTTTTAATGTCAATGCTAATGTAAATACTATTTATGGCGGCGACGAAAATGATTCTTTTGTGTTGGGTAATTCTGGCTCTGTCACAACACTCAATGGTGGATTGGGAACCAATACACTGACTGGCCGAAATAATAACAATGTCTGGACCTTAACTGCAGATAATACAGGTAGCTTATCTACGGGTAACACAACCTACATTAATAATTTCTCTAATATACAAGTACTGCAAGGCGGCAATGCTGTTGACATATTCAATCTGGACTTTGCCTTTTCAGGAACAGTGAAAGGTGGTGCAGGAGCCGACATTTTTAATGTGAATGCGGAAACTAATATCCTTGATGGAGAAGACGGTAATGATAGTTTCCGATTTAATAGTGATTCTAATATCGGTAGCGCAAATGTAATTCATGGTGGTGATGGTAATAACGATATTAGCGGCCGTGAAACGATCAATACCTGGGAGATTACCTCGACGAATACCGGTAGTGTAAGTGTGACATCGGGTACAACTTATATTGCCAGCTTTAATAATATTCAAACACTGAATGGTGGTGCAGCAGCAGACGACTTTATTATCAATGCCAGTATTGGCACTATCCAATCCGGTGCTGGAAATAATACGTTTTATGTCAATACCGCTGTCGGACACCTGCAAGGTGGTGCCGATAATGATCACTTTATCTTTGGTGCAGCAGGTTCAGCACAATCTATTATTGGTGCCGGCGGTGTAAATAGCTTAACAGGACGTAATGCTAACAATACATGGAATATTACGGGTGCTCATGCAGGTAATTTGGGTGTTACAGGTGCAGGTTTATATGTAACCAATTTTTCAAACATTCAAAATCTGCAAGGTGGCAATAGCATAGATATTTTCAATATCAATGCTATTGCGGGAAGTGTGTTTGGAAATGCGGGCAACGATCAGTTTGTATTTAATAGTAATAATAATGCAGGTAGCGCCGCACTGATTGATGGTGGTGCAGATAATAATATCCTTATCGGGCGCAATGCGGAAAATACCTGGACAATGCTTGGCGCTAATAATGGAACATTATCAACTACTAATGGTACTAACTATGTTGCGAATTTTTCTGCAATCCAGCAGCTGGAAGGTGGAAACGCGGTAGATAGTCTTGTTGCGATTAACCAGGATAATGATTGGAACATCACCGGGGTTAATAGAGGGAACCTTGGCGCATCAGGCTCAACATCTTTCATCACATTTACCAATATAGAGAATCTAATTGGTCGCCAGGCACTTGATAGATTTACCTTTACCAGCAATCAAAGCTACATCACTGGTTTAATTGATGGTGGTAGTTCAGCAACATTAGCATCGATTCAGGATTCATTGGATCTTACAGCAGTAACCAGTGGCGTGACGGTTGAGTTAGGTAATAGTTCATCCAATCATCTCAATGTCGTTAATATTGAATCTATTACGGCATATACAGGAAATCCAAATAACAATGTCATCATTGGCGCAAGCGATAGCGCATACCGTTGGAATATCACTAGCTTGAATGCTGGCTCCATAGAGCGTATCACCTCCCCTTCTTTGGAAACCAGCGTCAACTTCAATAATTTTGGTGAACTGCGCGGCGGCACAAACAGCGATAGATTTAATGTTCAAGCACAAGTGAGCAAAAGTATTAGTGGTGGTGAAGGTGAAGGTATCGATCTGGTTGATTATTCTAATAGAACAGAAGATGTTGCAATAACCATTGGTGGCAATGGCTCATTAGGTGTTACCGGTATTAATGGCATTGAAGGCATTATTGGTAATAGTGGTGTAAACAGTGCTTATAACAGCACGATTAATGTTACCGATGGCAATAATACCTGGACAATTGGCGCTTTCGATAGCTTTTCTGACGGAATTAATGATGGAACTATTAATATCAATGGAAAAATTATTTCCTTTGAAAATTTTAATCGACTTATTGGTGGCTCCGGAAATGATACCTTTAATTATTCCGCCCTTGGTCAATTGATAGGACTGATTGATGGAGGTGCTGGTGATAATATTGTAAATGCCTCGCAATCTACAAAAGCACAACAATTTCATGTCAGTGGTAATGAGCCAGGTGCGACTAATATCGTAAGAATAAAAGAACTCACAGGGAACCTATCAACCAATAGTGTATTAGTTAGCCAGTCTTCATCAAATATATGGAATATTAATAATCAAGGGATTGGGCGACTAAATGATTCATTGCGTTTTTCAGGAATAACCAACCTTATGGGTGGAAATTATGTAGACGTTTTTAATATTGACAATATTGCATCATTGAAGGGATTAATTGATGGTAGTGGTGGTGTTGATCGTGTAAATCTTACTGGTATCAATTCAGATATAAGCTTGGGTATTGGTGCTACTGCCGTTGCTGATTTAAAAATAGCGAACATTGAGCTAGTTGAAGCAAATACCAATAGAAATAATGCGCTTATTGCTGAAAAATCGAATGATAATACTTGGGAAATATCTGCCCGCAATGCGGGAAAACTGAATGGCACACTGTCTTTTTCCGGCTTTGCTAATCTGATCGGTGGTGAAAAGACGGATGTGTTTAGCTTTATTAATGAACTGTCTGATATCAGTGGTTTTATTGATGGCAATAAGGGGCATGATAGTCTGGATCTGAGTATCAGTAACCGTGATGCGGTTGTCCGTATAGTCTCTGATGATACAACGGCAAACAATAACAATATCAGAATTAAAAACATCGAAGAGATCGCAGCGGATGCAAGGAAAAATAATCAACTGATTGCCAGTGATCTGGATAATTTATGGACCATCACTGCAACTGATGCAGGGCGATTAAGTGATGTTACCTCTTCATCGACTATAGTATTTTCGAACTTTAAACATCTGACTGGCGGCAATCAAAACGACACCTTTAACTTTGAATCAACAGGAAATATTACCGGTTTTATCGATGGCGCTGGCCAGCGTGAGCAAGATGTTGTCGATGTGAGTAAATCGGTCAATCCGAATATTGTTATCACTGCTGTAGGTGCAGAGAGTGGTTATGCCAATATCGAAAAATTTATTGGCAATAACATCACCAGTAGTATTACGGGTGATAACCGTGTGAATAACTGGGTTGTTCACAATAATAGCGGTACCATTAATAGCTCGATTATGTTTGAGGGATTCGTTAACCTGATTGGTGGTAATAATCAAGATACCTTTCTGTTGGAGAACGCTGCTCTATCTGGGTATATCGATGGCTCCGGTGGTAACGATACTTTCACCCTTGCGCAAAGTAGCGTCGCGGGCGGTATTAGCGGTGGCGCTGGCGATGATGTATTTAATATAACCGTAGCAAACGGTTTTTCCGGTACATTGGATATTCGTGGTGGGCAAGGCGATGATCGCCTGTTTATATCTGGTGGTGATGCAAATTACAAAGCTACGCATCAGCAAGGGGTTTTGCAATATACAAGTCCGGCTAATCTCGTTTATACAGCGAATTATTCCGACATAATGGAAATTACTGATAGCGTAATTGCGGATAGCCTTGCGGTATCAGGTACATCGGCGAGTGATATCTTCACGCTGCAAAACAATAAATACTGGTTAAATCCAACACTATCTGTAAATTATCTGCAAAAGCAAAATCTCATTATTAATGGTGCGGCAGATGATCAGGTAAAGATAGATGGAGCTGTGTCTATTGCTAAAACCTTTACGGTTAATAATGCCTCTCTAATAGGTGAAAATGCTGGAAAAATAATTGCTCAAAACCTTGAGCTGATTGCCACTCAAGACGTTGGCAGTAATTCTGATCGATTAAAACTAGCGGTTGATAACATCTATTTAAAATCAACCAAAGGTAATGTATATATCGATGAGCAAGACTCCCTTACGATAAAAGAATTCTCTACATCAACTACTGCCTTATTCGATCTGCTCATAGGGGGAGATTTACTTTCTTCTACAAGTATTAATTATGCCGGTCAATTTAATGCCAATTCACAATACGGCAATATCCTACTGAATAACACGAATACTTTTACCGGTAATTTGAATTTAAAAGCAGCTGGGAATATTGCGATAAAAAACAGTGCTGCTGTAAACTTTGAAGAAGTTCGTGCTCAAAACCTGAGTGTTGAAGCCGATGGAACGGTAACAGGCATTGGCTCCATTATTGTGAATGGTCTAACCAGCATATCGTCCGGTGCTAATGTTACTTTCATGCATGCTGACAATGATCTTAATTCGCTTGCAATTGTTAAAGCGAATAATGTTTTCCTTAAGGATAAAAATAGCCTTACATTAACTGGCGTTTCTGCATCTGGTGATGTCTCTCTCAGCGCAAAAGAGACAGTAAATATTGCTTCAGCATGTGTAAATGATTGCGCTGAAAATTATGGCGTGCGCGCAAAAAATCTGGAAATAAATACTGGTGCCGGAGCTATCACGGTCGGTAAGAATATTGATGTTATTGATAATCTTACATTTAGAGCCAATGGTATAACTGTAAATGATGCACTCTCCGCAAAAAATATCAATCTGAATGCTGGCGCAGACACTTTATTATTAAGTGAGCGTGGCAATCTAAATGGACTAGCGGGAAATTCTATTGCGCTTAGTGGCAATAGAATTGAGCAGCGGTCGGTTATTAAGGGTAATGGAGATATCAGTTTTGTTGCAGCCGATGATATTCAAATGGCTAATGGTTCTTTGACGGAATCCCTGTCTGGCAATGTAACTTATCGCGGTAAAAATATTGCACTTGGCAGCATTAAAGCTGTTAATGGTTCTGTTAATCTGACCGCAAACGGAGCCATAAGTGACAATAATGGTGATGACATCAATATAGAGGCAAACCGTTGGAATGCAGATGCAATAGCCGGTATAGGAGTGGGCCGTTTCGGCTCCTTGGGGCAGGATGCTATAGAAACAGATGTGAATATACTGTCTGTGAGAAACGCCGGTAAGCTTCAGGGCGATACAAAAATTAATATCTTAAACACAGATTCACTCATCATTGAGCAGTTGAGAAATAATGGTGATATTTCTATAGCCAATCTCACTGGCGACATCATCCTTGATAATACTAATAATGAACCATTTAACATTAATGACAGCGATGCGCGTACACAAGGCGGTGTTATTAATGCCGGGACAAACGGCGGCATTTTAACCCTATCTATACCCAACGGAATGGTTCGCGCTGAAAACAAAGCCGTTAAATCCAATCCTGACATTATTGCTGATATAGCTACTTTTGATTATTCAGAGAATACGAAATTTAGTTTTGGTGAGCGGGATCGGAAAATTGTTATGCATATTCCGAGCTTCTATAAACAGACTGCCAGAACCAGTTCTATTATTTGGTACTTGAAAAAGCCACTTGATACCGCGGATTCATCTACACCGATAAAAAATCTCATGAGTAATGACCAGTTAATTCAAATTGAAGGACTGAGTGAAATTGATCCGGCTATTTTCACGAATGTAAGCAACTATATTCATGATGAGGTTGCTATTTTAATGCCAGCCGATCAGCGTTTTGATGAAGATGAATACGCAGAATAAATTCACTATTTTTTAAATTATCCGGGATCGATAAAGTGATCATTGATTTGTTTTGTAAATATAGCCGTTGCTTACTGTCATTTATATTATTGTTAGTTTTTAATCCTGCCTATGCAGGGTTCCTTGAAATGCCTGATACAACCCAGGTTCCTGAGTTCGAACGTGAAAGTCTATTGCTGGACATGGATATTCCCGCTATGCGGGATCGCGATCCAAATCCTGAAGCTGGCCCTCGGCTCAATATAAAAGAGTTTAGAGTTCAAGGATTAGTTGAATATCCGGATTTGGATATCACACGAGAAAAAATCATCAAGCAAGTCGAAAAGATTCGTTTTGATATGATGGAGGAAGGAAAGCAGCTGCAATCGGGATACACTATTAGTGAACTGGAAGAGGTTTCCGATTTAATTGCTGAAATTGAAAAAGAGACCGACGGTCGTCATGTGGGTCCTGTTGAAGTACAGAAATTAGTATTTCTTATTCGCGAGCAGCGTCGGCAGCGCGGCGTGACCGTGGGCATGATTGAAGTAGTTGCCGATACAATAACCCGCTATTACCGTGAGCGCGGTTTCATACTAGCCAAAGCCTATATTCCCAAACAGCATGTCCGCGATGGCATAGTGACAATAACTTTGTTGCTTGGTCATTTAGGTGAGGTCGAGGTTAAAAATAATAAAGATTATTCAGAAAAAATTATCCAACGTTCGTTTAGAAATTTACTTGCCAAACCTGTAAGTAACAGTTCTGTTGAAGAAAGTTTATACCTTGTTAATGATTTACCTGGATTATCTGTCAGCGGATATTTTGAAGCAGGGTCACAAGTAGGGGACACTAAACTTAATGTGAACGTGAATGCAGAAAGAAAATATGCAGCAAACGTTCGCGTGGATAACCATGGTTCAGAAAAAACCGGTGAATTCAGGGCATATACAGACTTCTATTTAAATAACCCTCTCGGTATTGGTGATCAATTACAACTTGGTGTATTGGGTTCATTTAATCCCGAAAACTCCTTATATGGTTCTTTACGCTATTCCCTTCCAATTTATACATCCCGACTAGGCTTTTCACTCGGTGTATCCAATAACGATTTTGTCTCCGCAACAGCTGGTGTTGCATCTGACTCGGACTTTGAGATTACTGGAAAATCTACAGTAGTTGATGGTGCTTTCAGGTATAAATTGGATCGTACTCGCAAAGAAAATCGCAGCCTAGTACTTGGGTTTTCAGATATTAAATCTGAAATTCAATATGGTACTTTATTAAATGCAGGTACAGAAAAAACGGTGAGAAAAGTAGATGTTACCTATGAGTTTGATGTGCTGAATGAGCAGAAGCGCATCTTGCATCAAGGTGGAATAACTTTTACGGCTTCGGATTTTGTAAAAGGCGCTGAAGAGGGACAGAAAGAATCTTTGGGGATATTCTCATTTGATTATTCACGACTCTCTTTTGTCAAAGTACCTCTTACTGAAAAAGACAGTAAATTAATTATTCGCAGTGCGGCACAGTTTTCTGATGCTGCTCTGCCTGAGGTCCTTCAATTCGGTTTGGCTGGACCCACGCGTACAAGGGGTTATGCTATTAATGAATTTTATGCTGATGATGCGCTTTTTCTCGGGACTGACTTGGTTTTTAGTGGTCCCAGTTTAGGGGGTTTTACAATTGCAGGTGAAAAATTTGAAAATGTCATACAGCCATTTGTATTTATTGATATGGCATATGGACGTAACAATGCCTTTATCGAAGATGATGAAGATGTAACAACACATTTAATTGATATAGGCCTGGGTATAAAAATCGTATTTACCGATGGCTTGCGCGGCAATCTTTCTCTGGCATTTCCTATTGATGCTAAAAACTCTGCCCTTGAGCAACAGAAAAAACTTGATCAAGAAGAGGAAGATAATGAGGCGTTACGACGCAGTGACTATATCCCTGGTGATGGAGCGAAGTTTTATTTTGACTTGCAATACAGTTTTTGATCATAGAAAAATCGCATTTTCAATGTAGCAATATATTTTTATGCATCATAAGAATACAAATAATGTGCAATAGATCACATATGAAATTAAGAATAGTCATGTCAGTTGTCTGTGAAAATAAACTGGGTTAAGATCCGTCGATTTTTGTTGTTTTTTGCTTTCCCTGTGATTGATGCGTTAAATGATTAATGTATTAGTTGCTTTCATGTGTAGTGCTTAAAAACTTAAGGAGTAATAAAGATGGCGATTTATATCGAGTATGAAGGTATCAAAGGAAATATTACCGCTAACGGTTACAAAGACCATATCGGTGCCAGCTCACTACAGTTTGGTGTTGGTCGTGGTATTTCTATGGAAGCTGGCAATCTTGCTAACCGTGAAGCTACTCGTCCTTCTATTAGTGAAATTACCTTCACTAAGTTGGCTGATATAGCATCAACCTCACTTTTCAAGGAAGCAGTAACTGGTTCGGCGGGTAAAAAAGTAGTTATCAAGTTTGTACAAACTGGCGCCGACAAGTTAGTAGAATTTATGACCTACACCTTGGAAAACTGCCTGGTTAGTGGCTATTCAGTGTCTGCTGACGGTGAAAGTGATCCAGTGGAATCTATTTCACTGAGCTTTGCAAAAATCATGGTGAATTACAGCGATTACGACAAGAGCAATAAGTCTGCAACGCCACAGCGCGTTGGTTATGACTTGGCTACTGCTAAGCCTCTGTAATACTGCTACAAAAAGTACCCCCTGGAGGGGTACTTTTTCTGAGCTCGCAATTCCCGGCTGCGGGGCAAGGATGTAATAACACTTCTGTGCGAAGGGTTTATTAAGGTTGCTATAGCATGACTCAGCTTTCTCAAGATAATCGATTTATCTCAATTTCTGATTTTTCTCTCGGTAAAGATACATTTTTACTCACTGGCTTTCAGGGCACTGAAAGTATTTCTGACTTATTCGCATTTAATATTGATGTGATATCGGAAAATCTGGATATAGACCCTAATAAAATTGTAGGCAAAACGGCCACAATAACCATAAAAACCGATGCTGGTCGTAAATTTAACGGTTTTATCAGAGAGTTTAGTGCCGGTGAGATAACAGCAGATAACCTGCGCGAATATAGAATGGTTATGGTTCCCTGGTTGTGGTTTTTGTCACAGACCAATGACCACCGTATATTTCAGGAAAAAAATACCAAAGATATTGTTAGTCAGGTTTTTAGTGACCTTGGTTTCTCTGACTTTGAATTCAGGGCTGAGGGTGGCAAAAAACGTGAATACTGTGTGCAGCATAATGAAAGTGACTTGCATTTTGTATCTCGACTGCTGGAAGAAGATGGTATTGCCTACTATTTTGAGCATTCCGACGGAAAACACCAGTTGATTCTGGTTGATAAACCCAATGCGTATAGCGACGTATCCGAAACGGATCTGGAATATTCCAAAGGTAATGCACCGCATGCACAAATTAATGCATGGGAGCATAAATACTTATTCAGAAAGGGAATGTGGACTCTGAATGATTACAATTTCAAAGAGCCACAAAAAGATTTAACTGCAACCATCAAAACCAAAAGCCAGTACGCTAAAAATGCAATCTATGAGCATTATGAATATCCTGCATTTTATGAACCAAACTTAGGTGCAGAACATGCAAAGATCTGCCTTGAATCGGAAGAGGCTGATCGCGATACTGTATTTGGGAGAAGCAATTGCGCCAGTTTTTATGCTGGCGGTAAGTTTAAGCTGGCCAAGCATGCTACCGCATCACAAAAAGGTAGTTATATTTTAACGGCAGTAACTCACCAAGCTGTCGATAAAAGCTATTTTTCCGGTCATGAAGGTAATGCTACTTATAATAATCAATTTGTTTGCATTCCTGCTGAAACACCTTTCCGTCCTAAACGCTTTCATATCAAACCAGTTATGAAAGGACCTCAATCGGCAGTGGTAGTAGGTCCGGCAGGCGAAGAAGTTTATATTGATGAACATTGCCGAATTAAAGTGCAGTTTATTTGGGACCGAGATGGCAAAAAAGACGAGAACAGCTCGTGTTTTGTTCGCGTTGTCCAAAGCTGGGCCGGCAATCAATGGGGCTCGTCATTTATTCCGCGTATTGGCCATGAGGTTATTGTTAATTTCCTGGATGGTGACCCTGACCGCCCCTTAGTGACTGGCTCCGTCTATAACGCCTGGAATAAGCCTACCTACCCTTCTAAAACACAAAGTGGGATCAAAACTCGCTCTACAAAAGGCGGGACACCACAAAACTATAATGAACTCCGTTTTGAAGATAAAAAGGGTGAGGAGCAAATTTATGTTCATGCGGAAAAAAACTACGACACCCAGGTGGAGAATGATCAGACATTAACGGTTGACCATGATCGTACTAAGAGCATTAAGCATGATGAAAACTCATCCATTGGCAATGATCGCAATAAAACGGTAGGCAATAACCAAACTGAATCTATCGCGAAAAATAAAACCATCGATGTAGGTGATGATCACACTGAAACTATCGGCAAAAATATGTCGCTGAGTGTGGGTAAAAATATCACTATTGATATTAGTGAAAACCATACCGAGACTATCGGTAAAAATATGACTATCGGTATCACTAAGGACCTGCGTGAAACGGTAGAGGGGACGTACACTGAAAATGTTACTAAAGAGTATGCGTTGAAAGCAAAAGCGATCACTCTGACGGCGGATGATCAAATTATATTAAAAGCAGGTTCAGCTTCTATTGTCATGAAGAGTAATGGCGATATCACTATTTCCGGTGCCAATATTAATGTGA
The DNA here is from genome assembly GCF_002007605.1 of Cellvibrio sp. PSBB023. Taxonomy (NCBI): domain Bacteria; kingdom Pseudomonadati; phylum Pseudomonadota; class Gammaproteobacteria; order Cellvibrionales; family Cellvibrionaceae; genus Cellvibrio; species Cellvibrio sp. PSBB023. Next base: position 3,340,754 of record NZ_CP019799.1, on the reverse strand, counting down.
AAGGCTCGGGGAATGTTGTTATCAAAGGCAGTAAAATTACTAATAATTAGCGTGATCTATGAGTGTTAGCTTGTTTGAAGAGTCAGAAGGCATTGAGCTGCAAACAGAGTCAGAACCTACTGTTCCAGTGGTAGCGCCGGGTGAGGTATTACTTGGCGTACTTTCTGCAATCAATGTCGATGGTAGCCCTGTTATTGGATTTCCACAGTTCCCACAATGTGAACCGGTTGCTGCTTTGGCTACTATCCCGGTATTACCCCAGCACATTGGTCGTCAGGTTGCATTACTTTTTACGCAAGGAGCCGATCCGCGCCCCATTGTGATTGGCTTTCTTTACTCGCCTCTGCAACAAATACTGGATAATTCACTTGAACTGTCAACGGCTGGTAGTGCTCATGATGATCAAACGGCTTTTGATACGGCCAGCGTAGTAGCCCGCGATGTAATGAGTGCCAGTCTCCAAACTGATACAGTGCATATTGATGGTAAAAGAGTTGTACTTGAGGGACAGGAAGAGGTAGTGCTCAAGTGCGGTGAAGCGAGCATTACACTTACACGTAACGGTAAGGTAGTTATTCGCGGGAAATATCTCCTCAGCCGTTCTAGTGGTGTTAATCGAATACTGGGTGGATCAGTACAAGTAAACTAACAGGGATGGCCGCTGCGTGCGGTCTTTGTCAGTCGTTCGTTTCCAGTGAATTCCACTATGCTTCAACTTAATAACAATACTCCCTTTGCTGCTGGATTTACGATTTTCCCCAACGAAATAGCAGTAGATACGCTTTACATCATGGTGAAAGCAACGTTTTTGATTGGGGAGCAATGGACATTAGCTCAATCGCAAATTCCTTTGTATCAAGCGGATGAATACTGGGGGGAACCGGCCAAATCCAGCTTGCGTTTCAGTTCGGATTATCACATTGGCAAACTGTCGACGGACATCCTTATGATCGGCTCAGCCTGTGCACCGGATCAACGGCCAGTGCGACAAATGGATGTTGGTTTACAAGTGGGCTCAGTGAGCAAAGTGGTGCGTGTCTTTGGCGACAGATATTGGAATCGCGAACAGATGATCTCCCCTCCCGAACCTTTTGTAACAATGCCGTTGGTTTATGAACGTGCTTTTGGTGGGCAGGATTTAATAGATGGAGAAATGTTGCGCAGTTCAGAAACCAAAAATCCTGCTGGCCGTGGTTTTACCGGGCATAAACATCAATCTGAGTTGAATGGTTTTCCCCTTCCTAACCTTGAGTGCCCTGATTATTTAATTCGCGATTATCGCGACAATCCTGAACCGACTTGTTTTGCACCTATTGCACCACATTGGCAGCCTCGCGCAAGTTTAGCTGGTACTTACGATAAACACTGGCAGCAGCATCGCGCACCTTATTTACCTGACGATTACAATCCGCGCTTTATGAATGTAGCGCCACCGGACCTGATTTATCCTGATTATTTACAGGGCGGCGAACCTGTGCGGATTATTGGTATGCACCCTGCAGGCGAGTTAGGATTTCAGCTGCCTTATGTGAATTTATCGAATAAAGTTGTTATTGCCGAAAAAGTTTTTTCTTCCCCCTTTCATATGGAAACACTGTTATTAGATCCCAACCATCGCCAGCTATCCATGGTGTGGCGAGCAGCATTAGCTTGCGATAAACAATTAACAAAGATTAAGAACATATCGATAAGTTTATCTCGCTGAAGAATTCAAGGAGCAACTTATGGCACAAACTACGTTTTCCAATACCAGAGGCATTGCCCATAAAGGCAGTGGTGGCATGAGTACGGTATTTCCCGACGTGTGTAAAACACCAGTCGGCTCAGCGGTCGTACCTATTCCCTATCCGAGCATTGGGAAATCTTCTGATACCAGTAAAGGGCCGAAAACAGTAGTGATTGACGGTCAAATGCCTATGGTGAAAGGCGCGGTTTACTCTACCAGTACCGGTGATGAGGCGGGAACGCTTAATGGGCTTATCAGCAACCAAAATAAAGCGGAGTGTGAATTTATGATGTATTCCTTTGATGTGAAATTTGAGGGGAAAAATGTTTGTCGTTTAGGTGACCCGCTGTTTCACAATAAAAAAAATATCATGGGTTGATCTCTACTCATGACTATAGAGGCAGTTTCATCCCGTAACCTTTTTAGTATTTATGGCCACATTCATGAGCGCTATGTCGATGACGCCACTTTTTTATGGCTTCTCCGTAGTCTCGCCGTCAATCAGCCACATTACAACACCACAGATCTTGCCGAGCTTGATGCGCGCATCGATGCACAGCTTAATGGTTTGATGACTGCCCCGGAAGAATCCTGGGCACTCTGCGCCCGCGCGCTGGAACTACAACAACCTGACAATCTATTTACCGCCGGAGTATTGGCGTTTCGCAGTTTGGATACGCGTTATATACAACATGTTGTTGAGGCGGGTTTGGGTAGTAAACACACCCTGCGTGGGTTGGTTGCAGCTATGGCTTGGTTGCCTGGCAGGTTGGTGCACTCCTGGATAAAAAAATTCCTCACCAGTAAAGATCTCAACCATAAATATTTAGCGCTGGCTGCCTGTAGTGCAAGACGCGAGGATCCTCGCGAGTTTTTGACGAATATACTGGAGCGCGACGATTGCCTTGCGCATCCCCTACTCTATGCACGAGCGTTGCGGCTGATTGGTGAATTAAAACGCTTTGATTTGCTACCCACACTGCGCAAGGGAATGATATCCGAGGACAAAGATATTGTGTTTTGGGCAATCTGGTCAGCCGTACTACTGGGCGAAAAATCACTTGCGGTTAATCTGCAAAGCTATGCACTGAATACCAATCCTCATCAAATCCGTGCGATGGCGTTGTGTTTTCGTATTCTACCGTTGGAAACCGCGCGTAGTTGGATCACTTTGCTCGCTAAAGATCCGGCAAATAACCGTTTGGTTATTACTGCCACGGCTTCTCTTGGCGATCCTCAAGCCATTAACTGGCTTATTGCGCAAATGCGTATTCCTACGGTAACGCGCTTGGCAGGCGAAGCCTTCACGACGATTACGGGTATCGACTTACAAGAACACAAATTAGTATTGGAAGAGTTACCAGATTTGGATGCGCACTTACCAGACGATGGTGCTCAGAACGAAGATATAGCACTGAGTGACGATGAATATCTTCCATTTCCTGATGCCAATAAAATTGCTGCCATCTGGCAAAAATATCAACAACGTTATGCTCCGGCACAGCGTTATTTCATGGGAAAAATCATCAGCACCGATCTCAGTGTCAGTGAGCACTTGCGCCATGTATTTGCTAATGGGCAGCAGCGCCAACGGCAGATAGCGGCACTCGAATTGGCGTTATTAGAGCCAGCTCATTTTTTATTGAACCACGCTGCGAAAGGATCTTTTGAATAATGTCATCTCCCCTCCTATATATTGCTGGTATGGGTATGATCACACCACTCGGCCCCAGCGTTGCGACGACAGTAGCTGCGGTTAATGCAGGGATTAGTGCCTACCAACAATCCCGTTACACTACAGCCGCAGGTGACACAATCACAATGGCAGAAGTACCCACGGCAATTTTTGATGATTTTGATGCAGAAATCGATGAAGGTGAATCCTACAACGAACAATATGACCACATGATCAAGATGGCTATAGTGGCGTTGGAAGAGACCTGTTGTAATCAGTCCATTGAGCAGCCAATTCCGTTAGTATTGGCTATGCCGGAATTAAATATCAGTCCTGCAATTAAACACTCATTACTGGTTCGTAATTTAGCAAAGAATTGCGCACACTGGATTAGCCCTGTGCTGACCAGAGTGTGTCATTCAGGCCGCGCGGCGGGAATGGAATGCATAGAGTTTGCGTTTAAATATCTTTGCGATAAATACGACAGGATATTGGTTGGCGGTAGCGATTCACACAGCGATTATGCGCGCTTAACACTACTTGATGACATGGGGCGTTTATTAACAATCGGTAGTGCCGATAGTTTTGCACCGGGGGAAGCCGCGAGTTTTTTACTCCTCACCCGCCATCCAGAGCTAGCGCAGGTGCGTAACGGTCACATAATTAAATTGCATCAACCGGGGATTGCTGAAGAACCAGGTCATTTATTCAGCAAAGAAACATACCGTGGTGAGGGCCTTGACCAAGCGTTTAAAAAAGCGATTGCTCTCCACACCGAAAACAGACTTCACAGCATTTATTCGAGTATGAATGGTGAAAACCATTGGACAAAAGAATATGGCGTAGCTTATTTGCGTAATAAAGCGGCATTTGCTGATCCGGTGAGAGTTGAACACCCTGCCGATTGTTATGGTGATTTGGGCGCAGCAACAGCAACCACGTTAATTGCATTAGCCGCCGAACATTTGCATAGCCATAAAAATGTTTACAAGCATCTTGTATACAGCTCGTCCGACACTGCCATGCGTGCCGCACTGGTTGTAGAAAAAGTAGCAGTATAGTAATTCAAATGTTCACTAGTCATTTATCAGAGGGAAAATCGTGACAGAACTGTGCGAAGGTGTTCAGCCACCGGCTACTGAACCAGAAGAAAAACGCAATGACGATAAAAAACCCGTCACCATCCGTTGCATTATGTTATTCGATGGCACCATGAATAATAAAACCAATATTGAGAGCCGCATTTCAAAAAATGAATTTTATGAAGCTACGCGGTCAAAAAAATACAAACTTTTTGGTGAGAGGGTGGGTGAGGGAGCAGAAAGCTATGAAAATGGTTTTACCAATATTGCTTCACTTGATGGTTATATGGATAAGGAGCCAGCTAAGGGCTATGACATCACAGTGAAAATATATACCGAAGGCGCGGGCACAATAAATAATGCGGGCGATAAAACTGTCGGCTATGGAATAGGCATGGGTGAAGCGGGTGTAAAAAATAAATGTGAAAAAGGAATTACAGAAGCGGTTACTAAGATTATAAACGGCAAGCTAGGAAATGAGGAGATAAATTCCGAAGAGTACTATATTAAATTACTAACTATTGATGTCTTTGGTTTTAGCCGAGGCGCTACAACTGCACGTTACGCTATCCATCGTTTATTAAAAGATGAAAAAAGACCCATAAAAAAACGCTTGCAAGATCATGGTTATGACACCACAAAAGTGGAGGTATGCTTTACGGGTCTATTTGATACCGTATCTTCGCACGGAATCCGCTTCAGTAACGATGTGCGTAAACTGGAATTGGATGCTGTAAAACACGCAAAAAAAGTGTTGCACTTAGTGGCGGCGGAGGAGTATCGAAAAAACTTTTCTTTAACCAATATAAAAAGTGCTTGTGGTAAGGGTGAAGAGTATTTTTTACCGGGTGTACACTCGGATGTGGGCGGTAGTTATCATGACAATACGTCTGAAAACTTTTATCTCTACAGTGGTTCGCCTGCAAAAGTAAAAGCAGACCGTGCGACACTAATAGCGGAAGGCTGGTATAGGGATGATGAAATTCTGTATGAAGAAGAATTTAACGAGTTCGACCAAGCTGTGTATGCCCGCACTAAAGCAAACCGCAAGGGTATTCGTAATGCTTACTGTCAAATCCCTTTAAAAATCATGGCAAAGGCAGCGCGTGAGCAAGGTATACCTATTAAAGCCGATCTCGAATCACGTGCTGACTTAACCATTAGTGAATTTTCAGATTTGAAGACACTCGATAATAACATTGCGAAATACAAAGCCACTAGCGTGTCTGCATTTCCAATTCATGATCCTTTATTAAAACGTATCCGGCACGACCACTTACACATGTCATCCAAAGACTCATTAGGATTACATCCCCGCTTTAACGACAAAGGGCAACGCTGGAGGCAAGCTTATGATGGCTAAATTAATCGTTTACAAACTGGCTTTTATATTTATTCTTTCTTTAGTCGGGTGCGGAAATATGTTCACCAAAAACAAAACCAAGTTTCACTGGCTGGCGACAGAAAGCGCCCCAAGGCATTACCCTATGCGTATTATTAGCGGTACTTTTTATTACCATAATGAAAAAGGGGGGCTTTATGTGCCAACTGCTGCCAGTATTGGTTATTATTGGGGCACAGGTGAATCAACCCATGTTGTCGGTGAAGACTTTAAACCTTTGCCAGATCGTTTGGACATCCGTTTTTTTTCTTTCACTGAAAATAAACTATACCAAGGTAGTTTTGATCTTCCTTATGAAAAAATACTTTCTTTGTTTAAAGACGGGGTAGCGAGAGATAAAGACCGCCCAACTTTTAATACTATTATGGTCGGTGTTGCGCCTGGAGGTGTTGTTTCGGTTTGGCTTACAGGGCGTGAAACACGGGAAGTTTTTTTCGGACAAGCTAAACCTTACGAGGATGATTTATTTGATATAACTCAACGGAAAATCAATGATAGGGACGATTATGTTCGCCGCAACATAATTGAAATGATTGGTATAGAAAAGCTGACGGATATTGAAAAAAATGGTGTTCCCTTTGGGTTGTGGGAAAAATACCGTACTCCCTATAAATGGGCAACGGTTTTGCGCACGGAAAAGAAATTATCAAATGATACCAAGTATAGTTTTTTTAATGGTGAGAGTTATCGCTTGGATTATCCTTTTAGCGAAGAAGTGTTGAAGGCACCCCGTCCTCTCCCGTTGTTGATCGGTTTTGGTTGTTATATTGAGGGTACATCGAAACAATACTTTTTTGTCGTGCGCTTTGATGAAAAAGAACTTTATGCAGCATTTGATAAATTGGGCGGCACTGAAGAGTTAGTGAATATTGAAATAGAACCCTTCCTACCCAAGAACCTCACAAAAGTAAGGCTGTATAACAGTAAAGGATCAATAGAGTTAAAGCATTACAAATCAGAATTGTAAGATGAATGTAAAAATGGCGGACCATAGGTTCCGCCATTTTTTATTTACAAGACATACCCCGCAATATTGTGTCAGCCCTAATATCCACCGCTAAAACGCATCCGTCACGATCATCTGCATATGTCATTCAAAGACTCATTAGGATTGCATCCCCGCTTTAATGACAAAGGGCAACGCTGGAGGTAAGCGTATGATGGTTAAAGTCATTGTGTATAAACTGGCTTTTATATTTATTCTTTCTTTAGTTGGGTGCGGAAATATGTTCACCAAAAATAAAACCAAGTTTCACTGGCTAGCGACAGAAAGCGCCCCAAAAAATTACCCTATGCGTATTATCAGCGGTACTTTCTATTTCCATAATGAAAAAGGTGGTTTATACGTTCCCACCGCAGCGGCTATCAATCCACATTGGGGAACAGGCAGATCAACCCACGTTGTCGGTGAAGACCTTAAACCTTTGCCCGATCGTTTGGATATTCGTTTTTTTTCCTTTACGGAAAATAAACTTTACCAAGGTAGTTTTGATCTTCCTTACGAAAAAATACTTGCTTTGTTTAAAGAAGGAGTTGCTAGAGATAAAGACCGCCCAACTTTTAATACTATCATGGCAGGTGTTGCGCCTGGTGGTATTGTTTCGGTTTGGCTTACAGGGCGTGAAACACAGGAAGTGTTTTTTGGGCAGGCTGAACCTTATGAGGATGATTTATTTGATATAACACAACGGAAGATTAATGACAGAGACGATTATGTTCGTCGCAACATCATTGAAATGATAGGAATAGAAAAACTTACTGATATTGAAAAAAACGGCCTTCCGTTCGGCTTGTGGGAAAAATACCGTACTCCCTATAAATGGTCGCCTATATTTAAAGCAGAAAAAATGTCTACCTATCTCTCACTATCATTTTTTAATGGTGAAAACTACCGTTTTGATTATCCCTTGGATAAAGAGCTTCTAAGAAAAGAGAGACCTCTACCATTGCTTATTTCGTTTGGTTGCTACATTGAAGGAACTGAGAAGCAATATTTTTTCACAGTGCGCTTTGATGAAAAAGAACTCTATGCAGCATTTGATAAATTGGGTGGTACTGAAGAGTTAGTGAATATTGAAATAGAACCTTTTCTACCAAAGAACCTGACAAAAGTCCGGTTGTATAACAGTAAAGGATCGATAGAGCTACAGCATTACAAATCGGAGATGTGAGATTGATGTAAAAATGGTGGGTTATAGAGAAGCTTGGTGCAAGCGTAGAAAAATTCTATATAAAACCCTAATTTCCGGACTAAGTAAAAAACGGCCAGCTATTTAGCTTGCCGTTTTTTTTATTGTCTTTGGCGTATAAACCCTCTTATTAATGATTTCCATGTAATCACGTGTAATATTTTTTAGTGGAATAGTTCAATCCAGCTGCTTTACTTCACGGGATAGAAGTAACTAATTTTTTAATTAGGTTGTTGACTCTTCTGCTATTTACGGATTTTTCCATCCAATTGCATGCTGATGTACAAGGAATTTTATATGCCAAATTTTACTTTCTCCACGCCTGCGTTAATTCAGGATTTCAGTGATAACCCTTCCCTGCAACAGAAGCTCAATCAAACTTGGGATTTGGCGATTGATGCCTATACTCAAGCCGCTCTGGTGAGTAACCCTTGGACAGTTGATTATCAGGCGCCTTGCGATTGGTATGTGAACCCCAAAAATGCAGATATTACGGCTGCTAATCCTGTCGAACCTATTTTTTGGACTGCTTTTCCAAATCGATTAAAGATTTATTTTTCGTCGGCTGAAAAAAGTCCTTATCAAATGAATAATGCGCAGGTTTATGCGCTGGCAGATTTTGGCAATATTCCACAATCGAAAGCCTTTCCAACCGGCTTGCCTTTTATTATTCCAAGCAAACGTTGCCCGAATTTAAATTGGCAGCAGCCGATTGATGAGTGGGCACAGTATGATCCGCAAGGGCCGCGTGGTTGGTTGGATGAATATTGTGAGTGGGCAGTAACGCGTAATGCAGAAGGAAAAATTACCAAGATCGCATTCACCTGTGAGAACCCGGAATATTGGTACAGCCTGTGGCAAGTATCGCCCGAAAAAGTGCTTGCGCTTTACCAACAATTGGTCAGCCCGAATGTCGTACTTGAGGATTTAATGTTGCTGTCGACAGACGGTAAAGGTTTTGCGATAGATCCAACAACAGGACGCGCTGCATACAATCCCTTAAACAAATGGAATTCAGGTACTGTCGCGACAGAAACCTATGGTGGCGCGGTACATTTGACTAGCCCGCCCAATACTATTGGTGCAGAAATTATGCTCGCTGCACAAGCGACACTTTTGCGTCAGTTACCACCCGATCAATACAACATGCAGCGCATGGTTTGCGCAGGTGCTTATGGTCGTGCCTATCGAAATAGCGATCCGCATATTGGTTTGCAAGTGAATCAATTGGTAAAAAATTTAAAAGTCAAAGTGACGCTTACCGATCCGGTGGGTTTGTATTTACAACGGCCGGATTTCAGCAGTTACAAAACACCGGATGGCATGGATGCTAGTCAATTTTATAAAGTGATTCGCGGGCGTACGGCTGAACAGGCAGGTACAACCTATGACCAAATTCTCCATGCAGAATTTGCGGTGCCTGAAGCATTGGGTTACACCGTCAGCGATATTTTGCTGGGTAATGCCGTGCAAGGTAGTTCACAGGTGCCGGTTCCTATTCTTTACGCTGGACAAATTGCAGATACGTTTCATGTCTGTCTTGCAGGAACTGCAGTGACGCCGGCAACAGGTGAACCTACGCAAAGTTTCTTGCCGCCTGTGCGTGACAAAACCGGGGATACCAATGGTCAAGTAAGCATGTTGTTGGCCAATCCGGTTTTGCTTGCGATGTTAAGCGTTAATCCTTATCCGCCGTTTGTGCAATTACCCGTTCAAATAAATCAGGGACAAACACTGACGGATCTCGCATTACAAGCCAGTTACGCAAATGACAATTTCAAGGATGCAGAAATTGCATTTTGGGATGACCAGGGCAATAGCGAAACCGGAATTAGTGTGACGGTTACGGCGATCAATACGACGGCAGGTGTTCCAGCGGGAAAAAGTACTGGTAGTGATGGTCAGTTTAATTACATTGTCACTATTAGTGTTGCAGCTAATGTCAGCCCCGGTTTAAAAGGTGTCACCCTACGTAATCCAAATTGTGATATGCCCGTACCTTTACCGGGTGTGTTGTATGTGAATGCAAAAGGAAATTAAGCCATGAATCCTACATTATTAGCGCTCGTACCTGCTCTATTTGTGTTGCTGACCGGGTGTCAGGAATCAGTCATAAAACCTTCCCCGACAACAGTGGCCGCTCCGGCTTCGGCAATGGCAAGTAGTAATGCTCCTGTGAAATTTCCTTGTTTAAATGCGCCAGCAGTCAATTACAACACACCAGGTGATACGCCTATTACATCACAGGATGGTGTTAACTGTTTTGCGTGGCAAACGTTTATCGGTTTGAACTGGCAGGTTGATCCATCCCAGCCCGGAGAGCCGGACAAAAATATATCTGCCGCCAGTTTTGGTGAGCCGGGTATAGCGCAAACATCCGTGTGGGAAACCTATGCCAATACCAAAAGTATTTTTCGCGCAAATGCGCAGCCCCCTTTACCTTGGGGCAACAGCCGGATGCGCCATCCAGCTGTCAAAAAATGGCGCAGCAGCTGGGTCTTCGCGTGATGCAGGCCAGCCGGATGCCGGGTAGTTTTAATATGAGTAAAGAGGCGTCCCAGGCGTTTCCTGGTAATAATCCCAATTGGTTGGCGGATAGCAATGGCAACCTGGTCTACTACGAAATTTTAGTGGGTAAAAGCGAATATGATTACATCAATGCCAACGGGTTATATAACGCCGATGTGCAAGCGGCACACATCAAGCAGCACAAAAATATTGTGATGCCTGTGGGCTATGACGATGTACAAGGCGGTTTGGAAATTAAAGCGGCTTGGTTGAGTGTTAGCGATCCGGAAAATCCGAAATGGAAAAAATACAAAACCAGTACGGCGATTATTTATGACCCTGCAAGCTTGACTTGTAACACCAGTACCATTGCACTCGTGGGTATGCACATCATTCATAAAACGGCGTCGCAACCGCAATGGATTTGGGCCACGTTTGAACATAAGGATAATGCGCCCGATACGGCAATGATTAAAACCGATGGCACAGTGGATGGCGATTACACCTTTTACAACAATAGTTGTTCAGTGCAAGCAGTACCAGCAGCGTGTAAACCCAAAACGACAAATGGCGTTGCGGTTACACAAACTTCTTGTGCAGCAAATGTATCGCCTGCGTATTATTTGGATACCAGCGGAAATTGCTCCGCGTATCCGATCAGGGTGAGCCGCGATTTCCCTATCAAGGATACAACAGACAATCATGTCGCCTCATTAAATAGCGCCGTGCAGCAAATGATTACCAACGCTAATGCTGATTCTGTTTTTGCAAATTATCTGTTGGTTAACGTGCTCTGGTCGTCGGCCGCAGTTAACGACAATAGTCCACCGGGCAATCCGCCACTGGCGCCTTTGTCCATCAGCGGTGAAACCCCATCACTGAATACTGTGCCCGTAGCGAACACTATGCTGGAAACCTATGCGCAGGGATTCAATTGTCTTTCTTGCCACGCCTACGCCAGTGTTGCGCGCGATGCAAAATCGCAATTGGGTGGAAAACCTTACGCGACGGATTACAGTTTTATTTTTGGCTTTGCGAATAAACCTGCTACGGCGAAATAAAAAACTATTCATAGGACACAAATAAGGAGAATGATAATGCCCCAGAAATTGCCGGACGATCAGGATATTGTATATGCCAAGATCCATCCCTCTATCGGCATTGCCCGTGTGGGAAATTCAAAAAAGGAAGATGGTTTTTACATTGGCCCGCAAGTGCCAAACCCCTATCCACAACCGCCGGGTTTTTATCGTGATTCGATTGGTGCATTAAAGCGTGAGGTCGCTGAGTTTCGTATTTACGGCTACAACGCGCAGGGGAAGGTGGTGCGTGAATTGTTGATGGATGATGCCACTCACATTGAATGGACGGTGGAGTTGGCCAACCACAAAGCGGCGTGGTACAACTTTGAATTGGCATTGGATATTCCCGAGGCAGTGACAGCGCCAGCATCAACCCGGCGCAATGCCAATATCAAAACCGAGCGCCATAAACTATCGATTACTCCCGGCGCAAAAACCATTGCGAAACCGGCGGCGCAAGGGCCGGCTTATCATTTCACTGGCGGGCAGTTTTTTGATATCGAGGTTCCTCTGGGGAGTTGCGCACCGATAAGGAAGGGCGGCTGCATGTATTTGGCGGTTTGGGAAAATCTGCCTCGATAGATGGCAAACCGCCCACCACCTTTGCCAACAACGATGGTTGGTACGATGACACGGGCGATGGCCCGGTTACCGCCCGCGTAACCTTACAGGGTAAGCCACTGGAGGTGCTGCCGGCCTGGGTTGTTGTGGCGCCTCCCAATTACGGCCCACAACAAAAATCTGTGCGCACTATGTACGCGCTTATGACGGATGTCGCGGTAGCGGCAGGTCAGTTGCCGGCCCCGACTTGCCCATCCTTCAGGGACGACATTTATCCCATCCTCAAAGCCATGTGTGATTTGCAGTGGATGAACGCGGGTTTTGCGGCGGGTTTTGGCTATGGCATGCCGCAATATTTCCTTGACCCTGGGTATCTGCAAAAGTTGGCGATGCCCGGTGATACCTATGCCGAGTTGCGCCGCACAGTGGCTAATGCTTTCCGCAATCCGAATCGCGGTGATATTTCCATGAAGCCCTGGCCCTGGGTATATGGCGATGCGATGGATATCCCCATGCCGCCCGTCACCAATGCCATGAATGCTCTGACCACTACCCAACTAGCCCAACTCGAATACTGGGCGCGTGGGCAATTTATGGCGGACTATGATCCAGCTTATGTGCCGCCGGGGTCACTGGATGAGGTATCGGTGCCGGAGCAGCCCGCCAGCCTGGATAAGGCCGCGCTGGAGTTCTGCCTGGCGGATGCATTCCATCCCGGCTGCGAGATGACCTGGCCTGTTCGCCACAGCACCATGTACCAGGAACCCTATCGCTGGCGCCATCGCCCACAGGCAGACCCCGAGCCAGACTATGGCAGTACCCTGACCTCCGCAGAAGCCCTGTCTTACAACGGCCCGCTCTATGCCCAATTTCCGGGTTCCATCACCCGCTGGATGGCCGTGCCCTGGCAGACAGATACCGCCAGTTGTCGCTCGGGTTACGACCGGCAATATGACCCGTATCTGCCCACCTTCTGGCCTGCGCGGGTGCCCAATCAGGTATTGAGCGAGGAAAATTACCAGCAAGTGATGGATGCATCACTCAGTCGCGAGCAGCGCTTGGCGGCGTTTAACAAGCGCTCGGACTGGAACCGTACCCTCGGGTTACATGACCAACAGCTCGCCAATATGATTCATCGCTTCCCGGAGATGGGCATAGTGGAGGTGCGGCCAGGTATCGAAAACGACGCGGACTTTCCACCGGTCATGCAAGTGGAAGATCGGGGCGGCAAGGAGCAGGACGCTGTCGAGCAAGCACTGGCGCTTAACGCCCAGCGCGCTTTGTTTATGGGGCGTGAGCCCTGAGATGGAAACCTGTTGCTGGGACGTGATTATCCTGGGGGCTGGCCCGGCAGGGCTGGCGCTTGCGGCACGCTTGGCGTCAAGGAAGGTGCTATTGTTGGAGCGTCAGTGGTCACCTGCAGCAGGGATGCGTATTGGTGAGTCGCTGCCCGGCGCGGCGCGTGTTCTCTTGCAGCGTTTGGGGTTGTTTGAGGAATTCCTGGACGGCGATCATCTGGAGCGCGGTACAAGCATTGCTATCTGGGATAGCAATGCGCCTGTCTGGCGCGACAGCCTGCGCGATCCCTCTGGCCCCGGGTGGGTCATTGATCGACGACAGTTTGAACAGATGTTATTGAATGCGGCGACTCAGCGCGGCGCGCAGATCCAATACGGATGCCGGGACTTTCAGGTATCCAGAGGGGCGGATGACCGCTGGACGCTGGCGCTTGACGGTGACAATACCCGGCATGTGGCACCGGTTATTGTTGATGCCAGTGGTCGCTCGGCCAGTCTTGCGCGGCGCTTGGGGTTGAATCACATCAGACAAGACGCGCAAGTATGTTTGCACAGTTTCCTTATGGTTCCAGCGAGTGACGAGGATACAACCACTCGCCTGGTCGCCGATGAAGATGGCTGGTGGTATAGCGTCAGGCTGGCCAATGGGCACCGGGTGCTTGCCTATCACCTGGATGCCAAACACCCGGAGCGCATAGCCCTGCAACAACCGGAGGCCTTGTTTAACCGGGCATGTCGCTATCCCCTGTTGGCCGATGTGCTGGCACAGGTGCAGCCAGCGGAAATACACTGTCGGCCAGCGGGAACCGCGTTGTTGGATATCGCCAATCTGGATAAAGCCGGGCCCGGTTTTCTGGCAATCGGTGATGCAGCCATCACTTTCGATCCAATTTCATCCCAAGGTTTATTTCATTCCCTGGCATCCGCCGAGAGCGCTGCCACGGCCATTAACGCTGGCTGCTGGCACAATCCGCATGCCGCACAGTCATTCCAGCAAGAACTCCTTGCAGTCGCCTCCCACTATCTGGCCAAATTGCGCCTTACCTACCAAGGGCCCGAACGTTTTGCAGAGGCCCCTTTTTGGGCTGACCGGACTATGCCACTTTGCCGCCTACCGGAAGCCTGAGCACCTGTTCGCAAAACAACGCTTTACCGATTGGATACCCCCCTATGACTGATTTAACCCTCACCCAACTGGTGTTGGTATTGTTGATTTTTGTGTGGAGTGGATTTGTACGCACCGGGTTGGGGTTTGGTGGGGCGATGATGTCGCTGCCGTTGTTGCTTTTGGTGGATAACCGGCCATTGGTATATTTGCCAATTATTGCCGTCCACTTGCTGATTTTTTCCACGCTCACGGTGTGGCAAAACAATCGCCAGCGCGTGGCGACGGCGGAGAAAAAACCGTCCACAGTGGATTGGGTTTATCTGAAAAAATCCCTGAAAATTATGATTATTCCCAAGCTCATCGGGGTGGCCGGGCTGCTGACTATTCCGGCGCAGATTATGAGCGCGATTATTTTTGTCATTATCTCGGTGTATTCCGTCACTTATATTTTGAATAAACCGTTTAAAAGTTCGCATCCGGTAAGCGATGGCATTTTTTTATCGCTGGGTGCTTATATCAGCGGCACCTCCTTGATTGGGGCGCCGCTGATTATGACCGTGTATATGGTGCATGTCGCCCGTGAAAAATTACGCGATACCTTGTTTGTGCTCTGGTTTATTTTGGTGAGCATTAAAATGGTGGCGTTTTTAATTGCGGGAGTGGATTTGCAGTTGCAAGCGCATTTGTGGTTATTACCGGCTACGGCGATTGGGCACTATTTTGGTTTGAAATTTCACCAACGATTAGTCAGTGCCGATCCGATTATTTTTTATCGTGTAATCGGCACCGCGCTGTTATTAGTCAGCACGGCAGGATTGGTATCGGTTTATTGGTAAGGTTCGTGACTTTATTACTTCCTTGTGATTTCCGCTGACGTTTCAGGTGTGCCACCAAGATGACAGAACCCCATCACCACCAAGACTTACCAGCCCCCGTCAGTTTTTGGGCGGCGTTGCTATTTTGGTTAAAGCTGGGGTTTGTCAGTTTTGGCGGCCCGGCAGGGCAAATTGCGATAATGCATCAGGAGTTGGTAGAGCGACGGCGCTGGTTGAGCGAGTCGCGTTTTTTACACGCGCTCAATTACTGCATGTTATTGCCCGGGCCGGAGGCGCAACAATTGGCTACCTATATTGGTTGGTTAATGCACCGCACTTGGGGTGGCATTGTGGCGGGCGTGTTGTTTATTTTGCCCTCGCTATTACTATTAATTTTATTGTCCTGGGTGTATATCGCCTATGGCGATGTAGCTTGGGTCGCCGGGATTTTTTACGGCATTAAACCGGCGGTAACGGCCATTGTATTCCAAGCGGCTTATCGTATTGGTCGGCGGGTGCTGAAACACTATTGGTTATGGGGCATTGCCGCCGCCGCATTTATCGCCATTTTTGCCTTCAATATTCCTTTTCCCTACATTGTGATTGGCGCTGCGCTATTAGGGTACCTGGGTGGTCGCTGGCGACCGGAGTTATTCCCGCATGCCGGCCATGGTTCTGTACAACACAATCATGGCGCGGCGCTGATTGATGAACACACGCCGCCACAAGCACACACGCAATTTCGCTGGTCACGTTTGGCGGGGGTGATTGTGGTTGGGCTAATACTCTGGGCTGTGCCCATGTCAATGCTCTGGCTGTTATGCGGCTGGCAACATCACTTTACGCAAATGGCCTGGTTTTTTACCAAGGCGGCGCTACTGACATTTGGGGGTGCCTACGCGGTTTTACCCTATGTGTACCAAGGTGCAGTCACTCACTACGGCTGGCTTAGTCCGACCCAAATGATGGATGGATTGGCATTGGGCGAAACCACCCCCGGGCCGTTGATTATGGTGGTGGCATTTGTTGCATTTGTCGGTGGCTATACCCACGAAGTGCTGGGTGCGGAGTCGCTATTTGCCGCCGGTGCAGTGGCGGCAGTCATCGTTACCTGGTTTACGTTTTTACCATCGTTTATTTTTATTTTTGCCGGTGCGCCTTTAATTGAAACAACACACAAACAGGTTTCTTTTACGGCGCCCCTCACGGCGATTACCGCCGCTGTGGTAGGGGTGATTGTTAATCTTGCCTTATTTTTTGGGTATCACCTGTGGTGGCCTCAGGGTTTTGCTGGCGATGTGGAATGGCCATCGGCTGTGATCACCCTACTGGCTGCCGCCGCACTGTTTTATTACAACATCAGTGTGATGAAGGTGATCGGCGGTTGTGCCTTAATCGGTTTGGTAATAAAAACCTGGGTGCTATAAACGTATCTGTAGGTTAGCGTTTAAAAACTATAATTTGCGCGACACAAGGTATTTTTTTGCAAAATATTGGTGAATAATCACCCGGATTGTTCATTGACAATACAAAAAAAATACTCCTAAACTAATCCCACTTCGGTTATTAAACCGATCCGTTAATCATGATTGGGCTGGAACAAAAAATCCTTCTTGTTTAACGCCCGCACCTTGTTGCTTAAGGTTTTCTTTTGTCGTTTTAATCTACCCATCTGTTTTCCGTTTTACGCAGTAAATTTTTGCAGTAATTTTTATTGTTATTTGCTGCCCGTTCGCGTTTTATCGCTTCAGGATTTTTGTAATAGCGGTTTGCTGTTCTGGTTGTTGTTCCCGGTTTTTCAAATGATGTGACAAGTTCAGGGATGTGTGAAGTCGCTCTGCGATTGTTTGCCCGTAGAAGGAGTTGTTTCTTCTGGCAAGCCGCACGTCCGTTTGGTTTATCCATTTCATAAACGAGTCTGAATCAGAAGGAAGTCTGCAGGCGCTCTTATCCCGGCCAGGTGCTGCTTCTGTTCTGTTTCTGCAAAACGGAGAAAGCGCTCATGCCAAGCTATTTGCATCCCGGTGTTTACATCGAAGAAATCCCCAGCGGATCAAAACCGATTGAAGGGGTTTCCACGTCAACCACTGCCTTTATTGGCGCTACCTTTCGCGGTCCGGTTAATTTACCCACATTAATTGGTTCCTGGGACGAATATGTCGCCCAGTTTGGTGATTTTAACCAGCGTACCGGCATTCAAAATGAAAGTGATGCAACGGCGCTGGCGGTACGCGCGTTTTACCAAAATGGCGGGCGTGCGGCTTACGTCTGTCGCCTGTTGGGCGGCGAACCGGAAACGGCGGCAGTCACTATCAGCAATGGCGATGGCGCCGTGTTGGAAGTCAGTGCCTCCAGTCCCGGCACCTGGGCCAATAACTTGGCAGTAGCGGTCTATGCCAATGGCGCCGACTTTAATTTTTTTGTCGGCACGGTTAATGATGGCGATGAATTTTTGCCGATTGCGAGTGAATCCTTTAAAGGTGTTTCACTGGATGAGACGGAAGATAACTTTATTGAAAAAGTAGTGAATGGCTCTTCCAGATTGGTGTTGGTCACGGTGGCGGAAGATGCATCCGGTCTGCCCGATTTCCACGATCCGGCAGGTGCCGATCCCGCCGATCGTTTTAGCGCCTTGACTGAAGCGGCAGCGGATACCGCAGCCGAGGCAGATGACTACAACAGTTTTTACACCAACATCCTGCGCAAAGTGAGCGATGTTTCAATCATCGTATTGCCCGGGCAATTTATGCCGGCAGATGGCAGCGGCAATGAAATTATTGCCAATACCATTAATCACTGTGAAGCAACCATGAGCCGTGTCGTCATTGTGGATACGGAAAATGTGGAGCTGGACGATGCAAGTGCCGTTAACGATATGGTGCTGCCCACCTCGACCTACTCGGTGCTCTATTACCCTTGGGTAACTATCAATAACCCGCTGTTTAATGCCGATACCAATCCCACGGCGGCAACCACGATCAACATTGCCCCCTCGGCTATTGCTGCGGGAGTCTGGACCAAGATCGACAGCAATCGCGGTGTATGGAAAGCGCCTGCCGGTGTGGAAACACGCATTAATGTCGCGGGCACGGCGTTTGATGTGGAAGACCTGGAACAGGATTTCCTCAACCCGCTCGGCGTGAACTGTGTGCGCAAACGTCCCGGTTATGGGCCGGTACTCTGGGGTAGTCGCACCTTGGCAACCAAAGCCAATCCTGAATGGCGTTATGTGCCGGTAAGGCGCACCGCGATTTTTGTCGAACAAAGTATTTACAACGGCATTCAGTGGGCAGTGTTTGAACCCAATGACCATCCGCTGTGGAGTTCGCTGCGCGCAAATATCAGCTCCTTTATGAATGGATTATTCCGCGCCGGTGCCTTTCAAGGCAAAACGGCCGACGACGCTTATTTTGTGCGCTGCGGTTTGGGCGACACCATGACGCAAGGTGATATAGATCGCGGGCAGGTCATTATTGTGGTGGGGTTTGCGCCGTTAAAACCGGCGGAGTTTGTGATCCTGCGCTTGCAGCAAAAAATTGGTCAGCAATAGCTGGATTGATTTTCAGCGGTATTAATTTTTATTCAATTGAGTAGGAGACAAAAAAATGGCTGCCCCATTATTTACAGCAAATGCGCACCGCTACGATCCCTATCGCACATTTATGTTCCAAGTGATTATTGATGGACAAGTGGTTGCCGGTTTAAAAAAAATGAGTGTACTGAAAAGAACAACTGAAGCCGTCAAGTGGCGCGTTGCTGGCGATCCGGCCCATGAACGGGTGATGCCCGGTGGCACCAGCTATGAAGCGATTACTTTGGAGCAGGGGTTAACCCATGATCCGGTATTTGAAAATTGGGCAAACCTGGTGAATAGCATCCAGGGAAATGCAGCGATGTCACTCAAGGATTTCCGTAAAGATATTATTTTGAATGTACTTAATTTGCAGGGCAATGTAGCCATTTCTTATACGGTCTATCGCGCTTGGGTTTCAGAGTTTCAAGCCCTGCCGGAATTTGATGCGGGCACAATGAATGCCGTTGGTATTCAAAGTATTGTGTTGCAGCACGAAGGTTGGGAGCGCGACAAAGCAGTTACTGAACCTAACGAGACTTGATTGTGAAACTGCCCGGTGGTTATTTGGCGAGTGTTACTTCTGTTTCCGATCAGCAGGGTAACCCATTGCAGGCTCCGTTGTGCACGGCACGGTTGCAAAACGAATTTCGTTTTAAACCGCGCTGCGGTGCGCTGCAATTATTACTGCAGGAGCGTCGCCAATATTGTATTGACAATCAACTCAGTCACGCTCACTGGGTGAGTGAGTTATTGGCTTGTATTTTAGTGCAGCTGGGTGATTACACCGCTACTCATCAGCCAGATGATGAAGCGCAATTGTTGTCCCGTGTGCGTCAACTGTGTGTAGCGGATCGTCAGTTTATTTTATGGCAGTGGCGCTTGAACCAAGGGCATGTCCAAGGCAATCAGACAGAGTGGTTAAGTAATCAATGCCCTGCCTGTGATGCGTATTACGATTTTCCGCTCGATTGGCAAATGCTGCCGATAAAACTTGCCACTGTCGATTTCCCCTTTGCCCAACTGACACTGGGATCACAACAAATCAGCGTGCGCGTTCCCAATGGCGGTGACCAGGAATTTATTGCCGACTGGTTAAGCAATCACCCGGCGGCAACTCAGCGTGAGTTACAGCGCACGTTGTTGCGCCGCTTATTGATTGTTGATGAAAAAACAGATGCCGTCGAATTGGAACAGGCGTTGAGCGACGAGCAAATTGCCAGTATTGAAAGTGCACTGGAAGCGGTTGCACCGGAATTGGCCAGTGCGATTCAACTTGCGTGCCCCGAGTGCGGATTTGAGCATCAGCTGCAGTTGGATTTGTATCAACAACTGCTCGCGCCGATTAGCCAGTTACTGGATGAAGTGCATCAATTGGCGATTCATTATCACTGGCGTGAAGAGGATATTTTGCATCTGCCGGAAACGCGCCGCCGCGCGTATTTGCAGCGCCTTGAGTTAAGCCAGGGTATGCGGGGGGCAGTGTGATGGACAAGTCGCTGATCACTTCATCCCATTACTTTTTACGTATCATTGGCGATGCTCTGCGCCCGCTGGATGCAACAGCAGACCTGGCGAGTGCGGCAGACTTATTTGATATTGAAATAATCACTAGCGATATAGGTGGTGAGGATAATCTTGCTACTGTTGCTCAAACTTCTGGCGATAAAAATTTTTCCGGAAAAGCAGAGCAAATAAATAAAGCACTGCGCAACCCTAAAAATATTACTGAATCGCCAGCGCTAAAAAATATCGGCAACGCCAATCTATCGATCACTGCAGTGGATAATAATTTGTCGGCAACAGAGCATAACCGCGCCGCCGTGAATCGCTACCGGTTGCCCGACAGCAGGCATTTGCCCTTGCACATTATCGATAAACAGAAAGCGCAAGCAGCGCATAAACGGGCTACAGAAAGTACGGGTGCCGCCGGATCTGCTGAACATTATTTTTCTATAAACAACAAACACAATCTGCCCTTAGTATCCGAATATAAACAACCACTGTTGGATGCTGTGGCTAACACAGTTGCAACGCCATCTGCCCATGAAAGCACACAGCATTTATCGCCTGAAAAAATAACAACAAACCCCTCATCGTTAAACGATTCGCCAATTAACAAGGGCGCAATAAATCGAGCTGCTGCCGATTACGAAACAAAAAGCACAACAAGATTATCGCTATCCTCCAACCTGACCAAAGAAAAAAATCAGTTAATGCCCGGCGTTTATCCAACAGACGTGCAATTACCAAAGACAAGCCGCGCTGCACCGGCGCAAACTATTGCCCAACCGACACGGCTGCATATCGGCACTGTCAGCATCAAGGTTATCGATCAACACGAGGAGACCGCAGCGACCACGCATTCCACCGGCAAGACATCAATCACCCGTGTAACTGCCGCTGACCAGAGCGACAGCCGCGCATTTATCAGGACACTTTGATATGGCGCTGCCGGATTCATCACTTTACCTTGCCTGCCAGTCAGTGGCCGATGCGCTGAGCAGTGGCATCCAGGCCAATAGCAACAACATCAAAATCCATATAGGTGCACCGGCGGATGTCAGCAACAAACCGGAAGAGATTCGCCTCAACCTGTTTTTTTATCGCATCGAGCCCTCGGGTTTCCAAGCCAATAGCCACCCCAATGAACCCTGGCGCATTCGCCTGTTTGTATTGATTAGCTGCATGGCGACTAACGGCGATGACCAGGGCATCGAAGACCTGCGCCTGCTGGGTATGGTGATGTCTTACCTGCATGAACATCCGCTGTTACCCGAGTTTTCGATTGGCGAACAAACCCTGCGTTTGCAGGCGGTGTTTTGCCCCAGCACTGATGAGCAGATCAATCAGATCTGGTCGACCCAGGGCGATACCACCTATAGGCCCTCGGTGATCTACGAAATATCGCTGGCGCCAGTGATGCCGATTACTTTGCGTGGTGTACCGCCACGGGTGGGGTTTACCGGTTTGGAAAGCGGTGCCGATATGCAGCGTCGCTTTGACCCTTTTGCCGGCAACCTGCGCGGGCGCGCGGTAACAGCGGCAGCGGTCAACGGCAATAATCCGGCCTGGACACCGGTGATTTGCTGGGTCAATGGCGACGAATGCCTGAGTGCGCTGGCGCTGGATGTGGATCTGGTTGAGCCCGCCGATCTCACTCCCCAACTGTGGATAGCGGGGCTGCCGGGTGCCACGGTCCAGCTCGAATGGCAGCTGTGGCAGGAGGAGCAGTGGCAGACACTGGCAGGTGGCGACCTGGCGATCAGCTCGGCGGCCATCACCCCAAGCGATATTCCACTCGGCTTGCCAACCGTCGACCTGCCCGCCATCACCCTGGATGGCCAACAGCGCTGGCAACTATTGCTCTACGCCACCCGTAGTTACCAAGCCTATAGCGGTGCACCCGCCCTGTTGCTGCGCAGCAATCCGCTGCTGATCAGCCTGTTCCGGGGGAGCACGCCATGACCCAGGCCATGCTCGCTGCCGATTTGCAGGTGGAACCATTGGCGGCCGCCAGTCCAGCGGCCGCTTTGAGTGCGCTGGTTGAATGGCAGCGTATCGAACTCTTGTGTCTGTGTTTGCTCAATGCCAAAGAGGGGCCTAATGAACAGTTGATGGCGGATTTAAGCACCTGCCAGCAACAGGTCAACCAGTGGCGCAGCGGCGATTTTTGGCGGCGACTGGAGGGCACCGCCGAAGGTTTGGCGACGGATCAACTGGCGCAGGATATTTTTGCCTGCATCCTCGCGCCCCAGTTGCTGCCGCGGGTGGGCTGGCTCTACCAGAGTTTGCAGAATTCCACCCAGCCCGCTCCCAGTGAAGCGCTGATTGCCTCGCTGTTGGCACTGCCCGACGAACTGCTCGAACCGGCGCGCAAAACCCTGTGGCGGTTAGAGGCCCAGGGGTTGGTGCGACGCGAACAACCCGACCCCTTTTCACCGCTGGTGCCCGATCGCCTGGCGCTGTCGCAATTACTCGGTTGGTCGCTGGACGACTGCGCCCCGCCCGGCGCTTTTCCGGTGCGCCGCCGCGCCGGTTGGGATGATCTGGTGTTGCCTGTCGCGCAAAAAAATATGCTGCGTGAATTTCTGCACTGGATCCAGTACCAGCAGCAGGTCGTTGATGACTGGGGTGGCCAGCGGGTGGGCGGCCCGGTTGCGCTCTTTGCCGGTCCCTCCGGCACCGGTAAAACCCTCGCCGCCAGTGTGCTTGCCAATGAGTTGGGCTGGCCGCTGTTTCGCGTCGATCTCGCTTCGCTGGTGAGCAAATACGTGGGGGAGACGGAAAAGAATATCGGTCGCCTGTTTGACGCCACCCACGGTCGGCAGGTGATTTTGCAGTTCGACGAGGTGGATGCACTCATGGGCAAACGCGGCGAACTGCGCGAGGCGCGCGACCGCTACGCCAATATGGAGGTGAGCTACCTGCTCACCCGTATCGAGGAGCATCGCGGCCCCTGTGTGCTCACCACCAATCTGCGCAGCCAAATCGATAAAGCCTTTTGTCGCCGCTTCCAGATAGTGGTGGAGTTTGCACGGCCCGACCCGGAGCAGCGGCTGGATTTGTGGCGTCGCCTGCTGCCGCCGCGCGCACCGCTGGCGGTTGACCTGGATTTAACCCTGGTCGCCGGCGCGGTGAATTTTACCGGCGGCCAGATTCGCAACGCCGCTTTACATGCCGCCTATCTCGCGGCGGCGCGGGGCACGGCAATAGACACCGCTGCATTGGCATTGGCGGTGCACCGCGAGCTGGCCAAGGAGCAGAGCCGGGTGCCGGCCAATCAACTGGGTGCATTGGCCGCCTATGTGCCAGCCGAGGTCTTGGCAGCGGGTTAAACACGGGTTATTCACAAGCAGGGATCAACAAGGGGATTGGTTATGGCCGTTGGGGCGAGGCGTGAAGTGGAACAGCTGGTGATCGATGAGTTGCAGCTTGAGCTGCCCGCCAGTTTAGGTGCGCGCAAACAGGCGATTGTGCGGCTGTTGCGGCGCGAACTCTTGCGCCCCGGGTTGCTGGAACTGTTGTCGGCGAGATCAATAGGGTCAATGAAATCAATGAAGCCGGTGGAGCATGTGGTACAGCTCTCTGTGCCGGTGTTAACCCTTAACTGTCAGCAGACCAATCTGGCGATAGCACGGCAACTGGCGCGGTCATTAGCGGTGGCCGTCAACACTAGCTTCAACAGCGAACCCCTGAATCCAATGCGCGGAGGTAGTCGCCCATGATCCCCAATGTCTCCCGCGGTGCGTTGGTGGAATACGGCCTGAGCCTGCCGCCGCTGGTGCTGGAGTTTGAATTTAACCCCGAGACCATCAGCCGCACCCGCTCGGTGACTATCACTACCGGCAATGCGCCCGGCACCAAGGGCGGTTACGACTTTAACTACCCCTGGGAGACTAACCGTGTCGCCCAAGGGGTGAGTGTGGAGCCGGAGCAATTCAGCATTGACATACTGGTCGATGCCACGGATCGCATGGCCGACGTCAATCACCGCGCTCATGCGGTGGCGGTGGAATTCGGTATAGAGCCGGATCTGGATACCTTGCGCGCCATGGTTGAACCCAAAACCCAGGGGCCGGGTGGCGTGCAAATGCTCGCCGGTCTGGGGCTCGGTAGCCAGCGCGCCTTTGCGCGCGACGAGTATCCCTCGGTGCTGTTGTTGGTCTGGGGCAGCCATGTACTGCCGGTGTTTCTCACCAGTGTGCAGGTGGAGGAAGTGGGTCACCTGCCCAGCCTCAAACCCTATCGCGCCAACGTCAACCTGAGTTTTCAGGTGATTGAAGGCAACAACCCCTTCTTCCAGGTGGAGCGGGTACGACGCGCCGCCGGTGCGGCACTGAATTTTGGCTCGGGTGCCAGCAGCGTGTTGGGGCGAGTCTTTGGTTAAGGGCAATTGGGTTAATGGCAAAGGATTAAAGCCAATGGGCTAATGGTGGGTCGCAATGAATATCGATTGTTGGCCAAGGTTAATAAATTGAGTGGATCAGGGAGCTGGAAACCATGTTGTTAAAAAATTCCCGTTACCAACAGGCGCGTCCTTTTGTCGCTGGCACGCCTGCACCCGGTGTGCCGGTCAGCGGTTTTCGCGGCCTGCGCGCCCGGTCGATTGTCAGCCTTGAAGGGGTGATAGAGCACAGCATTACCGATACCGACCGGCTCGATCACCTGGCGCGCCACTACTACGATGACGACCGCCTCTGGTGGCGAATCCTCGACGCTAATCCCCAGCTGCTGGATGCCGATCTGCTGTTGGGGGATGACTATGTCGGGCGGGTGATCCTGATCCCGCAAGCGAAGGCTTGATATGTTGAACTGGCTCGATGACCTGATCCGTGCGCCCGCCAGCTGCATAGTGCGCATTGCCGGAGGCGAAATCAGCAACCTCTACCCGCAGTTGGTGGAAGTCAGCGCCTTGCTCAGTTGTAGCGAGGCGAGTGAGGTAACACTGGTGTTTGAAACCCGTCGCCAGAGCGAGGATCGCTGGAGCATCCATGACGACATCCGCATTCGCCCTTGGCAGCCCATTTATCTGGCCGCCAGTTTTGGTAGCCGCGAGGAGGAGATTTTCCAGGGGTTTATCCGCCAGGTGAAGGTTGAATTTCCCGAACAAAAAGGTGCCGCCAAGGTCACCGTGACCTGTCAGGACAATTCATTGCTGCTTGACCGCACCCAGCGCGAGCAGCGCTGGGGCGACGATGTACCGGTCACCGATGCTGAAATTGCGCTTACTATCCTCGATGAGGCTGGGCTGGGGTTTCTCGATTTACCCGGCATCGGCATGAGCGATCTGGTAGTGCAGCAAAACGAAACCGACATACGGTTTTTAGCCAAGCGCGCGCAGGAAAACGGCTATGACTTGTTCTTTCGCGGTGCCCGGCTCTATTTCGGTCCACCGCGTTTTGATCGCAGCCCCCAGCCGACCATCCTGGTCTATGCCGGTACGGCCACCTCCTGTATTCGCTTTGACCTGGACGACGACGGCCACCACCCCGATGCGGTGATCTATGAAATCGCTACCGACTCTGGCGATAGCACCAACCCGGTGACTGTCACCCCTAATTTACCGCTGCTCGGCAGTGAACCGGTGAGCAGTGCCAGTGCCAGCCAAGGCCAATTTGCCTGGCGCATGAGCCGCGAAGGGGTGAACAGCCCGGCCCAAGCCGAAGCGCGCGCCCAGGCGCAGGCCAATACCGAGTCGCTCAAGATCAAGGCTAGCGGCGAATTGGACGGGGTGATTTACGGCCATGTGCTGCTGCCGGGTGATCCGGTGGGCATCGACGGGATCGGCAGTCGCTATGGTGGCCGCTGGTATGTCACCAAGGTTGAGCACAAGTTTGATATGGGTGGTTACCGTCAGACTTTTGAGGTCGCGCGCAATGCCTATGGCGACGATCTGGGCATGCTTGGCTCGGTGCTGGCGGCGGCGCTGTAGCGCTGCCGGATTCTTTGGTATTCAGCTCGCCGCCAATTGCAGGCGACAAGGAAAAGCCCTTATGACCGAACTCCTGCAACAGCTGGCACGCCAGTCACAGCAGCGCTACTACGGCAAGTACCGCGGTTTTGTGACCGACAATGAAGACCCGGAACAGCGCGGCCGGGTCAAGGTGCGGGTGCCCTCGGTATTTGGCGCGGAAGAGTCTTTTTGGGCGCTTCCCTGCTCGCCGTTTGGCGGCTTGGCAGAACAGGGGGTGTTTATGGTGCCCGAGGTGAGCGCGCAGGTATGGGTGGAATTTGAGGAGGGCAACAAGGATCAGCCCATCTGGGTGGGGGTGTTCTGGCAGCCGAGCGAGGCGATTCCCGCCGAGGCGCAAAAGTCCCCGCCCACCACCCGCCTGATCAAAACCCCGTCCGGTCACCTGCTGCAGTTTGACGATGAATCCGGCAAGGAAAAACTGCGCCTCGCCCACCCCAAAGGGGCGGAATTGGGCATCGACGAAAACGGCACAGTGATACTCACCGATGCCAAGGGCGCCACCCTCACCCTGGATGCGCAAAACAACAAGGTGACGCTGGAAGACGCCAATGGCAACAGCCTGCAAATGGACAGCAGCGGTACGCAAGTGAAGGACAGCAACGGCAACCAGATCACCATGGCCGCCGGGCAGCTGACGGTGAAGGGCACCATGATCACCATCGAAGGTAGCCAGGTGGCGCTCGGTGGTGCGGGCGGTGAACCGCTGATCAAGGGCACCAGTTTCCTGTCGCTGTTTGCAACGCATATGCACACCTGTACAGCACCAGGATCGCCGACGTCGCCGCCGATCCCGCAGGGAGAGATGTCGACACTGACTACCAAGACTACTGCAAGTTAACCGACGTTCACGACCAATCGCCATCAGATCCAGGAAGAGCAGGCTATGAGTAAACTCAATCAACCGGTCTACATGGATTTCCCGCTACGCCTCGGGCGCAGCGGTGCTGCCACCCTGCAACGCATTCCCCATATTCGCGACCAGATTGAAATGGTGCTGTTTACCGACCCCGGCGAGCGCTGGTTCCGGCCGGAATTCGGCGCTGGAATCCGCACCCTGGTATTTGAACCCAACGGCTCGCCGCTCTGGCAAATCACCAAACAGCGGCTGCAAGCCAGTCTGGCCGAGGCGCTGGCGGGCGAAGTGGCACCGCGCGATCTGGATATCAACGTCCAGGCGGACCCGGATTTTGCCGAGCGGTTGGTGATTAGCATCAGCTACCGGCTGGCGGCGCTTAACCACAGCGACCGGGTCGAGTTTGAAGTGGCGGGAGGTGTGTAATGGCGCAGAGCCCCCAAGCCAATTTGGTGTTCGCCAAAAGTTGCAGTGACTGCGGCCAGCGGCAGGTCGAGTTGCCGCGCCCTTTGCCGGAAATAGGCGACGATTTCGACTGGATGCTGCGCGATTACGACAGTTTCCGCCTGTTTATGCTGGAGGAACTGGCCGCCCGCTTCCCCGAGCGCAGCCGCTGGACACCGGCCGATATTGAGGTGGTACTGGTGGAAGCCCTGGCGGTGGTGCTGGATCAGCTCTCCGACCAATTGGATCGCAGCCATTCCGAAGCCTACCTCGACTCGGCGCGCCGCCCCGACAGTTTGCGCCGGTTGCTGACCCTGATTGGCTACGACGCGGTGCGCGAACACTACCCACTCAGCTGGAGTGACAGCAAACTGGTCAAACACCTGCTGGCCACTAAGGGTTACGACCCGACCGGCCTGCCCTTTGAACCCGATTTGGGGCGCAGTGAAGTGCTGGTGCGCCTGCTGGTATGGTTGGGCAAACCGGCCAATGCCCTAGGTGTCGCCCCCAACCTGAACCAGCGGGTTACGGAGCGCGCCTTTTTGCAGCTGTTGGGCTACGACGCCGATAACCTGCGTGAAGCGCTCGATCTGGATCTGCCGCAGCATCGCCGCTTTGCCACCCAGGCGCTTGACCAGCGCTGGTATCACTATCCCCATTTAATGGAAGAGGCGCGCGCCGCCGGTCCCGCCCGTTTACATCGCAACCGGCGCATGGTCACCCTTGATGACTATCGCGAGCGCAGCGAGGATCATCCGCTGGTGCTGCGTGCCAGTGCCAGCAGTCGCTGGAGTGGCAGTTGGTCGACCATCGATCTGGTCATGGTACTGAGCGGCAATGGCGAACTCGACCAGTCGATCGCCGCCGTAATACCGGCCGATGAATTGGAGCAGCTGCAGCAGGCGGTGGATGATTTTCACTGGCGTGAGCAATTACCCTCGGTGGATTGGCAGCTACAACCGGGTTTTCGCAGCGTGATCAACGCGTATGTCGACAAATACCGTATGGCCGGGCAGGAGGTCTGGCTACTGGACGCCACCCCCGTTGGGCTCTACCTCAACCTCTCAGTCAAGGTGGATGGCAACTACTTCCAGTCGGAAGTGCGCCAGGCCATCAGTCAGGCATTGGGCAGTGATGCCGGCGGTTTTTTTGAGCCGGGGCGGCTGGCCTTCGGGCAGGACATCCACGCCAGCGACCTGATCGAAACCCTGATGGCACTTGAGGGGGTCAATGCGGTTTGTCTCAATCGCTTCAAGCGCGTGGGCGACCGCTATCCGGATCAATCCGGGGCTGGTGTCATCAGTTTGGATGGCACTGAAATCGCCCGCTGCGATAACCGGATCGGCCAACCGGCGCGGGGTTATTGGCGCTTGAGCTTACACGGAGGGCAGCGGGGATGACTGGTTTAACTGATCTGAATGCCCGCACCGACCTGACCCGCTGGAACCGCGCCGGTCTCAACCAGGTGCAGTATCTGGACGGCAATGCTGCGACCTATTTGGAAGACCTGCGTCTGGCGCTGCGCCAGCAGTTTGCCGGCAATGACGAGGTGCTCAGTTGGCTGGATAGCGGCCAGCTGCTCGACCCCGCGCTGGCCGATAAAACCCTGCGCGATTGGCAACGGCGCCTGCGCGACCAATACGGCGGCGCGCGGCGCGATTACGCCTGGGAAATGTTGCGCAGTTTTGCGCGCGCCACCCATGTGCTCACGCACACCGTCAATGCCTACGCCAACGAGCGCTATATCAACACCGCCACCCAATGGGACAATTTGCGGCGGCTGGTGAATATGCTCGACTATCACCCGGCGCCACCGGCTTCTGCGGAAACCTGGGTGGCACTTATCGCCAAAACACCTGACCCCGACAAGGGCATTGTCGGGATCGGCACCGTCGCCGCCGGCCTCGTCCTGCAAAACCAACCCAAAGACGGCAGCAGCCCACTGATCTTTGAAACCCTGCAGGAACTGGCGCTGGACTATCGCCTCAACGAATTGCGCGCGCCGGATTACAACCGCGCGCAGCAGTCATTCAGCCTGCCGGTGAAGGGGCAGACGGTGGATTTCCCCCTGCAAGCGGTGCCGGATGCGGTAACCGTGGGTGAATACGCGCTGCTCACCTGCAGCAATGCAGCAATGGCGGTGGCGGTGGCGGTCAGCGCAATCGGCGCAGATTACCTGTGCCTGACCATCGTGGAAGAAGGCTTCAGTGGCGCGCAATGGCCGCTGGCCGATGTGCGCTTGCAACTGGCACCGGCATGGCAGGAGGCGCCGCGCTTGAACGGCAGCAACGTGGTGGCGGTGAGCAATGTCAGTAGTAATGTGAGTGCTGGCAGTGTGCTGGCCTACGAAGCAAGCGCTTCCAACTGGGCTCTGCTACGCGTAGGTGCTGTGGATGGTGAGCGCATTGCATTGACACCGACCCCTCCTAACGGGGTATCGCTCTCTTTGTGTTTGCAAGCCAATAAACAAACAGCGGGCTTTATCCTACCGTTGCAGCGCGCGCATACCCAGGTTTGGCGGAGTGACCTCACGGCCATCAGCCCAACCAATCACTCTGAGGCAGGAGTAGCGATCTACAGTCTGGTGGCAGCAACAGAGAGTACTAATATCTACTATCTGCCTGCCCAACCGCCGGTTGCCTTCAGTGTGGTGAACACCTCCCCCGAGGCTCTCGAATTTGCCGGTAAGCCCGGTGATCTCAGCAGCGGTGGCTGGATTCTGCTGCACACTCAGGATCGCAAGGTCTACAGCTACCGACTCAGTTCGGTGACCAGTCTGGATAAGGCGTATCGCCTGTCAGTCAGTGGGCTGGCCAATAACCGCTGGGTGCTGGCGCAGGGTTTGTTTGCGACCAGCCTGGCGCCGCGCGGTTATGACCAAAACCTCAGCCCGATCTACCACAACGCCAGTGGCAGCAGTTGCCAACTGGATCTGCTCCTGCCTTCGTCAACAGTACCTGCCGCGCTCACGCCCGGGCGCGTGTTGTGGGTAGTGGGTTCCACACAGCAGCAGCGTGTGACAGTGCAAACAATCCTGCCGCTGGAGTCAGCAGCCAGTGGCGGTTGGATCAGGCTGTCGGTTGCACCCAGCCTGGCGGGATTGTCACTGCCCAAATACGCCACCCGCATCTACGCCAATGTGGTTCTGGCCGGTCACGGTGAAACCCGCGGCCAGACAGTGCTGGGTAACGGCAATCGCATTGAGCCCAACCAGGAATTTATCTACCGTAAAACCGACCTCGCCTTTGAGCAGGACAACCAGTTTGTCAGCGGTGTGCGGGCGGCGGTGACGGTGTTGGTCGATGAACGCCGCTGGACACAGGTGGATAACCTGCGCGACTCGGAAGCGGCGGATACCCATTTTGAAGCCACTCTCACTGAGGATGACCAGTTGCGGCTGCGGTTTGGCGACGGTATTCACGGCCAGCGTCTGCCCACCGGCACCAACAACCTGCTGATACAAGGGCGCTTCGGTTCCGGCACCCAGGGCAACCTGTCAGCGGGCAGCCTGAATAAATTGAAAAAACCGCACCTGCTGGTGGAGTCGGTGTTACAACCGGCAGCGGCAACTGGCGGCGGCGACCGCGAGTCCGGCGAATCCCTGCGCAGCCAGGCACCGGCCTCAGTACTGACGTTGGATCGGGCAGTAACCGTGGCGGATTACGGCCATATCGCCCGGCGCCACGCCAGTATCTGGCAGGCGCGCTCCCATCCCCTGCCCGCCACCGCGCGCGCCAGCGACCGGGTGGAAGTGGTATTGGTGCCTGCCGGTGGCGGTGCGGTCAGCCAGGAATTGGCTGGCAGTATGAAAACCTATCTGGAAGGTTTTTCGCGCCCCGGGGTATTGGTCAGTATCAAAAGCTATCAGGCGATCCTGCTCGATATCGAGCTGACCCTGCGGGTGGATATCACCGCTTACGATGGCAACCAGATCGCCGAACTTGTACGCTTAACCCTGCTCGATAGCTTCAGCTTGTCCAAGGCGGTACTGGCCGAACCACTCTATTTATCGCGTTTGTACCAGGTGGTTGAGTCGGTAGAGGGGGTGGAAAATGTTGCGCTCGCGCTCAATCCGCTCGGTTTTGTGGATGAAAATGGCCAACCCGTCGTACCCGCCGATGCCTTCTACGGCGCCGACAACAGCCTGCGCCGCATCAGTCCGGCGCCGCACCAGCTGATCTACCTCAATAGCCAGTTGCTGGCGCCCGAAATCCACTGGGAGGCGGCCTATGTCTAAGCGCAACCTGACACTCTACGAGGTGCTGCCGGTTTACATTCGCCAGCAGGATGAAAATGGCCATACCCGCGATTTTCTGGCCGCCGCCGACCGCCTGCTCGATCGCCTGCACCTCAGCCTGCGGCAGTATTACGCCGATAACTTCCCCGACCTGCCGCTCGACGAGGGCGAGTTGGCAGCACAGGAATGGCTGCTGCCCTATTTTGCCGACCTGCTCGATGTGCACCTGGTATCGCCGCTGGGCGAGGGCAAACGCGCCGAAATTACCAACGCAGTGCGCTGGCGCCAGCGCAAGGGCACCCTGCGCGTGGTTGATGAAGTCGCCGAAGCTATCGGCCAGTGGGAGGTGGTGGTACAGGAGGCCTGGCGGCGGCTGGCGATAACACCGCGCCTGAACGAGCCGCTGCTGCCCGAGGCCTATTTCGGGGTGGAGACACCGCTCAACCCGGCAATTCCCGCTGAAATGGCCAAACATCCCGGCCTGCCCGCCGCGACGCTGGATTTTCGACGCGGCGCGCGCGCGGTTAAAAGTGAGGACAACTACCCCAACAGCCAGGTCAGCAGTGTGGGCGGGGTGAGTTATCGCTGGCGCCAACAGCACCAGCACGGGGTTCCCTGTCACCACCAGCACATCGACCGCGCGGGAAAATTCCACAGCGCCGCCTTTGATGACCCTTCCAAACGCACTCCCGATTTACGGCGTCGCGATTGGCGGGTGGGCCACTTTCACCCGCGCAATATTTTATTGCACATAGTGCAGCCCGACGGTTTTTTTGCGCGGGTGCCAATCAAAGTGCAATGGCAGCAAAGCTGGCTCGACAATGTGCAGATCCCCAGCGATCACTTCCTCGAACAGATTGCACTCTACAGTCGTCTCGACGGCATCCTGGTGTTTGAAAATCGTCGGCTCGGTGCGCGCAATTTTGTGCCGGTGCAGATCAACGGCGTATTTAAACTTGGCCAGATCACACCCTCGGGTATTGGCCCCGCCGACCCGGATATAGACCCCGCCGATCCCCAAGCCCATGCGCTCGCTGAGGGCTATCACTTTGCCGGATTAGTATTTAACAACCGTATGGAAATCGATGCAGGCGTCGCCAGTTTTGATCGCTGCGCGGTAAAAAACCTGGAAGTACACAGCCGTTTTGAGGAGGGCGATCCACGGTATTTAACGGTGCCGGTGATTAGCGCGCGCCACTCGCTGTTTCGCGAACTGCAATCCGCCACCAGCCTCACCCGCCTTGAATATTGCACGGTCATCAAAAAATGTTTGGTGGAAGCGTTGCAGGCGAGCGACTGCATTTTTACCTGCCTGATTCGCAAGGATCACCTGACCAATATTGCGCCGACAAAAATGTGTGTGCGTTACAGCCGCATTGTACCGGCACAGTTGCCTGCCAATCTCGACCAGCATTTTCGCAATAGCCGCGCACCGGTGCATTTTTTTAGCCGTGAATTCGGCCAGCCCGGCTGTGCTGTTTTACACCCTGCCAGCGACATGGGCATTTGCCAGGGCGCGGAGGACGGCACCGAAATGGGTGCTTATCATTTTTTGTATTTGTGTGTGCGCTACACCGCTGTAAAAGAAAAGTTGAAGGATTACTTACCCATAGGTTTTGAGGCTGTGGTAATTCCGGATGAATACCTCAATCGGTTTCCGGAATTAATGGCTGATTAAATTGAGATAATGTTATGAAGACACAAATATCCCGCGCCAGTTTTAATGCTGCCAATAATTATTCCGGCGTCTACCAACAAATGGGACGCATGGTCACGGATGCCGATTGGAATGAATTAACGGAGTTGATCAAATTCCAGATGATGGACACGCTGCAGGATGTGATCGGCAGCGGCACGCCGCGCGCGCGCGGCATGGTAAAAGAAATTGCGCCGAATAATGTGCAACTGCATTGGGGCCATGTGTATGTCGATGGCATTCGCGCGCGCGTTGTGCCTCACGAGAAATTAGTGAGCCCGCAATTTATTTTTTCCAAACAACAGGATTTTCCCGCCGCGCCCAGCCTCAGTGCCGGTGAATACCGTTTCTATGTGGATGTATGGGAACGCAGTGTCAGCGCGCTGGAAAATACCCACTTGCTCGATCCAGGTTTGCACGGCGCCGATACCTGTACCCGCACCCAAACCATGGCGCAAATCAAAGCCTGTGCGACCAGCATCAGTGTTGCCGATATTTACAACCCGGCGCGTAATCCAGCGCTTGGCACTGTGCTGTTAAGTTTGACATTGCGCGCTGGCACGGAATTAAAAGACCCCTGCGATCCCTGTGCCGACGAACTCGCACTGCAAGATGAAGTGGGCAATTATCTATTTCGCGTGGAAGTGCACCAGGTGCACTGGAGCAGTGATGCGGAGCCACACATCAGCGAAATCACTTTTAAATGGTCGAGCGAAAACGGCGCTGAACAATATGTAGACGGTGAAACGCCACCGGGGTTTGAATCCAGTCAATGGTGCTACGAATTTTTCTCCGGCCCCAATGATAATCCCGCCCTCAACATGACCAGTGAAAAACACTTGGGCCATCATTTAATGGCGGGTTTTACACCGCAGTGCGGTGAATTGGTTAAGGGCTATCCCGCCAGTAAACCGGCGAATTTGCCTTTGGTCAGGCGCTGGGATGGCTTTGTCAAACTACAAAAAAATGCCGGTGGGTGGACGCTAGTAGACGGCGCCGATCGTGGCCGCGATTTAAGCAATAGCTATAACACTACCGATCACGCCTTCGTTGATTTAAGCGGGCCGGTGCAAATCAATTTACAGGAAACGGTGTTAACCCTCGCGCTGGACGATAAGCGCGCGCTCGCCGGCGATTATTGGCAGGCACCTGTGCGCCAGGCTATTCACAGCGCGGGCTCAACACTGCTCGATCAGGCACTGCCCAGCGGTATTCTGCATCACTATTTAGTATTAGGGCGCGCCCACATTGCCGCCGATGGCAGCATCAGCCAATTTATTCCCGAAGCGGATGAGTGCAAAACATTTGAATTTCCACCGCTTACCGACATCAGCGCGGGAGATGTCTGTTACGACAATAGCGATTGTGACGGCCCCAATGTGCGCACCGTGCAGGAAGCGCTGGATTATTTATGTCGCCAACGCAATTTAAAATGGCACAACAAACATTTGCACGGAATGGGTGTGGTGTGCGGATTAAAAGTAATCTGCGCGCCCACGACGGTGGATGAGGATGGCAGCAGCCATCGCCACCGCGTTACGGTCACACCCGGTTATGCCCTGGGTTGCGAAGGCGATGATTTGGTATTGGACCTGCCTGAACATGTCGATGTGATCAGTGCAATCCAGCAATTGGAGCAGGAACACAATATCCAATTAATCGATGGCGAAGGCAATGCCGCCGTGTGTCTATACATTGATATCGGCGAGGGCGGCGGTGCTCCGCAATTAAAAATTGCACCGCACGATGCCAAGGATCATCAGGAGTCGATTTTTGACGGCACCATCTGGATGGATTTTTATCACACCTGCATTAAACAATTGCTAGACGATATTAAAGAAGAACTCGATGATTTAAATATTGAAGAGATCAACGAATCCGAAACGGAAAAAGGTGAACTGGTCTCAATACGCCGCAAAAAACTCTTCACCCTGTTAAATTTATTTGCACTGTTTACCTCCCAACCCCACGGCGCCTATGTCTTTACTTCGCACAAAGAACACATAATCCTGCGCGATTTTTACAATCGCCTACGCGATATTTTGCAGAGCAAAACGTTTTGTGGGCTATTGGCCGATAGCGAATTTCCCGAGTATCCATTTCCTGAAACCGGTATGAATACTTTTTTCGGGCGTGATCATCACCAGCGCCTGCAACTTCACCCGGATGAAAAAATCCTGATCACCTATGAAGGCACAGATACCAGCATCAATATTTTTGATATTGAACAGCAAATTATTATCGCCCGTAGCGAAGTGCCTTCGGCGCAGGGCGGTGTCACCACGGCGGTCACCTTTTCCCAACAGGGCGACTTAATTTACGCGGCGGTGGATATTAACGGTATGGATTCCATTTTAACCCGAGGCCGTTTTGACAAGGAAAAGATCGACTGGGAAGTGAGCGCAGTACTGTGCAGTGTGCGCGTGGCGGATATGCGCTTTAATCCCAAACAGGACAACCAATTAATGGTATTAGGTGTGGGCGATGGCATTTATTTATTGGATGTGGATAAATTATTTAGCGACGAAAAAATCGTGCCCGCACCCAGTTTGGCGTTTAATGCCGTGGGTCATATTGCCTACGATTTTGATGCCGGTTTTGCATTCGCTACAGCGAATACCGGCAAGCAGGAGATCACAACAGATTACAACGCGGTTGCGATTATCGAACTGGCTAAACTGGTGCCGATTGTTACGGGGTCGGCGCCAGTTGCTGAACGCTATATTCAGCTGCCGGCACAGGGCAGCGATGGTTTGGCAGTGCGTAACATTGATGCCCAGGGTAATAACGCACTTTATGTGGTAGTGACGAACAACGGGCAGAAAACGCTCTATCAATACCATGTCAACAAAGGCATTCCACCCACTGCATCGCCGTTACCGGTTAATCATCTTCCCGATACCGAAATTACCCTTGCTTATCATCATAAGCGAGATGAATTATTAGTCGCGCTGGCAGATCAGTTTTGCGTGCAGGTTTACCAGCACGCAAAACTGATAGTGCCGCGTGTGCCGCTGCAATTAATGCCTACCGCGCTGGCGATCAGCCCCGAAACCGGTCAGCTGTACACGCTGAACTATGCAAGCAATACCATCAGCCTGGTGCCTGTCGACGAGCTGGAGGTGACGGATGAATTTAACCAACAGCTAGCGCAATACCGTTGGGCAGTAATTACCGCATTTGTTGCACTTCTGGGCAATTTATTGCAAAGCCTCAAGGACTGTTTCTGCCAATTATTATTAATGAATTGTCCTGACTGCGATGAAAATGACAAGGTCTGGCTCGCCACCATCACTGTGAAAAACGGTGAGGTATATAAGGTATGCAATATTGGTAAACGCAAGGATGTATGGACCTTTCCCAAATTTGAATATTGGTTATCGCTCATTCCTATTCTGCCGGTTATCAAGCTCGGCGTTGCCAAACTTTGCTGCATGGTATTACCCAATTTGTTGAGCGGTGCGACTGCTAAATTCCAAAGCGAGCAGCATGACTATGCACTGGTAAAAAGTAGCACTTACAAACAATCGGTGCAGCAGGCCAAGCGCACTGATGTTAAGAAAATGTGGCGGGAAAACACCAAAAGTTTTGCCACCAGCAGCAGCTTGGTGCGCGATACGCTACTTTATCCACAGCGCAAACCAACTACTGATGGTGTGGGCAAGGAAGAGTATCGCAATGTGGAAACCGCCGTTGCCGTGCAACGCTTTGAACAAAAAGGCATGCAGGTGGAAGTAAAAGAATACCAGGGCGATCAAGCGGCGCTAGTGCTGCAACACTATCAGCAAACTCCCAAGGTTATTGCGCCCGATAGCAAGGTAACTGTCTATCAAAAAAATGGCCGGGTATTGTTCTATGCCGCCGAAACCAAACCCCAAGCCGTGCTGGTACTGGATGAAAACAAACTGACGCAAATGGAAGTGCGCAAACAAGCGCTGGAAAATATGCAGGCGCTGGATGAATCACTCGCCCGTGCGGAAGCGCGCAAAAATTCGGTGACTGAAACCGCTGGCATCCAATTGCAATTAAAACAATTGCAGGATGAAAAAATCAAAGCCGAGGAAGACCTGGCTACGCTCAGCTCACAGCTGAATATTTTGCGCACCGAACGCAGCAAAGCCCAGCAGGAATTGCTCAGCATGCAAGAGGGCATGGTGGAAATCAGCAGCAATTTAAAAGCACTGCAATTGGAAGTGACCAAGGTCCGCCCGGTAAAAGAACTGACCAGTCTAGATGACAATACCCGTGAAATTTTACAGCGCGAAGGCGTGCTGACAGTCAACGACATGGCAACGGTCGACAGCAGCCGATTGATTGCCAGTGGTGTGGATGCGCAAAAATTGTCGGTGATGGTGCAGGAAGCGCAAAACAAATTAAAACTGTTACGTTAATACTGCATTTCCTCACGGAGGAAAAATCATGGCAGTTAAATATTGCACTGGGAAACGAAGCCCGGCGAGTAACACTCGCCGCATGGCGCACACAACAAATACAGTATCCAGCCGCTCGTCGGATGCGTTTCCCTATCAACAAAATCTAGCGGTGCAACAATTGTTGCAGAGCAATAGCGCACACAGTAGCAATGCCGTGGGCACAGTATCGCGCCGCTCGTCGCTGCCGCCCAACCTGCATTCTGCACCCGCTGATCCGCGTGCGGTGGTCGATACAGCAGATACCCGCGCCAGCGGTTATTTAGCCTCCGCCAGTATTTTCAGTTTTTTAGACAGCATGATGTTGGGCATGTCGATGAACACAGCATCATCCACATCCTATCAAGCTTACCTCGATCGCTTTGATTTACCGGAACAACAGGGCGCGCGTTTTCGCAATCGTTTTAGTGGCACTACCTATGCCACCAGCAATGAAGCGCAACAACAGGAATTGGAATCGCTCTCCACGCGTTATGAGAATTTGCAGTCTTATTTAGATGGCGGTATTCGCTACCTCAGCAACAATACCTCGGCATTAACCATCGGTGGTTGTCGTGATCGTTGTAGTGCGAATCCCGGTTGGGGGGCATGGACTTGTTCCGAGCGCAGCGCGCGCGCCATTGCTCTCTGCCCGCCGTTTTGGTCGGCAACGGCGGGTGAGCAGGCGACCATGATCGTGCATGAGCTGGCGCATATGCGCTATCAAATCCGCAATCATAATGCTGGCAATGCACGTCAACGCGGCAGTAATCCCGAGTGTTACGCGAGCTATATTGCCGACCTGTTTGGATTTTCGTCCTACAGCAACCAGTGCCCGCGGGTTTAGGTGCGGGATGATTTATGGAACGCACCCAGGTAAGCATCGCGCGTAAACCTGCTGCCACCACACGCAACAGCGGCGCGCGTGCGACTGTGCATCGCCACAGCGCTAAAGTGATGCGCGTATTGCAGCCGGAGGCGGTGGAAACTGCAACACATGCTGCGGCGAATAGAGCTGCAACTGTTACCAACAATACTGAATCTTTGCTGGCGCGCCAGTGCGATGAGTGCACAGAAGAATTACAAAAAAAACCAGCGGGCCAATTACCGGCGATCAGCCAGCCCAGCGATCCATTAGAGGTGCAAGCAGAGCGCGTTGCCGATCGGGTAATGGCAAAAACCGATACTTCATTTGATGCTCCACTTCAGGAAAAAAAAGACGATTCCCTGCAACGGGTGTGCTCAGCCTGTGAAGAAGAAAACGGAGGTGTGCAACGGCAGGCCATTGAGCCTGCGTTGAGCCAACCGGAAGATCCGTTGGAGCGTGAAGCGGATCGCGTTGCCGATCAAACACTGCAAGCAAAAATAGAGCGCAATAATGTTCACAATAGTATTGCGCGCGATTTAGTAACAACCAACGAACCTGAAAACGAACTGCAACGCTTGTGCAGCGAATGTGAAGAAGAACAACTACAGCGTTACGCACAAAGTGATTACCAACAACAAGCGCGTCCCGGTTTGTGGCAGCGGATAAAAAATGCGTTCCGCACCAGCCGTCACTTACCTGAAAAGGTGGTGGAATTTTTTAAAGCGCGCATGGGTTATGATTTTTCGCGCGTTAATATTCACACCCATCAACAAGCCGCCGCCAGTGCGCAGGAAATTCATGCACGCGCCTTTACCTGGCGCGATCATGTTGTCTTTGCGCCCGGCGAATATCAGCCGGACACTTCCAGCGGGCTGCATTTACTCGCCCATGAACTTACCCATGTCGTACAACAAGGTGCTGCAGTTGCGGTTGCTGCACCTGCGCAAACAGTTGAAGCAGCAAGTGCAACTATGCGTACGGAATTTACTCCCGTCAGTGAACCATCAAACGCTGCGCCGGCAGTGACAGAATCAGCGGCGGCAACCATCTCTACCGCAAGGCCGCAGGTGCAGCGCAATATATTGGGTGATGCCTGGGACGCTGCTGGCAATGCCGTCGGTGCTGTAGGCGATGCAGCTGTTGCTGTCGGTGGAGCGGTGGTTGATGTGGGCGGTGCGATTGTAAATGCAGGAGCCGATTTAATTTGGTCGGCGGTAGAGGCCGTTGCCCCGCGTGCCTTAATGGATTTAATTAACGAGGTGCGTGAAAAAGGTTTTCTCGGATTTATCCGCGAAAAAATTGATGATGCAACCCACGCGATTTTTTCCGGCCTACAAGACCAGAGCGGTTTTGTCGCCACGCTGCTCGGCACCTTCGCGCGCTTGGCGTCAAGCACTGCAACGATTTTAGTGGGCTTAGCACAGGGCGATTGTGAACCGCTGTTTGCTGCGCTGCGCAATATGCGCGATGCCGTCACCGAATTGGCAAACGATGCCTGGACGGCTATCAGCGATTTTTTCCGACCGATCGGTGATTTTTTTTCTGATCTCTGGGCGCGCTTTGGTGCGCCGGTTATTGAATGGCTGCAAAAAGTCGCCGGTGATACCTGGCGCTTTATCCAGGACCTGGGCAATGATATTTGGAATTGGACACGACCGGTTGTCGATGCAATTCGCAGCTTGGTGAGCGATGCCTGGGGCTGGATCAAAGCGCAATTGGGGCTGCCCGACGATGAAGGCAATAACCAGAGTGGTTTAATCCAATGGGTGCAAGGCAAGGCGCAGGATGCCTGGACTGCGATTAAAACCGAACTGGCGCCGGTGATTGAACCGATCCAGGGTGTTATCGCAAAAGTGCAGGAAATATTGCCGCTGGAAGCCATTTTACATTTTCGCGAAACGGTGAATGGCTGGCTGCAAAAAGTGGCCGAAACGGCACGCACTATGGATACTGGTGAAGGTGGCGATGTTGCGGAAAACCAGACTACCCTGCGCGAATTACTGCCGGCGATTTTGCTCAGCATCCAGGACTTTCGCACTACATTAGTCGGCACTGGCAGTTGGGTGGCGGAAAAAATCGGCGGCGCGGTCGATACCGGCAAACAATTTATCAATGCAATTGCGACTGCGCCCTTATTAAATGGTTTAAGCAGTGTATTCAGTTGGCTCAGTACAGGGTTGGATAGTATCGGCAGCTGGGCGCGCGACACAGTGCAGGGTTTATTTACATCGCTGGGCAATGGCCTGGTATTTCTGTCGCAATTTATTGAGCCGATTTTAAATGCGCTGCGGCGCATTGTTGAGGTGGTTGGCAATTTGCTCGGGCGCTTGCCGGATTTTTTACTCGGGCCGCTGTGGGGCCTTGTGCCTGAGTGTATTAAAAATCCGCTCAAGGATTTTTTTGTCGAACAAATCCTTGGGCGCATTCCGCTGTTCCAACAATTAGTGGCCGCGGGCGATATCTGGCAGCGGGTGCAATCCACCGCGCTGGCAATTTTGCGGCAAATTTTTGTGGACGGCGATTTGTTCGGTGCCGCTTGGCGCTTCTTCCGCGAAATGCTGGCTTTGATCGGTATACCTGCACAATTATTGGTGCAAATTGTCGCCAATGCGGCGCAGGCTTTTTCTGATATTTTGATGGACCCGATTGGTTTTTTAAGCAATCTATTACGCTCTATGTGGCAGGGCACGACGCAATTTTTTGGCAATATTCTCACGCATTTATTCGGCGGTGTGACCGGTTGGTTATTTGGCCAAATCAGCGAGGCCGGTTTAACCCCGCCGGACATTACCAGCTTCCGCTCGGTGATCGGTTTTGTATTTGACCTACTCGGGTTAACGCTGGAAAACATTTGGCGGCTGCTCGCGGTGCATGTGGGCCAACCTATGGTGGATCGCATTCGCACAGCGGTGGAATTTGCCAGCGGTGCCTGGGAATTTATCCAGGTGGCCGTTACTGAAGGGCTGCCCGGTTTGTGGCGATTGATCCAGGAGCGCATTTCTGATTTGTGGAATATGGTGCTCACCAGCGCCGTGGGTTGGATCAATACCGCGATTATCGCCACGGCGTCGCGCTGGTTAATGTCGCTACTGGATGTGACCGGCATTATGCCAGTGATTAATTCTTTAATTGCTTTCTATCGTGCGATTGAGTCTTTTGCGCAGTATTTAGTGCAAATGCTGGAAATTGTAAATTCGGTGGTGGCGGGCATCGGCGATATTGCGCGCGGCATGATCGATACTGCCGCGAATTATCTGGAGTCCACCATGGCGCAATCGGTGCCGATTGTGGTGGGTTTTCTCGCCAACCAATTTGGCTTGGGGCGTTTGGGCGAACGCATCCGCGAATTAGTGGAAGGCATTCGCGAACGGGTGAATGGTGCGCTCGATAATATTATTGCGGCGGCAGTGCGCGGCGGGCGCGCCTTTCTGGATATGTTGCGCCGGGGGGCTGCGGCGGTGCGCAACTGGTGGGAAAATCGCAAACCCTTTCGCGACAGTGAAGGCCGCGGTCACGAACTGTATTTTCAAAGTGAGCGTGGCGAATTAATTGTGGAGTCTACTCCCACGCCGGTGAGTATATTTTTAGAAAACCTGGTGATTGCGGAGAGCGATCCGCAGCGCGCGCAAAAACAAACGCATAAAGCGCAGGCGCAACAGGTGCACACCGAAATAGGCCGCATTAAACAAACCCTCGCGCGTCAGGCCGCAGGCAGTGATAGCACCGAACTGCAAGTGCAACTCACCCAAAAACTGGATGAACTGGCCACGCATCTCACACCGTTGCTGGGCGGTGCGGGCGACAGTGGTGGGCGCCTGCCCAATCCTCTGACACTGAATACGCTGAATGACGCACCGGTGACTACGCCGCGCACACCCGAAGAGGAGCGCATCGATTTAGACGGTGCGCGGCAATTAACTCTCTTGGCGATAGAAGCGAGCAAAGACACCGAAGAAATTGCGACCTATTTTCTGCGCATTAAAAATCGCCTTGCACTGGCGGAGGTGGATTATCAAACCGCGAGCGGCGTAACGCGGGTGAAATTGCGCGCGACCCAGGAAGTTTTTGTGGATGTGAATAAACCGCTTAAAGGCACCATCCCGGGTGTGCCGCTGGTGTCCAATATCACTTACACCACGGGTGTGGCGGCAGGCGATACCGTGGGTGTGGGCATGGTCGCCGACCCTGTCGGCCCCGATAAAATTAACGCCGGCAGTACACCGCGGCGCTCAGCGCTCAGCGGTGTGATGGGCAGGTTAGTTACCAATCCCAGCCGCAATGGCCCCTCGCGTTACATCAAAGGCCATTTGCTCAATCACCATATCGGCGGCCCCGGCGATAGCAGCAATATGTATCC
This sequence comes from Cellvibrio sp. PSBB023, assembly GCF_002007605.1. NCBI lineage: Bacteria > Pseudomonadati > Pseudomonadota > Gammaproteobacteria > Cellvibrionales > Cellvibrionaceae > Cellvibrio > Cellvibrio sp. PSBB023. The sequence goes on along the minus strand of NZ_CP019799.1, from coordinate 3,297,396 downwards.
CATTACCGCTGCCGCTAACAGTAGTCATTTGCACACAGTGGAAACCAAGGTGAAGGATTGGGTCGAAAACAAACACTATTGGGTTTACTACTCGGTGCAGGTACGCAACATCCTGGAATCTATTACCAAACCGGGTAAAGATCCGGACAATTATATCAACGCCAGTTTTGCGTGCGAAGCCTATATCAAAAATGCGGATGGCAGCCGCGGCGAGGAATTTTCACCCACCGTGGTATCCACCTACGTTAAACAAAACACCGGTGCCGCTGCCGTTGTTGAAAGTGCCAGCGACCCGGTGCCGGATGATTGATCAGGACTGGTGTTTTTTATGGCCGCCATCGGCCCAGAGAGTGACCAGCAAACCCAGTGTCGGGACTATGATAAAACCGAGCGTAATGGGCATTACCGAATGGTTATAGGCTTGGCCGATAAAAGTGCCCAGGCTCATGGAAATGAGCGACGAAGTTGCGCCGATCACCGCCGCTGCAATACCGGCCACATGTCCCATGGGCTCCATCGCAATCGCATTGAGGTTGCCGAATACCAAGCCGAAACTGAAAAATAAAATGCTCGCGTAAATCACAAACATCCACAGGCTGGGGGCGATAAATAATTGCAGCACTAAAAATAATAGCGAGCTGGCAATAATCACAAATACCGCGCGGCGGCTAATAAAGTGCATGCCCAAGCGCTCGACAAAGCGCGAATTAAAAAACGATGAAAAACCCAGCACTAACGCAAGGCCACCGAAATACACGGTGAATAATTTTCCGGTGCCGTAGAGATCTTGGAAAATTTGTTGCGATGAATTGATGTAGCCGAGAAAACAGCCAAAAAATAACCCCATCGCCAGGGTATAACCCGCTGTGAGGCGATTACTGATCACGGTTTTAAAACCATCACTAATGCCTTTAACGCTAAAGGGGATGCGATTTTCTTTAGGCAGGGTTTCATCGAGACGGAAAAAAATCCACACGCCGACAATCAGTGCATAGAGCAGATAAAACACAAAAATCGCCCGCCAATCGGCGATCAACATAATGCCCTGCCCGATGGTTGGTGCGAGGGCGGGCACGGTGATAAAAATCATCATCACCACCGACATAATCTTCGCCATTTGGCGCCCGGAAAATTTGTCGCGCACGATGGAAATCGCACAGATATAAGGCCCTGAAACACCCAACCCCTGAATAAAACGCCCGATCAATAAGGTGGTTAAATCCTGTGCGACAACACACAAACTGGTGCCGAGCAGGAACAGGATCAGACCGGCATAGAGAATTTTTTTACGCCCCAAGGCGTCTGACAAGGGGCCGCTCACCAACTGCCCCAAGCCCAGCCCGCAGAACAACAAACTGATTAGCAGTTGGGCCTGATTGGGGTTATTCATGGCAATATCGGCCCGAATATTGTCGAACGCCGGCAAAATGGCATCAATCGCCAGCGCGGTCATGGACATCATCAGTGCGACCAATACGATAAATTCGCGGGCGGGTGATGGCGCTGTGTGAACAGAGGGAGAGGTGTTTGCAGGTTCAGTGGCATTCATGAGGGAAATAGCTTCGGTATTGGAGAAAATGTGATCAATGACAAGCAATAGGCGGCATAGATGGTTACAGACGCCATCTTACTCCTCCTGGGTTACTGAGTGGGCGATTCTGTTGCACTAGCACCTGTTTTAAGTCGTTTCATAAAGTCTTTGAAGTGTGGTCGGAAGTTGGCAAACAGGGGATTATCACGGTGGTGCAACATGGCTTCACTGAATAGCTTTAAGCCAATGGCAAAAGCAGTTGCGTCGGTACCTAAATCGCCACGTTGGTTAATACGCGCTGCTATGGCGAGAATATCGTCGTGGTTTTCCACTTCAAATTGCAAGGGCTGTAGTTTTTGTACGCTGATGTCATCAGCAGCGGACAATGGTTCGACGGTGATGCGGTATCTGTGTGTCCTCATGGCATAGTTCCTCGGGCGATAAGCCCAAAAAAGAAATAGGTATTTTTTGTTTATTGGTTGATAATGTCTACCAATTTTTATCAGAATAATTTTAGAGGTTGATAATGTCAACTAATTTTGCTGCCGATGCTGCTGTGGCGGAAAACGTTTTTGAAACCATCCATACCTTAATGCATGTATTCCGTCATCAGCAGTACCGTGCGCTGAAAGACGGCGACCACAAGATCACTCATATGGAGCACAAGGCGTTGGGGTTTTTCGGGCGTATGCCGGGGGCAACCTTATCGGATTTGGTTGTGCATTCCGGGCGCGATAAAGCGCAGGTTGCCCGCCTGATTAGCGGTTTAAAAGAACAAGCACTGTTGTTGGCACAGGTAGATGAGCAGGATCGCCGCAACCAGCGGCTTTACCTCACAGAGACCGGACAGGCGCTCTATGCCGAGTTGCATTTGCAAGAGCGCCGACTGGCAGAGCTGGCCATTGCCGATTTCAGCCCGCGCGAAACAGAGCAGTTGCTGGAGCTATTGCAGCGAGTTAAAGCCAATTTGGGGGCTGAAGTAACGGGGGATGGTTCTGGTGAGGAATGATGTAGTGCATCGCACCGCTATCCATCAAGACGTAACGAATAGCTGACTGCACAAATTCAGATTGCATCAAATTACACCTTATTTTTGCATACAAAATAAAATGTATATCATGAAGAGCATACCGAATTAAGCAAAAACGCCCAGATTGCTCTGGGCGGGTTTGATTCATATTCAAACAGAATCTGACAGAATAAAGGTTACTCTCTATACAGAATGTTAACAAACTTCCCGTCAGCTAAATCCACGACCTCTTCGAGAGTATCCACCTCCATTTCAGAATAGGTAACCTCGACACCGCTTATAATTTTACCTTGAGCAGTGTCGCTATTTGTTTCTATTTCAATTAGCTTTCGTATCCCTGCAAACACATAAGCAGCTGGGATATCGTTCAAGTACAAATGTCCATCCTCATTTAGATCTTCATTTTCCTTTGCAATTTTTTCTGCTGCCAATAAAGCGGCATCTTCATTTTCAGCACTAATCAAATAGACATTCTCATGAGTTAAAAACGATTCTTGGTTAGCATACTTGTAATAAAAAATAGCATGTGCACAGTACCACATATAATTCTCTCCTATTTACAGTCTTTGCCTTTAGCACGATCTTTATCTTTGTTTCTTAGCTTCCTTGCTTTTTGCTCCTTCTGCAGTCGTTTCTTTTCAATACCAGTAGTCTTTGGATCTTTCAGTTTCCTCTCAATTTCCTCATCAGAGACACCGACCAACCCCGAGTCTCGAACATTTTGCTTTCCGCCCTTCGAATACATCAAAATATCGAGAACACCCTGAGGTCCTAGGGTTGCCAAACCGGCAGCAAAAGCCAGATTTGTGATATTCAAAGAGTCAACTATCCCTTCACCACAGTTGATGGCATAGCATGCGCCACCAGCCCCCAAGGCGGCACTACCCAACATGACATCATAAGCGACAGCCGGTAATAACCATACTGCCAACCCTGTAACATCTACTTTGGAAAGTGGATTATTATCAACATAAGTGTAAGTGTTAGCTCCGCCTTCCTGACCAACGGGATCACTTTGGATGTACCGACCAATACTCGCATCATAGTACCTATGCCAGTTGTACCAAAGCCCTGATTCGCTATCATAAATTTGCCCAGGAAAACCCACATCCAAATTGACGCCCGCAGGGTAAACCGTTCTACCAAAAGCAGTATTCTGCGCTCGCCATTTTACCGCACCGTCTCGCACCACAAGCTCAGGCCGCCCTAAATGATCTGTCTCCACATGAGAAATGGTGTTTCCATCTACTAAGCCTACAAGTAAACCATTTAAGTAAACATAAATTCTTCCAGAACCGGCTGAAGCAGTTGGCAATGAATTCAAATGGCCCACTTCATACTCAATGACCCCATGTTGGTTATAAAAATATCTCATTGGAGTTCGGTAGTTCTCTGGAACAGTTTCATTGCTTTTATAAACACGCTGATTCAAATAATTATATGAGTACTTGTGAGTGGGCATGGTTCCAGTAATTCCTGTCATACGACCGAAACCATCATAAGAAAAGCGACGAATATTGGAACCATTTTGCTCAATAGCATTCCCAATCGCATCGTAAATGAAGCTTTTTGCATTGCTACTTTGGGTAGCATTCGCTGTTAATAGCCGATTAGTGTTTGCAGCATAATCGTAAGATGCATAGGAGCCAGTTCCAATGAGCATTGCTGAAGAGCGATTACCATTGCCATCGTAAGTATATGAGCCATCCAGATTGCTACTAACAATCCTCCCCACATCATCATATAAAACTGACAGATTAGAAGTGGTGAAACTAGCCGAATTACTAATCCCACTTATGAGATTGGTATTTGGTTTATATGTATATGTTTTACTTAACAAGTTTGAATTAATTGAAGTTGTTCGACCGTCTTTATGAAAATAGCGTTTCTGCGAAAATGAAAAACCACTACTGTAATTAATAGTAACATGATCAAACTTTTTTTCATAACTAGCTATTGAACGCCATGCACCCGCGATGTATACCTGCACATTTTTTTGGGTCCCATCTAAATAATGCTCATATTTAATCGAGGTTCCATTAGGGTAAGTAATTTGATTAAGTTGTCCATACAAATCATAACCATATGTCCGCGAATAATTTTTCCCATGAATAAGATCAGTTCGAGAACTTAAAACCCCATTGCCATTGTATGAGAAATAGGAGGCATTATCAGTACCAATAGCCGCACACAATTTTCCACTTCCAGTTGCACAATAAAGCGGTGAACTAGAGGCTGTGTAATCGTACACATAGTCAATTAAATCTGTAGCACTTGTCGGAACTTTTTGTTTTGTTAACCTCGACATAGAATCGTAATTAAATTCCACCCGTTTATTTAAAGCATTTGTAACAGCCGATAAATTTCCATAATCTTCATATTCAAAACTTGTAATACCTACATCTGAGCTTTCAATACGTTCTATTTCACCAAACCCATTCCAAAAATATTTAGTGACAACTCCCTTACCATCTACAACCTCTCTCAATTGATTTATATTATTGTATTTTAATGTGGTTATTTGATTTAACGGATTTTTAGCTGTTTTAATACTAGCCCATTGATTGTAAGTAAAATTTGTTATTTTATTATTTCCATCAGTAACAGATGAAGGTATCTCAGGATTGGTATATTGATAGGTTAATGAAGACAACCCTGAAACATCATTTCGCATATGACCGTTTTCGTCATAAATGCGATTAACCGTTACCAAAGATTCTTGAAGAAGGCTATTTTGATTCATTGAATACAAAGAGGCCTTCTGCAAGTTACTTAGTAAGTCATATTGATAAATTGTAATCTGAGGGGTGCTAGCATCTAATGAATATGACTCCTGTTTAATACGACGCCCATCATCCAAGGTATAACTTTTTAAATAACCATTTGGTAAAGAAACACTTTTGGGGATGCCATCTACGTAATACTCATAATTAACAGATAGATTCTGATTATTATTAACTGTTATTTTTTTCGCCCTTCCCCTGCCATCATACAAATAAGACTCTGTTACACCGTCCACATCCGTAGAGGTTAACAAATCGCCACCAGCAGAATATGAAAAACTTTCTGAAAGACCATTCGGATGATTAATTTGAGTTAGATCACCTGATGAATTATAGAGGAATTCCTTAACCCCCTGACCACCAACTAAATGGCCAGAAATGCTCATTTTTTTAATTATTTTATTTGCATAAAACTCATAACTATAGTTTGTGACTCTCCATGGAGTGTAAGTAGAATCCGATTTCAGAGCTCGCATTTTGGTACTTGTTATCCGCTTACTCACCGAGTCATAGGTGTATTCTTTTTCCATCAAGGGCTGCGCCCTTAGCGGCTGAGAGCAGTCCGCACTTCCAGAACATAAAGCGTCAAACCCTTTTCTATCTTCATAGGTTTTTTCGGTTGCCACTCTCAAATATGAATCATACGTATAATCGGTTCTTAACCCTTTGTTGTAAGTCCATTTAATCACTCTACTTGCTGAATCATAGGACTGAATATATTCGGTTCCGTCAGCTAGATTTTTCCGTGTGACACGATCTGTAGTTCCATCATATGAATAGCTGCGCCCTAAGGCTTGGCAGGAAGCAGACTGAGGGTTGTCAACGCTCGCGAGACGTTTATTCTGATCATAGTTATATGTTGTGGTAAATCCTTTAGCATTCGTAACTAAAGTTTTATTTGCCTCATACTGGAAAGTGGATTTTTCCGCGCCTCCAACATAACCACTTGACGTAACAACAGCATGCCCTCTTGTGCTGTCATAAGCATAGCTATACTCACCCCATTTTTTATTATCTATATGTTTTTCCTTTACAAGGAAAGAATCATACTGGCGCTCAGTTACATACTTAACTATTCCTACAGAGTCTGGATATATAATTTCATTCAATACATATGCAGCAGAAGATGAATCCAAATTAAGATAGGTGTAGTTGATTATTTTTCCATTAGGTAGAGTAACCTGACTCACTACGTTATTAGTATTCCACGTAAACTGAAGAGATCTTCCACTCGTATGAGTTACGCTTGTCAGTCTGCGAGATGCGTCATACGCATAATTCCACTCAAGATCATTTAGAAATTTTACTTTTTTCAGTTGCCCAAAATAATCATAAATAGATGTACTTTCATCTTTCTTGGTAAAAGTTATTTCGCCATTTTGCGCATTCACATTCATTGAAGAATAAGGGGCATGAAACTCATCTGACGAAACTTCCGGATAATACTGATTAATGTTGGCATGCACTCGTTTAAAAGCAACACCGATATTATGATTTCTATATGTGATTATCTCTGGAACCTTGGAGGAAGAGCATGCAGACCAACCTCGATCACAAGTCGTACCATCGTAGTATTTTATTATTAATCTCTCATCAAAATTACTAGTCCATGATGTACCAAATATTGATTTTCTTTCAGAGCGCACAAATACTGAAACAGGAATAGATGAATAATTTCTAACCAAATACAAGCCCGACTCTTCAGAAGAGATATAGTCCATATCAGTAAAACTTTTAAGCCCTGATTGAATGCGAACCGGGGCACATGTTGACTCATCGCTTTTCGAGTCTACTTCTGTAACTGTGACGTTCACTCCATCACTTCCACCGCTTGAGCTTCCATAACCACCTCCAAAGCTAGGAGTCACCGGAGGAACACTGTAATTTGTATCCGGTATGGCGACACAATTCCTTTGATAATTTGTATGCGTCATACAAGTATATTGATCAGCACATGAAGTACCGGTAAAAGGTATTGTAAAACAGTACTCGGCAGAACTCGCAGACATTGAAATAAAGAATATAAATAGAAAAATAATATTTCCTTTAAATTTCATTTAATCTAATCTCTTTTAAGGTTTAATGAGAATCGGGCGATTAAAATACTGACCGTCCAAAGTGTCGATCGCAATAAAAGTTTCTGATAAGCGGATAAAATTACGTAAAATAAATTTTACAATTTGAGGGAGAGCTATTTTCCCATATCATTTTCATTGAAAAATATTCCTTTTTTGAAATCTCAAATAGAGAATAACGATTGAGGCGACACTCTATGGTTTTTATAAAAAGTATTCTATAGAGATAACTTTTGCAGATAATCATTCATGATTATCTATGTCAACCAAAATAAACCGTTTTAATATCGAAAGTTATATCATTCAATTTAATTTCTCTAATGAAATATTTGCCATTAGAGAAATAGCGGCGCTTCACCCAACCCCATTCGGCGCCTTTTGTGCTCTGGCAACATAGCGATAGCGAAAATACCCTCCTTCATTGAAAAACTACCATGGACGATGGCAAGCAAATCGAAATCTCCCGTCGCAACGCCACCGAGCTGAAAGAATTACTCAGTTTTTAGCGCGTCAACTATTGCTGCGCTGGCCTTGACGGTATTGCTCGCTCATCAAGGCTACGATTCGTTGGGCGCCCAAGCCCAAGGGTCGTTCCCGCGACCAGACCAGGTCTATCCACAGTGCTTCGCCGTTGGTGAAATTTTCAATCGGCAGCTCTACCAACATCCGTCCGTTGATATAGGGTTGTACGCAGGCGCGCGGCAGCCAGGCCCAACCTAATTCTGCCAGTACCAGTTGGAGTGCGGCTTCGGGATGATCTACTCGCCAGTAGTGTTCGGAGGCGATACAAAATTTATCGGTCGCGGAGCGTGCATCGCTCTGGCTGCGGCTGCCCACCATCACTTGGCGTATCGGGCGCAATTGGCTGTCGTTGATGCTGCCTTCTGCCGGGAGTTCGCGCAGCAGCGGATGAGTGCGGGCGATCACGGCGACCAGGGTTTCCTCCCCCACTTCCTGAAAGCTTTCGCGCCCATCGGCTGCCGGGCGTTCAAACACCAGCGCGAGCTGGGCACTGCCGTCGTGCAGCAATTGCAAGGCATCGGTTTGCGGTGCGGTGATGATCTGGATCTCTAATAAGGGATACTCCTGCGCCAGTATGCGCAGCGGTTCTACCCAGGGAGTGGCCTGCAATTCCGGTGCAATCACCAGGGTCAACCGGGACTCCAGGCCCTGGCTCAGTTCCAGCGCCTGGGTATTGAGCTGTTGCAACTGGCTTAGCAGCAGCCGCGCTTGCGGTTCCAATGCGCGTGCCTGTGCTGTGGGTTTGGGTTCACGTCCGCTGCGATCGAACAGTTCCAAGGCCAATTCTGCCTCCAAGTTGGCAATTGCCATGCTGACCGCCGAGGGCACTCGACCCAACTGGCGTGCGGCGGCAGAAAAGGAGCCACTGTCCAGTACCGCCAGAAACACGCTGACGGTCTCGGAATTGAATGCGCCTGTCATCCTATTACCTCTCTATCTGTCAATTAATCTGATAGTAGCTAACTTTTTCTGTCATCACAAAGCATAGAAACTGGCTGCATTGTATGAGTCATGAGCGAAGAGGTAGCTATGCAAGGCATCAAACGTCGTGTTGTCTATGTGGGTTTGTATGAACTGGTGGCGATTATCCTGTCGGCCATCTTGCTGGAGTGGATGACCAGCGCTGGCGCCGCCCATTCGATTGGTATTGCTATCGCGGCGTCGGCCGTCGCCATTGTGTGGAATTTGCTGTTTAACTACGGGTTTGAGTGGTGGGAGCAGCGCAATCAACACAAGGGGCGCAGCATTGGCGTGCGACTTCTCCATGCCCTGGGTTTTGAAGGGGGTTTGGTGGTTTTTTTGGTTCCCATTATCGCCCTGTGGCTGGATGTCAGTTTCATGGAGGCCTTGGCGATGGACTTGGGATTACTGGCCTTTTTCCTGATCTACACCTTTGCGTTTAGTTGGGTGTTTGACGCGATTTTTGGTCTGCCAGCAGCGGTGGCTGCATAAAAACCACCGCTCTCAAGAACAAAAAGGTATAAAGTTTTTGTGATTATTAATTGCGCAATAATAGTTATCGCGATAATCTTTATTCAGTTCCACAGTGCGGCTTATAAAACGGCTGCGGACAAACGATAGTGTTAATTGATTTAGTTTTATTTATATTGTTATTGCGATAATAATTATCGCAAACACAAATTTTCTCACGATTAAATAGGAGCTACACCATGAACGTTTTATACAAAACGGCAGCAACAGCCCATTCTGGTCGCGATGGCCGCGCGGTATCCGCCGACGGTATTCTGGATGTGAAACTGGGCGTACCGAAAGAACTGGGTGGCGATGGCCGTGCGGCGACCAACCCGGAGCAACTGTTTGCCGCAGGTTATTCCGCGTGTTTCCTGAGTGCGCTGAAGTATGTTGCAGGGCAAGAGAAACTCGCCATTGGCAGCGAAGCTACCGTTACTGCCGAAGTGGGTATCGGTCAGATTCCTTCCGGATTTGGTTTGGAAGTGGCGCTCAATATCAGCCTGCCCGGTGTTGATCCGGTAAAAGCGCAAGCGCTGGTAGATAAAGCGCACATTGTGTGCCCTTACTCCAATGCTACCCGCGGCAATATTCAGGTGAGTTTGCAACTGGTGTAATTTTGGCTGAGAATTATCGCGATAATATTGAGCGTACAAGTCATATTGTCGCCTTAATCCTTTCCTCTGCGAGTCACTGCCATGGCCACTGAACATTCCCCAATCAATTACTTGCAGTTGGATAAGCAGCTTTGCTTTGCGCTGTATTCCACCTCGCTGGCCATGACTAAACTCTATAAGCCCCTGCTTGAGAAGTTGGGGCTTACTTACCCGCAATACCTAGTGATGCTTATATTGTGGGAAGGCGATGGCTTGGCATTGAAAGATATCGCCGAGCAGTTGCACATCGATTCCGGTGCGCTTACCCCGGTCATCAAACGCCTGGAGACTCAGGGCTTGTTGCAACGTCAGCGTCAGGCCGATAACGAGCGAACCCTGGAAATCGGGCTGACGCCTGCTGGCCGCGCCTTGCGTGAACAGGCGCAGGCAGTTCCCTTGGCGGTGGGTGTGGCTTGCGCGACCCCTGAGGCGGAGATCCATGCCCTGCGCGAGCAGTTACAGCAGTTGCGTAAGAACCTCATCCACAACACTTGATTTCCCCTAGCCAAAAATATCCAGTTGACCGGTGCCATGGTGATTGGTTTTGGCGGGAATACTCAGCGGGCGGCGAAATTGGCTGCAATCCATGTGTAAAAAGCTGCCGCTCTTGTTCAGGCCGTAGCGTTTAAGCGCTTTGGCAAAACGCTGGCGAATCATGTCCGCCCAGAGCCCTTCGCCGCGCATCCGCGTCGCAAAATTTGCATCGTAATCCTTGCCGCCACGCATATCGCGAATGCGGTTCATCACCCGTTGTGCCCGTTCGGGAAAGTGGGTTTGCAGCCATTCCTGAAACAGCGGGTTTACCTCCCAGGGCAGGCGCAACACGGTGTAACCGGCGGCGCTGGCACCGGCGTTGGCGGCGGCTCGCATCAGGTTTTCCAATTCCTGTTCAGTAATAAACGGAATCACCGGCGCTACACTTACCAATACCGGAATGCCCGCTTTGGCCAGGGTTTCAACTAGCTGTAATCGCCGCGTGGGCGAGGCAGCGCGGGGTTCAAGGGTGCGGGAGATACTATGGTCAAGGGTAGTAATGGTCACGGCGGCGGCGACTAAATTGGCGTCGGCCATGGGTTTTAGTAGGTCAAGATCCCGTTCAATCAATGCTGATTTGGTGATTATCCCTACCGGATGGCGACATTCATGCAGGACTTCCAAACACTGGCGAGTGATGCGCAGCCCTCGCTCTACCGGTTGATAGGCATCGGTATTGATGCCCAGGGCGATGGGGCTGGGTTGGTAATGGGGGTGAGCCAGCTCGCGGCGCAGCAATTCCGGCGCATTGGTTTTGGCGTAGAGCCGGGTTTCAAAATCCAGCCCCGGCGACAAGCCCAAATAGGCGTGAGTCGGACGTGCAAAGCAGTAAACACAGCCGTGCTCACAGCCGCGATAGGGGTTGAGCGAGACACTAAACGGCAAATCCGGTGACTGGTTGCGGCTGAGAATAGTTTTGGCCAGCTCTGGTGTGACGCTGGTTGTGAGACGGGGCGTGATGTGGGTGTCGTCTTCAAATGGTGTCCAGCCGTCATCCACCGCGTCAATCCGCTGTGTTTCAAAACGCCCTGGCAGGTTACTCACCGCCCCTCGCCCTTTGATGGCCTGTAACGGTTTGGCGATCCAGGGTTCGTCGGGTAGATCCTCGGCAGACATAGATGCACCTTATTTTCTGTATGGATATACAGTATTTTGGGCCGATTCCAGGCCGAGCACAAGCACCCTGTGATGCGATAAAGCGCGATTCCCAGACGTCAGTTTGCGTTTAGTGCGCAAACTGGCGCGCGTGGATGACTTTTTTTATCGATGATGGGAGTGTGGTGATATGGCGTATCTTCACCATCGGCGTTTCTAATAACTAACGATAAAGGTATTCGCTATGTATAAATCCCGTGGTGTCATCAGTGCACTCTTAGTGGTTGTCGGCTTGCTGGGCGGCGTCAATCTTGCCAGTGCCAAGCCTTACAAAGCCGCTGAAATCTACTCAAAACAAACCTACAAATACGGCCGCTATGAAATGCGTATGCAGGTTGCCAAAGGCAGCGGCGTACTCTCCACTTTCTTCACCTATAAAAATGGCTCTGAGCAACCGGGCGTTTTTTGGGAGGAGATTGATATAGAAATCTTCGGCAAGAACAACGCCACCCAGTGGCAGAGCAATGTGATTATCGGCACCAATCGCCCGACCACCAAAACCGAAGGTGTACACACCATGCCCTATTCATTGGGCGATGGTTATCACACCTACGTATTGGAATGGACGCCGAGTTATATCGCCTGGTTTGTGGATGGCACCCAGGTGCGTCGCATCAATGGCGGCCAGTTCGTCACCGGCCTGACCAGCCCACAAGACCTGCGCTTTAACCTGTGGGCGGCCAATATCCCCGAGTGGGTTGGCGCCTGGAATGACAGCATTTTGCCGGTGTATCAATTCGTCAATTACATCGACTACAAACCCTGGAATGCTTCAACCAACAGTTTCGGTTCGGGGGGATGGCGCGATGACTTTAACAGCTTTGACAGCAACCGCTGGGGCAAGGCGAATTGGACTTTCGGTGAAAACCGCGCGGATTTTGAGCCAAATAACGTAGTGGTCAAAAACGGCACCCTGGTGTTGGCACTGACTCGCGAAGGCCAAACCGGCTATAACGGTACACCGCCGGTGGACTCGGGTTCAGGCACTGGTTCAGGTTCATCGTCAAGTACAGCGCCTGCCGCCTCCATTACGATCCAAGCTGAAACCTTTAACGAAGTGGGCGGTAATGTGACCGTGGAAAACGGCGTTGTGGGTTATATCGACGCGGGTGAATGGTTCAAATACAACAATGTGAATATCCCGCAAACGGGTACCTACAAGGTGGAATATCGTGTTGCCTCGGCGCTGACCACTGCGCAATTCACCCTGGACCGCAACGGTGTTGGCTTGGGCACCATCAGCGTGCCTAACACCGGCGGCTGGGGCAACTACCAAACAATTTCACACAATATTTACCTGAATGCCGGCAACCAAAGTTTGGCGATTTACGCCAACAGCGGCGGTTTCAATATCGATTGGCTCAGGCTTACCAAGATCTAGGTTTTCTCCCCTCGGGGTTGGCGCGCTGCTGGTTGCCAACCCCCTTTTTTGTCTCGCTGAGGATTATGTATGCGTCGTTTTTTGTATCTGCTGCTCGCCACGACGACAGTGATGGTGGCAAACCTTGCCAGTGCCAAAGCCTACAAAGGTGCCGAAATCTATTCAAATGCGTCTTACTTGTATGGCCGTTATGAAATCCGTATGAAAGCCGCCAAAGGCAGTGCCGTGCTCTCTACATTTTTTACCTACAAAAATGGCTCTGAGGTCGGAAATACCTTTTGGGAAGAGATCGATATTGAGGTCTTCGGGAAAAATAATGCCACTGAGTGGCAAAGCAATATCATTCTGGGCAGTTCACGCCCCACGATTCAAACCGAACAAACCCATGCGGCCGGTGTGTCATTGGCCGATGATTACCACACCTATGTGGTGGAATGGACACCGGATTATGTCGCCTGGTTTTTGGACGGCGTAGAAGTGCGTCGCATCATTGGCACCAGCACAGTGACCAGCTTGACCAATGCGCAAAGCCTGCGTTTTAACCTCTGGGCATCCGACTCGGTTGAGTGGGTAGGCGCCTGGGACGACAGCATTTTGCCGGTTTACCAGTTTATTAATTACATCGACTACAAGGCTTACAACCCTGTGACCAAAGCCTTTGAAGGCGGTTGGCGCGATGACTTTGATCAGTTTGATACCAGCCGCTGGGGCAAAGCGAACTGGTCATTTGATACCAATCGCGTGGATTTTGTCCCGGAAAACGTGGTGGTAAAAGACGGCATTCTGGTGTTGGCCATGACCACTTCCAGCGCAACCGGCTTCAGTGGTACACCGCCTGCCGATTCTGGCAGCAGTGCCAGCTCGGCCAGTAGCAGTTCATTGGTCGCCAGCTCATCCGAGAGCAGTACATCAGTAAGTAGCGCCCCAGTCAGTAGTGCAATGACCAGTAGCTCGGTGCAAAGCAGCGAGGCCGCCAGCTCAGTGGCAGTATCCTCCATCGCTGCGTCCAGCACCGCCTCCGCCCTTGCCAGCTCTACAGCCGCGGGCGGCAGTTCGGGTGGTTCTGGCGGTGGGGGTGCTATGTCGGGTTTATGGTTGGTACTGCTTGCCGGTGCGGCATTAATCCAGATAAACCGGGCGCGGCGCATTCATATTACGCTTTAAGGTCAAGGTCATTTCATCGGCCAACACTTCTTCCTCGCCAGCTTCCAGTGCATCCATCGTGCGGACCACTATGAGGCTGGCGGGGGTTTTTGGCGCATCGATTTTGGCGGTCATATCGGTATCCACATAACCCATGTGCAGCGCCACCACCTGGGTATTCTGACGGCGCAACTCCAGGCGCAGGCTGTTGGTCAGTGCCCAAGCAGCGGACTTACTGGCCGAATAAGGCGAGAACTCAACCGGCGCATACCAGCTCACCAGCGACAACACATTGATAATCGCCCCGCCGCCATGCCCGGCCAGTATCGGTGCGAAGGCTTTGCACAGGCGCAGCGGGCCGTAGAAGTTGGTTTCGAAGTGTTCGATGCAACTCGCCTCGCTGTTATTGGCGAGGAAACTACCAAAGCGCGCCACACCGGCATTGTTGATCAGGAGCGTGACATCGGCGCATTGCTGCGCGATGCGGGCTACATCCTCGGCGCAGGTCACATCCAGTTTGAGTTTGATGACGCCCTCAAGGGGGATTGATTCCGGGTCCCGCGCCGTGGCGTAGACCTTGCGGGCACCGCGCGCCAGAGCGGCGCGGGCGAATTCCAGGCCAATCCCGCGATTGGCGCCAGTGATGAGTACTACTGCATCGTGTAATTGCATATCTAACTCCCTGAAGTTATTGGTAAGACGGTTGCTGTGCCTGCCGCCTTTATAGTTGGGGGCGGGCCCTGCTCTTTTTCTTGGGTGGATAAAAACTGGCTTCGCCCTCGGGGCGGGTTTTGAAGCGGCGATGCACCCACAGGTACTGATCCGGTGCCTGGCGAATCGCCTCTTCAATGATCTTGTTAATCCGTGTGGCATCCGCCAAATCATCACCACTGGGGAAATTCTCCAGTGCCGGCTGAATCTCCAAACGGTAGCGGCCTTTGGGTTCGCGGAAGCAAAAGAACGGAATCACCGCACAGTGCGACATGCGGGCAATACGCGCCGTCGCCACCACGGTCGCCGCCTGAACGCCAAAAAAGGGCGCAAAAATACTGTGGTCGCGGCCGTAATCCTGATCCGGTGCGTACCACACAATATGGCCCTGGCGCAGGTTCTTAATCAATTGGCGGGTATCGTTGCGATGAATTGCATTGTCGTTCACACGCGCTCGTGCGCTGGCTATAGCATAGGCCATCAGGGGGTTGGGATCTGCGCGGTACAGCACGTCGGCGACAATGTGATAGGACATCATCAAACCGCTGATATCAATGGTGGTCAGGTGACTGCCGCACAGCAGAATGCCCTTGCCTTCTGCCTGCGCCTGTTGGATATGCTCCAGGCCGCTAATGCTGTAGCGGTTGCGCATCTTATTTTCACTGCCCCACAGTGCCATCGCCGTTTCGCTAATACTCAACCCGCAGGAGATAACCGCACCGCGCACCATTTTTGCCTGTGCCTCAGCATCCAACTCGGGAAAACAGCGGGTGATATTGATCTCCGCATAGCGTTTACGCGCAGGTGCCAGCACTAATAACAAGCGCCCCAAGACCCCACCGACGGCTTGGTTGGCGCGCACGGGTAACTGGGCGATCAGCCAAAAAAAGCCCAATGCCAGCCAGGTTGGCCAGAAGCGGGGCAGTAAAAAGCGGCGGTGAAATTGCGGTAACTTTGATTTATCCAAGGGGGCTCTCTTTTGCAGTCTGGCGCGCTTTTACAGTTTGGCGCGGGGGCCGATTATAACAACCTCAGCCCCCTGCGTCCCCTGCAGGTGGCGGGCTATCTGGCAGCGCGCCCTGTTTGCGAAACTCGGCTGCCGACATACCGGTGTAGCGCTTAAAAAAGCGATGGAAGGATGACTTACTGTTAAAACCGGACTCCAGCAAAATATCCAGAATAGTCATGCGTGCAAACGCCGGGTCGAGCAGTAATTGTTTGGCGCGATTCACCCGATACTCATTCACAAATTCAAAGAAATTAGTATTGAACTCGCTGTTGATAATACTCGACACCTCGCGGTAATGAATGCCGACGTGCCGCGCAAAATCTTCAATGGTTAAATTCTGCGTTAAATACAATTGCTGGGTTTCCATGGTGTTGCGAATGCGCGCAATCGCTTCTGGCGAAGGCGCGCTGGCAATTTCCGGTTCTTTAGCGATGGGGGTGTCGCGCGTGAGCAACAACTCATGGGCATAACGCAGGTTGTACACAAACAGTGCATTTACCAGCAAGAAAGTGATGTAGTTATCCAAAATGCCAAAGCCGTCAGCCACCACCCAGCTCACACTCTGTCCGAGTAGATGCACCACCAGCGACCAAAACCAGTTAAGCGCAAAACCCAGGGTTAACAGCAGCAGCCAGTAAGGGCCCTGCAAGCTCAGACTGGAATAAAATTGTTTGAGTTGTTGCTTGTAGCGATAAATTTGTACCACTGCCGCTGCGCTATAAATCACCGGCAAATATTTCAGGTAGTGCCACAAATAATTGGTGATCAGCCAGGAATATTCTGTATGGCTATTGGGTAAAAACCGCAAGCGATCACTATCCAGGCCTCCCAGCATTACCCAGAGTGCGACCAGCGCAAAATGTAAAAAATGCCAGCTATGTTTCGGGCGCAGGCTAAAGTTTTCCCGTGTAATCGCCACCACATACAAATACAAAAAAATACTTTTCCCTACCACTGATAAGGCCAACCCCAGCGACAGTGCCATTTTGGCCATTTCATTATGCGAGTTGATGTAATCATTCCACAGCAACAAATTGCACAGCGCACTGGCACCCACGCACACAAAGAATCCTGTTAATAAGGGTGATGCCAATGCCCTTTGTTTGGATAGTAGCCACTGGAAAATACCCAACAAAGCGCAGACGGCAAGGGTGAGCACCAGGATTAAATCGTGAATATTAAAAATGGGGGTTTTCATCAAGTAATAAGCATCTTTTTAGAGAGATAGGAGAGATTTTAGCAGAGCATCAACATCATCCTGTATCGCCGCGCGACTTTTCCGCTATTCACCGCGCCAGCCCATCACAATAATCGCCATACCCAGCAGTGCCACACTGGCGCCTGCCCAATCGTAAACCGAGAGTTTTATTCCATCCACATAGCGCAACCATACCAACGCAGTTGCCACATAAACGCCACCATAAGCTGCATATACGCGGCCGCTGGCGGCCGGGTGCAAGGTGAGTAGCCACACAAACAGCGCGAGGCTCGCCGCGGCGGGAATTAACAATAAAATTGACCCGCCTTTGCGCAGCCACAGGTAAGGTAAAAAACAACCGATAATTTCGGCCAGTGCAGTGGCAATAAACAATAGTGACGTTTTGACCATAAGTGCCCTATAGCATTCGTGTAGTGGTGGGGTTGCATAAACATCTCGCATCATCCTGCGGTGAGCAGCCGAACACTCCTCAGGTAATTTCCAATGCCATTTTATCGCACGCCATTATAGGTTGGATTGCACTGCTACTTGTATAAATATACGGATTTTCATATATTTGATTTTTCATATATATCCCGATCAGTTAAAAACATCACCCATGGCCAATTTTACTCCCGATTCATTCTGTAAAACCCTCGCCGACCCTACGCGCGCGCGCATTGCACTGCTAGTCACACGCGAGAAAGAGTTATGCGTGTGCGAACTCACCTGCGCGCTCGATGAAATCCAACCCAAAATTTCCCGCCACTTGGCACTGCTGCGCGAATCCGGCTTGCTCGCAGATCGCCGCCAGGGGCAATGGGTGTATTACCGCTTGCATCCCGAATTACCCACATGGGTTACCAAAATCTTGAAGGCCATGCTCGATGCCAACCAGGAGTGGTTGCACGAAAATCACCAGCGCTTGTGTGCAATGGAAGACCGGCCGAATCCTTGTTGTTAACTATTTATTTTTGTGAGAAAGACAGTGAAAAAAATCAAAGTTGGTATCAATGGTTTTGGCCGCATCGGTCGCCTGGCATTGCGCGCGAGCTGGCAGTGGCCGGAATTTGAATTTGTGCAGATTAATGATCCAGCCGGAGATGCCGCCACCTTTGCGCACTTACTGAAATTCGATTCAGTACAGGGCCCATGGTCGCCAGATACCAGTGCGGATGACAATGCCATTTATATCGACGGCAAACGCATTGCATTCAGTCGCAACAAAACAATTGCGGAAACCGATTGGAGCGGTTGCGATCTGGTGATTGAAGCCAGCGGAAAAATGCGCGAGACAAGATTGTTGCAGGCCTATTTGGATCAGGGGGTAAAACGTGTCGTGGTGAGCGCGCCGGTAAAAGAAGCGGGCGTACTAAATGTGGTGATGGGTGTTAATCAGCATTTATTTGATCCAGCAATACATCGCATAGTCACGGCGGCCTCTTGCACGACTAACTGTTTGGCACCGGTGGTGAAAGTGATCCATGAAAAGTTGGGGATCAAGCACGGTGCTATTACCACCATTCACGATTTAACCAATACCCAATCCATACTCGATCAGCCGCACAAAGATTTGCGTCGCGCGCGCGCCTCCCATTCCAATTTAATTCCCACCAGCACTGGTTCGGCGACTGCGATTGCGGAAATTTTTCCCGAATTGCGGGGCAAACTCAATGGCCATGCGGTACGCGTTCCGCTGGCGACAGGTTCGCTAACCGATTGTGTATTTGAAGTTGAGCGTACCACCACAGTTGATGAAGTGAATGCACTGCTACAAACCGCGAGTGAAACTTATCTGAAAGATATTCTGGGCTACGAAACTCGCCCTTTAGTTTCCAGCGATTTTTGTGGCAATCCGCTGTCATCGATTGTCGATGCACTTTCCACTATGGTGGTCAACGGCACTCTGGTAAAAATTTACGCTTGGTATGACAACGAGTGGGGCTATGCAAATCGCACGGTAGAGTTGGCAAAATTGGTTAGTCTGGATAAATAAATTTATTGTTTGCGATGAGGTCGCGTGTTGGGCATCGCTGCGCTCAGCACCAACCTACGGAGCACATTGTGAGTTAGCATGAATCAATCATCGGCAATAAAACAATACGCCATCGTCACCGGCAATTATTGGGCATTTACGCTCACCGACGGCGCGTTGCGTATGTTGGTGGTACTGCACTTTCATCAACTCGGTTACAGCCCGTTGCAAATTGCGGCACTGTTTTTGTTCTATGAGATTTTCGGGATAGTCACTAATTTATTCGGTGGTTATCTGGGCGCGCGGGTTGGTTTGAATCGCACAATGAATATCGGATTGGCGTTGCAAGTCATTGCGCTTGCACTGCTCGCCGTACCCACTCACTGGCTCAGTGTACCGCTGGTGATGGGCGCGCAAGCGTTATCTGGTATCGCCAAAGATCTAAATAAAATGAGCGCCAAAAGTGCGATTAAATTATTGGTACCGGGTGATCAACAGGGACGGTTATTTAAATGGATTGCGCTACTCACCGGATCTAAAAATGCACTTAAAGGTGTAGGTTTTTTTCTCGGCGGCATACTGCTTGCGCTATTGAGCTTTAAAGGCGCAGTATTGGTGATGGCAGCGGCGCTTGCCTTGGTATGGATTACCAGTGTGATCTTACTCAAACAGGATTTAGGCAAAGCTAAAAATAAACCCAAATTTAATGAGATTTTTTCCAAAAGCCGTGCGATTAACAGTTTGTCTGCCGCGCGCTTATTTTTGTTTGGCGCACGCGATATTTGGTTTGTGGTCGCCCTGCCAGTGTTTTTAAGCAGTCAATTGCAATGGAGTTTTTGGCAAACCGGCGGATTTCTGGCCAGTTGGGTTATTGGCTATGGCATAGTGCAATCCATAGCGCCATTTTTGTTGCGCATTAAAACCACTGCTGCACCTACCGGCAGTTCCGCATTAATCTGGGCGATGGTATTGGCTCTAGTGACGGCGGGTTTAGCAATAGCTTTATCGAGCCACTTGCCCACAACAACCGTATTAATGAGTGGTTTGATTTTATTCGGCATTGTGTTTGCGATTAATTCATCGCTACATTCCTATTTGATCGTCAGTTATGCCAAAGACGATGGCGTCTCGCTGGATGTCGGTTTTTATTATATGGCGAATGCCATGGGGCGATTGATAGGTACCATCTTATCTGGCTACTTGTATCAACAGGGCGGCTTGTCGCTGTGTTTGTGGGGCAGTGCGATTTTTCTGCTAGTGGTAGTCGTAATCTCGACTGCTCTACCCAAAGCAATCGTATCGACAGCCACTTAAATAAATTACGGGCGTTTAACTATGCTGATCTCGCTGGCCATTAACTTTGTTGTAGTAGCTGTGTGCGTATTGCTTCATTTTGAAGCAATCAACATTCTCACCAATACCTTATTTAAACCCAAAGCCTCTCCACGTATTCGTATTTTATTGAGCTTCTTTGCCTGTTTCTTGGCGCATCTGCTGGAAGTGTTGATTTTCGCTCTTGCTTATTATGTTTACATGCAAGTGGGTGGATTCGGCCAGCTGGTTGGTGGCGATCTGGATGGTCACGGCCTATTTGGTACACCCAGTACCAGCTTGATCGATTGTATTTATTTTTCACTCACCTGCTATACCTCGCTGGGGTTTGGCGATTTGGCACCAACCGGCTGGCTGCGCTTTCTCGCCGGGATTGAGGCACTTATCGGATTGTTGTTAATTGCCTGGACCGCGTCGTTTATGTATTTGGAAATGCAGAAACATTGGAAAGTAAAATAATAGAGGGCGGTAAAATAAAATGAAGAATAAAAAATCCTGCAGTACCGATTGCAATTCTGCCGCCGATTTATTAAATCGTACCTGTTTTTGCAAAACCCTGAAGCGCGAGGAATTATTGGCGAGTTTGCAGGCGCAGTCATTGCCTGTCGAAGTATTACAGCACTTCGAGCAATTATTTTCCCATACCGCAGTATTTATATCCCCTGTGCAATGGCAGCAACTACAGTTGCTGGTTCAAACTGTAATGCGTGTTACGGCCTTGCCTGCTTATCAACAGGCGGTATTGAGCAGGGCGCCAGCCATCGCCCACACAGTATCACCCGTTTCCGGTGTGTTTATGGGGTTTGATTTTCATTTGAATGAAGACGGGCCGCATATTATCGAAATCAATACCAATGCCGGTGGTGCTTTTTTAAATGCGATATTGCTCAGCGCACAAACCGCTTGTTGCAATGCAGCGGGTGATTTTCCGCAGTTGCTGCAACCGCAAGTGGAAGCAGAATTTGTGGCCATGTTTAGACGCGAATGGCAATTGGCACGCGGCGATCAAATACTGCGTTGCATCGCATTGGTGGATGAAAACCCCAGCGCCCAATTTCTCTATCCGGAGTTTTTATTAGCGCAGGGTGTGTTTGAACGGGCGGGTATTAAAACCTTGATTGTCGATCCACGAGAACTTGACGTTGTTGATGGAAAGTTATGCTATCAACAGCAAGTAATTGATCTGGTTTATAACCGCCTCACGGATTTTTCCCTTACTCAACCAGGTAATTCCGTATTGCGCTACGCCTATGAAAATAATCTCATAGTGCTGACACCCAACCCTTATCATCATGCACTCTATGCTGACAAACGCAATTTAGCCTTGCTCAGTGATGAAACAAAACTTAACGAATTGGGCGTAAGTAATGAGGATATAAAAACCTTACTTGTCGGTATTCCCCGCACCCAATTAATCAGTGCCGATAATGCCGAACTCTTGTGGCAAGAGCGAAAACAGCTATTTTTTAAGCCTGCTGCTGGTTATGGCAGCAAAGCCACTTATCGCGGTGACAAAATTACCAAACGAGTATGGGATGAAATCCTGCAAGGCGATTATGTTGCCCAACGCCAAATCCCACCGAGCGAACGCGGAATATTAGTGGATGAGCAGGAGGTTGCGCTAAAGATGGATGTTCGTGCTTATGTATACAACAGCGAAATTCAATTATTAGCGGCGCGTTTGTATCAAGGCCAGACTACCAATTTTCGCACACAGGGAGGAGGATTTGCGCCGGTCTTTGTGGCGGAGTGAGATAAGGTTTGCGGTAAAAAGGCGCACTCGGTATGGAGTGCGCAAAATGGCTGTACTCACTTAAAACCCTGAATCGATTAGCTGCCCAGTATTGATTTGCTGGCACGCTTATCTTTTTTATCGCGTCGTTTATCTTTGAGTGATTTTTGCGGTTCTTTTTTTGCTTTTTCTTTAGACATAACTTGTGCTCCTGATTAACAAAACTTCTGCTAATAGTGCCGCCAGTGTATTTGCAGAATGTGCGTTGAGTATTTATTTCGCTATAGCCTCAGCTACAGTGAGCGGCAAGGTTTAACATGCATAAGCCTGTACTCCTCTATTGCGTGATCATCAGTGTGAACATTAGTCTTCAATTCGAATGATCCGGAATATCGTTGTCCGGCAGAAAATTTTTATGTCTATTACATCTCCGGCCATGCGGCCAATCAGTTGTCGCCCTAGCGGTGAGAAGCAGGAAATAAAGCCATTTTCGGGGTTGCTGTCGCGCGGGTTGGTTAATACCAGCGTGATAATTTCTTTTTCCTGGGCATCAAATAAGGTCACTTTATTGCCGATAGTAATACGGCGAGGAAGGATTCCCTTGTTTGCAGCGCCCTGCTCCAGGGTGTCAAATAAGGTTGATAACTCCATGGGGTTCAGACTCATGCTCCAGGGGAGTTGCAAATAATGCTGACGTGCACAATCGGTCAGCTGTTTTTTCAAACGATTGAAGTATTGAGTGGACAATGTATTTCTCCAGCACAATGAAATAGCGACTTAAAACACCGCGCCGTGTTTTAAGTGAATAGCGCAAAATTGGGATATAAATAGGAAAAACAGGCGAGCGAGCTAATCGCTCGATTAGCGGGGAAAGGCGAGAGAAACTCTTTTAAGAATGAAACGCAGCAAAGAAAACATAATGGTGTTTTTTTAACAAGTGATCAGCGATGAAAATCCATCATAGCCACAATAAAAATTAAGTCAACACGGCAAAATTTTCAAACAGCGGTTATGCCGTTTTTCTTTTTTTAAACCACATGACTTTTATGCCTTCCAGTAATAGCAAACTTACTAGCGCAAGTGACGCACAAATCATAACCTCATTGAGATGAAAACTGCCAAAACTGAATAATTGTTGCGCCGGTGGCCAACTGACGGCGATGGCGAGGGTAATGCTGACCGCGCTGAGCAGAATCCACAGCGAGCGATTGGGGCGTAAAAAAGCGCTGGCGAGCGAGGCGCGGAAAGAGCGGTTAATTAAGATCAGCCCCATGTTGAACAGCACCAGTGCGCCGAATACCAGCGCGCGCAGATCGTTTTCCGGCATGTCCAGGTAGGCGCCGCCGATGAGTAGCCCGGCGAGTAAGGCCAGGGCGACCAACCCTTGTGTGACTGCCCAGCCAATGCGTTCGCCCACCAGCAGTGGTGTTTGCGGGTCGCGCGGTGGGCGGGTCATGACATCCTCCTCTTCCTGTTCGGCTTCAAAGACTACCGAGCAGGCAGGGTCTATCACCATTTCCAGGAAGGCGATGTGGATCGGGGTGAGGATCAGGGGTAGGCCCATCAGCAGCGGCAGTATGGCGAGGCCGGCAATGGGGATGTGCACTGCCACGATAAATTCGATGGCTTTGCGCAGGTTGTCGTAAATGCGGCGCCCGAGGCGGATGGTTTTGACAATCGAGCCGAAGTCATCGTCGAGCAGCACGATGGAAGAGGCTTCGCGCGCCACGTCGGTGCCGCGCCCACCCATGGCGATGCCGATGTGGGCGGCTTTGATGGCCGGTGCATCGTTAACGCCATCGCCGGTCATGGCAACTATATCGCCATTGCTTTTCAGGCACTGCACCAGCCGCAGTTTCTGTTGCGGGCGGATGCGCGCAAAAATCGAGGTGGTTTTGACCCGCTCGGCCAGTTGGATATCGCTGAGCTGCTCCAGTTCATCGCCGACCAGCACATCGCTCGGCGGCAGGCCTGCTTGTCGTGCTATGGCGCTGGCGGTAGTGGGATAGTCGCCGGTGATCATTACCACCCGGATACCGGCGGATTGGCATTCGGCCACGGCAGCGGGGACTGTGTCGCGCAGGGGGTCGGCAAAGGCCAGCAGGCCCAGGTAGTCAAAGTGCAGTACGGTAGGCGATTCCGGCAGCTCGCCGGTGGGCACAGGCGCCTGAGCGACCGCCAGTACGCGCATCCCCTGCTGCGCGAGTTGATTGGCCTGGGTGGTGAGTTCAGCCAGCCGTGGCGGCGGCAAGTGGCAGAGTTGTGCGATGGCTTCAAGTGCGCCTTTTGTATAGGCGCGGGGTTCCGGTTCGCCCTTGCAGTGGAGGATATTGGTGGTGGCAAACAATTCGGGGCGCAGGCCGTAAGCGCGCAGCCGTTGTGCTTGTTGGAATCTATCCAGCCGGGCGTGATGTTGGGCTAGTCGCTGCACGGCCAGATCCATGGGGTCACTCGGCATGGCGTGACAGGCGAGCAAGGCCGCCTCAAGCAACTGGCTGTCGGCATCGCCCAGCGGCTGTTGGTCGTTGACAAGCCAGGGTTGATTGCCGCTCACCAGCGCCATGAGGGTCATACGGTTTTGGGTGAGTGTGCCGGTTTTATCGGTGCAGAGCACGGTGGTCGCGCCCAGGGTTTCAATCGCCGCTGCCCGGCGGGTGAGCACTCGCGCCTGGGATATACGCCAGGCGCCCATCGCCATAAATACCGCCATGACCAGCGGGAATTCTTCCGGCAGCAGCGACATACCAATCGCGATCCCGCCCAGAATCGCTTCCAGCCAGGAGCCGCGCAGCAGGCCGTAAAGCACCACAACCAGCAGTGCGGCTATGGCGCCGAGGATTGCAAAATCCCGTACCAGCCAGCGCAGTTGTTGCTGCAGGTGTGCCTGTTCGGTGTCGATACTGCTGAGCGCATGGCCGATGTGCCCCATCTCGGTATCCAGCCCTATGGCGCTGACCTGGGCGATGCCCGTGCCGCGCACTACCAGCGTACCGGCATACATACGCTGCTGGTCGCTATTGTCCTTGGTGTGCGTCGTTTCATCCGGGGCGGTTTTTGTTACCGCGACCGATTCGCCGGTCAGCAGCGACTCGTCCACCAGCAGGTCATGGGCGCTGAGCAGGTGAGAGTCGGCCGCTACCCGATCGCCCTCATTCACCACAATCAGGTCGCCGCGCACCACTTCTGTACCGGCGATAGTCAGCCGCTCACCGCTGCGTATCACCTGCGCGCGCGGGCTGGCCAGATCGCGCAAGCTCTCCAGCACCCGCTCGCTGCGCGACTCCTGAATCAGGGTTATGCTCACGGAAATAGAGGCAAAAACCAGCAACAGCAAGGCTTCGGTGGTATCGCCCAGCAACCAGTAAATCACTCCGCCGCCAATCAATAGCGAGAACATAGGCTCGCGCAGCACATCCAACAGAATGCGCAGCAGGTGGCGCTGATTGGGCTTGGGCAACTGGTTGGGCCCCTCCGCTTTCAGGCGCTTGGCGGCTTCCTCATGGCTCAACCCGTTGCGATCATCCGGGGTCATCACACGCACTCCTGCTGGTTATCGATTAATCAACCATAGTTGGCTATGGTCCCGGCGTCTATTGATGTGGATCAGGCGAAGGGGATTGTTTGCCGATTCACCCATAGCCCGTTATGCTTAGCTCACTCTTCACGGCGACTGGTTCCCATGTCCAAACCTTCCCATCAATTTGCCTTTGTGGCGCTGCTTCTCTGGTTGCTTGCCAACTGGGGCGGTGCTTATGGGCATTTGTGTTTTGATGGGCAGGAGCCGCCGCTCTCTATTCATTTGCAGTTGCAGCATATGGATGAGCTGGAGCATCACCCGGATGAGGTGCATCAGGACAGGGATGTGGATGTATTGCAGTCAGTGCTCGCCAAACTGAGCAAGATTGATCTGAATGTCATACTGCTGGCGGTGCTGTCGCTGCTACTGTTCATTCCGCCGCCGCAAGTCTTTACCCACCGCGCTGTCGCGTTTATTCCCACCCGTTTCCCCCACCTACGGCCACCACTACGGGCGCCACCCTTCACTGCCTGATTATTTTTCCGCTTAACTGCAATCGCAGTTTTGGTTGATAACCTGCGTCTATAAGGCGCAAACATGGCAGGAATTGTTATGAAAATCCTTTTATCGGCACTGGTACTGGTTACCTGTGCTGCCTGTGCCTCTGCGCAGGATGAGATCACCCTTGGGCAGGCCTTAAGGGCCAGCCTGCAGCACAACCCGCAACTAACGAGTTATAAGATTCGCCGCGCTGAACTGGCGGGCGAGCAAACAACCGCCGCCCTGCGGCCCCAGACTCACCTTCAATTGGACGCAGAAAACCTTGCCGGCTCCGGCGATTTTAAGGGGGTGGATGGGGCGGAACTCACGTTATCCTTCGCATCCATTATTGAGTTGGGTGGCCAGCGTGATGCCCGGTTGGGCCTGGTCACGGCACGTCAGCAAGCGCTGGCTAGCGAGCAGCGGGTAGCCGTATTGGATCTGGTCGCGGCGGTGAATTATCGCTTTGTCGCCCTGTTGGCAGCGCAGGAGCAGTTGCAACTGGAGCAGCAGGCGGAACAGCTTGCGCAGGGTTTGGTGGATAGCCTGACCAGACGGGTACAACTGGGTAGCACCCCACAGGCAGAGCTAATGCGCGCCCGCGCTGTGCTGGCGCGCACGGCAATCGCCCTGGAAAAAGCCCGGCAGCAGGTGCATGAACAGGCCTTGTTGCTCAGCGCTTACTGGGGCGATCCCAGCCCGGACTTCACCCGCGCCCGCGGTGATTTGTGGGCACTTGCTAACCTTGAACCCCTTGCCCACTGGCAATCCCGCCTGGCGCAGAACCCTGATTTGGCGCTTCTGGCTGACGCCACTCGCCTGCGGGTCGCCGAAGGGCGCAAGGCGGAAAGTGAAGGCCGCCTGGCACTGGGGTGGAATGCAGGCATTCGCCAATTGCAGGAGAGTAACGACACCGCTCTGGTGGTAGGGCTAAGCCTGCCTCTGGCCAGTGGCCAGCGCGCCAGCGGGGCGATACAAACTGCCCGCGCCGCGCAGGATGCCGCCCAACTTGCCGAAGATAGCACCAAACTGCAGCTGGAAACTCGCCTGCAACAAACCTGGAGTGCTCATCAACAAGCCCTGAGCGAAACCACGCGTCTGCGCGACAGCATACTGCCGCTGTTACAGGAGGCCAGCCGCGCCACGGCCAACGCCTTTGAGCAGGGGCGCTATAGCTCCCTTGAACTGGCCATGGCCCAGCGTGAATTGCTGGAAACCCGCGCCCAACTGATCGGTGCCGCCCTGCGCGCCCATGAAACCCGCATTGAACTGGAACGCCTGACTGCCGCTGCGCAATCGACCGTCACACCAGCGACCGAACCTGAGGTAACACCATGAAACTCCTGATAAATAGTTTGTTTTTGACCCTGTGCCTTAGCGGCCCGGTGTTGGCTCATGACGATAAAGACCATGGGCATAAGGATGAACCTGACCACGAACAAGGCCACGACCATGGCGATGCCGCGCACGACGAGCGAACCCATGTAGAGATCAGCCGCGAATTGGCAGACAAAACCGCTATATCCAGCGTTATCGCCGCCGAAGGAGTATTGCAGCAACGCATCAAACTCTACGGCACATTAGTGGTGGACCCCCTGCGCCTTAGCCATATCCAGGCGCGCTACCCCGGCTTGATCCGCAAGGTAAACCCCAGCATTGGCACGCGCGTTAAGGCGGGCGAGCTACTGGCGACGGTGGAATCCAACGAGAGCCTGCGCGAATACCCGCTGCTCTCGCCCATTGAGGGCACAGTAGTTGAGCGCCATGCCAACGCCGGCGAGTTCAGCGGCGACAAGGTGCTCTTCAGTATTCTCGATGAGCGCGTGTTAGAGCTGCATTTGCAGGCGTTCCCTGCCGATGCCAGCAAGATCAAGGCTGGACAATCGATTCTGGTAGCAGCCGATGGCCAGCAGGCGCAGACCCATATCGAGTACATCACCCCGCGCTTTGGCGATACGCCCACGCTGGAAGTCCATGCCCCGGTGGATAACAGTGCCGGGCACTGGGTGCCCAATCAGGCGGTGGAGGGCTGGATCACGCTGGCGGAAACCCAGGTGCCACTTCGGGTGGATAACCGTGCCCTGCAAACCTTTGAGGGCAAACCGGGCGTGTTTGTGAAAGAGGCACTTACCGCGGGGTATCGCTATGAGTTCCACCCCTTGACCCTGGGCCGCAGCGATGGCCTGTACACCGAAGTACTTGCCGGGCTCAGTGCAGGCGACGAATACGCGTTGGATAACGCCTACATCCTCAAGGCCGACCTGGAGAAATCCGGTGCCGCCCATGAACACTAGGAGTTGTCGCCATGATTGATGCAATCCTGCACACCGCTATTGCGCGGCGCTGGCTGGTGCTGACCAGTGTTCTGGCACTGGTCGCCCTGGGTCTATGGAATTACCAGCGGCTGCCGATTGATGCGGTGCCCGACATCACCAATGTCCAGGTGCAAATCAACACCGAAGCACCGGGCTACTCGCCACTGGAAACTGAACAGCGCATCACCTACCCGGTGGAAACTGCGCTCGCCGGGCTACCCAAGCTTGCCTACACCCGCTCGCTGTCCCGCTACGGCTTGTCGCAAGTCACGGTGGTATTTGCGGAAGGCACGGATATTTATTTTGCGCGCAATTTAATTAACGAGCGCCTCGGTCAAATTAAATCCGCACTGCCTGCCACTATCGAACCGGTCATGGGCCCCATCGCCACCGGACTGGGGGAAATTTTTACCTACACCGTCAGCGCACAAGATCCTGAACAATTTGATGCCATGGCACTCCGGGAAATTCAGGATTGGATAATCCGCCCGCAATTAATGCAGGTTAAGGGGGTGGTGGAAATTAACGCGATTGGCGGTTACACGCGGCAATACCACATCACCCCCGACCCGGTGAAATTATTGCAATGGCAACTTGGCTTTGAAGATCTGGTCTCGGCAATCAAGGCCAATAACAACAATCGCGGCGCGGGCTATATC
Source organism: Cellvibrio sp. PSBB023 (assembly GCF_002007605.1). Taxonomy (NCBI): domain Bacteria; kingdom Pseudomonadati; phylum Pseudomonadota; class Gammaproteobacteria; order Cellvibrionales; family Cellvibrionaceae; genus Cellvibrio; species Cellvibrio sp. PSBB023. Next base: position 3,268,128 of record NZ_CP019799.1, on the reverse strand, counting down.
GAGCGCAATGGCCAGCAATTACTGGTGCGCACCGAGGGACAATTACGCCACATTGAGGATATTGAAAATCTCATTGTCAGCCACAGCACCGGCGTGCCTGTTCGCGTGCGCGATTTAGCGCAAGTGGCGATAGGCAAAGAATTACGCACCGGTGCCGCCACGCAAAATGGTAACGAAACCGTGTTGGGGACAGCGATGATGTTGATGGGCGAAAACTCGCGCACCGTCGCGCGCGCATTGGCCGTTAAGTTGGATGAAATTAATCGCTCACTGCCGCAAGGTGTTACTGCCACCGCAGTGTATGACCGCACACAACTGGTGGATAAAACCATCGCTACTGTGCAAAAAAATCTGCTCGAAGGTGCGCTGCTGGTCATCGCCGTTTTATTTTTATTGCTCGGCAATTTGCGCGCGGCACTGATCACGGCGGCAGTCATTCCCATTGCCATGTTGATGACCATTACCGGCATGGTGGAGGCGGGAGTATCCGCCAATTTAATGAGCTTGGGCGCCCTGGATTTTGGTTTGATTGTGGACGGTGCCGTGATTATTGTGGAGAACTGCATTCGTCGGCTGGGCGAAGCACAGCGCTCGGGTAGCCTCAGCCTAAAAGAGCGATTGCAACTCGCCTATGAGGCCACTGCCGAAGTAATCCGCCCGAGTTTATTTGGTGTCGGCATTATCACTCTGGTGTACCTGCCTATTTTTACGCTCACCGGTGTGGAAGGAAAAATGTTTCACCCTATGGCCATTACCGTGGTCATTGCACTCACCTCGGCGCTGTTGTTATCCCTGACATTTGTACCGGCAGCCATTGCCCTGTTGATGAATGGAAAAATTGCCGAGCACGAAAACCGGGTAATGCGCTGGGCCAAAGCCGGTTATCAACCGCTGTTAATTGCCGCGTTAAAACACAAGGCAATTATTCTGGGCACATCGCTGCTGCTGGTATTGGTGTGCCTGTGGTTATCCACACGTTTGGGATCGGAATTTATTCCGCAGCTCGACGAAGGCGACATAGCCCTGCACGCCATGCGCATTCCCGGTACCGGGCTTGAGCAATCGGTTGCCATGCAAAAAGTGTTGGAAGAACGCATTCGCGAATTTTCCGAAGTGGATAAGGTCTTCGCCAAAATCGGCACGCCCGATGTGGCCACCGACCCCATGCCGCCCTCAGTAGCAGATTTATTCGTAATCTTAAAACCGCGCAACCAATGGCCCAACCCCAAACGTCCGAAACAAGATTTGGTAGAAGCCATGGAAAAATCGGTGAGTGAAATTCCCGGTAACAATTATGAATTCACCCAACCCATTCAAATGCGGTTTAACGAACTGATTTCCGGTGTGCGTTCAGACCTGGGCATAAAAGTGATTGGCGATGACCTGGAACAATTGCAACAATCTGCTGCAGCTATTCTACAGCTCGTGCAAAAAATTCCCGGCGCCGCTGATGCGCGCATGGAGCAAGTCAGCGGCTTGCCCGTACTCACCATTACCCCTAATCGCCGCCAGTTGGCAGCCTATGGGTTAACGGTGGACCAGGTGCAGGATTTTGTCGCCACTGCTATTGCCGGTGAAACCGCCGGATTGATGTATGAAGGCGATCGCCGCTTTGAAATCGTGGTGCGCCTGCCGGAAAATTTGCGCACCGATTTGCTCGCACTGGAACGCTTGCCCGTGCCTATTAAAATCTCCCCCGGGTTTGTACCGCTCAATGAAATCGCGAGTATTGAATTGGCGCCTGCACCCAATCAAATCAGTCGTGAAAACGGCAAGCGCTTGGTGATTGTCACTGCCAATGTGCGCGGTCGCGATTTGGGTTCGTTTGTGAATGAAGTGCAAACCCAAATCAATGCGCAGATAAAATTGCCCACCGGTTACTGGCTGGATTATGGCGGCACCTTTGAGCAACTTGAGTCCGCGAGTAAACGGCTGGCAGTTGTGGTTCCCCTCACACTGCTGATGGTGATCGCCTTATTGGTTATGGCATTTGGCTCACTCAAAGATGCGCTGATTATTTTTACCGGCGTGCCGCTCGCACTCACTGGCGGCGTACTCGCCCTGTGGCTGCGCGATATGCCCTTGTCCATGTCTGCCGGTGTCGGCTTTATTGCGCTCTCGGGGATTGCGGTATTAAATGGCTTGGTCATGCTCGCGTTTATTCGCCAGCTCTACCACGAATCCGGCGATTTAATCAGCGCTATTACCGAAGGCGCACTCACGCGCTTGCGCCCGGTACTCATGACCGCACTGGTTGCCAGCTTAGGTTTTGTACCAATGGCATTTAATATCGGCATAGGTGCAGAAGTGCAGCGCCCATTAGCGACAGTAGTGATCGGTGGGATTATTTCATCGACGTTGCTAACGTTGTTTGTATTACCAACACTTTATCAACTGATAAATAAAAGATAAAAAAGATGTAACGGAGATAAATCTCCGTTACATCTTTTATTTACATCCGAACTAAAAAGCAAAAGCAATCCGACTTTTTAGGATATACTTTTTTGCCTGTTCTATAATGGATAAAATATTTTACAAAGATCCATTTTTTACCAATGGGAGCCGGAAAAGGTGGCTTCTTCATAAACTAAACTCCTAGGGCTCCTTGACACCATTGCAGTCAAAGTCCATTATAGGACGCCTGCTTGACTTTCATGGCCCTCCTTTGGATAGCCCCTAAGCACCCATGGAGGATTTTAAAAACCGAAGAAGTTGCAGCTTCTTCGGTTTTTTTATTCTGAAAATAATTTTTTACTTACTTTTCTGAGCATTGCCTCAACAATTAACAAATCTTCTTCTTCATTAATATCTATAGATGAGTTCATGCCAGGACCAGTTATTTGTACCTTAAATCCACCTCCCACAGGAGTTTGAGGATTGACTTGCATTCCTACCAAGTCAGAATCCATTTTTTCATCTTTCATGTTACTGCTATTAATTTCGCTTTCGATGCCATCCTCAAATTTTTCCTCGAAATCATTTGTGCTGCCTTTAGATGCAGAAGAAAATGAGTTAGCAAAATCAATAGATTCCTTTAAAATTTTTATAAATTTATTCGCCGTCTCCTCAGTGAAATTATATTCCCTTATCAATTCATATCTAAGTGCAGGGTCAGATGGCAAATTACCCTGATATTTTGTAAGGACTGTTGAAAACAGTTTTGGGGTTCTTAACCATTTATTTGCTAACTGAGACTTTTCTTCATCATATGGTGTAAATCTAAATCTTTTTATATCTTCCGAAATTACATCTTTTCGATGGGGAGCTTTTAGCAATAACCCATACATGCGCAATGTCCCTAATACTGTTGCTGCTTGTCCGTTGCTAGAGTTCGAATACCCTAGATGTTGCGCCATAATATCGGGGGCAACAGGATGAATACCTTCTTTTTCTAGTAAAATCAACATCTTATCTAAAGCCCAAGACAAGGAAAATCTTGGTGAATTTGGCGTCTTTATGGTAATTACAGCCATGTTGCCTCCAGTTACGGCTTGATTTCGGGTAAAAGATACATCTAAGACAAAAAATGATCAAGAGACATAAGAAAAAATATTCGAATAATTTATAGTAAATTACTAAATAAACTAAAATATTTAATAAAATCAATATCTTGAAAAACGAATGAAACAAAAATTAATAATGGTTTTATTGGTAAAATAACGAAATATGGAATGTTCAATCACCCATTTGTCTAATTTTTAAGCAGATGGGCTCGTAAAATAGTGACGCAGACTAATTTAGTGTATTGGCATCCTTTTAAAAATTTTAATTCGCTACCTGCTATACGATGACGCTTGGATTTAGTCGAGTCATGTACACCAGTTTTGCTTTTATTAGGAGTTTCCATGAGCGGCCATTGCTGTAATCACGACCACAATCATCAACCATCCAATTTGCCCGATCCCAACTACCGTCGCATTCTCTGGATTGCATTGATCGTAAATGCACTGATGTTTGTGGTGGAAATTGTGTTTGGTGTTGCATCCAACTCTGTGTCACTGCTCGCGGATTCTATCGACTTCCTTGGCGATGCAGCCAATTATGGTATTAGCCTGTGGGTGCTGGCGCTCAGTGTACAAATACGCGCAAAAGCCTCGCTGGTGAAAGCCGGATTTATGGCCACGTTTGGCATTGGTATTTTGATTCATGCCGTGTGGAATCTAATTACAGGCGTATTGCCTGACGCGCAAACCATGAGCCTTATCGGGTTGCTGGCGTTGGCTGCCAATGTGGGCGTGGCAGTATTGCTTTACGCCTATCGCAATGGCGATAGCAACATGCGCAGTGTGTGGTTGTGTTCGCGCAATGATGCGTTAGGAAATGTTGCGGTGATTATTGCCGCTATCGGTGTGTTTGGCACCGGCACGGCATGGCCGGATTTAATTGTCGCGGTGATTATGGCCTCACTGGCATTGAGCGCAGCCTGGCAGGTAACAAAACAGGCGCGACAGGAATTAAATCACGCGTAATAAAAAATGGATGGCGACTAACCTTCGCCATCCATTTTTTCAATGCCAATAGAATGCCAATAAAGAATGGCTAAAACATTACCATTTCAGATCGGTTGTTAATTGTTGTACCAGCGCCTTACCCATGCGTTGGTTGGTGATTTTATTCGGGTGCCAATCGCAGCCTAAACCATCGGTGGGTTCAATTTTGCCTAGGTCAATCACTTTCACATTACGCGATACTAGCGAACCTAAAATGGTTTTTTGCGATTCGCGTTGTACACCGCCCAGCATAGGGCTAAGAATTAAATACACCGGTTTGTTGGCATAGTCTGCTTGCACCATGCCGATCAAGGTTTTCATTCCCGCGCGATAGTCATCGCTTACCGAACCTTCCCAATAATCATTGGTGCCTATGGTGATTAATATCGCATCGGGCTGATATTGACTGGCATCCCAACGGCTGTTGGCATCGTCGGCAAGGGTGCGTTGGTAACGCACTAAAATGCTCGGGTTAACCGGTGTTTTTTCGCCATAAGAACGCCATGCGCCAATACCCGACCAGGCAATTGCGTGCAAGTCTGCGTTTAATTCATTGGCTGCCAGCGCTGCATAGGTTAATTGTTGGTTACTGGTGTGGGCTTCGTAATGGCAGCTTTGATCCGCACCTTCCACGCCATAACCGGCGGTGATCGAATCGCCAATCACCAGCAAACGTCGCGGCGCAGCAGCGGGCGCGGGCAATAATTTTCCATCGACGATGGGATCGCCCAGCAAGCTAGTCACCAACGCAAAGGACTCGGTTAAACGGGTGAGGCGCACTGTGTGTTCGCCCTTGGTTAATCCGCTGGCCAGGGTATAGGTTGCTTCACCATTTTTTACCCACAAATCCTGCACGGCACCATCTACGTCAACCTGAAAGCGAACATCACCTGTACTGCCTAATGCGATGGAGGCACTGGTGCCACTAAAGCGAAACTCCACGGCAGAGCCCGGCCAGGTAAATTGTGCTTTGCCCTGGGTGCTGGTATCAAACCGGCCAATCAAGCGCAGCTGTTCGCCGGTAAAACCCTGCGCCGTCACCGCAGCGGCACTGCCGGATTCACCTGTGGCCTTGTGGTTGGTTGGTTGGTGATTACACGCGGAAAGCGCGATAACGGATGAAAGCAGTAAGACAGATTTCCACATAGATGCCTCAAATTTGTTGATGATAGACCTGTAGATTTATTGTGGCAGGCAAAAGCGGCGATGCTCGCCTTTGCGAACCCTTTATTATCGGGGGCGATTATTACCCTTGCAGTGAAATAGATAAACCCGACAAGTGAAAGGAAAGGTAATTTTCCGAATGCACGCGCGATAAAAACCCGACGGTGTTTCCACCGCCGGGTTTTTGTGGATCAATCATCAAACCAATTGTTATTCCGGCAACCACATACGCGCTGTGCGTGCAGGTAAGGCAAAGGTATAGCTACTGCTATTGATATAAACCAAAGCGTTGTTGGTCAGCACATCGCGGTAATTGCGATACCACTTAAAGCGATTGTTGGTATTCACACTGAAGTTTTGTTGACTGGTGCATTTATTAATACCCACCACACCCTCTTCACCACGGCGGAATAAAATCGCGCAACTATTGTGTGCCAGCACTTCCATACCTTGGCCTTGCACAGTGTTATGGAAGCGAATCATGGCTGCAATATGGGGCGCTTTGTAAGCATTCACCCAGCGATTTGTATCAGTGCCAGTACTATCACTGAAAATTAATGGCTTGCCGCCATCGCGTCCCATAATGTAGGCATAGGCTAATTTCTCATCGGTTGCATCCATAATCCAGCTGCGGAAACCGCTGTTCAAGGGAATATCGTGGTTGATGGTAAAGGTCACCGCGCGGAAAGAATCAATCGCCTGGCCTACCGCTTGCGGGTTTACCAGCGAACTCATGCTGCCGCCAAAACCAAAGGCATTGCGAATGCTATGGAAGAGTGGGAAATCGTAAGCTTTGTGATCGGTATCGCGCAAGTAAGGGCTGAGGAAGCGATCGTTATCCAAATTGCCCGCACCACCGCCGGTGATAATTTCACCAAATACATACATATTGGTTTTAATGGTCGACGTAAAAATTTGATTCAGGTGATAGGCCGTCATGTGTTTGGCGGCATCTACGCGGAAGCCTTTTACGCCCATATTTTTCAGCGCGGTTAAATAATTGCGCTGTTGCGTTACCACCCAACTGTTGGGGTTCATGTCTGGCAAGCCTGTATCGCCACTGCCACCGCACAGGCGCCAGTTTTGTACTTGCCATACATCGTTATAATCGCTAATACAATTTGCGGGATTAAAATCGTAACCGCCAAATAAACCCTGGGTTAAATCGCCAAATAATTTTTGATTGTTCCAGTAAGTAGTGTTGGAGTTATAGGTACTAATCGCGGCAGAGCCGGGGAAATCCGTAGCGCCATTGCGCTCATTTGCCATGTGGTTCAATACGATATCGGCATACACTGCCACGCCCTGTGCATTCAGCGCGTTCACCATGGTTTGGAAGCTCTGCTTGTTGCCGCGTGCATGGTCAATCACACGAATATCCTGAGGCTGGTAACGTTGCCACCAGGCTGAATTAGCCGAATTGGATTTTAACGGTGGCGCGACCAATACCGCTTTGTAGCCAAGGTTTTTAATTTCGGTGGCCTTGGCAGAAACATCGCTATAGTTCCAGTCAAACGCATGTAAAATGGCGTCCGCACTAGCGTGCTGTACACTGGCAATACTGGCCAGCGCGAGAGTAAAGGTTAATGACGCTTTGCCGATCAAGCGGGTTAAAAAATGATTTCTCACAGTGGTTCTCCTCTGCCGTGGACGGTGCAATAACGCAGCGGTATGGCAGTTGTAGTCAGTGTTAAATGTTATGGTTATTCGGTTTCTTACGGCAGTACAAATCCCTCAAGCGAATAAGCCTGAAAAAAATACTGCATGAGAATGGATGAAATCATCCGCGAAAGTCACTGCTCACCCTGTGGTTTGCACGGTGGTGATGACGACTAAAAAATGGTTGTGACCTGAGCTCTATCCAGAGTTATTGTTATTTCACTAGAGCGCCGCACAGACAGCAGGCAACTGCGGCTAATGGTAGTGCCGTAGCACTGGTAATAGTTAAAGCCATTTGTTATTAATTAACCAGACTGTTGCATACGTATTCAGTTCGTCGGGTTTTCCTTGTTTTGTAATTTCACGGGATGATTGCGCTAACAGTTTTCCGGATCAGTGATGTCTATCAAAGAGCTAATCTAGCCATGAATGATTTTTTTCAACAGACGGCCCAAACAGAATTTCAAAAAGCGAGTCAGCAATTACCTGCTGCCAAACAATTTCAAGCGGCGTTAACTCACTCGTTTGCACGTTACGATCGTTTAATCGCCTCTACTATTCAAACAGCTAGCACCAAACCAGCCTGTCAGGCAGGTTGTGCATTTTGCTGCTATTACAAAGTGGAAGTGCGTGCTCACGAAATGTTGAACATCAAGGATTACCTGCATAAGCATTTCAGTGCGGAAAAAATTCAACAAGTGCAGCGCGATGCAGAGCAAAATGCCGCCATCATTCGCAGCATCACACCGGAACAACATCTCACCACCAATATGAAATGCCCGCTGCTGCAAGACAACCAATGCAGCGCCTACCCTGTACGTCCCTATCGCTGCCGCAATTTTCACGCAACCGATGCACAAGCCTGCGAACAATCTTTTGCCGATCCCGCCAATATGGCTATAGCCACCGGCATGATTGAATCCGTCGCCCTCGCCGCCGATGCCCACTCCCAAGGCTTTGAAGCCGCAATCGAACACAAAGGCCTGGATACGCGGGTTTACGATTTTAATACCGCATTATTGGAAGTATTGGCAGATGAAAGTTGTTTGAAACGTTATTTGCGCGGCAAAAAAATCTTTCAGCAAGCGCTGGAGGTTGAATAGCTAGTTAACTGAGTGTGAAAAAACTGTCCATGCAGAAGTATTGCGTCAATTTAATAAATTATTGGAATTAAATAATGCAAGGTTGCAAAGCATAGACAGCGGCCTACCTATGACAATGTATGTCGTTATAGTCGTTGGTGCATTTTTAAATATTATGGTGAGCTGGTTATTTATCGTCGACAATTACCGCTTGCACAATACGCTCAACATTTTAATGGCGGCCTTGTTGGGGCTATTGGTCTATCTGATTGCAGTAATGGATAACCCCTATCGCGGTGAATACAGCGTGGGCCCGGAGGCATTTGAGTTTGTGCGGGATAGGGTAATAAACCCATCGGTGAAGCCTTTATAGTTAACACAGAGTTTTTTACATGATCATGCTCCAAAGTATTTCATTAGCCCCTGCAAATTATCGTCAGCTTCGTGCTGATCAATGTCTGCCATATACATCATGTAGTCTTCACTAGTATCATCAAATGTGTCTTCAATAATTGTTCTTGCTTGTTCTGCAACAACATCAATTTCCGGTTCACCTTTTCCAAAATGTCCATACTCATCCCCGGTGAGCTTTATTTTATCTATTCCTTCTACTTGCGTACGTTTACGTGTATTGTCGTGATCGGAATTTCCATTTACATAACCCGCCCCAATCTTTCCCCAACCTTTAGGCAAGTCTTTTGTTCGAAATGTTTTACTCACTGCTTTCGAATCCTTAACAACGCCAGTGCCAGTGGTGCCTGCTTGAGGATTGGATGCAATCACATTGCTAACCACTTTAGTACCATCATCCCAGCGTACATCACACACAAAACTCGCGGTTGGTGTAACTGAGTCAACAGACTCAGGTGCCGGATCTACATCAACGCTATATATTAACTTTCGTTTTTTACCTTTACCCTCATCCTTGATGGCTTGCTTAACATAGCTCTCGACATAATTTTTGTGTCGTGAATTTGCTTGTGACGTTATCGGAAATAGATTCATTGCCACTCCGAGTCCACCGACATTGTCATTTAATAAATGGCCTCGAATCATACTTTTAAAGGTCCCAACATTTTTTAAATCTTCCATAAGAGTTTTTTGTACACCGCTGCCCGGTTCAGAACCATTCACTTCATCATTAGGATCAAGTTCTGCAACCATTTTTGATCCAACGACATGGGACTTTTGATTATAAGTGTAATAGCCTGGCGTATATTTAATTTTTGTTTCAAGCTGAAATGCTGACGTTGTTGGTTTCCCAGAAACAGTTAAATCTCTATTAGGTTGTGGATTTAACGCCTTGGCTCCCATCACGTCAGCCTCATGTTCTAAACCTGCATCGTCATTCACCGGTACACCTGCTTTCATTTGCAGAGTAGGCTGCACGCGGCCTTGCTTTTGTTGCACCACATGCCATGCTTCGTGGGGTAAATGTTGTTCCTGACCGGGTGCAACATGAATGTCAGTTCCCTGCGCATAGGCATGAGCATTTAATTGTGCGGGTTTATCTGAATTGAAATGAACTTTTACATCATCCATTGAATAGCCGGACAAATTTTCGATACCAGATTTTAAATTGTCGGGCAGGCCGGTGTTGTTTGGGGTTTTGGCGGTGGCCTCTTGCTGTTGTACGGGCGCCTCGCTTTCAAATTCTCTCTGCAGTGGTTCACCTTCTTGCGTGCTTAATCGTTGGATTGAATTCGGCGAATGAGCTGAGTGCATCATCCCTTGCTGTTTTAATTGTACAGCAGTAGATGCGCGTTGATCTGAAAATGCTGGAGCGGCTGTCATATCAGCAATTTTTTTTGGTGCCCCGGAATCACTAACAGATTTTTTGCTGATATAACTCATCATGTGACCTCGATTAATTTTCAGTACAGCAATTAGACATCCACAATATCTACAAAAACTCGAGTCCCTGGTGGTTTTCCATTCCTCACTTTTTGTTCTACTTTATTCCTGGTTGCCTCATCTACTTGAGGTGGTCGAAAATGCCCGGAAGAGTTCGTCACTTTAATTCGCAACGTATTATTATTAAATGTTGCGCGCAATGTACCTGCGCCATCAACATCAGGGTCATAACCAACCAATGCAGGGTGTGGAAGTTTCTCTCTTGTCCTATCACCTCGATAAATAGTATTGCCTCGATGAACGTACATATGTTCTCGAGCATCGCCCACCATGGCGTTGGCACCAGCATAATCCGTCAATGTATCACCTGACATTCGTATGTAATCTAAATCGCGGTCGTCTTCAATAGCATCCGTTACAGCTGCAACTTTATCATTCATACTGGGATACCACGCTCTTGCAACATCCCTATATTTGTCTAACGTAGCCGCTTCAAAAATATCAGCCCTATCGCGATGTAAAATATCTCCCGCAGCGGACTCCGCACGCGTCAGATAACACTGAATAGGCTTGGCACTCACAGTTGTCTTAATTTTTAATTGTGTGCTATTTACGCCATAACTCGATTGCCCAATACCTAATGCCCTTGCCCCCATCACATCCGCTTCATGTTCCAATCCTGTATCATCATTTACCGGCACACCAGCTTTCATTTGCATAGTGGGTTGTACGCGCCCTTGTTTTTGTTGCACCACATGCCAGGCTTCGTGGGGCAAATGTTGTTCCTGGCCGGGTGCAACATGAATGTCAGTGCCTTGTGCGTAAGCATGCGCATTTAGTTGTGCAGGTTTATCGGAGTTGTAATGGACTTTTACATCGTCCATGGAATAGCCGGACATATTTTCGATGCCGGATTTTAATTTGTCCGGCAAGCCAGTGTTATTGGGTTTCTGTTCGAGTTGCGCTGGTGCGGTTGAATTAAATTTTCCTTGAAGTAATTCTTCTTCCTCTGCGCGTTGCAGTGTTGCGAATTTACCTTGTAATGGCTCCTCTTCTTCTGCCCCCATGCGTTGCACAGCGCCCATCATGTGCTGCTGCTTTAATTGCGCACTGGTCGAGGTGCGTTGGTCGCTGAACAGTTGTGCTGATGGTTTTGCGCCTTGTTGTTCGGCGGCGTGTGATTCACGTGCGGCTTGCTTGCTGGTGTAAGACATAATTTGCTCCCGCGTTAATCCTTTGTTGATGATTGGATTTAGTAAAGTTCATGCCGGTATTGATTTCAATAACTATTTACTCGTATCACTTGTATCCGTGTCGTCTGTTTCATCGCCTTTGCCAGGTGTTGCTGTTGTGCGTGTGGGGCTGGCAATGGCTTTTTGGTATTGCAATAAATTACGGTTAGGTTTGACCTTTTTTAATTCCTTAATGGAATCAATGCCTGCCCACACAGCAAGCCCTATCAGGGATAGGCACAGCAGGCTGGGTAAACTGAAAAACGGAAATTGTTTATCCACAAGTAAAAGATAATCCCAGAGCGCAATGGGTGGCAGTAGCAATATCACCACAGTAGCGGGTTTGGATAGCCAGTCGATATAAGGTGGTAATCTTTTGCATTTTTGTGGATAAATATAAAAAACAATCAGTACAAAAATAATGGCCACAATTAACCAGATATTCATAATGCTGATTAATTGCCAGCGATAGGCGCAGAGCTTTTCATTCCAGCCCGACTCCGAATAGCCGGGAGCAAAATGGGTGGCGACATAATCGTTAAAGCCTTCGTAACCCGGTTTATCCCAAGTGGTGATTGGCCAAAAGGCACCGCCACCAAAACTCTCATGGATATAGGCCAATTTTTTAAACCGCTCGTCACTTGCCATACCTTTTCTCATGGCGTCGCGTTGTTCGCGCTTATTCATGTCGGCATAGTTGGCAATCATCATCGGCATAATGAGTGCGCGACTGGTGCCAGATGTCAGGGCATAGATCTCATCCAGTGCACTGTAATAAGGTTCTTCCAGCATAAGAACAACCACAGATTGCACCTCATCCTGCATTTCAATTTGCGATAGGTTTCTATCCACTAATTGTTGGGTATTCAGTAGTTGGTCAATATTAATGCTGGTGAAAACACCTTCATCGGCAGTAAATTCATCCTGTTTTATAAGCAGGTTGACATAAATTCTATTTTTATTCTGGTGAAAGCTATCACGCTTTTCCGCCAGCACTTTTAATTCTTGTTTCAAATTATTAAAGAAGGATTCAAATATTTTTTTGGCAGCATCGGAGGTAGGGAAGTTTTTGAAATACAAGGTCACTCCGTCGCCATTGGTTGGTTGGGCGGCAATGCCCAAACTGAGGTAGGGCCTCAATACAGATTCGACGTCTGTTAGCGGTGTAGCCAACAATGTCACTATATTTAACTTCAGGTTATTAAGAACCGCTTCCAGCGGTGCGGTGCTGGAATCAATAGCTTCGTTACTGTATTCACTCCAATCCTTTTCGATAATCCAATCCACTTTGCTGCCATAGCGGCGCGCGGTGGATATAAACGCTTTATTGGATTCTGTATGGCTATGGGCTAGAGTCTGCGCCTGATTTTTAGCATTAATTTGAACCAGATGACCGTTGTTATTTACGCTTAAACCAAAATAGGCAACGCGGGAAAATGTACTGAAATCAAATTTTTGCGGTGTTTCTGTGGTGTGCCAATAGGGATAAATACCATAGGCCGTTGTAGCAATTTCCTTGGGTACACAACCGCAGGCATCGCCACTCCATTGAATATCCAGTGCGTTATATTCCGGCATGGGTTCGCTGTACACTTGCTCAATAGCGCCGCGCAACGACTGGTTGTATTCGCGTTGAATATTTTGATAGTGCGTCTCATTGCAAATAGGTAAGTCAGTTGATTCTGTTACGCTGGATGGAAAAATAGTGGCTAATTCTGTTCGCAGTTCCTCTTTTTCCGTAGGGCTCAAACGATCAATATTAATATCCAGGGTATTGGGTTTATCTACTTTGCAAATTAATAAACCCTTAATCAATTTATTTTGCACGGCATAGTGCAACAACTCACCCTCCGGGTATTCGATATCTTTTAATACCCTTAACAATTGAATTAACCGGGGCGGGAAATGGGGAATGGTACTAATAATACTCTGTGCCGATTCCTCCGTGAGCAATAGGCTTTTTTGCTTACTGGCCAGTACAATCAGTAGCAAATTAGCCTGATTTTTTTGAATGCTAGTGTTTGTTTGAATTGTGTTTGATTGACTGGTACTGGATTGGCTGGCACTGGATTGAATGTTTGCTGGATTATCAACCGTAGAATTAACAGGTGCTTGCCCTTCACCGGAGGGTGCAGGGTTGGTAGTAGTCGCTGATATTTCCGCGGCACTGGCTTTTTCTATTGCCGCACGGATAACCGCTTTAAAACTTTCTTCTGTGGTGTACACCGTTTGCGGTACGGCTTTCAATTCGACAAATAATGCATCGCCAATGCCGGATTTAAACAGTGATTCAAGAATTCCATCCGTTAATTGATAAGTATTCTGTGGTGTCAGCTTGGCAATAATCTGCTCGCGTATTTGATTACGCCATTCTTCTGTCTGGTCTTTTAATAAATCATTAATAGCAAGAGCAGCGCTGGCTTCATCTGCAAAGGGTTTATCGATCAGTTTTTTTACCCACTCTACTAATGCTTCCGGTTTTTCCAGTGCTACAAAATCTTCTTCCCGGAGCACGTATAAACGGTGAGGATCTACTTTAGTCGCCGTAGTTCGGCTGGGTTCTATAGTCGGGGGTGGGTTTACACTGTCCTGGTAGCAGAGCAAGAGCTGTAGCAGCTGTGCATCGCTACCGCGATAGAGAATGTCCTGGGTATTCAAGGTACAAGCCGTGTGGTGATTTACACTCCAGACAGCAAACTCCCTGCTAACTAATTGTGTTACTTCCGTTGGGCGTTGTTGGGCAAACCCTGCGATAGCAGTTAAGCGTGCCGGGAATTCACTGACAATATCTGCCGCCTGAGCCAGCGCAAAATGACCACAAAAACGCTGCATCCACGACCAGGTAATGGGCCCCATATAGCCGTCATTAAGTGGCTGACCGCGTTGACTGGCCGCTGCTTTCCATTCGGGATCTTCCTGATAAATCTGGAACAGATCCGCTTGAATACGGGTTACTTGTGCACGCGAATATTTTTTATAAGGCAATTCATAGCCCAGGCATTTGTCCTTATTCGCGGTGGCACCTTCAGGCAGGTTTTGTGCTGCTGCGCAAAGCGGCAGCAAGAAACCTAACAGCAGTGCAAGCGATCTTAGCGATGTAGCAAAAGTCATAGTCAGCTAGAGCGTGCGCCCCTCCTTGAGAAGTTCTTTGTTGATACCTTGCAACAAATCAGCATGTTCAATTTTATTTCGTTGCATTCGGGTTGCGCGAATCGCGGCATAGCGGGCTACGTTGGTTAGTGAGCCGCCGGAGAGTTCATATTTTTCTGCCAGCGCTGGCAGGTTTACGTCGTCAGCGAGCAATTGGGTATTGGGAAATAAGTTTTTCCACAATCGCAATCGCTCTACTTCATCGGGCAAAGGAAAATAAATAATGGATTGAAAGCGGCGCGCAAAGGCTTCATCTATATTGGCTTTAATATTACTGGCGAGTATGACAACACCGGGAAAATCTTCCACGCGCTGCAATAAATAGGAAATTTCCTGATTGGCATGGCGGTCATTGGAGCTGCTGGTTTGGGTGCGTTTACCAAACAAGGCATCGGCTTCATCAAAAAATAGAATCCAGTTTTTATTTTCTGCTTGATCAAATACACCCGCCAGATTTTTTTCCGTTTCGCCTATGTATTTGGACACAACCATGGATAAATCGATACGGTACACATCCACGCCGACACTGGCACCAAGCAAGGTTGCGGTGAGGGTTTTGCCGGTGCCCGGTGGCCCGAAAAATAAACTGCGATAACCTGGCTTGACAGTTTTTTCCAATTGCCAGTGGTTAACCAGATTCTTACCTTGTTTCAGCCAGGTATGCAGGTGATCTATCTCTTCCATCACATCTTGTGACAACACCAGATCTGACCAATCCAATTTACTGGTAATCAGTTTGGCCGGGAATTCGACACTGTAATCCGGTTTATGCACCTGTCCGTGGGTGCAACAGTGCAGGTATTCTGCTGTCACCGAAATAGTGGCATTTAAAAATGGCTCACCGGCGGCTTGATGTTCCAGTTTGATCAGTCGTTGTTTTAAAAAATAATGCTGCTCATCAAATAATTGCAGCGCAGCAAACCGCAGTTGCAAATCTTGCCCTGCCAATAGGAATACCGCCGTTTCTGCCGTGGGCAAAAAACCACTGTGCGCCTTGCCGCGCCAGCCGCCAAATTCGGTATAGCTGCGGCCGGTAATCTGGCTTTGGGTGAAAAAAATATCCAGCGCTTGTGGTCGCACATGGGGAATCAAACACAAAATAAATAACAGGCGCTCATCAAAACCCATGTTGTAATCACGCACCAGGCCTGCATAGTTGGATGTGTCGGCGCTGATATCCGGTGGGGTCAGGGTGCGAATATCGGCGGTGTTGGCTTGAATGTCAGGTGAGCCAAAATAGTGGGTAAAGCGCAGGTTCAATACCTCGGCAAACCATTGGAGTTCGCGCTCCAGGCTGGCGGCATTGTTATGGCTCATCGCTATTAGGTTAGGGTTATTCACGCAGTTATCCCGATATTGTTACGATTGCTCGCGCCAGGAGACGCGCAGGGGTTTATCCATCCATGAATGCTTAATTAAGGAAATGCTCCAGGGCAGTCGATCAAGCAACATATCAAATGTGTGCTCTTGCACTTTTAGTCGCCAGTATTCGTCATCCAATACCAGCCAGCCCTGACGCTGCAAAAAAGTTTCGCGCAAACCGGCGATAGAAGTTGAACCCAATGCGCGCCAGTGTTGAATCATGCTTTGCAACATTTGCTCGATAATGGTCTGTTCTTGCTCAGTGATATCAATGCCTTCACTAATAGGCATACTGGTACTGACGCCACATAAAATTTTATTCAAGGTTAATTCGTATTCCGCTGTTTGACTTTGGCCGGTCACCATAAATTGCAGCAAATGAATGGCGCGATCAGCCGCCTCCGGGTGAATAAATTTTCCATCGACAGTTAAATTCAGCATGGTAAACAAACGCGGCAAGAAGGGAGCAGCGAGCACTTGCCCCACATTATTCAAATGCATACCTGCATCAAAATTAAGTGCGGGCTCAGTATTTTTATTGTCCTCATCAAGCGACATGTTTGGTCGCTGTGTTGCAACCGGTTTTAATAAGGCAAGGCGACGTTCCGCCAGCTGCACCAGGCGCTGTGTATCGCTCAGGCCCGCTGTCTGCGCTAGGTATTCACAGCAGCGTTTTAATAATTCAGTGGCATCAAGCAATGCACTTGTATTAAATAGTTGCTTAAAAATAAATTCCCATTTTGCCTGCTTGATCATCAATGGGTCGGCTTTGGGGAGGAGGAGCGCCAGTGCATCTGTCGCCAGCTTTACCAGTGGTTCCAATGCTGTAAACGGTCCCGGATGTAAGCGCAATACAATCTGATGCAATAAATGCGCGGGAACCCATTGAATCAATTGAGCGGCCGCTTGGTTATTGCGTAATAACGACAGCCACTCCTGCGCACGTCCTGGTGTGTAATGCTGCAACAATAAATTCACATGTTGCTGTAATTGTTGCAATTGCTCGGTGCCGGGTGTGTCGTTATTCAGCAGTAATTGTTCCAGGCTTAGTGTGGGTTGTTGCACAATATCTTCGCTCCCTAATGTCTCGGGTGTTGTTTTCTCCGTCGTGCGGACATCTTGTATCGGTAAGTGAATGCTTTGCATTGCTTCACTGTCTGCCAGTGTTACAAGAGGATCTTGCACATATCTTGCTGTTGGCTTGACGGTATTATCGCGTGCAGGGCTAAGCGCAAAATGCTCCAGATCCAGTGGTTGTTGGTGTACCAAAGCATGCATTATCTGTTGGTAGAAATAATGGATATTAACCGCGCTGCTCGCTTGTTCACGGATTGCCTGAAGCAATTCGTGATGAGTGTTCGATGTTGCATGTTCGCGATAAAAGTACTGTGCGACTAATCGCTGCCAGTAATTCGGACTCATGTGAAGGCCAAAGGGATCGATCTGCTGTGACAGCAACTCCTGCAAGAGTTGATTCATACGTTGTTCAATGTGATTTTCATCTGCTGCTTGATATGAATTCTCCCTGGCTTCTTCAGTGTGATTTGGAGTTTTTATTTCGTTTTTTTCTTGTCGATGGATTTCTTGCAAATGGTTTTCTGGTGTGTTGATGCCAGTATCAATAGCCGTGCGTTGGCGCAGTGCGTGCTCTTGTGTGTGGCTGGCCAGCGCCGGGTTTGAATCCTGCACTAGTGTTTCAAAATCAATGAGCTGGCCGTCGATCAAGTTGAATAGCAGCTGGCTTAAAAAGTAAGTAGTTTGGGTTGTTTGTGCCGCATAAGTCTCAATGCTGGACAAAAAAACATCGCGAAAATCTGCAGAAAACGCAGGGCTTTGGCTAATAAAACTATGAATCAAACGCCTTAATAAATCCGTGTCTTTGGGTAAGCTTGCGCGAAGATGACTGCTTGTTTTTAAAATCAGGCACCAATCGAATAACTCATTGGCTGTTTTCTGCTGCCAATCGATATTGACGAAGGGTTTACTGTCAACCGCAGACGATGGATTGCTATGCAGTTGTGTAGTGTCGCTGGGGGTAGCAGAAGAAGTAAAAGTTCTATCGCTGGAATCAAGCGTATTACTGTTGGCAGATTCAAAAACACGGCGCCAAATAAAAGCCAGTGCATCTGTTGGTAAGTTTTCCCTGCGTGCATAGTCTCTAGCCAATTCCTCCACCAACTGCATGGGCGATGGAATGGAAATAATTGCAGCATTACTCGAATTATTGGCAGGAACAGGAATTACATCAGACAGTAGATTTAACAATGCTCGTAACCAATTTTCACCTCGTAAAGCATTCAAACCACTGGATACAGAGCTTGATGAAAGGCTGCGTGCTTCAGCAATTAGCTGCGGCTGTTGTTGAATCAGTGTTTGTATCAAGTTATTAAGTGCTGGCGCTATTAGTAAGAGTATGTCCTGAATAAACGGCAAGGGTAATTTCTGTATCAGTGGTTGACGAATATCCGCCTTAAACCAATGTCGCTGTATGGTTATGCGTGCTGCCTTGCGCTGCCTGTGCTGCAAGTCTGGCCAAAGCCTGCGCCATTCATGAATGTCTGCATTTATAAATAGCTGGTTGAGTTGCTGCTCTGCAGTTACAGGCAGTTGTATATTGTTTTCACTATCAATCGGCGTAGTGTTTATTGTGGGTGCATGTTCAATGTTGTCGATGGGATCAATATCTAATTGCCCGTTAAATAAAGGTTCCCATAATTCATACAGCCCGGCAGCGGGTATATTTTGTTGATTGGCGTAGTGTTCAGTGATGGCATATAAGGTTTTTCCGGTGAAGGAAAATACAATTGCGTCGCTATTATCTGTTGGGCGACTAGTGAACAGAAGATTAGCAATAATTTCATAAATAGCGCGTAGCCATTGAGTATTAGCAGGCGTTTGCTTGGTTTTTTGATTAGTTGTCTGATTGATTATTTGATTGATTGCTAGATGAGACGGCGAGCCGGCAGCAGTGTGATTGCGATCCGCCAGATATTTTGCCAAGGCATCCAGTTGTGCTTCATGCTGCATAAATACGGATAAGAGTCTTTCACTGGCAGGTGCCAATACCCCCAACAATTGCGGGATAAAATCCACCGCCAGGCGAAGTAATAACTGCTGACGCAACTCGGCCTTGAACAAATAATGTTTCAGCCCAGCAATTAATAAGGGTTTGTGATGCGAGAGTAATTGTGGCCATTGCTGCATTAACGCCGTTGCATCACCCGCAATTAACAGGCTTGCCAAACGCTGTTGGATTGAAGCGGAGTCGGTGTAGGTTGCTGATGGATTAGTTTTTGCTGGATCAGTTCCTGCTGGTGTCTGATTCGAGGTTGAACTTGTTGCTGAGTCATCGAATGTAGAGCCATCTATTTTGTTATCGAACAAAGGCTTCCAGAGTTCATACAATTCGCTAGCAACAAGATTGTGTTGATTGGTAAATCGGGCAGTTATTTCATGTAACAGGTTTTCTGTTGCAACAAAGGCAAACGGCTCTCCGTTATTTTCCAGTGGAGCGTTAAACAAGTGGGTAGCAATAATCCCATAAATACTGCGCAACCATTCGGCAGTAGTAAGTGCGTTATCGGTTATTGATTCTTGTGATTGTCTATTAGCAATAGCCGATTTTTTTTTCAGGCCCTCTAGTAACGCATTATATTGCGCTTGCTGATGTGCAAATGCAGTCAGCAAAGATTGACTGGCGGGCGCCAATAGCATCAGCAGCTGCGGGATAAAATCCACCGGCAATTTATGCAGTAATTGGTTGCGCAATTCAGCCTTGACTAAATAGTGTTTCAGTCCAGCAATTAACAGGGGTTTGTGGTACTGCAATAATTGTGGCCACTGTTGCACCAGTGCAATAGCATCGCCCGCAATTAATATACTCGCCAGTCGCTGTTGTATGGACAGTGACTGAGTGTCAGTCAATTCTGTTTTGTTATCCGTTTCGTCATTAGCATGATGCTTTTTCTCGTCATGCGTAACTACTGGATTGTTGTTATTAACTGGCGGATTATTTTTTTCTAATAATTCACTCGCCATTACCTTGAGCTGCTGCCAATGCTGGTGCAGCGTAGTATTGGCATGCTCGGAATCTGGGGAGCCCCGTGTGATTGGCGAATTCAGTAGGATTGAGGAGCCATGTGCAATTAATGTGTGCAGTAATCTCAGCTCATCGGTTTGCGTACTGGCAACCATTTTTTTAATTAGGGCGGCCAGCCATTCTTTATTGATTAAGGTCGGAGCATCCAATGCAATCTCAAACAAGCTGTGCCATGTTGCGGTAATTTGCCAATCCTGGTGATGCGAGAGTGTTTGTCTATCAGATAATTGCAATAGATCCAATAATGCCAATGCTAAGGCCACCTGTCCCGGTGCCAGTTGGCGCAGGAGTGCTACCCGGTGACGTTCGGAAAATTGTTTCAGCAGACGCGTCACCCACAGGTTGCGTTTGGGCAGGGCTCGCAATTGAGTGGCGATTTGCTGTATATCCACAAGGGAATCCAGTAATTGCTGATGCAATTTTCTGTCTGTGGATACTGCGTGAGCGTTTGTGGTGGTTAGCTGCGCAGAAAACTGGCCAGTCTGTAGGTAATGCAATAAATGTTGTAACGCCAAGGCGGCATCAGTCGTGTGATTAACCAATAATCGCTCTTCACGCTGTACTGTGAGAGGCAATTGTTTTTCGTTAATCAGGCGAGCCAGTTTTTGCAGCAACTGTTCGCGAATAATTTGGCGATAATCACTGGCCGGTAAATTGCCAAAATCAAATTCTAACGACTCAAAGCGAATGATTTGCTCACCTGGTGCTGCGAAGGAGAAGAGTTCATCCAGTGCGGGCAATAATTCGCGGCTCAACCAATCTGCCAGGCTTTCTTGTTCGCGTCGCGCAAGTGAATCATTGCTAAACACCATGTCAACCGTGATATCACCAATCTGGTGATAATGGCGTCGCCATTGATCGCCAGTAGGCTTATCTGCAGTAACAGGGTGTGTGAGTGTGTGCATGTTTTACACCCAATAGTCCATGCTGGCCGGGTGTTGTTCAAGCCAGTCACGTAGTTTTAATCCCAGTGTATCCACCTCGTTTGCCATGTTATCCAATTGAGTGTCATCCGGAGGCGTTTCGCTGCATCTGGCACTTTCATACTGTTCCAATGCACTTAACCAGGGTCGATACAGCTTGTCCATCTGCAGCATTTGCGTTTGATCGAGCCAATAGATTTGCGGAAACATATGTGCAGGTAATTGGTTGGCGATGGTTTTTTCTGCAAATTGACGAAATGCCGGGTTGGCGAAACGGGCTGTCCAGTTGGGAAAGATAAAACTGATCCGGCCATGAAAAAATTCGTCTGATGGTTGGGTGAAGTCCTCTACCTTTTCGGCGCTAGCGCGTTTACGCGGGCGCAACAAAATATGTTCGAGTAGATAAAACCCCTCTGCATTACTGTTTAAATCAGTAATGATTTTTTTAAATTTATGAACATAGGCCACCGCTTGTGATTTTTCCGGAAATTGTTTTAATGCCGTCCAGATATTTTTGGGGCGGGAGTAAAAATATACTGTAACTGCATCATCTTTTCCGCGCAGGCAATAAGCATCTATATTGGTTCCCTCGCGAATCATGGTTGGGCAAAGGGTGAGTTGTTTATTGGGCGTATAGGTCCATCCCTGGATTCGCTGTTGTTGCTGTTCATTTAAATAAGGCACTGCTTCTGTCGCATCGCCTGCTGGGAAAGCACTTTTTTTGCAAAGTACGTCATCTGGCACCAGTTGAATATTATTCAGGGTAAAACAATGACTGAGCGGCACTAGATTATCCAACTGCTGGATGCCCAATAAAATATTTATTCTTTTATGCAAACTGCTGAGGTTACTGGTTTGCCACTGTGGTTGGCTGGTATTCACTGCTCCCTGACGATGCTGGCTGATTTCTACCAGATGCAATAAAAACCGGATTTTATTATCAATGGCCCAATAGTCCGGCTGTTCCTGGTGATAGTAATTAAAATGCAGCAGTGCCTCCTGCGAAAAGGTTTCGCCATAGAGTGCAAGTAAGGTATCCAGCGCGCGGCTTTTGCGATCAAACGCCGGGTCGTAGTCAGCCTGGATTGCTTGGATATTGTCCAGTTGGGTGGCCGGATCTTTATAGAGCGCCACCAGGTTTGGAATATGGTGGTTATCGAGAAATTGGGAAAAATAACTCTGGTTGGGTGTTTCGCGCAGGCTGAATAATGCTTGCAAGTTATGCAAGTGGGCTTGCATGTTCGCCATTAACTGCTCAAAGGGATACAAATAGGCTTTGAGCTGTTGCGCCTGCATTTTGCGCTCTGCCGTTTCATAGTGCGGTACGCCCGCTGCGTTGATGCCATACACATTAGGAAAGTGATGTTGTACCGAATAATACGCCACTGAATGCCGCTGCCGACCTTGGGGCAACACCACAAATTGGCTGGTATCGGTTTTATTATTGCGAAAGGCGCGGTATTCAAATTCCAGTTTCTGTAAGGCGCGCTGGGCTTCTGCCATCAACTTTTCCTGCAGGTTGCTGCCGCCTTTCATCACTCCTTGTGAGTTTGTGGTTTTGCCGGGGTTAAAATCAATTTTAATCCAGGCTTGCTGGGCCAGGTTTTGCGGGAATTTTAAAAAGTAGGAATCTTCCGTTAAGGCATCGCCATCCAGACTTGCGCCGGTTGCATCAACCAGTTCCAGGTGATACACCTTGTTGACACCCTCAACAGCGGCTACCAGTGCATTGAGTTCATCCAGTGCTTTGCCCGGGTTCGGGTTGTTCAGGCCTTCGCTGTCAATATAGCCGTGGCGTGTGAGCGGGCCATTAAAAATAGTTTCCAAATCCTGTTGCTGCGCCAGTGTTTCGTAACGCTCTATGCGAATATCGGATGAAATTTTTCGGGCAACCAGAAAAAAAACATCGGCATAAATATCGGCGGTATTGCGCGCACCGTTTGTCTCAATAACGCCTTTTAAAAAACACGGGCGACTATTTTCAATATGGATGCGATAAATGTCCTCGCCAAGGTTGCGATTGGCCGCATACACGCGGGCGACTTTTTGTTTTACCTGATGCTTATAGTCGTCGCTATATTCGGGGCCTGTGAGCGGCTGTAACAAGGTCAGGGAAATATCGTAGAGGCAGGCACCAAAACGCCCCGGTTCATCAACCGTAGCTATGTGCACGGCATCGATTTCCGGCACTTCATCCAAAATGCGTTTGCAATAATCCTCTATGGTCACCGGGCGAGTCGGAAAAATATCCTGCGGTTTGTATAGCGCGTATTGGTGATATTCAATATGGCCGCGCTCGTTGGCAAGATAATCCGCAACGGGCTTTTTACTTTGATAACTCAGTTCCGTTAAACCAAAACACAATTGTTCCAGAATGGTAATGCCTGGATCGTGCAAGTTGTAATCCGTCCAGATATCGCCCGCCAATTCCTGTAACTGGGCGACACCTTGTTCCCGCAAGCGGGAAAAATCAAACGCATCGCGCTCGGCGGTCAGGCGTTTAATGCCCTGTTTTTTTATTGGATTGGGCAGATTCATGCGCGTGTCCCTGTGGCGGTATTGTCTGCGGATAATTCAGCGGCATTCACTAATTGCGTACTGAGCTGTTGATGCAAATAATGGATGAGCCCACTGACGCGGTTGTAGGGCAACTCGCCCAATGCGCGAATGCACAGCGAAAAGTCAGCGTTGTTCAAAATGATTAATTGCGGTTGCTGCTGATCGCTGGGCGCTTGATAAAATTGCTGTGCTTGTAGATTAAGTGAGCCAATAATTTCAAATACCGTTTTAAACGGTTGTTCAATCAAGGCTTCCAGCAATAAGCTGCTTTGCTCCAGGGTTAAATAAAGGTGGATTGTTTCGGCGGCGGAATGTTTCATGAATCACCTCACTCGGCCGGAGTCTGATTGCTGCGCAACATCAGCGGATCAAACCACTGGCGAGTCAGGTGATATTGAATCCAGATGTCACTGCCATAGGAGCACTGGGTGCGGATTTGTAATTTATAGTGAAACTGTCCCAGATCGGGCACCGGTTGCCAGCGCAATTCCAGACGGCTGCATTTGTTGCCGAAATAAGTGTCCTGAATTTCAATACTGCCTTTGCCATTAAAAGCATTCATCGCGCGTCCATGGATGAGTGCATAACGGCCATCGGCATCCTGCCCGCCGACACCGGCCACCACTTCAAGCATTTCGCAACCGGTGAGCGGGCTGGTAATGTCATGCCAGTTACCGTCGGCCGGTGCGGGAAAATCACCGGGCTGGCCCATGCGCCCGCTGGAGGCAATGGTGCCGTCCACATCCAGTGTGGTGCGCGGGGTGTCTTTATTAATGCCTACCGCAACCCGCAAGTTGTTGTTGCCATCATTTTGATTATTGTGGCTGTATAAACTTAATACCCGTGGGCTGGTGGGTGTGCCTATGTACAATTTATTGTCGTTGTTACTCAACTCCATAAACCATTGCGGGTTTTCAACAGCGATATTTTTATAAAAACTCAATAGCCGTCCAGAGCCCATTAGCTGTGAAATTTTTAAACCATCGCGGCTGGTTTTATCAAAACCCTCTTCCAGAATATTGACCATGGAATCGATAAGGTTGGAGAAATCCTGTTCCGAGGGCATTTTGCCTTTGCGGAATTTGTTTTTAAGTGCATTTCTATCCAATTTTTCCATAGCTATTTACCCGATAAAAAATCTATTCAGAAATAATAAAGGTGCTACCTACTTCCAGCTCATCCATGCCGGTGCGTTCGGCGCGGATCTGGCGATGCAACTCAGTGGTTTGCAAGTAGTGATGGCGAATGGGCACTGCCGTGCTCCAGGGATAAGTCGGCGTAAAGTGATGGTTTAGTTTTCCGCTTGGGTCCGGTGCGGCCGTATCATCAAGAATAAATAAACCGTCACGTTGTGGTGCGATACGCAGCAGTGAAAAATCAGTGACGTAATCAATGTAATCCAGGCTTTGGATAAAGGATTTTATTTCCTGCTCACTCAGGCTCCAGCCAAAATGCACGGCATTTCCCTGAGGCATCCAGGGCGAAAGATAATGACACAGTGCCTGATTGAGTAAATTCTGGTGGCGACCAGGGTGAAGCCCTTTTTTAAAATGCACAGCGCAGCGCACTTGAATCTCTTCATACACCGGATTTTCCACTGCAATTTTTATTGCGCCGGGCGCGAGTGCCTGCACAAATTCCTTGATGGATAAAATGGTATGGCCATCAAAAAAAGGCTGGAAGTGATTGGCGTTTTCTGGTGCTTGGTGAGGGATAGGAATAATCAAGCAATGACCGGGGCTGATGGGGGCCTGCGGGTTAGTGCGCAGGTTGGCAAAGCATTTGACTTTATGTACCTGGGGAAATTGCTCAAGGATCAGCATTTCATAATCCAGCGGTGTCAGTGCACGGTTTTTATGGCGCAGTCGCTCGCTGATACGGGTGCGTAAATGCTGGCGACTCTCCGCCGGAACACCGCCAAAGGAACTGTCAATTTGCATCACACCACTAATGCCGGGCACTGTTCTGCGCAGGCGTTTAATGGTATCTGCCGGTAAATTCATGGCGCTGGCATCGGGGTGATCACCCGCCTGCCAACTGGCTTTTACCGCCTGTGCATAGACGGAAAATAATTCGCTGAAGCCTTGCAGCCAGTGATTGGCGGTGACTTTGAGCCAATACAAACCGCCGGGCATAATGCTGTTGTCTTTGGTCATTTTTTCCGGCATCGCCAATGTGACTATGCCGGTTGTCATAAAGCCCTGGGTTGAGTCACTTAACAGGCAGCGCATATCCAATGGACGCCATTGGTTATTACTGAGGTAGTGCCAACTGATAAAGTCGCCAATGCTGCGGCGATTGGTATTTTCCTGCTGGTTAATTTGGGCGAGTTGGGTGTCATCCAGCGGCAGTGAATTATTTTTTAAATGAAACAGTAAATGTAATTGCTGTATGTCGCTGGCAGTAATACCAATAAACAGCGAACCGGCTTCAGCATATTGCGGCAAAAAATACAGGCGTGGATGGCGCAGTGGCGAAATCATTTCCCAGCCGAGAGGGTGCAGGTGAAAATATTGATCCTGGTACAAAGCATCCTGTTCGCGACTGGTATCTGCCAGCGTAATAATAGCCTGCGCGGTGTAATTTAAACGAATGCTATTCATTTCCGGCGTGTAAGGCGGGTTGGGAATAGGACGCGCCAAGCGCGGATGTTTAACGCGGGTATTGTGGGTTAACACTTCGGCTAGCACATTGGAATATTCGCGATGGCCAAAGGCGCTGGCAGGGCCTTGTAAGGTAAATTTGAATAAACCATTGCGGGTTTGCGGTGTGTAAACAAAGGGTTTTTGATTGGGTGTGACCGCTTGCGGATTAGCATAGGGAATGGCGCTGGCAGCTGATAATCTACTGCGGCTTTTCAAATGCGTATTGCCATTCTTTAACCCTTGTTCAAATAATCCTATTTGTTGGTTTGCTGTTTTCCAGCGGCCATCGCTAAGCACACTCACACCGGCAACAAATTGCGCATTTTCACGGGGTTGTTGATAGCCCTGATACCACTGTTTGAAGCCGCCATTGACGGTGGGCAGCCCGCTCCATTCAATATCCAGATTCCAGTCCAGCAATTGTTTGCTGCGAGTTTCTTCGTGGCCGACAATAAAATACGAGCCGACTTCCGGCATAGGGCCAAAGGGTTGGAAAGGCGATAGCGGTGACAGTTGGCCAATATTATTGTGCAACAACAAATCGTGACAGCCTTGTACATCCACATTGATACGCACATCGCGCAATACCAGCTGCCGCAAAATATCGTAGGGATACTGTAAATAATTTTCCCTGAGGGTGCAGCGCAAGACCGGCAGGCGAGTCGTTAATTGATCGCCGTGAATGTCGGGGTTATAAGCGCAAATTGCCGGGGCATTTTCCGGTAACAAAAAGGCCAACTGTACCGCATTGGGTTTGACCTTGGCATCGGTAGACTGGTAGGAGGGTTTGTATTCGCTAATTTCCAGCCAACCATCGGCCGTGGTTAACGCCAACTGGAACATTTTGCTGAAATAGGCAAAAAACTTTGCTTTATCGTCGGCAATCGAATCTTTGATATTGGGCAAGTGCCGCAAAATATTGACAAGTTTAGTCCAGGGTTGATTGCGCAGGCTTTCAAAACCAAGGTGAATACTGATCTGCCTCTGCCCTTCTCGCAACCACAATACGTTGCTCGCCACCGCAAACCCCAGGCGTGCACTCTGGGCCTGATCGCTGCTGCGACCATCGCCGCTCAAGTCAAATCGTGGTGCACCAAATAATGCTTGGGGTTGGTATTTGTCGCGTTGTTTTTTATCGGCGCGGGCATCGGCGTTAATGGTGTTTAACCAGGCTCCATCCGCCAGCTCAACCTGGCTGCGTTTCGTTTGCGGATTATTTTTTTTGGCAAAATCGGAAGCGGTACTTTGTTGTTCAACAATGGCTTTGGTGCGAAAGTCCAGGCTGACACGCGGAAAAAATAAACTGTACAGCGAGTGCACTTGAGCATCTGTAATGACAACCTCATCATTACTGGCATAAATAATATCGCGGCTGTGCGAATCAATGCCGGCAAAAAATTCAGTGCCCTTGCCCAATACCACATGGCGTTCGGCTGTGCCGGGTTCAATCACCAGAAATACATGGTCCGGTTGCAGTGCACGGGGTTTGGTTTGCAGCACCTGGTCAAAATAAAAATCAATAAAATTCAAGGTGAATTGATTAAGGCGTTGCTGCAATTGCTGGTAAAGGCCGCTAAAAGCGACGCGCAATGCCAATGCCGGATCATGGTTTTTACTGGACAGGGACTCGGGTAAATGGGCGCGTGCACTTTGTTGTACCATGTCGACTGCTTTCAGCAGTGAGGCAAATTGCGCGCGAACATTAATACTATCAATCGGCTGGGCTGCAGTCTCAGCGGTTGGCTCCGCTGCCGATACCAGGCGCAAGAAATCATCGGTGTAATAATTGGATTGCTGGATCGCTACCGGCATGGCTCCACGCACGCGAATTAATTCACGCGCATAACCGCGAACAACACTTTCCAACAAGCCATAGACGGCTTCGCCGGCACTGCTTTGTGGGTGTTTTAACAGATGCAGCCAGCGATCCAGCAATCGCATAATACCGGCAACTGATGCAGGGTTATCTGCTTCGCTGATAGTCCACTGCAGGTCATCTACTTCTTGCAACATGCGCGCTTTAAAGCGGCGCTCCAATTCATTGATATCGATGGACAGGATTTGTGCCATCACCATAATTTCATCGCGGGCAAACAATACAGGATCAATATCTTCTGCAGAAAAATCCACGCCTGCCATGTTCACCAGGCGAGCATAATCCTGCATTTGCGTCAGCAATTGTTCGCGCGTCATTTCATCAACATTGAAATAGCCTGATGCGAGCGCCGGTAAATAGCGGCGCTGTTGGCTCATGCCGTCGCGGACATGCAGTTGTCGCACAGGCGATGTTGATGCGAGGGTCGCTTCGCTCATTGCGCGCCTCGTAACACCAGAGTGTTAATTGCCATGTGGATGACTCACTGGCAATAACTCACGCAGACACATTGCTGGCCTCATTGAGATAAAAAGGATAAACCAGGTTGTAGCGATTATTGGTGGAGCGCACTTTGTAAACTATATCCAGCAGTACCTTGCCTTCGATGGAGTCTTCGTCATTAATATCGATTTTTTCAACCGTCACGCGCGGTTCAAAAAATAAAATGGCTTTAGCGACCAGATCGCGCATCACCGCAAAACTGCTTTCATTGAGCGAGTCGAAGACATGGGCTTTTAATCCGCAGCCATAAGCGGGTTGCATAGTGCGTTCGCCCGGAGTGGTCGACAGTAAAATCAGCAGGCTTTCGCGAATATCCTGTTCAGCCGATACGGTGACCAATCCTTTGCTGGTAAAGGTGGGTGGAAAACTCCAGCCGGTGCCGAGAAAGGATTTTGAATTCATTGCATTAACCGCCAATCATGACTGTGGGCAAGCCCAATACAATATTGCCGCCATGAGCGGTGGTGTCGCCCATGCGGGCAGCGGGTTTGCCGCCGATCATGACAGTTGCCGATCCTTTAACAATGGAATCCGGCGGGCCCACACAAACACACATATCGCCAACGACGGCTGCCGGTAATTTTCCAATTAAGACCGTAGGCACACAGGGGCCGCTAATCGGTCCGCCCACATGGGGTACTGGCACCGGGGCGGGGGTTACCATGGGGCACGCATGCATATCAGTAATTCGCGCAGCAGGTGGCATAATCAATTTCCGTTGTTATACACATTAATTAATCATCACCATGGCACCCTTGATAGTGGTGGTGCCACTGGCGGACACTTCGGCGGTCGCACTGCCCTTTGCGGTAAAGCCGACATTGGCCGTGCTGGTGATATTCAGGCCGGTTTGTTTGATATCCATTTGCGCCGTTGCCTCAATATTATTGGTGGCATTCAGCACAATTTTGCCTTGTGCTTTGAGCGTAATATCCTTGGGGCTATCGAGGGTGATGCCAGCCGAATCCAGCGTGACTTTATTGCTGTTTTGGTCTTGCAACAAAATGGATTTTCCATCGTCACTGATGACAATTTTATTGGCCGCAGGCGTAGTGATAGTGATGATTTTTTTCTCTTCATCAAATTCCACTTTCATGTTGCTGCGTGTGACCAGCGCTTTGGTGTTGTTCGCCGCTTCGGGCGTGTAGGCCGGTTTATTTTTACTGCTGTAGAGGCTGCCTAAAATGACCGGATGCGAAGGGTCGTCATTAAAAAAACCCAGCACAACTTCATCGCCAATTTCCGGTAAGAAAAAGGCACCCACACCATTAGAGCTGTAAAAATTAGTGAGCCGCGCCCAAAAGCCATCGGTGGCGGCACTCATTTCCGGAATGGAGACTTGCACCCGATATTGTTTGTTAGGGTCTTCATCCAACTTCATCACCACACCTACATGCAAACCGCTGATGCCGGGCAATAACCCCGCTGCCGGTGGTGCGCTAATATCGGCTGCTTCGGTAAACCAACTGGGTGACATGCCAAACTCAGCACGTGTTATCCAATTGCCCTCGGCGACGTGGTGGTGCACCGCGCTGACAAATACATTGCCATTAAAACGCTCGCCAACACCCACTAATTCAATCAGGGTTCCGGGTTTGGCCAGTGCACTGCCCTGAAAGCTCACCTGCCCGCGAATACGTGCAAGGCCGGATTTTATTTGCTGTGCCTTGGCCCAGGTAGTAAGTTCTTCCGCGTCCAGCGGCACTGTACTTTGCAAACGAAAATCGCTTAACCCGATAACATTGGCCAGTGTTGCAGACGTGACATTGCCTTGTTCATTCAAGGTTTCCGGCGCTGCTGTCTGTTGTTGCAGGGTATGACTGGCGAGATCCCAGCCGTGACTGGAAACGCTTTGAAATTGCGCGCGCGCATCCATGTCAGCACTGAAATCAATTAAATCCATGCCATAGGTGACAGTGAGTACTGCCGCGCTGCTGACTGCCGGTGCAGCAACAGTAACTGTACCGGCGTCCAGCGTGACCAACATGCCATTGGCTTCTGCGCGCGCCAACATAAAATCCCAATCGCTGCTGTAAAACTGCACCAGCTCTTTGTGCTGATAGGTAGTTGCAGTGACGGTTGCGCTGAGGCCCGGAGTATTACTAATTAGCTGCGACAAAATATCGCTGTCTTTCATGTCGATATAATTGGCATTTTTGCGGCCGACTGTCATAGCGATTGCTTTATCTTTGCATTCAACCACCAGCCGCGAGAAATTACGGCTACTGATTTTTACCGAATGCTTGATGATAATGCCGCTGAACACACTGGTTTGTTGCTGGTCGTAACCTACTTGAATGGTGATTTCGGCCCCGGGCAAAAAAGTAGCGCTATCACTAGTGGGAAAAAGATTCTCCGCCATGTTGCCATCGTTTAACACCAGCGTGGCGGTGTTAATACGATTGGCGGCAAGGTGAATATCCACTGATACCACTTCAATACTGGCGGCAATTGCTGCACCATCCACCAGAATGGTATAGCCGAGAACGCCATGACTATCGGTTAAAGGAGAGATTGCCATGTGTTATACCAAGGGAGGGAAGCGCAGCAGTTGCCCGGGCGCTAATTGGCGGAAACTGCGCAACTGGTTGAACTCGGCAACGGCCAGATAATAACTGCTGTCTTTATAAATTTTATGGCAGAGCATGGGCAGTGTATCGCCCGCCCTGACTTCCACCAGATGGGTCAAATCGGGCGATTCCATACTTGCCGCGCGAAACACTTCTTCATTAGTGGTAAACGCAGTAAATTTCAGCGTGACCCTGGCGCGCAGCGGTTCGCCACTGGGTTTGAATAGGGTGTACTTTACATCCAGTTTTTCCAGGCGCGCTTTAAACAGCATTGGCCCCCAGGATACCTCCACCACCGGCGGCTCATGCTCGCTGCCATCGTAGGTGTAGGCGACTTTGCGTAGCAGCGCCACTTGTTGCAGTACGGTGCTGGTCGTGCCGTGCACAACACCGGTGCCATCCAATACGATTTCTTTAAATTCAATCCGGTCGGGTTCGGATTTAACGAATTTTTTTTCGCCATTCGGTCCCGGTGCTTTATTTTCAATATATTTGTTGGTGGATATATGACTATATTCTTCCGGATTGATCAGCACTTCAAAAGGCGTATCGTCGTTGACCGTAGCGACGCCACCGCTGACATCGCAAGGCGATATTTTTAATTTTATTTTGGTTCCGCTGGCAGATGGCATAATTAGCGCTGACCCTTATCGCTGAGCATTTCCTGAATTAACCGCCGGCATTCTTCCAGCACCTCGTATTTGAGGTTATCTGATTCCGCTTGTTGGTATTTATGTGCATCAGGTGACTCGTCGTCCACCACATTGGATTTAATCAGAAGTTGTTTAATTTCTATGGCCATGACGGTGGTCTATCCAAAAAATCGGCATTATTTAAGACGTTCTGAATAACTGTAACTAAACGCAATTTTTTCTATGGCGACTTCATTTTTAGTGGAATTGAAACTTTCCACATCCCATTTCACTGGATAGGCATTCACAAACACCCAGCCGCGCAATGGCTGTGCTTTTTCATCCAATAAATACACCCGAATGGTTTTTGGCTGAATCGCCAAGGCAAGCCCACCTTCAAATACCGATTTGCACCAAGTCACTAATGGAGAGGTTAATGGCGCAATGCCGCGCTTTAATTCCAGGTTGGAATGTTTAACGCCACGCGGCAATTTATGGACAAACCGGTTTTCGCCGCCCTCCGCTACATCTTCCGTTGTCATTTCGCTGGTAATGCCAGAAATATCCTGAAATGACGCGTCCGGGCTATTGGCGCTGTTGCCAAAAACCACTTTGAAATAAAACGCAGAAGGCGGATAAAAACCGCCTTCTGTGCTGGCTGCTGAAACGGCAGGCATAAGTTATTGCTCACTCAGGATATTGTTCGGAAGTTACTTAACCGTTGGAAATGGTCAGGCCTTCGTGAACAATTTCAATGCTCTCAATCGCCACTTCATTACTTTCCGCCTTTAAATCAGTGGACGAAATTTTGGTGGGCCAGGCATTGTTGAGTGTCCATACCATGGTTGGCGCACTGGATTCATCCAGCAGGCTAATGGTCACAGGAACACGTTTGATGGTATTGAGCTTGATTTGGTTGAGCCAATCCCAGAATTTATTATCGCCTTTGAACACACCTTTTTTCATGGTGACGTTGCCGAACTTCATCATGCCGGGCATTTTGACAACGCCAAACACCTTGCTGTCGCCAGCGCGATATTTAATTTCCTCGGACTGGATATCCAAGCCGCTCACTTCCTGAAAGGACATGACGTTAGTATCCCACTTCACTTCAAAGTGAAATTTGGGAAGTGGCCAAATATTGGCGGATTGTGTGGAGCCGTCTTCTGCCATGATTATCTCTACCTTAATCAATCAATGGTTAAAAAAATTACGAAGTCCTTGTGCATTTATCATGCTATATCCGCATCAATTGCAAAGAACCCCGCGTTAAATCGCAATCAATGATCTATCAGGATTTCTGCATTTGTTGCTGGAAGGTAATCTCGATAAATTCAGCAGGACGGCTTAAGGCAACCAGTACAGTCACTCGCAAAATACCTTCCAGAATATCTTCCGCTGTCATGGTTTCACCCAGGCCAACATGCACACTGAATGCATCGTCCGGGCTGGAACCTGCAAGGCCACCGCGCTTCCACACACTGGTGAGGAAATTGCTGATCATGCTCTTGATGGTTACCCAGGTGTTAGCCACATTGGGCTCAAACACATAGGCTTTGGTGGCGAGCTTGACGGACTCTTCCAACATAATCATGGTGCGGCGCACGTTGATATAACGCCAATCCAAGCTATTGCCATCCAATGTGCGCGCGCCCCATACCAGCGTGCCTTCACCAATAAAGGTGCGAATCGCATTGATGGACTTGCCCGCAGTATTGACGTTGAGGTCTTCCTGTTCTTCATGGTTGATATTCACCGTGGGCGATGACACCGCACTCAGGCTCACATTGGCCGGTGCTTTCCACACGCCGCGAGTGTTATCCACCATGGTGTAAATACCGGCCATGGCCGCGCTGGGCGGCAACAAATTCAGCTTGTGCTGGATGCCCGCTAAAACTTTGTTGTACAGCGGACATACCGCACTCAGGGTTTTGTGCAGCTCATTATTTTCAGCGGCGCTCTTGCTGGCGCTATCGGGCAGCTTGTTAATTTCGGCAATGATGCTTTCCTGCTTTTTCAGCGAGGCAACTGTTTCGCGCACTTCCAGCGTTAACAAACTCACCAGAGTAGCGAGGCTGTCTGCATGAATATTGCGGAATGATAATTCGGTGACGGGCACAATCGAACTGTTTAACCAGGGGTAATACACCGCGCCAAAAGCCGGGAAATTGGTGGCCATTTGATTGCGGAAGGTATCGATACATTCGTTATCGCGGTTATCCATAAATCCGCCGAATACATCGAGTATGGCAAAGCGGTTTTTCATCTCATAGCCACAATGGGACAACATGGTCTGCTGCAATTTAAAACAATCGGCAGCGGGCAGAGAGACTGCATCCGGAATCACCAGCATGGTGGGTTCCTGTTCTTTTTTGAGCAGCTGAATGCCCTCGGACAATTCACCTTCTTCAATGCCTTTGCTGAAGTTGCCCACGGACACCACATAACAAGCGCCGCCGCCGTTTTGGAAAAACAGCATCATGCTGCGATAGAGCAAATAATAAGTGCCTTCGAGCGAGAGGAAGTATTTATCGTCTTTACCGAGGGAAAAGTCTTCATCGGCGCCGCTGAAAATATCGGGGTTTTTATCCAGCCCTGCAATGGCCGTCACCGCCGCACGCGCGCTATTGATCTCATCGATAATGGTTTTTTCATCGTCGCTCGCCGTCGGGCTGGCAACCAAATCCGCCGGTGCAGTGGCCGCCGAATTTTTGCGTGCGATGGCAAATGCAGCAGGTGGTGGGCCGCCAAAGTAGCTGATAAATTCCGCCATGGAGGAAATCCGCCAGGGTTTATTCAGCAGGCTTTTACCTTTGTTGTCGGCGAACTCGGTATACCCGATAAACGCCGGAACAGCCGTAGCTACTTCAACAACAGAATTGGGGAAAGCGTCTTTTTCAACAATATAGACGCCGGGTGTTTTATATGCGCCAGCCATATCGGTTCCTTTCAGTGCTATTGATTGACATAAATTTCCGCAACAAGAATTTGCTGCCCGTTGAGGTTCCTGCTCTTGCTGATCAAATGAATTCCCGCGCTGGGTAAGCGCTTGATCAAAATCTTGCCTGAATTGTTTTTATCTTTTAATTGAAAGCGCTGTGCTGGCTCGCTATTCATGGCAATGGGTTCATGCGAAATAAACGCTTTGCCATTTTTTGCTACCGGTTCGTCACTTTGATAAAAGCCTATGCCTTGTGACGAACTGACATCGTGTATGTCCAATTCCAGTTTTGCCAGATCGCCAAAAAAATAATATTTCCAATAAATATCGCGGGTAGTAAATCGTATCCAACGCGTAACGGCCTCTTCGGCAATAAAGTCATTCCCTGCGATGTCGTTTAAATCTATGTCGATAATGACAGCAGGCAGTTGAACACCGGGTTTGGTGCGCGTTGAATCTTCGCCGGGTAATTGTGGAGGCACATCGCGCTGTAATACAAGAGCGCTGTTATCTGCTGTAATATTTTTACTGCTGGCATAGAGCGGTGTTAGCGAGCCTGCGCTTTCTGCCGTATAAAAACCAAAGGATTTGTCCTGCGCAATAGCATTAAAGCGCAATACCGACTCATCATCCGGCGCAATCCAGTGATCGGTATCGGCAACCAAAGTGAAACCGATGTCATTATGACGTACTAATAATTGATGGCGGCGCAGCAAGCGCTCGGTTGCGGCGGTAGGCACAAAACGTAATTGCGTGCAGCGCCCATCAACAAAAAACGCGTGCGCGACATTAAGTGTAAATATTGGCTTGAATTGCGCCACAACCACTTCCTTTGCGAAATTATGTCAGTCGTGAAAACTAGCTGCGCACATCACTTTGGGGGCGCGTTGCATAAGGCAACTGCGCCACAACATTATCGGGATGAATAGTTACCATGCGAACGCGATAGTAAACGGAGGGAAGGTACCTTCCGCCCAACAAACCCCAAAGATTACTTAAATCCTGAATGTTCAGGTTCTCGATATCCAAAACGAGTTTATCGATGCGGGAGTCCAGATCCGGTGTTGATTGTTTATCAAACACCGGCTGCATCTGAAAAAAAGCGATGGCTTTGGAAATAAATTTCAGTGCTTCTGCGTAATTGCTGCCACTGAAATTTGCCGCCACCATGATGTACAAATTTAAATACAACGCACGACTGCTGACTAAGGCACGGCCATCAAAACCGGTGGCACGCGCCGTGTTTGCTTGAGGGACCGGATCTTTTTCAATGTTGGTTAGCAATAACACCAGCTTGTTATTGGTGTGTGCTGCCACATTGCCATCGCTCTCTACCAAACTGGAAACTACTACAATATCTTCGGTGAGATTGTTCGTACGTTTGAGGTGCGCATTCAGCTGGGTGGCCAAATGATTTAGCGCCGCTTGGATCAATCTTCACTCCTGACCTGTATTATTTATTCTGTTCTAACCTGAGATGTCAAAGAATGGTAGCACAAAATTTTTTTACGTCTCGTGCTTTTTTGAATGGAAACTGAATAAGATTTCAGTGTGTAGATTTAGGCGACAAAGTGATACATTTTTTGTGCAAAAAAAGCAGGGTTTCACAAAAAAGATTTAATTTGGTGCACAGGCTGACTGAAAATTTAGCAATAAGGCGACGTTTGCTTGTCGTCTTATTCATCATTGTGAATAGCAAAAAGAATATGATTTTATATCGTGCAATGGATTTTTTTGGCCACCGACTAATGCAATTCAATACTGATATGCACTAACTCTTCATGAATACTCAATTGCTGTTTAAAGAAATCGGCGGTGCTTGCATCGTTGGTTTTTAATGCAAGCATGCACGCGTATTGATTGCGTCCAACGCGCCATACATGTAAATCGCGAATATCGGCAGCAACAGGGCTGGCAGCAATGACTTCGCGAATTTCCTCAACGACGGGTGCATCCATTTCCGCATCGAGCAAAGCGCGGCTGCTGGTGCGCAATAAACCGATGGCCCATATCGCAATCAAAATACCACCTACAATTCCCATCACCGGATCAAGCCAATCAGCGCCGAATAATTTTCCGCCGAACAGCGCAATAATGGCGAGCACCGACGTGGCCGCGTCGGCAACCACATGCATATAAGCAGCACGTAAATTTAAATCCTCGTGGGCTTCGTGGTGGTGATCCGATTCATGGTGGTCATGGTCATGGTCATGGTCATGGTCATGGTCATGTGTGTGATGATGGTGATGTCCATCCTTCAGCCACCAGGCGCAAAGTAAATTTACCGCCAGCCCCAAGGTGGCCAGCGCGATGGCTTCGTTGTAATGGATTTGTGCCGGGTTAATTAATCGCTCGCCGGAGTGATAGAGCATGGTCACAGCCACCAGCAATAATAAAATCGCACTGGTATAAGCACCGAGTACTTCAATTTTCCAGGTGCCAAAACTGAAGCGGCCATCCTGCGCAAGGCGCCGCGCCATCACATAGGCAAACAATGCCAATCCCAGCGCTACCACATGGGAGCTCATATGCCAGCCATCGGCGAGCAGCGCCATAGAGTTGTAATACCAGCCCCCAATAATTTCCAACACCATCATTACCGCGGTGAGCATAACTGCGCGCAGGGTATTTTTTTCGGCGAGTGGATTAGTGTTGTTGTGAATGGGGTGGTGACAGGTTTTGGAATAAGCTTGATTCATCATGGGCATACCAATGTGTTACATGTAAAAAGTAAATGCATAATGCCATTAGCTTCCCGCTTTACACCAGCGGCATTATTAATATGCTAATCAATCACGCTGGACGACATGTTGACCTTGTCAGAGTCGGATCCCCCGCACTGGTCTGAGCTACCAAATACAAACCAGTCTTTAATACTGGTTGTTAATAGACCTCAGTAAGACTGCGTAATTGTTATAAATGGTAGTTTGTGGTTTATTAGCGCGGAGACATGCACAATCAGGTCACGTGGCATCCCGACAGTAGGTAGAACGACTTTGCGAAGCAAGTCGTCGGAATCCCTATTTTATAAAAAACACCAAACCAATTTTAACTATTTGATGTTTATGTAATCATATATCGCCGCAAACTCACATCAGAAGTGATATTCGGCGAGGGAGATAACGGCTGCAGCCGTCTAATGAAATATTAAATTAGGAGAGCAGTGTGTTTAGAAAAGTTTTATTTTCTTTGTTTATTTTATTAACTGTTAGTGCCTCAGCTGGTGAACAAACGGGTAAGGTTTCTCAAATTGTAGTAAGAGGCAGTGATAATTTGCATTATTTTTTTCTAGAGGGTTCATCATCCAATAAACCTGTTTGTGCAAAACACACATACTGGATGATTAGAGATGAAAATAGCATTGCAGGGAAAACTCAAATCAGTCTTCTGCTATCGGCTCAAGCGCAACAAAAAACTATTCGTGTTGTTGGTTCCGGTTCGTGTACGCGCTGGGGTGACGGTGAGGACGTAGATGCCATATTTTTTTAGTAACATAAAACCCTTTAATTTTTCGGAATAAAACGACTTAACAATTGACTGTGGTACAAAATAGGTTGAGTTGACATCAAAATTATCTACCTATTTTTCTGGAAATCGTGCCGAAAATGGTCAATAAATGACATCCCATTGCGCTGTAAATTTAATTCCCGCCAATAAAAAAACCGATCCTTGCGAGATCGGTTTTTTTATTTTTCAGAAAAATAAATTAACTATTTTTTATAAGAACATTTGTTAGGGTTGCCGCCTGGATCAGAACCGAACGCGGCAACGGTACAAGCAATTGAACCGCCAACAGTCACTTTTTTGGTAACCCAGCTGCCTTTGCGGCCAAATGCAACCCAGCCGTCGCCAGAGGTGACTGAGCAGGTGCCGCCCAGATCAGCGCATTTGGAGAAGCCGCTTGGATAGTCGCCAGTGCCGCTCAATACCGGTGCGCCACTCGCGCTGGATGTTGCTGCGCTGCTGGAAGATGGCGCCACTGATGCCACAGAGCTGGATGAACGACTGGAAGAAGAAACGGCGGGTGTTGAGCTGGCGGCAGATGAGGTTGTGCCACCGCAAACACTGCTGGTTAATTGCGCGCCGTTTTTACCCACACCAGCGTATTGCGCCAAGCGGTCTTTCACACATTGTGGAGTAACCGGTGAGTAGCTGTAAGGAATGCTGATTGGGAAAGGTTGGGTTGTGGTCCAGTTAGTGGCGTCGATGGTGCCGCCGCTGCTCCAGGTGATGTTGTAGGTTGCGAAGTCACCGGGGTTGCGTACGTTGTTGTTGCGCAAATCCCAGAAGCCGCAGTTGCTGCTGTCGTAACGGCAGGTGATCGGGTTTTTCGCATTTTGGAACCAGTTGCTTTCAATCAACGCATAGCCGCCTTGACGCACATTGATGCCTGAGTCGGTAATGCCGTCATAGAGGTTGTTGTACATATGTGTCCAACCGCCGCGCTGCAGTGGCAAGCGCGCATTTACGTTGCGATAAATATTGTGGTGGAAAGTAATTTTGCGGCCACCGGCGATATCACTGCTGCTGGAACCATCAAGCCCGACTTTTTTGCTGTCGCGAATCAGGTTGTAAGACACGGTGATATTTTGTGAGGCTTTTTTAATATCCAATGCACTTTCAAATGTCAGGTCGCCATCCGGTGAACCTTTACATTCGTTGTTCACTGCAAACAATTCGTTGTGATCAATCCACACGTTTACGCCGCTGTCGATACGAATCATATCGGCATCGTTATTGGCGCCCGCCAGTGCACCAATTTTCATATTGCGTACGATCACGTTTTCGGATTTGTTGATCACAATACCAAAGTTAGCCGATGAACCATTGGCACCCTGGATGGTAATGCCCTTGGTAAATTCCTTGATTTCCACGTAGCGATAGGCGTCATTCCAGCGTGCTTTAGGGCAGTTGCCGGAGGCGTCCACAGTGTGGTCGCGAATCACTTGATTGATCAGTGTGTCTTCATTACCGGTGTAAGTAATGATGAGTGGATAGGCGCCGCCAGTGACTTTTTTGCCAGCATCGTCCAGTTTGGCGTTGGCAATAATGGTGTTGATTTGT
Source organism: Cellvibrio sp. PSBB023 (assembly GCF_002007605.1). Lineage (NCBI taxonomy): Bacteria > Pseudomonadati > Pseudomonadota > Gammaproteobacteria > Cellvibrionales > Cellvibrionaceae > Cellvibrio > Cellvibrio sp. PSBB023. The sequence goes on along the minus strand of NZ_CP019799.1, from coordinate 3,228,325 downwards.
TCGTAGGTGGATGCACTAAAGCTGCGAGCGCCCGATACATTACCGCCATCGGTCGTGGAGAAACCACCGGTGGTGGCAGCAAATACGGAACCGCTAGCGACCAGGCCCATGGCAGCGACAAGCGACTTAACATGAACAGCAGCACTGCGTTTTGCAGCGCAAGAATTTTGATTATTAAACATAATTACAATCTCGTCTTAGTTATTAAAATAAAAATGACGGATTGACCGAGATGCCATTCTGCAATCTGGGGAAGCTACCTCTTTTCCAGTAACGATACGCAGTTTTATTATTATTTTCCTGCCCGGGGACAGCGATCTAAAACAGGAACTACAGAAACTCCTGAGCGGGATGCTGAATCTACGCCTGTGTTATCGGCTTGGCAATATCCCGCGTGCTCACAACCTGAATATGGATGAAAAAAATGCGAGCTGCGTTAAGCATTGGGTAATTGCTACTCACTGTTGTCGCCAGAATTACTGGCAACAGAAACAACAAACCGCACTCGAGGTGCGGTTTGTGGGTGATGCTCGGGAGAAATATTAACGCGTCGCCCACCCGCGATCGCCTGGTTTATACGCGAGTGCGCCGTCGTAGCGGCCGGGGATGGCGATGTGGCGCAGGACTTGGGTGCCGCCGACTTCAGAGCTGAAGAAGCCAAACAGGGTGAGTTGTTTGATCATGGTGAAGTAGTGAATATCACCCTTGGCTACGGCGGCGCGGGCATCTTTGTCCAGTTGGTTGATAAACGCGGTGCGCTCTGCCGGTTGCAGCGCCATAAAGCCGCGGCCATAGGTTTTGTTGGATTGCGCTTCCAGGCTCAGCAAGCCTTTGTGGAAAATGGCGCGTTCATCCAGGGTGTAGCAGTCGTTCACGTATACACTCATGAATTCGCCGACTTTGGCATCCTTGGCGCCCGGGGTTTCGGTGCGCGGCAGGATGGTTTCGGCAATTTCATCCAACAGCGCAATGTTGTCAGCGGAAAAATTGGCGGGTGCTGACGCAGTGGTGGCGCAGCCGCTAAGCAGTGCGGTACTGCCAATCATGGCGGTGCCGGTGGCGGCGGTAATCAGGGCGAGCAGTTCGCGGCGATTCATTTCAGGTTCCCCTTTTTCAATTCTTTGACGGCATAGTCTGCGGCGCGGGCAGTGAGTGCCATGTAAGTGAGTGATGGGTTGACGCAGGAGGCGGAGGTCATGGCGGCACCGTCGGTGACAAACACGTTGGGTGCGTCCCACACCTGATTAAAGCCATTGAGCACCGAGGTTTTGGGGTCACGCCCCATGCGCGCGGTACCCATTTCGTGAATGCCCATACCCGGTGCATAGCCCCAGTCGCTGCCTCTCACGTTCTTGACACCGGCGGCTTCGAGCATGTCCACAGCATCCTGCAGCATGTCTTTGCGCATGGCCAGTTCGTTGTCGCGGATTTCTACATCCATGGCGAGTACCGGCAGGCCCCATTTGTCTTTCACGGTGCGATCCAGATAGATGCGGTTGTCGTGGTGCGGCAGGATCTCACCGAAGGCGGTCATGCCAATAGTCCAGGCACCCGGTTCGGCGAGGGCGTTTTTAAGGTTGGCACCTATGCCCAATTCGGCGATATTGCGGTCCCAGCCTTCGCGGCTGGCAGCGCCCTGGTAGCCAAATCCGCGCAAATAGTTGCGCTTTTCGTCGCCTAGGTTGCGGAAACGCGGGATGTAAAAACCGGCGGGGCGACGGCCGTAGTAGTACTTGTCGTCGAAGCCTTCCACCACGCCACCTGCGCCCACGCGGAAGTGGTGATCCATCACGTTGTGGCCCAACTCGCCACTGCTGCTGCCCAAACCGCCGGGCCAGATGTCGGTGGCAGAGTTCATCAGTATCCAGGTGGAGTTAAAGCTGGAGGCGTTGAGGAAAATCACATTGGCCGTGAATTCGTAGGTTTGGTTGGTTTCGGCGTCGATCACTTCTACACCGCGCGCGCGTTTTTTGTCTTTGTCGTAAAGCACCTGACTGACGATGGAAAAGGGGCGCAAGGTGAGGTTGCCGGTTTTCATCGCCGCTGGCAGGGTGGATGACTGGGTGCTGAAGTAGGCGCCGAAGGGGCAACCGAGCCAGCACTTGTTGCGATATTGGCAGTTAACGCGCCCTTGCTCAGGCTTGGGCTGGGTGATGTTGGCGGTGCGGCTGTTGATCATCAGGCGCTTGCCGCCATAGGCTTTTTTGAGTCTGGCGGCGACGTCTTTCTCAACGATGTTCAGTTCAACAGGCGGTAAAAACTGACCGTCAGGCAAGTGATCCAGACCTTCGCGGGTGCCAGCAATACCGGCATAGCGCTCTACGTAATCGTACCAGGGCGCCATATCTTCGTAACGAATTGGCCAGTCAACGGCTACGCCTTCACGCAGGTTGGCTTCAAAATCCCGCTGGCTTAAACGGTAGCTCTGGCGACCCCACAGCAGCGAGCGTCCACCCACGTGGTAGCCGCGGTACCAGTCAAAGCGCTTTTTCTCCACATAGGGGTTTTCCTGCTCGTTGGCCCACATGCCCTGGGTTTCTTCGTTAAGCACAAAGTCGCGCTGCAGTACCGGGTGTTTGTCTTTCATTTCCTGGGTGGGGCGACCGCGATGTTCGTAGTCCCAGGGTTCTTTGGTGGCATTCACATAATCTTTGATGTGTTCAATATTGCGTCCGCGCTCAAGCAGCAGGACTTTCAACCCTTTTTCGGTGAGTTCTTTAGCGGCCCAGCCGCCACTGATGCCGGAACCAACCACAATGGCATCGAAGTGTTGTGTAGACATAAATGTACCTCTTAACAGGGATTAGGCGTCGATCAGTGATCAGACATCGCAAATGCGAATGGCGGCTTGCAAGGATTCAATTTTTTCAGCATCCGTGGCGCGTTTGGGCATAAATTCCTGCGCGACATAACCGGTAAAACCCGTGGCCTGGATGGCGCGCACAATGGCCGGGTAATACAGCTCCTGGGTGTCATCAATCTCATTGCGCCCCGGCACACCGGCGGTGTGGTAGTGGCCAAAGTATTGATGATGCTGTTGTATGGTGCGGATGATGTCGCCTTCACTGATTTGCATATGGTAGATGTCATACAGCAGTTTGAAGTTGGGCGAGTCCAACCGTTTGCACAGTTCTATGCCCCAAGCGGAGTTGTCGGCAAAGTAATCCGGGTGATCAACCTTGCTGTTGAACAGCTCCATTTGCAGTATTACGCCGCGTTTTTCCGCCTGGGCGAGAATCTGCTTCAAGCCCTTGGTGGCCTGTTTCAGGCCCGCTTCCGGGTCTTTGCCGCGTTTGTTACCGCTAAAGCAAATCAGGTTTTTGTAGCCCGCGTCCGCCACCAGATCGATGTGCTGGCGGTAGCGTTCGATCAGTGGTTTGTGAAAGCGGCTATCGCCCCAGCCATCCTCCAGATTCAGCTCGGCGCCGTTGCACATGGAGGAATCCACGCCGTGTTGCTTGAGGATATGCCACTCGCCCGGTCCCACCAGATCAATGGCGGAAAACCCCAGGCGCTTGACCACCAGGCAGAGTTCATCGAGCGATAAAAAGTTAAATGTCCAGCGGGCGACCGAGTGGTGAATATTGCCTTTCAGGGCAGATGTCGGTGTCGCCGACGGTGATGAAGCGAGCTCTGCGCCCAGTGCTGACAGGCTGGAAATACCCAGTGCACTGGCTACAGCGCCGCGCAGTAGCGCGCGGCGGTCTATGGAATGGCCCATGGTTGTTGACCCTATCTTTTTGTTATTGAGTGATTGCCACGGCTTCTCTCCAAAGCCGTCCATAGAGGGTAGCCTGCTCCCGCAGGCTTATCCATGGAGTCAACGGATCTTTACAAGGCTTTAACGCGGGACAGGCTTAAGGGGAATTACCAAACTCGGCTGCGGCCACAGGTTTACCAAAGTAATAACCTTGATAGTGCAAACACCCCTGGGCTTCCAGCCAGTCGCGCTGGGCTTTGGTCTCCACCCCTTCGGCGATTACTCGCAATTCCATGCTCTGGGCGAGGCGGATGATCATGCGTGCGATGGCTGCGTCGTTGCTATCGACCAGCACATCGTTGACAAAGGACTTATCAATTTTCAATTCATTGATAGGCAGGCGTTTCAAATAGGCGAGCGATGAGTAGCCAGTGCCAAAATCATCGAGCGAAAATTTAATGCCGTGATTTTTCAGCTCGTCCATTTTGGCGATGATGTCCTGCGGATTCTGCACCAGCATACTCTCGGTGAGTTCGAGTTTGAGGCAGTGTGGATTGGCGCCGGTGCGTTGCAGCGCTGTCAATAATTGCATCACAAACTGTGCCTGTTGGAACTGGCGCGCGCTGACATTGATGGAAATTACCAGCTCCCGCGTTACCGGGTGTTGACTCCAGCGCACCAGTTGGTGGCAGGCTTCTTCCACAATCCAGTTACCCAGTTGCAGAATTAACCCTGACTCTTCGGCGATAGGGATAAATTCCAGCGGCGATACCATGCCACGCTGCGGGTGGAACCAGCGGATCAGGGCTTCGGCGCCAATCACCGCGCCGGTGTAATCCACCTGCGGCTGGTAAAAGAGTTGGAATTGATGCTGTATCAGGGCTTCGCGGATTTCATGCTGCAAGGCAAAGCGCTGGGCGGTGTGCGCCTGCATTTCCGGGTCGAAGAAGCGGCAGGTATTCCGGCCTTCGGCTTTGGCGTGGTACATGGCCTGATCCGCTTGTTTTAACAGCTCGTCAATGTGTACCAGGCGATCACCAAACAGTGAAATACCTATGCTGGGGGTGCTGAAATAATCCTGCCCTTCCAGGTTATAGGCTTCATTCAAGCTCTCCAGGATGGTCTCGGCAATTTGTTGTGCAATCGCGGCGGCCTGATCGTGGTTGGGCGTAAGATCTTCCAGTACCACCAGGAACTCATCGCCTCCCAGCCGTGCAACCGTGTCTTGCGCACGCACCGCCATGCGCAGGCGATTGGCAACGGCGACCAACAGTAAATCGCCAATGTGGTGGCCGCGGTTATCGTTGAGGGTTTTGAAATCATCCAAATCAATAAATAACAGTGCTCCCAGCGTCTGTTTGCGGGTGCTGGCAGCAATGGCATGTTCGAGGCGGTCTTGCAGCAGACGGCGATTGGGCAATTGGGTGAGCGGATCAAAAAACGCGAGGTTGTTGATCCGCGCTTCATTTTCTTTGCGCTCGGTGATGTCGGTCAGTGTGGACACATAGTGGGTGGTTTCCCCCGACTATTTTTCACCGCGGTGATGGTGAGCCATTCCGGATAAATTTCACCGCTGCGCCGCCGGTTCCAGATCTCCCCCTTCCAACTGCCATCCGTAGTAATGATGCGCCACATATCGGCGTAAAACTCGGGCTCATGATGCCCGGAATTCAGCAGCCGGGGGTTGTTGCCAATAACTTCATTGGCGCTGTAACCGGTAATTTCAGTAAAGGCTTTGTTCACCCGCAAAATGACGCCGGCGGGGTCGGTAATCATCATGCCCTCGCGCGCTTCAAAAGCAGTGGCTGCCACACGCAATTCTTCTTCAGCCTGGCGACGCTCGGTAATATCGCGGCTGATCATCACAAAATGTTTTTGCACCTCGGGCGATACGGCTTTACAGGCGGTGGACAATTCAAACTCGCGGCGCCCGCCGGGTAGATCCAGACCATAATATTTACCGTTGGAAAACCCTTTTTCGCTCGCTTCCCGCATCGCGTCATGGATGATTGCGGTAACCTCTTTCGGCATCAGGCCATCTACCTGTTTGCCAAGAAAATCCTCGGGGTCGAGTAGCAATAGCTCAGGGCGATGGGTATGGAAATTATGGATGACCCCATCGGCGCTGACTTCAAACAATAGGTCGGGAATCGCATCCAGCGTTGCTTGCAGTTGCGCACGCGCCTCCATCACTTCGCGGGTTTGTTCCTGTACGGCCGATTGCAAATTAATTTTGCGGCGCTGCAACTTCAGCACCAGATAGGTCTGGTAGCCGAGCAGCCCACTGATCACTAAGGCGAGAAAAATCTCGCTCGCCAAACGCCAGCCATTCACCCAGCCGCCCACCGGCGCCATAGTCAATACCCAGGTGCCATTAGGTACATCAAAGGACTTATCCACCGTATTGCGCAAATAGGCCGGTGCGTGCACCGCAATGGTCTCCGGGGTGTGGTCAATCGGGTTGATACGCCATAGCTTGTAGGCGATGTCCTGGGAATTGAGCTGTTGGATATTGGCGGTTTTCAACAGGCGACTCAGGCGAATCGTGACATTGGCAAAGCCCCAAAAGTGCGATTCCCCTGCCTCATGAAGGAAGATGGGCAGGCGCGCGATCACCCCTGTGCCGCCTTGTACCAGGCTCACTGGTCCCGTCAGGGTCATCTGACCCGAATCCCGCGCACGAACGGCCTCCAGGTTTTGGAGGCTATCGCTCAGTTGGTTAAAACCGATAGATTTTTCGTTACCCGCGAGCGGATAAACCTGGCTGATAATGCCGTTGGGGAGAGGCTGATGTGGGACACACTATCAAAATAAGGGAGCAGTTCGGCCGCCACCGCATCAAAAGCCTGGGTATTGCCCTTGCCCAAGCGTACCAGGGTGGCCATGGAGTAATTCAGGGTCAGCACCTGACGCAGGCTGTCGCGCAGTAAAAAGGCGTGGTTTTGGGCGATATTCTCAATATCGGCCCGTTGGTTATGGCGGTAGTTTTCCTCAAGGTTCCAAACCACCAGTGCCGAGAGCAACAAGCAAAGTAAGAAAACCGCTAACGCCAGCAAGCGCGGACGTCGATAAAGCAGTGGAAACGCATCAGACATAAGTAACCAGGGCAAAAAAGTAATTGCCGTCACTATAGCATTCGATCCATCAATCAGCCCGATTCACCCGCGACTTTTCCGGGAGCGACAAGGCCCCGAAGGGCCAAGTGGGAGGGATGGATTAAAACTTACGCTGGTACCCCAGGTTAATGCTGCGGCCCACACCGGTGAAGTTGCGGATATTGTTGGGGCTGCTTTGCGAGTAATAGGTGAAATAATACTCGTCGGTGAGGTTTTGTACGGCGAGGCTGATGTTGCCATCAAAGGCGGCAATGTTCGCGCTCAGATCCAGGGTGGTGTAGCCGTTAAACCGGTTAGTGACTACGCCGCTGCTGTTTCTCACCTCGCGATCAAACAAATAATTCGCCTGCAAACGGGTATCGATGCGGCTGGACCAGGTGCGATCCCAGCTCAGGTTGACGCGATCCGGCGAAATATTGGTACCGCCCAGATCCGCATCCACACGGCCATCTTTGTTGGAGTCATAGCGACCGGTGGCTTCCGCATAGCGCAGGCCGAACAGGTCTACATCTGTCACGGCCCAGGAGGCGCTGAATTCCAACCCGTCGATCGCGGTTTTCTCGCGCTGAACGGTGTAAATCCCGTCGGCATTGAGTTGCAGCCGCTCACCAAAATTGGAATCCGAGGTGTAGTAACTGAGTTGCGCGCTGATGTCGCCGGTTTTAAATTCCACTCCGAAGTCCGCACTTTCGGTCAGTACGGGTTTTAAATCCAGAAAACTCTCCACGCTTTGATTAGGCTCATCGATGCCGCGCAATACGCGGCCTACATCGGGCATGGAGAAGGCTTCAGCGTAGTTGGCAAACACCCGCCAGGCGCTGGTGATCTGATAAGTGCCGCCGTAGTTATAGAGTGTTTCGGTAAAATCCGGCGAACCGCCTTCCACAAATTGGCCGCCCTTATAGGATACCAGTGTGGTGAAGTCATTCACCGTCAGTTTGGATTTCTCGTAGCGCACACCGCTGGTCAGCGTGAGCTTATCGATACCGGTAAATTCCGCCTGTAGATAGGGGGCGACATTTTCATATTCGCTGGGCGGCACCCAGGCGCGCCCGGTTTGAATCAATTCCTGCCAGGTTTTGTCTTGCAACAGGTCGACACCGTAAACCAGGTTCACGGGCAAATTGGCGATATCGTTCTTTACCAGAGTCAGTTTGATGCCGTTTTTTTCTGAATTGTTTTGCGATTGGTCAATCAGGTCGGGGCCGTAAGCTGGATCCTGGAAGGTTGCCAGAGGCACTGCTTCCGCACCGTAGGTGGCGGCAAAATCCTGACGGAAGCCCTGTATGCGCAGCTTCTGGCCAAAGAAGTCATCGTTGGTGTAATTCAGGCTAATAGCCGTCACCTTGTTGCTGGCGCCTTCTCCAACAATCTCCCCTTTAACGGCACTGCTGGGAATACCTGCCGCGGCATTGCCTGCCACAGATACCCAATTATTTTTGTTTTCAATCTCGTAGCGATTCACCATCAACTCAATGCGCTGGTCGTCCCAGTCGTAACCGGTTTTCACAAAGCCGTTCACCGATTGCGAATCCATGGTATCGCCCTGGGTATTGTCCGCACCCACCAACTGGCCCTTGCCATCGTAGGCCACACCCATATCGCGCAGGCTAATGCTGGCAATTACATCCGCATTGTCCACGCGGTTGGACAGGCTGTAGCTCATACCAAAATCCGCGCTTTCGCCCACATCTTCGGTTTGGAAGCCAGTGCTGAACCGCACGCTTTGCTCAAGTTTGGCCGCCGGTTTTTTGGTGATCAGGTTAATCACCCCGCCCGCAGCGCCTAAACCGTGAATCGCATTGGCGCCGTGCAATACCTCTACTCGCTCTACCATCACCGGGTCGATGGTATTGCCTTCGCGGCCACCATCGCGCAGGGGGTTGGACTGGGGCACACCGTCAATCATGTACAGCGGCTTGCGCCCGCGCAGGGTTTCGCCAGCGTTGGTCATCTTCTGGCGACTGGGGGAAAAACCGGGAATCAGATTACCCAGCACGGTGGACAGGTCATCCTGAATCGACAGTTGTTGTTGGAGCTCAGCGGCATTGATGACGGTGACGGTATTGGGAATAGTGCTCAGTGGGCGCTCGGTACGGCTGGCGCTCACAATCACTTCTTCAACGGCGTTATCGGCAAAACCAAGGCTCGGCAATAGAGCACCACAGGTCAACAATAGACTGGCAGGACGAACAAAACAGTACATAGGGATTCCTATCACAAGCGGCACAGGGGGAGTGTCATGGAGATTAAAGGATAGGAATCTTAGCAATAATGAGAATTGGTATCAATGGCGTATATTTCAACTCCCTTTACAAGCCTCGCCATTCCATGGCGCGATGCTTACTCGCAACCCGTGGTGCAATGCTGAAGGCGATTGACCCAGGGCTCATATAACCGGCCGTAGCGAATCTCCGCATTGAATTTTGTAGCACCCACGGGCGAAAAACCTTGCGCGGCCTGTTTGGGTATATAGAAGGAGTCCACGGCAAGCTTGTCGATAACCACCTCTGTGGTGCGTTTTTCTGCCTTATCGCAGCGATAGTAACCCGCGCGCAATTCCGCCGGCACAATCAGCAGTTGGCCCTTTGTGGTAGTGGCTCGCTCGTGTTGTGCCGCTATCAATAATTCGCGCTCGGCAGCGGCATCTATCACATAAAGGCGCGAGCTGGATCCCGTCGCCGAGGCTAAGAATTCAGTGGCTTCTTTGCGTTTCCGCGCCAGCGCATCCTCCTCCAGATCGGTATTGGCTGCCGGTACCAGCCCCATTACCAACTGATGATACTGCTCCACCTGCGCCACATAATCTGCATAACTCTGCCCATTAAATTCCACCAATACCCAGGCACGGCGTTTTTGCCGCAAGGATGTTTTACGTGTGCAATCCGGAAATTGAAAGCTGGCAAAATGAGCGGCGCTTAATTGCAATTGGTGGTTGTACTGCCAACGCCAGTTATCCATATCCACGCCAATTGGCTCAGTACTGGGGGTACTCCAACGCAGGCTCAGGCGCACGCTGGAATCCTCTTTGGCGAGGCCGTAGTTATAGGGCAGTTGCAATTCCCGTTCGCTCAGCGATAACTCCGCCGTCACCGCCGAACGGTTCACATACACCTTGCCCAGAATAAACGCGTTGACTAGCAAAATGCAGCCAACCGCCAACCACAGCAGTGTTCCGGTGCGGCGATGAGCGGCCGTGTTATGTGTGGTGATGCTGCTCATACGCCGCCTCCTGCCGCTTGGTGTGTTGACTGCGCTTTTTGTTGTGTGCTGCGCAAACGGTTAAATACCATTAAGGCTAAAATCGCCGTCAGCCCGATCACCAAAAAGAATAGATACTTGGGTAACCAGTCCCACCACCAATCAAAAAATTTGGTATACAAAAACAGCGCAAAAAACACATTGCCCGCCAGCATTAAATTCGCCGCACCAGTGCGCAATCCATAGATCACCAGCAACGCACTCGCCACAAAACCAACCATTTGATAACAGCCTTCAATCACAGTGGGCGACCAGGGCAAATAACTACCGCCCGACCAATTAGCCAAAATCAATACCGCGATAAAAAAGACCACTACCGACAACAATTGATAAATCGCCGCAAACCCGTGTAAGCGGGTTTGATCCAGCCACAAGGGCAGCGCAAAGAAAAACAGTGTAGGTAATAAAAAATGCTCGGGGCTCTCACCCACATAAATCCAATAGCTGCCCATCCAGGTACCGAACTGCGCGCCGATAAAAATAAAACTGCAGATAATTGCCGCCGCTAATAACAGGCGAACTTGCAATAAATACGCGAGCAAAAAACCATAGAGTGCAAACACAGCAAAGGCATTGGGTGAAGGCGTAATATTAAAAATACTGCCGAGCATCACAATGTTTAACACCCAGCTCACAAACGACACCAGCCCCGCCAACTTGGCATAATAGCCTGAGCTATCCAATCGCTGCACCCAACACGCCACAGCCAAACTCACAAGGGGAGCGGCAATTAAAATAATGACTTGCGTTGCCGTCGCAAAATAACCCCAGTATTGATAAAACAGAAAAAACAAACTCGCTGCCAGCGCACTGGCTCCTAAAAACGACACTATCTGCATGCCCAGCGACAAATGCCGCGCGCCCTCGCTCAGGTCTACATCCTGCGCCTGCTGTAATTCATGCAACAAGTTGTCGTGATACTCGCGAATCGCCGCCGTGTCGCTGGGCAACTGCAACAAACCCTGCTCGCTCAGCAGTGTTTGTTCCGCGCGAAAAGCACGAACCTGATCAGCGCGCGCCTGTGCTTGTGTTTTGGTGAGGTGGGCCATAATTATCCTTTGGGCGTAATGCAACCTGCAGCTGTGTGACCTGTTATCAATCGGTTGTTCAATAGCAATAATCTGAACATCAATTGGGTTCGCAATTAAATCACTTTCAACACATGCTCAAACAAAAACTGCGCTACACCATCCTTATGATTAGGTTGCGCGCGCTGAGCCTGCGAAAATAATTGTTTCAATTTATCGCTCGCATTTTCCATCACCACCGGGTGAGTCACTGTGTTGAACATTTCCACATCGTTAAAACCATCACCAAAAGCCATACTGTGAGTGAGAGGCAATTGCAAATGTGCTGCCAGGGTTTTTAATGCATCCCCCTTGGAAATATGTTGCGGCATCACTTCCAAATAGTACTCATCGGAAAAGGTTGCATGGATAGGCAGCGGTGTAGCTTGCAGTATGTGCGCTTTCAGTTGTAGCAGAACGGCATTCTCGCCATAGAACAAAATTTTTAATGCCGATGTGCCAAGCATTTCCTGCATAGCAATCTGGCGATAAAAAAATTGCGACCGCACATGGGCCGTTAACATAGATTCACAGGGCGCATTCACCAACCACGCCGAATCCGTATATATATTCAGGTGCACACCTAGTGCTTCACCTAATGGCAGCAAGGTTTCATTAACCGCCAGCGGCAAACAGGCGCGCTGAATCAACTCTCCAGCAGCATTGTGAATCATCGCCCCGTTACAGGTGATCGTCGGAATACCACCACCCAATTGCTTCAGGTACGCCTGAATATCCATAAAGTGCCGCCCGGTCGCAATCACCAACTGATGACCGCGCTCGCGCAATGCCTGAAGCGCCTGAACCGTCAGCGACGACAATTCATGGTGCTCATTGAGCAAGGTGCCATCCATATCGAAAACAAAGGTGCCGGGTGTATTAGAGGGTTCAAACATGCAGGATTCCAAAGTAAAAACAGTGATTTGTAGGCGGTGCGAAGTTTAACGGAATACGGGCGCTTTTGAGTTGTGAAGTGGCATCGCTTTCCCATTCAGCCCGCACTACTCAAACTCAAACAAACTTTTCGCGGGAACTTGCAGGGCGATAATAATTTTTTCCAGGTTATCAAAACTCGGGCCGTGAATGCCGCGTTCAATATTGCTGATGGATTCAATGCTCACGCCCACCTTTTCGGCCAATTCCTCCTGGGTAATTTTCCTGGCCTGGCGCAGTTGCTGCACACGTTTGCCGAATTGTTTTTTGAGTTGCACAAGGGCGCCCTTTTAGCGGTAGAGAGGTAAGCATCTTATTGAAGTTGAACTTCGGCTTTAACGAGGTTAGACTTCGGGTGTGATCAATGAGTGATCGATATCAGCCAATTGAAATAAGGTGAGATGGAGGCATTATGAAAAAGGCGGACGATGCAGAATTGAATCTGGATTTTCTCAACAACTACGCACTGGAAGATGAAATCTACTTACAGCTGGACAAGCTGCAAGCCCTAACCGCATTGCAAGCGTTAATGCATTCTGCGGAGGATTCCGACATGCACAAAAAGCACTACCATCACTATTCGTTAATTCTGGAAGAGCACCTGCAAAAATTGCGCGGCTTGCTGAATCGCCTGTTTGATTAAAGGGAAATAACACGCATAAAAAAAGTTGCATCGGATCGATGCAACTAAAGCGGAGTCACCTGCTGTGATGTGACTTCTTGTAATACGCATTACCGAATAGCGCCGAGCTATGATCAATCGGCGCGCATCTTGTAGAGTTGTTGCTTAAATGCACGAGAGCCTTCCCGAAGCTGGCTCACCAACATATCTATACCGTGTTGCCCGGCGGGTTCCAGAGGTGTGTCCCGTCGGCTCAGATGCGTGAGTAGCTCGCACAACAGTGCGCACTGCCCGTCCAGGTTCGCAAAATCATCACACAGCCGGAGCCACTGCTCGCTGGTGTGCGGTGCCAATGCACCGGCCTTGTTCAACCCTTCAGGCGGGTCTTGCTTATTACTGGGCACCATTGCCAGAAGCCTCCCTGATGCAATGTCACACGTATAACGTGTATACCAAACCCCTGAAATTCCCCAAATATGACCGACAAGTCGCAAAACGGCATCATTAAACGTGTTTAATGTTACATTTTAATATAGTTATGTTGATGAACGGATATTAGTCCATAACTACTATAGGCGTCAACCGTGTGAATTAAACCGATTCACCTGTATTCGGATGACACCTCCCATGGCAAAACCTGCCGTCACAGCACTGGATCGCCAAATTGGCCAGCGCCTCAAAAAACTCCGCATGCAAGCGGACGTCAGCGCCGGTGCCCTTGCCGAATCCATCGGCTCCACCCAGCAGCAAATTTCCCGCTATGAAAATGGCGAAAACAAACTCAGCGCCTCCCAGCTTTATTTGCTCTCCCAATGCCTGGGTGTACCCATTTCCTGGTTTTTTCTGGACTGTGAATCGGAGCACCCAATTCCCCTGTTAGTGAAAGAACCCGCCTCGCACTATTTGCGTCACGTCATCGAAGAGGAAATTCACTCCCTGCAAAACTTTTGGCCGCGCCTCACCCAAAGCCAACGCACCGCCATGCTGAAATTGCTGGATTCGTTTTTGGAATAGCGCTTTTTGTGTGTAGGTCGTTGTTATCGATGTGACAAGCCAGTCCATTACCCTGTCCAGTAATTAGCCAGCATTCCAATAGGTAATTGGGCGGCAGGCCCAAGGCTGCCCAAATTGTCACCTGATCGAAAACGTGTTTTGTGTTTTCATCGGTAGTTACTGAGGTGACGCCGCTTTATTTTATGATTCGTAGCTGTTTATTCTTTATTCTCACAATCCAATGCTTCAGAAGAAATTCCACAGGCATAAAAAATTTTGTTTGTATCTAATGCCTCTTTCGCTGCTTCATTAATGCCACTATTTTTTTGAGACACCTCGGTAAAATTATTAGGTAAATATTGTTCGCACTTCCATAATTCAAGCACCGCCATGTCCTGCTTTTTTAGATACATTTCAAATAATTGCAGTGCTTCTTGCATATTCGTTGCCGGTACAACACCGATACCTACCATGTATTCAGATCCATCAAGATTCATTGGCGAATCTAGCGTCATAGATGCTTTATGATGAATTAACCAAACAGCCAGAATTTCCATATTTAGCTCCACGCAAAAGATCGAGTTATTGATACAAAAGCTTCTTGTGAACACTCCTCCTATTCATCAGGAAATACCTGAGTAATCGAAGCCTAAAATAACTTCACATAACTAAATGTCGAAAATTGCTACGTGATGATGTGTTATAAAAGGCTTTTGATCGGCAGGTTGAGTATTGTCGTTCTTACTTACTGGAAACTTATATTTAGAGGGATCAGTTTCTATCTCTTTTGCTCCACCTTGCGATAAGGCTTCGTGTAAATCTATTTGTGGAATTTTAGGATTTTTATTGTTGCTAAAGATATGAAGCCTTAACGGCCCTTTGTAAGACAATAATTTTGCAGCTTCGCGCAATGCGTTGCATGTGCCTTTATATAGCGACTTATTAGCTTTTATTAGTGCTTCAAGTCCCATTTCATTTTCCTGCTCAGCATTCATATTTTTAATATAAATGTCCTTCAGAAAAATATCCGGTGTGACGTTGTAATATTTGCAGGCAATATTTATGGCGGTCACTATATCAGAGAAATTGGTGGCATTTATTCTGAATGCCCAAACTTCACCGTCAATAATGGCGTACTCTTTATTTTGGTTATTGGCTTTGGATCCGCAAGCAGATATGTTGACTTCCACATATTTTGCTTTCCATATACTTAAATCATCAAATACTGTACGCAATATATATTTGCGATCTGTTGATTTGAAATTATTAAAAATCAAATCAACATCTACCTTGAACTTACGGCCACCCTCGGCCAATGCTGTTGCTCCACTCATTACCACTTTCCTCCTTGAGATGAAACCCACACCGCCAGTTGAACGTCACCTGATATCGTATGTTTTGCTATAGCGGCATGAATTGCAGCATCTACTTCCGGGGTGTTTGAGATCTGTTGTCCGGAATATTCAATAGTTTCCTGAATCTCGGTTTGTCCAAGGTCAAGTTCGTCACTTGTTTCTAGCGTTAGCGATATTGCTTGCTGGCTATTGGATGTATTGGCTACCCAATAAGCGGTGTAAAAATCAGAGCCATCAACTTTTACATAAAAATTATTTGGATTGAGATGTTTTGACTTAATGATCCATCTTCCTGTCGCACTCATATAAATTCCTCAGATAAGTTCCTAAATTTCTGATGTACTGCCAAAGCGCATCATATGTAGCAAATTTACCTTTTGCACGTAAGTAGATAGCAGATCTCAGAATTCCTATATCTCATTATTCAAGTTGTTCTCGGAATGTGGACAACTTCTCGCCCAATGCCTCCGCCCGCCGCTTAACCTGCACGGCATTCATATGCAGGCCGTTCACGCTCCACTTATCCATCACCAATTCCGACATAGCCAATGCCACCACGGCATCGCACAGGAATGTGCATTGGCTTTGAAATTCGGTGAAGTCGTCGTAAAGCAGTAATAGCGCTTTTGTGGTTTCGCGGTTCGGTGGTGATGCCATAAAAGCTCCCTCTGTATTGAGCGGCGGTGGGCCGGTTTTGGTGGTTGGGTTGCGGTGGTCAGAGCTTAAAAGTTCAATTAGTGAGCCATTATAGCTCACTTAAATGATGGATCAAGCTGTTTGGTTTATAAAGTTAGCCATTTTGTACTGTTAATGAGCCTTTAAGGCCAGAGTCAGGAGTGCGTTAACTTTGATTACTTCCGGCCAAATTCGTATGGCAAGAGCTTTTCTCCGTTGGTCTATTGATGACCTTGCGAAGAGATCCGGCGTGGGAGCCTCAACAATTAAGCGAATGGAGACTTTTGATGGAGTGCCTAGCGCGCGTGTTGAAAATCTTCAGGCGATTAGGGATACGTTTATTGTTACTGGCAAGGTTAGATTTGAGGGGGAATCTAGTATTTTTGTTAAAGAGTAGTTGAAGAAGAAAATACATAATTCTTATCAGTATTTATGAAGCGGATAAAGTGTAATTTATTATGCATAAAAAGCGGCATACAGCGCTCTTTCTGGATAAAGTCTGGAAATAAATTGTGGTGGTTGAAAGTTTTCTTCGTACTCCCTCATAGTCTCTAAACAAATATCCTCATCTAGAGGGCATATATTTCTCAAGCCTATAGCAGATACAACATCACGATCTTTGGTGTATTCATCAAATTCTTTTTTTGATATGCATATTTTTTTTCCATGTTTCTTCCATATTTCTTTTGGAGGCAATATCTCTATAAACTCAATCTCCATGGATAGTCTAACCTTCCCAACGGGCAGAGTTGTATAAACCCACAATCGAGATCCGGCTGGCAAGTTTATACTTCTAGTTCTAAGTTCGACCGTTTTGGAGCCTGATAAGATGTTTTCAACATGCTTAGGTTTGATGGAAATAATTGCATCATTCATTGAATGCCTCTCTAATTAAAATCTTCAATTTATCCGAGCCAATTTTTTCCGGGGATACGAGATTGGCATTACTAATAAGCTTTAACTTTTTAGCTAATCCGAAAGAAATTCTAGAATCAAATTCTAGAAAATTATCGAATGTAAATACATGAATTTTGCCATATTTATTCGCTATTTTACATAGTTCCTGGCGAGATAGTACTCCTTGCCGATCAACTTTTATTACCGCATCGTCAATGGATATTAAGTCTGAGTATGTTACACGGGCAATTCCTATGATTTCTTGAAGGCTTTTACTGCCCGAGACATAAAAAGCTATAAGTTCTCCTTTTTTGAAAAGAGAGGCTTTACTACAAGAGCGAAAATAAGCTTTTTCTAATAGAAGTGTCTTGTCATGACTGTCTAGTAAGGATAATTGATTCGTTAGGTTGCCCAATAACCCATTAGCATAATTTTCTCTGATGGGGACAAGAATACAATTTCTGTCAGAGTTAAATATAAATCTAGGTGAAATCATAGTTTCAAAATCAAACCATGATAAGGTTAAAACTTTGCCTTTTGAATCTGTAAGACAAAGTCCAGTATTTAAAAGCTCTTTTTTAGTGGGTAGCTTATTTGGTATAGAGAACCCACAAAGAGATTTAACTTCATTTGCAAAATTATTCCAATTCTTATTATGTAAAAAAATATTGCACATTATTTTTACATAATGGTCTTCGAATTTAAAGAAGCCCTTTTTTATTAAGGTCTCTTTTGTTAAATGCTGATCTTCTCCAATGTATAAATTCAGTCGGTATGAAAACCCACTTCTATATCTCATAGATTTCTCTAGAAAATGATCGATAGCTGCAATTGCTTTTGGGGAGTTTTCATCGATATATAAGCATGCCAATGCAAGTCCGGTACTTTTTGTTGGCTTTTGAAAGAAATAAACCCCGAAAAGACAACTGTCTAATCTGGCCTCATAAATAGCGCTATTGTCTCCGATTGGAGAATTAGAGAATAGTTTTTTGTTTATAGGATCTGGAGTTGAAAAGTCTCGAAGAAAATTTCGAACTTCTGGTGTGTTTGATGAAGCTTCAAGGAAAAAATCTGCATTCAATGGTTTGGAAATGTCTAATATGTCACCATCGTCGAGAATTAACTCATCAGGAGATAGAATGGAAATATTGTATTGAGCCTTAATGTCATCGCTAGCTCTCAGCAATGCTTTCTCTCTTGTAACGAATGCTCCTACTCCAGCGGAGATGCAATAAGCTAAATGCATTAGATCGGACTCATCGTTTTGAATAAATTTTCTAGTGGAAGATCTACATGGAAACACTATTTCTCGCAGGGCAATAGTAATGCTCGATATGTCGTTTTCTATTTTTAATTCTGGAAACATTTCAGCTAGTCTAAGAACAGGATCATCGGCAAAGTTCATGGTTTGACGTTCCAGTTCCTTTTTGAATTCGGGTGTAATGCAAATTGAAAATTCACCCTGTAGGCCAATTTGCATGAGCTTGATGACTTTATTGTAGCCTGGGCGCGCCTTATAAATATCAAGGAGTAAATTTACATCTAGGGCATATATAGGGCGACTCAGCATTGGGCTGCTTGGTGTAGGGGCCAAAGTTTCTTTTGCTAAACCTCCGAATAGATCATTATCCTCCAGTGAGTAGCCTCTGATATTGATTATGCGCTTTGTTGTTTCGCCACCTTTGACTTGTCTGTGGATAATGAAGCCGGTTTTTTCCCAAAAATTGTTTGCAGGTAAGTCTGAAGCAACTCTAGCTGATATCGTATGATAATGCTTGCTTCTAGCGTGATCTTTTAAATTATTAAGTAACAGTTTTCCAACACCTTTGCCTTTCACGGATCTACATGCGTAAAGCTGAAATATTTTTAGGGTGGGCATAGTGCCGCCAAACATTAAGTAACCTTTGAGCTCTTTATCGCTGTTAATTGCTATCCATAACTGACCTTTTGAGGCCATTTGTTCATATGCAGAGGAAGATAAAAATCCGAAAGCTTCTTTGTTTCTATCAGCAATGGCTGACACTTGACTAACATATTCAGAAACATAATCAGACTGTTTCAAAATAATATATTCCATAACGCACTCACTTTTCTATGCGGGTTGAGTTATACGCTTCGCAGTTGAATCCATCTATCATTTATTCTGAGGTTCTATTAGCATAAATAGTTGTTGGTACTTTGCCAGAGGCATAAAGCAGCGGCCAATAAAATGGTGCACCCATCCATCCCTTTTCCTTAGAATCGCTACCGTTTTGCCTAAACAACATTAGCATTGGTGAGTCTTTAGCATATTTTTTTGCAATTGCACCTTCAGTGGTAGCTGTATCTGGTGTTGCCACATATCTAGTGTGGCTACCTATTCCTGCCAACCTTGCGTTATTACGATTGGTTAACCAAAGACACCATATTTCATTTGGATTTGATGACTGTTCAGCCATGTAATCAATAGCAGCATGCATGCTATCCCAATCAAATTTATACCCCTCTTCTTCTTCCATTATTATGGCTTTTGCTGATTCAATTAAAATTGTATGCGCTAATGATGTTGTAATTTTAAATGGCGCTGAACTGGCGCCCGATGGGCATACATCAAGAAGCAATTTATCAATATGTTCAGTAATTTTATTTGTGCGCGTCTTATAATCAGTCTGAAAGCCGATTGGTAGAATGCGCTTATATGGCTTGAGAGTTGTAGTTTCGGTCAGTAAAATCTTATTTGGACTACATGGTACGATTGTCCCAGACGAGCTTCCTTGTATGAATCGCACACTTTCTTGTGGATTTCTTTCAATTGCCTCCCTCAAAGCTACGTCACTTTCGTGCATTTTTTTCATTGCATTATAAATAGTAGGTGCGGTGTAAAAACGTGTAACTGCCAAATCTTCTTTTGGTCTGTAACCATACATTCTTGAGTGCTGAAGAACGGTATCTTGCTGAAATCTTTTTGGAGCTCGGCCATAAAAAAAACCAATTAACCCACCAATTGTAATTCCTCGATCCAGTATCTGGCCACCAATGAAAATATTAAATGGTGTGCGTAAGCGCAATTGACCTGAATCATCGAGAAGAGCTTCAACTTGTTTGTCTGAATTTATACTGCTAATTAATACTTCTTCATCAATTAAGGCCTCTTGAACACGTTGAGTTACATCTTCTTTTGTAGGTAAATGAAATTTCGATAGTTCGATGCTGGCTTTAATTTCTTGATATGCTCTTGAAATTAAACTACTGAATAAATCAGTGTTCTTTTTGGCTTCATTGTTTAATGCATTGCATAACGCATTAACTACTTCTTCCTGCCATAGATGAGTATCTTTAGAAACTTCAGTGTGAACGAGAAGGCTAAATTTACTTTTCAAAGTATTATTATATATAGCTTGTAATTGCCTTATACAGCCGCCCACCAAGAAGTTACAAAATGCATCTCTTAATCCTTGTACTGCACTAGACGTTAATACATCAGTAATTTTTAAGCGCCGACCATCTTTTTTTCGTAGGGTTGTTAGTTCATTTGCCGTAAGCGGAATATATAGTAAATCTGAGTAGTCGCTGTCGAAATAATAATCACTGCCGATGTATGCAGTATTAACCGGAACTAACTCTGTAAATGCTGGCCGTGCTGGTAAAAAACTAATACCTTTAACTTCAACTGACTCAGGTTGCAGATATAATGAATAGGGTGTGGCAGTTACTTGAAGAAATGATGCGTGTCTAACGGAATTACGCAAATCATCTAATTTATGGGCTGTGAGGTTGGCATCAATTTCACCTCCCTTTTTTTTGTATCCAACGCTTGCATAATCAGCCTCATCATCAATGATCAGGGCTCGCTTGTCGGATAGGATTTTATGTTTTTTTAGGAAAATATTTTGCAGTCTATCAAAGTTATCCTTTTGCTTTTTTACTACCAATATTATTTTCTTTTTTAACTCCCATCCTCCTAGTTTATCGGGCATATTCATGATGTCATAAATTAGAATTTCATCTCTATCATGAAAAGGTTTAAACTCCCTTTGAATTCGTTGTTCCGTTTGCTTGGCTAAAGCTTTAGTTCCTTTTGTTAATATTATTGCTATGTCATAGTCATTATCAAAAGCTAGTCCAATTATTGCTAAAAATGTTTTTGTTTTACCTGATTGAATTTTCCCCAGTAACATTCCTGGTTTGGAGCCAAGTGTTTCAACATCTCCAAGTTTTGATATCGTGTTTTTGATACAGGCTCGCTCTTCTTCGGTGTAAGGGTATTCTGCCTTTTCAATAAAATGCTTGTAATATTCACCAGTGGTATGGATGCCTTTCATTTTAACTATTCCTATTGATTATAAAATTATATTTTGCATTTTTTATGTTAAATTAGGTTTAATTATTTTTATTTGGTTTGTTTATACATTCAATGTAAGTGTGGATTTGTGATGGTTTTTCAATGCTTCAGAATCAGGAAGGAGCCTATACGGCATCTCCAAAACCTTCCCCTCAACTTTCAAAAAATACTCTTTCACCATCTCTTCCTTGGCCCGCGCTTTGATCCGCTCCGACAACACCAACCTAAAATCCTCATCAAACGAAATTAAATGCCGATCAAACGCTTTGTCATAAAGCGCATTCAGCGCAATGCCGTTTGTCGGATCTGCTCTGCGCGATTCGTTCTCTGCCCAGGGAATAATATGGCTCGCCACTAATAGCTCAGGAATTGCTAACCCCGAAATCGCACAGCGGTTGTTGTAGCTTTCTAAAACCGTTTGACGGAAGAAGCGTTGCACGCGGCGTACTTTTACTTCGCGGGTGGTTTCAGTTGGGCCAGTGGGGAATGCGAGTGGCTTTTCAGTTGTGGTTGGTTCAGTGGGAAGTACGCGGGTTTCATAAAGCGTTTCGGCTTTGTCGGCGACTTCTGTAGCGTTAGTCATAAACGCATTCCACAGGGCGCGGTCGGCTTTGCTGGCACCGGCTAGGCCTTTTTGTGCGAGTGCGGGATCGAGACTGGCGAAGTTGCAGGCTTTCATCGCCACAGCCGATGGCGTACGGCCAATAATTTGGGCGAGTTTAATAATCTCGGGGTTGGTCTGATGCAATTTGCCAAACGGCGTACGGCAGTAGAGGTGCAGCGTTAGCAACAGTTCGTCTTCTTGCCAGTTATTCGCCACGCGCTAACCCTCGGTGGTCTTTTGTACTCAATTTATTGTTCATCGCTGTATTCCATAGCTGTTCCCTGAGGCTGATTCTGTATCAAAACGGGGCAAATGTGAAATACATCGCATTACATGATGGGTTTTTGTAAACCAAAAGCTGCTGCTAATTAAGTGTTGGCGGGGCTGTTTGGTCAATAGGCCTTTGAAACCCAGCCCTACATTTATTGAGCGTTTTATCCTGTGAGTGTTCTGTAGGGGCGTTGGACTGTACAGATTGCAGGTTCTTGGGTGACACTATCGGAATTTGGCCTTTTGGTGATTCAATGCCTGTGTAACTTAACCTGTGGCATCAGGGCAATAACGATTAATCAGGGAAGTTTTTAACCTATGGATAAAAAGCTAACAATCATGGTTTCCTCTACTGTATACGGCGTAGAAGAGTTGCTGGATAGGGTTTATACCTTGCTCACGGCGTTTGGCTATGAGGTGTGGATGTCCCATAAAGGTACGGTGCCTGTCTTTTCAACCGAATCTGCATTTAAAAGCTGTTTGGCCGCCGTAGAAAAGTGCGATTTGTTCCTCGGGATCATCACCGCTCAGTATGGAAGCGGTAAAGAAAGAGAAGAGGATGCGCTTTCAATTACCCATCAGGAAATTAGAAAGGCTATCGAGCGGGACAAGCCCAGGTGGTTTTTGGCTCATGATCAGGTCGTATTTGGCCGTAGGCTGCTGGCTGATTTGGGTTATAAAAACCGTGATGAGCGCAAGAAGCTCAAATTGAAACCGGGCGCAAAATCGATTGAAGATTTGCGCGTGTTTGATATGTATGAGGATGCTATCCGAACTCCTGAGATGGATGGTCTTCTCATTGAAGATAGAGTCGGCAACTGGGTTCAAAAATTTGATCGCGATGATGATGCGAATCTTTTTGTGGTTGCCCAGTTTTCGCGTTACCAAGATGTAGAACAGCGATTAAGAGAGCATTTTGAAAATCCTCAGCTTATTGAGAAAATATTGAATGGAGGTGGCGATGAGTAAATCTTCGGTTGAAATACAACAGCTCTTGTCGCTCGGTGAACACCAAACTCGGGAGTTTAAATCTAGGGCGGAAGCTAAAATTTGTGGCCCAGACATCTGTGCTTTTTTAAATGCCGAAGGCGGTTATTTAATTTGTGGTATTGACGATAAAGGTAACGTACTGGGCATTAGCAGCGCAGAAAAGGTTGCTGCGCAGCTTGAAACTACATTAAAAAGCCAGATCCAGCCTCCCGTGCTCTTTTCAATTGATGTAATAGAGCTCGAAGAAAAATCGGTATTGGTGATAGAAACTCCCAAGGGTAAGGACATTCCCTACGCATTTAGCAATGACATTTATATTCGTGTAGGTGAGCTAACACGAAAAGCAGATATAGAAACCATTCGCGATATGGTTCTGCGCAAGCAGGTGGAACCCGAACGCTGGGAGCGTCGTTTTTCTGCTGAATTAGATGAAGATGATCTCTCAGCCAGTGCCTGTAAAAAACTACTGGGTGCTGCGCGTTTGCCTTTGGAGGTGAAGCAATCTGAACAAGGGTTATTGCATCAATTACAGCTTCTGTCCTTGGCTAAATATGGACGATTAACCAATGCAGCCGATGTGCTCCTGGCCAAAGACCCATCGCGTCGCCATCCTCAAACTCGCGTGCGAGCGGTCTGCTACAACAACAAGGCCGAAAATACCTACAGAGACTTGAAGCATTTCGAGGGCCCGATAGTCGAGGTTATTGAGCAGCTGATCGACTTTATTCATCGCAATACACCTTCGCGTGCGCGCTTTGCTAACAATTCAAGTCAGCGCGAGGATATTCCCCTGTACCCGGCAGAGGCGGTGCGCGAGGCGCTGGTCAATGCGTTTGCACATCGGGATTACAGTAGCTTTTCTGGTGGGGTTAAGGTTGAGGTTGGCCCAAACCAGGTGGAGATCTGGAACTCTGGTGGTTTGCCCCAGGGTATAGATGTGGCTAAGTTGGAGCAGGGGCACATATCGGTATTGCGTAACCCGGATATTGCGCATGGTTTATATCTGCAGGGTTATATGGAAAAGTTGGGGCGTGGCAGTGTAGTGATCCAGCAGGCGTGTAAAAAGGCTGGTCTTTTGGCACCAAAATGGCATTCAGATCCAGCTTTTGGAGTTACTCTTACGCTGTCTACCCAGGAAGTCACCCAGGAAGTCACCCAGGAAGTCACCCAGGAAGTCATCCCCGAAATTACCTTGGAAGTGGGGAGGCTGATTGATTCGCTAACGGGTGAATTGAGCCGGGCTGAGTTGCAAGAGGTGCTCCAATTGAGGGATCCGGAACACATTCGCAGCAGGTATATCAACGCGGCTTTAGCGGCTGGGCTTATTGAGCAGACACAACCGGATAAACCTAACAGCAGCAAACAGAAATACCGCCTGAGTCCAATGGGGATGAGGGTAAAAAGAGCCAGGAATATTTCTCTGGCACAAGCTTTCTCCCTTGAGCTGAATATGGATGTTACGGCTGCTAGAGCAGATGAGCTCTATCAGGCGGGAAGGATAAAATCCAAGTCCGCATTCAAGTGCCCGGAGCCAACCTGCAATGCCCAAGCTACGTGTGTAAATCTGGATAAGCCAAAAGCGGAGCGGAGACAGGATCCCTATTTTAGGTTTGTCTCGGAACATAGTCGCGATTGCCCACTTAAGGGCCATTAACAGACTCCTCTATAAATTCCTCAAGTAGGGTGATTCTGATCATTCCATTCTCCCTAATAGCCAAAACCTTTATTTATCGAATATCAATAAATAAATATTGTAAATTGGTATTTTGTAGGTATTCTTTGGATTCAGCTTTGTCTTTTTTGGGGAATGGTATGGATATTCAGCGGCATGAGCGGATAGCGCGTATTAAGCAGATCAGTGGTTATTTGTATGTGTGCCTGACCTGGGTGCGTTATGCGCTGTGGGTGGTGTGGCCTTTGATGGTGGCGGTGTTTTTGGTGGGCGGCAAAATGCAGCTTACGGTGGGTGTTGTGCAAATGCAGGATGTTGAGCTGACGCTGGTGCAGCGGTTGTTGATGGTGGCGTTGCTGTCGGTGTTTTTGTGGCTTGCGCTGAAAATTACTCATCACAGCCGCGAGTTGATCCGGCATTTTTCGGTGGGAGATATTTTTAATAAACAGGCGATTGATCATGCGCGCAAGGCGCTGCACCATGGCATGGTGATGTACGGGGTGTATCTGGTTTCGTTGCTGGGCAGTTGGTTTTACAGCGCGATGCAAGCATCGCCCGTGCATATTGTGGTGAATACGGATTTTATTGTGGCGCTGATGTTTTTCGGCGTGATGTATGTGTTGCTGTGGGCGCTGGAAATTGGCTGCGACCTTAACGAAGAATCCGAGCTGACGATATAGGCGTTGGTGTCTGTTACAGGTAAGGAGTGGTTATGCCCATTATTGTGAATCTGGATGTGGTGCTCGCGCAGCGCAAAATGCGCTTGAATACGCTGGCGGAGTTGGTGGATATCACGCCGCAAAATTTGTCGGTGCTGAAAACTGGCAGGGCCAAGGCGATTCGGTTTGATACGCTGGAAAAAATCTGCGCGGTGTTGGAGTGTCAGCCGGGGGATATTTTGGCATTTTCCAGTGACGTTAAAGAGATAAAAGACGCAGCGGACGCGGCTGGCGCGCCCGCCTGACGAATGGTGTATTTATTGGGGCAAACCATCAAAAATCAGCGAGCGGTGGATGGCAAACCCGGCTTGTGCGCCGTCGCCAATCGCAAAGGTTACGCTGCCCATTGGGCGGCCTAAATCACCGCAGGCAAATACGCCGGGAATTGAGGTTTGTTTCAGTTCATCGGTTTTCACATAAAAGCCCACCGGGCTTTCCGCCAGTTCGCAGCCCAGGTCATAGGCGATGGGGCTGGCGGGTTTGGTGAGGCTGGCGACGAATAGCCCCGCCAGTTCAATCAGGCGACCATTGGCCAGTTTGATGATGGCAGATTGCTCGCCGGCAATTTCACTGACGGTTTCGGTCTCTAGCCGTACCTGGCGCGCGGCCAGTTGTTGTCGCTGGATTTCCGTTGGCGTAAAGCAGTTGTTGGTGAAAAATGTGGTTGGGCCCCAATCGGGAATTAACAGCGCTTGGTGAATGGAGGCTTCGCTCACGGCGAGTACGCCGAGCGGACCCTGGTTCAGTTCGTAACCGTGGCAATAGGGGCAGTGAAATACCGAGCTGCCCCAGCGGTCTTGTAGGCCGGTGATGGCGGGTAAGTGGTCGCTGACGCCGGCGGCGAGCAACAATCGCTTGCCGCGCAGGCTGTTGTGGTCGGCCGTGGTTACAGTGAAGAGGTCGCCCGTTTTTTCTGCTGCCAGGGCGTTGCCGTCAATCCAGGTCACGCCGGGGTATTTGAGCAGTTGTGCTTTTGCTTCATCGGCGATGGCGGATGGGCTTTTTCCATCTTGCCCCAGCAGGCCGTGGGAATGGGCGGCGAAGCGATTGCGACGAATGCCCGCATCGATTACCGCGACTGTGCGTCGTCCGCGTGCCAATTGCAGGGCGCCCGCCATACCGGCGTAGCTGCCGCCTATCACAATCACATCGTAGGTTGTTTGCATAAACTCACCCTTGTTCTGAGGTTGAATGGTCATCCGGAAAAATAGAATGTGCGTGGCTGCCAGAGAAGCCGCGCGCTTGCATGCGCTGGTGAAAATCCTCGCTCAGTTGCGCGAGGGTGACGCGGCGAAAGTGTTCCAGCAGCCGGTTTTCCGCTTCCTCAAAGGCGTGGTTGAGTGCGCTATTGACGGCTTCTTCCACCAAGCAGCCGGGCGCTTCGGTGCGATTGCCCATGGCGAACAACGTGGGTTCGTCGAGTGCACGGTAAATGTCATGGAGGGTGATGTCGGCAAGCGCCCGACAGATCTGCCAGCCGCCACCGTGACCTTTGGCGGAGCAGACCAGTTGGTGTTCGCGCAGGCCCGCGAGAATGCGGCGAATCACCACCGGGTTGGTTTTCATCATGGCGGCCAGTGCTTCCGAGGTCATGGGCGCCTCGGTTTCGGCCATGTGCAGGAGCACATGGAGCACGCCGGATAAGCGGGAATCGCGTTTCATAGGCAGCCTCTTTTTCATGTAATGGCAGTAGTTACATGAAAAGATACTGCAGGATTTGCCATCACGCAACTTTTATTGTTGCGTGATGGCAAAATCAACTTGAATCACCCTGCCAGGCGCTCGGCGTATTCCTGTTCCAGTTGGGTGTGCACTCGCCAGAAACCCGGTGGTGTATTGCCGCAAAGGCGGTCACGCAAAATATTGAGGTGGGTGTGCCATCCGCCAGCCACACTCAGGCGTTCGGCTGGGTTGGTGAGACGGCGATGGGTGACGGTGAGTTTGACCTGATCCTCATGGGGGCTGAGTTCAAAACTCACTTCGGATTCCTCGGCCGATCCCGCATTCCATAAATAGCGCAGCAAACGCAGGGGTTCGCAGGCGGTGACTTTGCCCAGCATGGCAACGTCGCCCGCGCAATCGGCATATTTAGGTGGCGGTATGTCGTGCTCGGGGGAGAGTTCCGAGTTGCGGAAGGTATGTTCCACCTTGCCACCGACCCGCTGCTCGACATCGCCTGCGGCCAGCCAGGTAGCGCGTTTGTCGGACTCGGTCAGGTACTGCCAGACCCGCTCAATGGGGCCGGGCAAGAGGCGCTCCAGGCGCAGGGTATCGGGGGCGGTCAGGACACCATAATCATTCATCGCAAACTCCTTTGGCTGTGAGCCGGTTTAGGCCCAGTGGCTGGGCAGGTCAAGGGCCTGGGAATGATGTCTGGCCCGGTTAGTCGGTGTTGCGCTCGGCTTGGTCATCGGCCACCAGCGCGGCGGTCAGTGCATCCAGCCGCTGGTTCCAGAACTGCTCGTAGTGACGCAGCCATTCAAGGCCGCCCAACATGGGGCGAGTATCCAGCGCACAGGTGTGATTGCGCCCCTCAATGGAGCGCACCAGCAAACCGGCGCGTTCCAGCACTTTGACATGCTTGGATGCAGCGGCGAGTGTCATTTCAAACGGCGCTGCCAGCTCGCTGATGCCGCAGGGCGATTGCGCCAGCCGTGCAACCATCGCCCGCCGTGTGGGATCGGCAAGGGCATGGAATACGGCGTCAAGTGGATCTTGTTGATTGTTTACCATGTGGTTAAGTATTCTCCGGTGGATATTAATTGTCAACCATTTGGTTTAATAATTTCTATTTCCTGCGGCTAGCATAAGCGGAAAGGTGCGGATTTTTGTATCGCCCTGATGTCCATGCCGTTTTTTCAGCCATGGTTCAGTTTTTGCAGCCTAGTCTGGTACGACATATTCGCTGGAGGGATAAATCGTGAAAAAGTCGGTATCAGTGATGGCAGGTTTGTTAATCATGTGGGGCCTGGTGATGGTGGTTGTGCCCGAAGGGCGAAGCCCATCATCGTCCAAGCCCGCCGCCGTAAACGCGGTGCTATAAATACCTGAATCGATACCGCCAGCCATAGGCGCTGGCGGTTTGTGTCGGGCGAGCCTGTCTGTCTCGCCCGTTTGTTATTGCGCCCTTCCTCCCTATTTTTAGTCCCCTCGCTGTATTTCTCCTTTTTCTGTCTCATCTACCCTATGGTTTTTATTGCAGCTTGATGAATATATGCATCAAATTGTTTGATGTTGGCTAATTTGATGTATATATTCATCAAATAATGTGGCTATGAAAACCTTTCTATGACCTCTGCACTTGAACACATGGGCCTGCAAATCAAAACCCTGCGCAAGCAAAAGGGGTGGAGCCAGTCACAACTGGCTGAAATGGCCGGTCTGGATCGCACGACGCTGGGCATGCTGGAGCGCAATGACTACACCGATATTGGTATTCGCAAAGTGCAGCGGGTATTGGAGTTGCTGGGTAAAAAACTCACCTTGGTGAATGCCGGTTTGCCCACGCTGGATGAGTTGGTCGCTGCCCAGGCTGAGGAGTCGCCCCGTGAAGGATAAGGTCGATGTATTTGTCTCCCGTCATTTGGCCGGCCGCTTGGCGCGCGCGCAACAGCGCCACAGTTTTACCTATGGGTTGGATGCGACCGACGCACTCTCGCTCACTATGCCGCTGCGCCTGGAAACCTATAGCTATGAGCAGGGGTTGCATCCGCTGTTTCAAATGAATTTGCCCGAAGGTTATTTGCGTCAGGCCATTGAGCGTTATGCAGCAAAACATTTCGGTAGTGATGATTTGAGTTATCTCACGCTCTTGGGGAATCACCAGATTGGCCGCTTGCGCTATAGCCTGGCCGATAAACCACTGCCCGATGATACGCACTCAGATCTGTCGCTCACGGAGTTGTTACAGGGTGATGATGCAGAATTGTTCCATCAATTATTTGAACGCTATGCGCTGCACTCCGGCGTTGCGGGAGTGCAGCCCAAAGTATTAATGGATATACGCACTGATCGCTCGCCTTCGCTGACCGATAAGGCAACATTACCGCTAAAAAAATACATTGTAAAAAGTTGGGGAGCAGAATTTCCGGAGCTGGCGTGTAACGAATTTTTTTGTTTAACACTGGCGCGCAGCGCGGGTTTAACGACGCCGAATTTTTATCTCAGCGACAATGGAAAATTATTGGTGTGTGAGCGCTTTGATATTGATGCGCAAGATCAGCCGCTAGGTTTTGAGGATTTTTGTGTATTGCAAGGCAAAACCACCCAGCAAAAATATGAGTCCAGTATAGAAGCCTGTGCTGGCACTATTGTTCAGTTTGTATCGCCCGAATACGTGCAGCAAGCACTTGAAGATTTATTTAAACTCACCCTGCTCAACATCATCATCAGGAATGGCGATGCCCATTTAAAAAATCTTGGAGTTCTCTATTCCGGCTTGACGGAGTACCGCAGCGGACAAAATCCCTCTGCCACACGCCAGCTCGCCCCCGTATTTGATTTGATCAGCACTACGCCCTACATTCCTCGCGATTCTATGGCACTTACCCTGACCGGTAGTAAACGCTGGCCGAAGTGGAAAGTGGTGGAAAAATTCGCCAAAATTCATTGCCGCTTGAATGGCAAAACGATCGAGAAAATTGTGAGTGATGTTGAAGAATCCTGTAAAAATAGTTATTCACAACTGGAACAGCTGATGACAGCTCACACAGGGTTCAGACCCATTGGTGAAGAAATAGGGAAATTATTGCAGCAAAGGATGATGTGATTAATGAAAACTCCCCTATCAATTTTACATTCCACCTTTGGTTACCACGAGTTTCGCGGCCCGCAAGCGGCAGTGATTGACGCGTTGGTTGCCGGTGAGGATGTGCTGGTGCTGATGCCGACCGGCGGTGGTAAATCCCTGTGTTACCAAATTCCCGCACTGGTACGCGAGGGCGTAGGCATTGTGGTATCGCCGCTGATTGCGCTGATGCAGGATCAAGTCAGTGCCCTGCGTGAATTGGGAGTGCGTGCCGGGTTTTTAAATTCGTCGCTCAGCGCGCAGGAAATGTGGCAAACCGAGTTGGCTTTGCAGCGTGGCGAGCTGGATATGCTCTATGTGGCGCCCGAGCGGTTGATCCAGCCGCGGACGCTGGAATTATTCCACCAGATAAAAATTTCCCTGTTTGCGATTGACGAGGCCCACTGCGTATCCCAATGGGGTCACGATTTCCGCTCCGATTATTTAAAGCTGGAATTACTGCACCGCGAATTTCCACAGGTGCCGCGCATCGCCTTGACGGCCACGGCTGATGTGCGCACGCGCGATGAAATTATCGCGCGCTTGCAGTTGGAAAATGCCCAACAATTTATTAACGGTTTTGATCGCCCCAACATTCAATACCGCATCGCACAAAAAAATAATCCCAAAATCCAGCTGATGCGTTTTTTACGCGAGGAGCAAGCGGGTAACTCGGGTATTGTGTATTGCTTGTCGCGCAATAAAGTGGAGCAGATTGCCGAGTGGTTGAGCGCCGAGGGTTTTACCGCGTTGCCTTATCACGCCGGTTTGCCTGCGGCTGTGCGGCAAAAAAATCAGGAGCGGTTTTTACGCGAAGACAACATCATTATGGTGGCGACTATTGCGTTTGGGATGGGCATCGATAAACCCGATGTGCGGTTTGTGGCGCACCTGGATCTACCCAAAAGTATCGAAGCCTATTATCAAGAAACCGGCCGCGCGGGACGCGATGGAGAACCGGCTACAACACTCTTGTTATATGGTTTGGAAGACGTAGTAAAGCTGCGGCAGATGATGGCGCAGAGTGAAGGCAGTGAAGAATTTAAACGCAACGAACAACAGCGCTTAAATGCGATGCTTGGCCTGTGTGAAATTACCAGCTGTCGCCGCCAAAGTTTATTGCGCTATTTTGGCGATACCCTCGCACAACCCTGTGGCAATTGCGATTGTTGTTTAACACCACCGCAAACCTGGGATGCCACCGAAGCGGTGCAAATGGCGCTCTCTTGCGTGTATCGCACTGGCCAACGGTTTGGCGCTGGCCATGTGATCGATGTGCTGCGCGGCAGCAACAATGAAAAAATCCTGTCGTTCGATCATCACAAACTCACCACCTATGGTATTGGCAAGCATTTGAGTGCTGATGAATGGAAAGCCATTTTTCGCCAGTTGGTCGCACGCGGTTTGCTGGATGTGAACGTCGATGGTTTTGGTGGCTTGGTATTAAATGAAAGCTGCCGTAGCTATTTGCGTGGCGAGGAAAAAATCAGCTTGCGGCGCGATATCAAAACCACCGTCAGCACACCGCGTCGCGCTAATCTGGGCCAAGGCATTGACGCTGAGGATCAGGGGCTGTGGCACGCACTGCGCGCTTGTCGTAAACGTCTCGCGGAAGAACAGGGCGTGCCGCCCTATGTAATTTTTCACGATGCGACCTTGCGCGAAATGCTGGAGTTCCGCCCACTCACGCCGGAGCAATTGCGCAGCATTACCGGTGTGGGCGAGAGTAAATTAAAACGCTTTGGCGAAGAATTTTTGGCAGTGATTCGCGAAGCGGAATATGAGGAGTAAGATGCAGTACCCGGCCCCTGCGGGTGGCTGTTCCTGTTGTCATAGTGTCATTCGGTGAATTTGCAGTATCACCACGAGGTAACATGAGTTTATCTTTGGAAAGCACCTTGAGCTTCCCGGTTATTTTTACGCTATGTACCTGCGTTGGCGTGGGTTGGCTCGCCCATTGGGTGAGTGGGCAGCGCGTTTTCCCCGGGCGCGTCAGTTTTGTGTTGATTCACATTGCCTGCCTGTGGTGGATGTTAACGGCTGCCCTGGAAATGGCGGCCCTCCAACCAGCCGATAAATTATTCTGGGGCGCCATGGCTTGGCCCGGCATAGTAGCCGCGCCAACATTCTGGGCGATATTTTTGTGGCAATACGTCAACAGTATTCACAGTTTGTTACCGCGCGCAAAATTGTTGATGCTCATGGTGATGCCCCTGTGTTGTTGGATACTCGCCCTAACTAACCCACTGCACGGCCTTTTTTACGGCGCCGATACCGCTCCCATTAGCAGCGAACCGGGCGCGCCTATTCGCTATCACCACGGCCCACTATTTTATGCGGCAGCGGTGTATGTCTACTTCTTTATGTTGTTTTGTATTGCGGTTGTTATCCAGGCGGCAATGCGCAGTCGCGGTTTGCACCGCCGTCATTATCTGGCGTTTGCGGCAGTTACTGCTGTGCCCTGGACAGCCAATATCAGCTATGTGGTTTTTGGCCGCACCATTTTCGGGTTTGATCCCACCCCCTTCAGTTTTGCGTTTACGCTGGCCGCATTTGCCTGGTTAATTGTGGGTGTGCGTCTGTTTGATGTGTTGCCTGTTGCGCGGCACTTATTGTTGGAGGCGCTGTTGGATCCGGTACTGGTGATTGATCCGCGCCAGCGGGTGATAGAGGCCAATCCGGCGGCGCTGCAGCTGGCAAATTTCCCGGCAAATTGGCAAGGGCGGCCTTTGGTGGAGTGGCCGGTAGTGGGCGAGGATTTACAACAACTGCTCGCGCTGCAAATCAATGACAGCGAGCCACAATTACTCACCCTGGAAGATGGCGATCGCTATTTTGAATTGCGCGTGAGTGCGATAACCCGCGCAACCCGCGATGGCCCCCTGGTGCTCGGGCACATGCTGTACCTGCGCGATGTGACCCAGCGTTATTTGAGCGAATTAAAATTATCCGAGGCGTTGGCGATCAGTGAGCAACGGTTGAAAACCATCACCAATTTGCATGAATTATTGCGCGAGCAGGCGCTGCGCGATCCGTTGACCGGTTTATACAATCGCCGTTATCTGGATGAATTTTTTATGCTTGCCGTTGCGCGCGCACGCCGACAATCGCAGCCCATGGCGCTGGCGTTAATTGACCTGGATCACTTCAAACAACTGAATGACGATCACGGCCATTTAATTGGCGATGATGTGCTGAAATCGGTCGCGCTGTTTCTGGTTGAAAATTTACGCGCATCCGATGTGATATTTCGCATTGGCGGCGAAGAGTTTTTAGTGATACTGCCGGAAGTGGACGGCGCTGATGCGCACAAGCGGCTTGGCAAGCTGTGCAGCGATTTTGCTGCAATGCCGATGGAAACGCGCAAAGGCGGGCTGTCGCTGACCTTCTCGGCAGGCTTGGCCATCTGGCCACAACAAGGCGATACGCTGGATGAATTAATCCTGCATGCGGATGCCGCGCTGTATAAAGCAAAAGATGCCGGACGAAATTGTGTCTACCTCGCTCTTCTGCCATAAGCGGATTGACGAACCTGTCGATTAATGATTAATTGGCGCCTCAATCTAACAACCTGGAGCAAGGACATGACGGACGCTAATCCCTATCAAACCCCACAAAGTAATCTGCAAGAGCCGCAAGCGGTACAGTACAACGTGAATCCCAACTGGGATATTGGCGATGTATTTAGAGAAGCCTGGCAACTGACCAGCGGTTACAAAGCAACCATCTGGGGCGCGCTGCTGATTTATATCGGTATCTCTATCGCGGTATCGCTACCGTTTGAATTTATCGGCAAAGATTCACTGATTATGATACTGATTTCGCAAATTGTGATTGGTCTGGTGACCTATCCACTCTATGCCGGTATCACCTTGTTGGGTATCAAGCGCAGTGTTGGCGCCGCTACCAATGCGTTTATGGTATTTGACTACTACGCAAAAATTATCCCCATCTTTTTGTTGTATGTTTCGATGGTCGTATTAATGCTGATCGGTTTTGTACTGCTGATTATTCCCGGCATTTATTTGGCTGTTGCCTACTCCATGGCCATTCCTCTGTTGGTGGAAAAAAACATGGGTATTTGGGAAGCCTTGGAAACCTCGCGTAAAACCATTCACAAATGCTGGTTCAGAATGTTTGGTTTGTATGTGGTGATAATGGTTCTGATTATTCTGGCGCTCTTACCCTTGGGTATTGGTTTGATTTGGGCCGTGCCATTGGTCAATGTGGTAATGGGTGTGGTTTATCGCAACCTGTTCAGCGTTGGTCAAAACGTTTAATGTTTACTCGCTAGCGCCCACGCAGGGCGCTAGCCGGTTTATCCACGTGCGCGTGTAACCAACCAAATTCCGCTACACACCAGTAACAATGCCAACAAGTTTTTCCATTCCAGAATATTTTCATGCAAAAACAGCGCTGAGAGTAACGCGCCAAAAATCGGCACTAAAAAATTAAAAATAGTAATCATGCCCACAGGGTTGTGTTTGAGCAGCGCGCTCCAGAGTGCAAACGCGGCAGATGACAGGAGTGCGAGATACACCAGTAATAAACCGGATTGCCAGTCAAAAGCCTTTAACGCACCACCATTAGCCCAGCCTAAAACGATTAGCGCAAAACCACCGAGCGTTAGCTGGTGTGCAGTCATAATCAAGGTATCCATGGATTGTGAAATACGTTTGCCGTAAATCGAGGCCGATGCCAGTATAAAAGCCGCTATCACAATAAAACCTTCGCCCATCAGGGTGAATTCAAAATCCACCAGGCTTTTATGAAAGTTCACCACGAATACGCCGGCAAAACCGGTAATACAACCGAGCACTTTGCGCTGTGTGAGGCGATCGTTGTGGTAAATAAAGTGGGCGATAACCACACTGAAAAATGTGCCTGTCGCATTCAGAATCGACGCTTTAACTCCGGTGGCATAAGCCAGGCCGATGTAAAAAAACACATACTGCAAGGTCGTTTGGGTTAGCCCGAGAATGCTGAGTTGGCCGACTTGGCGCAGGTTCAAACGAAAGACGGGTTTACCACTGAGTTGCGCCAGCAGAATGAGAAAGATTCCCGCCAGCAAAAAACGATAACCGGCAAATAACATTTGGGTGGCGACATCATCTTGCGCAATCGCCAGCAGCGCATAACCGCTTTTAATCGCAGGATAAGAGCTGCCCCAGAGCAGCGTGCAGAGTGTTGCAAACACAAATACAGAATGGCGGCGGGTAAATAAATCGGGTGTAGCGTTCATGGCGTGGGGTAAATCCGTGAGAAAAACGCGGGTGTAAAGGCAAAGCCAATGCGGGGGTGGCCATTGTCACTGATTCACGCGACATAATCACGCATTACACTGCTCACCCAATCCATAAAGGCTTGTACACGCCGCGATAAATGACGGCGGTTGGCGTAGAGCAGCGAAACCGGCATGGCTTCGGCGCAATATTGTGGCAAGACCTCGACCAATTGCCCCTTGGCGAGATAATCCTGCGCGGCAATCCGGGGAATTTGGGCTATTCCCAAACCAGCAAGGCAGGCCGCGCTGTAAGCATCGGAATTGTTCACGGTAATCTTGCCGGGCATGGCGACGAAATGGGTTTCGCCATTAGCTGCATATTCAAAACCCGCTGATTTGCTACCAAGGGTTGAGACATAGTGAATCAATTGATGTTGTGCCAAGTCCGCCAGTGATTGCGGAGTACCGTAGCGTGCAATGTAGTCAGGGCTGGCGCAATTGACCAAGGAAAGCGAACCCAGTGGGCGCGCAATTAATGAGGAGTCGCCGAGTTTGCCTACGCGGATCACACAGTCAAAGCCCTCGCGAACCAGGTCTACCCGGCGATCAGTACTGCTGAGTTCCACATGCAATTGCGGATGCTGCGCGAGAAATTCCGGTAGGCGTGGCAGCAGGTGCCGTTTGGCCAGGCCACTGGGCATATCAATGCGTAGCCTTCCCGTTAAATTGCTCGCGCCTTGTTGAAACAAACCTTCCAATTCTTCCATATCGGCCAACAGATCTTTACAGCGTTCATAAAATACCTGACCGTCCTGAGTCATGTGCACCCGGCGGGTGGTGCGTTGCAACAAGCGTGTACCAAGCAGGCTCTCCAACTGTTGGATGCCCGTAGAGACGCTGGCCTTGGGCAGCCCAAGGCTCTCGGCCGCTCTGGTAAAACTGGCCAGTTCCGCCACTCGCACAAATACTTGCATCGCTTCCAGTTGGTTCATCATCGCCCCTCTAATTGTTCGGATAATGCGAACAGTTTAATCAGAATTGGCATGTTTATCGAAAAATATTCGGGTAATAGACTGGCCTCGATACATGATTTCTTCCTTTGGCAGATGGGTACAACAACGAGGTTCCTATGAACAACATTGCGTTAGTCACCGGCGGTAGCCGTGGTTTGGGTAAAAATACGGTACTGGCATTGGCCAGACAGGGCGTGGATGTGGTGCTCACCTACAACAGCAAACAGGCCGAGGCTGAAGCCCTTGTGGCTGAAGTGCGCGCGCTGGGTGTACAGGCAGCTGCGCTGCAACTGGATGTGGGTAATAGCAAAACGTTTGCGGCCTTTGCCTATCAATTGGGTGCACTTTTATCGTCACAATGGCAGCGCGA
Source organism: Cellvibrio sp. PSBB023 (assembly GCF_002007605.1). Lineage (NCBI taxonomy): Bacteria > Pseudomonadati > Pseudomonadota > Gammaproteobacteria > Cellvibrionales > Cellvibrionaceae > Cellvibrio > Cellvibrio sp. PSBB023. The sequence continues at coordinate 3,191,737 of NZ_CP019799.1, read as the reverse complement.
CAATATCGATTTTTTAATCAATAACGCCGGTATCGGCATTCATGCGAGCTTTGCAGAAACCACGGAAGAGCAATTTGATTTGCTGATGAATATCCATTTGAAAGGGACTTTTTTTCTCACGCAAACATTATTGCCACTGATTAAGGATGGCGGTCGCATAGTCAATATTTCCACCGGCCTCGCCCGTTTCAGCTTTCCCGGCTACGCGGCTTATGCGGCGATGAAGGGCGGTATAGAAGTCTTGAGCCGCTATATGGCAAAAGAATTGGGCGCACGTGGTATTGCGGTAAACGTTGTCGCGCCGGGCGCAATTGAAACCGATTTTGGCGGCGGTGCCGTACGCGATAATGACCAGCTCAACCAAATGATTGCCGCGCAAACCGCCTTGGGGCGAGTCGGTGTCGCCGATGACATAGGGCCGATGATTGCGTCGCTGTTATCCGAGAAGAATCGCTGGATTAATGCGCAGCGCATTGAGGTATCGGGTGGGATGATGTTGTAAGTCTTGCGGAGCACTGGCGATAGGATTATCGCCAGTGTGTTAATGCGGTGATTTTTAAAACTCCCCATCCCGCGCCATGCGTTCGCGCTCTTTGCGTTCCTCTTCTTCCTGCTTGGCGTGTTCGATAATGCGCATCATGGTGGCGATATCGGCGTCGATGTTGCTCTCGGCGAATTCGCCGGTGAGTTTTACGTTTGGGTGCAGGTTGCCGTGTTCGAATAAATCCCAAATTTCGTCGGCGTAGTGGGTGACTAATAAATCCGGGGCGTATTTGCCAAAGTAGTCGCGCATGTTATTCACATCGCGGGTGAGCATAGCTTTGGCGTTGTTGTTGCCCGCTGCATTTACGGCTTGCGGTAAATCGATGACAACCGGGCCGCTGTGGTCGACCAGCACGTTGAATTCTGACAGGTCGCCGTGTACCAGCCCGGCGCAGAGCATACGCACAATTTCCATCATCATTTGCTGGTGATAATCGCGTGCGGTGTCGGGGTCAAAGGCGACGTCATCCAAACGCGGCGCGGGGTCGCCGTCTTCATCAACCACCAGTTCCATCACCAGCACACCTTCCAAAAACCAGTAGGGCGTAGGTACGCGCACACCAGCTTCGGCGAGGCGATAGAGGGCATCCACTTCGGCATTCAGCCAGGCTTCTTCCGCTTCTTTTTGGCCGTAGCGGGTGCCTTTGGCCATGGCGCGGGCGCGGCGCGAGTTGCGCACGGTGCGGCCTTCCTGATATTGCACTGCTTGTTTAAAGCTGCGTTTATTGGCTTCTTTGTAGACTTTGGCACAGCGGACTTCGTTATTGGCGCGCACTACAAACACTTGCGCTTCTTTGCCGCTCATTAATTGGTAGTAAACCTCGTCGATCAGGCCATCATCGACCAGAGGTTGTAAGCGTTTGGGTATTTTCATTGATGCTCGGGATTAGGGCGAATGTGGCTGCATAATACCACTCATCCCCGATAACCGGAAAAACGCCGCCTTGCAGTCTACAGGGCGGCGTTTTTATTGGGTTGATGGACAGGGAACACGTTAGATTTTCAAATAGGACTGCAAAAACTTCTCCATGGCCTCAAAGGTTTGTTGGCGATGGGGCAGGTAATCCAGGTAGTGAGTGCCCTCTTCCAATTCGATGTATTCATAGTTTTTGCCGTGTTTTTTCAGTGCGCGCGCCATGAGGCGGCTCTGTTCCACAGGGACTGATGTGTCATCGTCGCCGTGGATTAACAGAACAGGAATTTTGACTTTTTCAGCCATGCGCACCGGCGAGGTTTCTTTCAATTGGCCTTTATCTTCACCAAATTGTTTGCGCGCAGTGTTTTTGTTGGTGAAGTGGCGGAAGCTCTTGCTCATTTGCACCAGGTCGGACATACCGGCAAAGCTGATTGCACACTGGAATAAATCCGGCGTTTTGGTAGCGCCCATGAGTGCGGCGTAGCCACCGTAGCTGGCGCCGACGATGCAAACTTTTTTCGGATCGGCAATTTTTTCATCGACCAGGTATTTCACTGCGTCTTCAAGGTCGTCCTGCATTTCCAGGCCGTAGCCACCTACCGCTTGCATCATAAAGTCGTGGCCGTAGCCTGAGGAGCCGCGAAAGTTGGGTTGGAATACGACGTAGCCGCGGTTGGCCATGAAGGTTGAGAACATATCAAACGCTTTGCCGTCTTCACTCATGGGACCGCCGTGCGGCAGGATGATCGCGGCGGTGGGGTTGTTGGCAAAGGTTTTGGGGAGCGACAAAAAGCCTTCCAGCTCCAAACCGTCGCGCGCTTTGTAGCGGCGCGATTGCTTGGCAATCAGTACCTCTTCGGTTAACGCCGGATAAGTGTCGGCGAGGTGCGTGAGGGTTTTGGCATCGCGGTCGCCATACATATAGGTGCCGGGTTTGGTGGCGTTGGTGCTGAAGAGCACGTATTTTCGAGCGTCGGCGCTCATGTTCACTATGTAGTTGCGAGTGTCGGGCAAGGCTTTATCCAATCCACCTTGGAAGGCTTTGAATTCCTTGTTCCAGAACACACTGCGCGAGCTGCCATCGTTGTAATAAAGGCCTACGACTTCTTTGTGCGCGTGGGAGTAAATCAGGCGACCGCTGATGTCATAGCTGTCATCGCTCAATACCAGCTCGCGCGGGAAGCCGGGCTTGGACAAGTCGGCACGGAACAGTGCTTGTCGTCCTTCATGATCCGCAAAAATATAGAGTTCATTCGGGTTGTTACCAAAACCGGCGATATCAATCGAGGGTTCGTCAAAGACGACATATTCCCAGGCAACAACCCATTTGTTTGTGGCGAGATCGAGGATTTTGTACGTCACTTTGCGTTTTTTATCGTCATAGTGCTCACCGATGCGCACATTGCCCTGATGGTCGGCAAACCAGGAGCGCACGCTGCCCGAGTGCTTTTTCACACGTTGCAAGCGGCCGGTATACACATTGGCTTTGTAGACGGTTTGATGCAGTGGCACTTCGCGATCCACGCTGATGAGTATGTGCTCCGGGTCGTCGGGCAGCAGGCTGATCACATTGTCCTGATACTGGCTCACCCAGTTGTAGGCGGCGTCCTTGTCGGGTTTGACCAGGGTGATGATTTTGCCCTGCTGTTTGGCATCGGTGGCCAGCAGGCGCGATTGCATGTATTTCACACCGTTGGGCAGGCGGCTATCAAAGCGCAGGCTCATCAAAATGCGGTCGTTATTGGCCCAGCGCACCCAATTAAATTTAAATTCCTTGTTATCGGTTTTGGTGGAGTAAAAGGTCTTGCCGGTGGCCAATTCCACCACCATCACCACCGTATCGCCACCCACATTTTTGAGTGCCAGCAAGTGAGTGCCATCGGGTGAGAGTTCGATATCTTCGATCATCGCATCGTTATAAAACACTTCCAGCGGCAGTGGTTTATGTGCAGTAGCGGCGTGCAGTTGAAGCGAGGAGAGGCTGCAGATAAGGAGTGCCAGCAGGGCGCTGACACGCAGTGCTGCGGCAAGGCAGATGCGCAGGAGCATAGGTGAATCCTTGGTGTGATTATTGGAATCGCGCGCAGACTCGTTCCTTGTGCCGGGTTCCATGAGCACATGGCTCTTACGCGGTTCCTCATAACAAGTAGTGTCCTACGGCGTGTGCGCAGTATCTATAAGCCACATCTGCCAGTCAATTCCACTTGTGGTTGTGGTGAAGATTGTGGATGCGGAGGCGGGAGCGGGTGAAAAATCCATGCGGTGTGAAATTAAGGTTCATTTAAGCGGGCCGCCCTATTCTGAACAGGTCGACACAGGCATCTGCCTGAAACCCTTAACCATCACTGTATGAAATGAATAGGAAGACCATCATGACTTTTACTAAACATATCCTCGTTTTTACCGCGTTAATGTCTACCGCTGTTCTGGCTCAGGCAAAAGATGTCAGCCTTGATGAAGCCATCAAATTGCGCGATGCTGGCAGCATTCAGGCGTTTGATAAACTCAACGCCCTGGCCATTGCCCAACACCCCGGTGGCGTGGTGCATGAAACCGAGTTGGAAAACCAGTGGGGCCGCTATGTCTATCAAATCGAACTGCGCGATGCGCAAGGCCTTGAGTGGGACATAGAGCTGGATGCCAACACCGGTGAAATCCTCAAAAACCAACAAGACGATTAATTCGTCAGCGTCAGCAAAAAACAGCAAGGTAACGAATGCGCCCCTTATTGCGATTCATCAGTTATATCCCGCTATTGGCACTCACCTTGAGTGTCAATGCGGATGACCTGAGCCAGGACGAAGCGCTGCGTTTGCGCGAGTTGGGGCGCATCATGCCGCTGGAAAATTTGCTGGCGATTGTGCAAGCACGTCATCCCGCCTCTCGTTTGCTGGAAGTGGAATTGGAGGAGGATGACGATATTTACATCTATGAAGTGGAACTGATTACCCGCGATGGCACGGTGCGCGAATTGGAAATTGATGCGAGCACGGGCCAGTTGCTAAAAGACGAAGAGGATGACTGATGCGAATTCTCATCGTGGAAGATAATGTCGCCCTCGCCGATGAATTAACGGCCGATTTAAAACGCGCCGGTTACGCCGTGGATTGGCTCGCCGACGGACGCGATGCCGCCTACCAAGGTGCAACGGAACCCTATGATTTAATTGTGCTGGATCTCGGTTTACCGGGGAAATCCGGCCTTGAGGTATTGCGCGAATGGCGCGCCGCAGGAATCCTGCGCCCGGTATTAATCCTCACTGCGCGCGATCACTGGGCCGAGCGTATTGAGGGCTTGAAAGCCGGTGCAGATGATTACCTCACCAAACCGTTTCACCCGGAAGAATTGCAATTGCGCATTCAAGCGCTGCTGCGTCGCAGTCACGGTCAGGCCAATCAAACCCACTTGACGGCAGCGGGCTTGCAGTTGGATGAAGCCCTGCAACAAGTCACGCAAGGTGGCGCGACCTTTGATCTCACCGCCGCTGAATTTAGCCTGCTGCGCTATTTAATGTTGAACGTGGGCAAAATTATTTCCAAAGCACAACTGCACGATCATTTATACGATGGCGAAAGCGAACGCGACTCCAATGTGATTGAAGTGCATATCAATCACCTGCGCGGAAAATTGGGCAAAGCGGCGATAGAAACCCGGCGCGGCCAAGGCTATCGCCTGGTGGAACAACCATCGTGATAAAACCCTCCGCCTTCATTCCCGCCGCGCTGAAACCCGCGTTAAATTCCATTCAACAGCGGCTCAGCCTGGGGCTGATTGGCGTGGTGATTCTGGTGGGGCTGCTGCTGGCACAAGTCAGCTTGTGGGTGTTTGATCAGGGGTTGCGCCGCTATTTGAATACGCATTTGCAAGAGGAAAGTGAAACCCTGTTGGCGGCACTGGTGCGCGGCCCCAATGGTATTGAGTTAGATATGCAGCGCATTGGTTCCTCCTATCGTCGTCCGTTTTCCGGCTACTATTTTTTAATTGATTTTGATGGCAAGCAATGGCGTTCGCGCTCGCTGTGGGATCATCAATTGCCTCAGACAAACACGCGCGGCCTGCAAGCGGATTTGCAAGACGGCCCGGAAGCGCAGCAGTTATTAGTCTACAGCGCACAATTTCGCCGCTTTGGTAAAACCATCGTGATTCAGGTTGCGCAGGATTACACACCCATGCTCGATAATTTTCGGCGTATGCAGTGGATGGGCGCCGGTCTGGGCTTGGCTGCGCTCATCATCCTGGTGTTGTTGCAGCGTTATCTGGTGGCGCGCTCCCTGCGCCCGCTGGAAGACTTGCGCCTGCAAATTGCCCAGTTACAACAGGGGCAGCGCACGACGCTGGCCACCAGCGTACCGGAAGAATTGCAGCCATTGGTTGCGCAATTAAATCGTCTCACCCAACACACGGAGGATCGCCTGAAACGCTCGCGCAATGCGCTGGGCAATTTAGGCCATGCGTTAAAAACGCCGCTGGCGATTTTGTTTAGTCTCGCCAATCGCCATGAATTAAATAACCAGCCAGCACTGCGCGATAATTTGCGCACCCAACTGCAGCAAATGCAGGAGCGCATCAGCCGCGAATTGGCGCGGGCGCGGCTTGCCGGTGAAGCCCTGCCCGGTGCGCATTTTCACTGCGCCACCGAACTGCCCGATTTAATTTCTACGTTGCAATTAATTCATCGCCGCGATTTGCAAATACAGTGGTCAGCACCGGACAAGCTGCGTTTGCCCTGGGATCGCGAAGACATTCTGGAATTGTTGGGCAACCTGCTGGACAACGCCTGCAAATGGGCGCGGCAGCAGGTGCAGGTGAGCATTGCGCAGCTGCCGGCGTCACAGCAATTTGAGTTGGTGATAGAAGACGATGGCCCCGGTATTGCCGAAGCCGAGCGCGAGCAAGTCTTAAGCCGCGGTACCCGCATTGATGAGCAAGTGCAAGGCCACGGGCTGGGGCTGGGCATAGTGCGCGATATTGTCGAACACTGTGGCGGCACCTTGCAGTTACAACAGAGTTCACTCGGCGGCCTCGCGGTTGTTATACACTTGCCGGCGACCAACGCCGACTAGCCTTTATCCGAGCGCTAACGGCGTCTTTTTCACTCTCAGGGTTAAAGACTATTGTTATGCGCGGTATGCACTCCTCGGGTTTATCTGCCCACCCCAACCAGGAACAACGCACCGAAAATGCCAGGGTGAATTTACGCCAGAGCATGGCGTATCTCCTGCCCTATTTGTGGGAATTCAAAGGCCGGGTGTTACTGGCGATTCTCGCGCTGCTCGCCGCCAAGGGCGCAACCTTGGTCATGCCCTGGGCGCTGAAGCACATTATCGATGGTGTGGATGCGAGCCTTGCCGCGCCCTTGGTGTTTCCCGCCTTTTTTGTCCTTTTTTACGGCGCCCTGCGCTTCGGCAGCGTTTTTTTTGGCGAGGTGCGCGACGCGCTGTTCAGCCGGGTGACGGAACACGCCATGCGCAAAATTGGCCTGCGTGTATTCAACCATCTGCATTCATTGGAACTGGCCTTCCATTTGGATCGCGCCACCGGTGGCATTAGCCGCGATATTGAACGCGGCACCAACGGCATCAGTTTTTTAATGCGATTTTTAATGTTCAACATAGTGCCCACGCTGTTTGAAATTTTAATGGTGGCGATTATTTTTGCCGCCGCCTTTTCTATTTGGTATGCCCTGATCACTGTGGTGGCGGTTGCGGTGTATATCGTCTTCACCATTTACACCACTGAGTGGCGCAATAAATTTGTGCGCGAAGCCAATCAGGCCGACTCCACCACCAGCACCCGCGCCATTGATTCGCTGCTCAATTATGAAACGGTAAAATATTTTAATAACGAAAAATACGAAGCAGAAACCTACGACAGATTTCTCGCTAACTGGGAAACGGCCAAACTCAAAAATCGTATGTCGCTACTGGCGCTCAACTCCGGGCAAGCACTGATTATCGCCCTGGCAATTACCGCCATGATGTGGATGGCCGCGCAAAGTGTGTTGAATAAAGAAATGACCCTGGGCGATTTGGCGATGATCAATGCCTACATGATCCAACTGTTTATTCCGCTCAACTTTCTCGGGTTTGTCTACCGCGAAATTCGTCGCTCGCTGACGGATTTGGAAAATATGCTGGCGTTGCTAAAACGTGACGCGAGTATTCAGGATGCCGGGGATGCCCAACCACTCGCTATTGCGCGCGGCGATATTCACTGGCGCGATGTGGGTTTTGGTTATCACCCCGAGCGTCCGATAGTGCAGCAATTTAATTTGCATATTCCCGCGGGCAGCAAAGTGGCGATTGTGGGCTCTTCGGGCGCCGGTAAGAGTACGCTCGCGCGTTTGTTGTATCGCTTTTACGATATTCAATCCGGCAGTATTGAAATTGACGGGCAGGATATTCGCCGCGTGACGCTCGACAGTTTGCGCCGTGCCATCGCCATAGTGCCGCAAGACACGGTGTTATTTAATACCAGCATTCGCGCCAATATCGCCTACGGCAATCCGCAGGCCAGCGATGAACAAATTACACGGGCGATAAAAATGGCGCACCTGGAACATTTCATCAGCAGTTTGCCGCAGGGCGATCAAACCCTGGTGGGCGAGCGCGGTTTAAAAGTATCCGGCGGCGAAAAACAACGCATCGCCATTGCGCGAGTATTATTAAAAGGCGCGCCCATTTTAATTTTTGACGAGGCCACCAGCGCACTGGATTCGCAATCTGAAAGCGCTATTCTGGAAGCCATGCGCGAAGTAGCAACAGGGCATACTACCTTGGTGATTGCGCACCGATTATCCACCATTGTGGATGCCGACCAAATTGTGGTGATGGATAAAGGCTGCGTTATTGAGCAGGGCACCCACAGCCAATTATTGGAATTGCATGGCCGCTACGCACAAATGTGGGCCTTGCAGCAACAAGACGAAAAATAATAGCGATGAGGCCGTACTGCGGTCGCAAAAAAGATCCAAAGCGGTGCGCATTATTCAGTCAGTGCACCAAGCCTATACCGCTGTGTATCCGGGTGTGTGCACTGGCTGTCGTGCACAGCGCATGGAATAACCGCCCATGAGCCGTTGCCGTTAATTCTGCCTTGGCACAGCTTTCGCTATAACTAGTGCAATAAGCGCCATAGCGCGGGAGTAGTGGAGGGCAAATCTGGAGCGCCCGGCAGCTTGCACAAGGCTGCAATTCTTGGTCATCAGGGCGTGATGTATGTCGACCTCGTTGCAATTCGATTACGGTAAATACCGTGGCATTTTAATTTCCGTTGCATTGTTTTTATTGCTGGATGCTTCGGTATTGCTGCTGAATTTTTATATCTCATTTGAAATTGCCGGCGATGCGGTAGGGGTGAACCTTGCTGGTCGCCAGCGCATGTTGTCGCAGCGCATGGCAAAAACCTTGTTTGTATTGGACAGTTCACGCACCGATCCTGCCGCCTTCAACGCCGCCTACGATGAATTGTTGCTGAGCAAAACCCTGTTCGATGACACATTGCAAGCGTTTATTCAGGGTGGCCCCGTGCGCGGCGCCGGCAATGCAACAGTCATTCTGGATGCGGTGATGAATCGCGCCGGGCGCGATGCGCTACACAACACTTCACAATTATGGCGTCCCTACAAAAATGCCGTGGATCAATTAATTGCCAGTGCCGCGACCAAGAAGCCGGACGGCGAGTTAACGCCCGAGGTGGAAAACGCGTTGGCGGCCGCTGTGGCCATGGCGCGTTTGCATAACTTGCCGATTCTGGACTCCATGAATGACCTCACCCTCAGCTTGGAGGAAGTGGCCGCCTCCAAGGCAAAACGCTTGCGGTTAATCCAAACCATCGGCATCAGTTTGGCCATTGTGAATTTTTTGTTTATTTTGTTGCACTTTGTTCGTCAGTTACGCGACAGCGATGTGGTTATCGAAAAAGCGCGACGGGAAACCACAGAGATTTTGGACACAGTGAATGAAGGCCTGTTTCTGATTGATCACCAACTGATAATTGGTGAACAATACTCTGCCAAATTACCTCATATTCTTGGCATGTCAGCCGTTGCTGGTAAATCCTTTCACGCGTTGCTTGAATCCATTATCAATCCTGCTATCGCCTCATCTGTTGCTCCCTCTAGTGTTCTCTCTACTGTGCCATCCCTTGATCTATCCCTGGCTGAAACAGCTCGCCAGTATGTTGAGCTGTTGTTTGATCCAGCGATTAAAGAAAAATTGATTGGCGATTTGAACCCGCTCAACAAGGTGGCTGTGAATAGCGTGCAGGCCAATGGCGACCTGTGTGAAAAATATCTGCAATTTACCTTTGCGCGCGTCTATCAGGAACGCGCTATTTCCCATGTGTTAGTGACGGTGCAGGATATTTCTGCGCAAGTCACTCTGGCGCAGGCGCTGCGCGACAGTCGTCAACATAACGATGCGCAATTGCAGATGCTCACCAGCTTGCTGCACACTCACCCGCAACTGCTGAACGAATTTATCAACAACAGCTTTCAGTGTTTTACGCGCATTCATGGCATTTTGCAGCAGCCAACCAAAACGACACAGGCTGTGCGCGATAAAGCCGTCGCTATTTTTCGTGAGCTTCATCATTTCAAAGGTGAAGCTGCATCGCTCAAATTGGATTTTTTTGAAAACGCCGCCCATCGCATGGAAGACAGCCTCGCACAGTTGCGCAACAAACAGGATTTGACCGGCCATGATTATGCGACGCTGGCGGAACAGTTGGATAAGCTGATCAATGACACACGGCAAGTGCAGCAACTCACTGCGCGGCTCGGGCAATTTACACTGGTGTCTGCGCAGGCACCGCGCTCGTTGAATAACCAACATATCACCGGCAGCCGTCGCAACGATGGTTGGGATCACCTGCATGATTTTGTACAACATATCGCGCTGCGCAATGGTAAGCGGGTGCAATTGGTGGTGAGCGGCTTGAGCGAGATTGCGCTGGCAGCAGATTACGCGCAACAACTCAAAGAGATATGCATTCAATTATTGCGCAATGCCGTTGTGCACGGCATAGAAACACCCCATGACCGCGCCCTGAGTGAAAAACCGCAGACTGGCAGGATCGATTTACGCCTGGCCGCTATTGCGCCCGCTGAAATGGAATTAATGGTGATGGATGATGGCCAGGGCCTGGATACTGTTGCCATTCGCAACAAAGCCATTGCCTTGGGAAAATGGTCTGAGCAGGAAATGGACGGCTGGAGCAGTGAGCAATTGCGCAGTGTTATTTTCCACCCCGGTTTCACTACTGCAAAGGAGGTCACCAAAGACGCCGGTCGCGGCGCGGGGTTGGATCTGGTCATGCAGCATGTTATTGCCCGGCGCGGCAAAATCACTGTTGCCAGCCGTGCGGGAGAATTCTGTCGTTTTGTTATCCATTTACCGATTGTTGCTCCGGCACAGGTGCCGCAAGAAGTATCGGTTTCACCAGGATCTGGCCATGCTGACGTTGATGGTAGTTGATGATTCTCCCATTATTCGCCGCACTATTGAACGCTGCAATGACAGTGATCAATTCAGGGTTGTTGCCTCGGCGGCGAATGGTTTGCAAGCGCTGGAATTGTTTAAAAAAACGCGCCCGCAATTAATCACAATGGATTTAACCATGCCGAAAATGGACGGCGTGGCCTGCATTCAACAAATTATTGCCCTTGATCCCAGTGTGCGTATTTTGGTGATCTCTGCCGTCACCGACAAAGCAGTGGGAATTGATGCATTGAAAAAAGGCGCGCGCGGTTTTTTACCTAAACCCTTTAGCGATGAGCAATTATTGGCGGCCTTGCGCGAGCTGGTGCGAGACACCTAAGCGCGGTGTGCATAAGGCGGGTTATAACCGGCGTTGTGCGCATCAAAATGTTGCTGGCTCATCAAGTCAATGCCACAGGGCAGGTTGCTAATCCAATCGAGAAAGCGCTCTACCATCGCCCGCCCGACAAAGGGACTGCCGTGTTGCGGCACCATCATGTTTACATCCATCTCGCGTACCATATTTGCCCAGAGACGACAGGCTTTGTTACTGGCCATATAGCGCTGGTGAAACCCGAGCATGTGGGGAATGTGTGCATCAAAATCCGCAACGGCTTGTTCGGCGTGTTCCTCCACCAGTGAGGCGCCCATATCGCCGCTGAATAAAATTTTACTCACCGGATCATAAAAATGAAAATTGCCCACAGAATGTAAAAAATGTGCGGGCAATACAATTATCTCGCCGCGGCCAAATGCAATAGCGCCACCTTTATCGGGCATGGCAATAATGCGTTCATCCAGATTGTGGTTCAGTTGTTGGGTAATATATTGCGAGGCCAGGTGCGGTAAAAATCGCGACCAGAGTTTGGAAGTGACCACCTGGCATTGGGTATACATCATCCAGCGTGGCAGCGATGCAATAATGTCCGGGTCCTGGTGTGAGGCAAAAATATAATCCAGTTGATGGGTTTTAACCCGTTTGCCCAATTCAATATTAAGCGGTGTGTAGGTTAAATCGCCGCCGGGATCAATCAGCGCCGCGCGGTTATTATCAATAATTAAAAACTGATTGGCTTGAATGCCCTCGCCTACCACCAAATCGGAAAATTGAATGCATTGGTGGCCATCCTTGTTATACAAAAAATGCGCTTTGTCGCGTGTGATGCTTGCCTGACTCATGCCAGTAATGTCCTGAATACAAAGTGGCTAGCATAGGGCCTTGGCGCCAGCGGTGTTTGATGCGCGTCAAACACCGTACAAAAAATAGGGCTTATGAAAAATCGGTGGAGAGATACAGCTGCTCTACTTTTTCGCGCGCCCAAGGGGTTTTGCGCAAAAATTTCAAACTGGATTTCACGCTCGGGTCACTTTGGAAGCAGCGGATGCTAATCAATTGCCCCAGTGCATCCCAGCCATAGTGTTCAACAAGGCGGGTGACTATCGCTTCCAGTGTCAGTCCGTGGAGCGGGTTATTTTTTTGTTCGTGCATAAACGTCACTCAGTGAGCGCCCGGTGCGGGCGATGGTTCGATAAACCAATACCAGAGTTGGCAGAGGCCAACGGCAGCCACACCACTGAGCATTAACAGCGCCAGTGGCATGGCTGTGCCTGTGTAGAAATAAGCGAGCAGTGGCCCGGCAACCGCGCCGCTACCAAAGCGTAAGGTGCCAGTCACGGCGGTGGCTGTACCGCTATTGTGTGGAAATTTCATGAGCACAATGGCATCCGCATTGGTGGACATTAAGGTGAGTGCGCCCATCAGTGGCGCTATGCTCAATACCGTCCAGAGAATGTCCAATTGCCAATAATTGATCAGACACAGTGACAAGGCACTGATCAGCGCAATCAGCAAACCGCTACGCAGCATACGCAATGGACCAAGGCGTGTAACCAGACGGCTATTAATAAAATTCGCCAGCATTAAACAAATCACATTCAACCCGAATAGCAGGCTAAAGGTTTGTTCACTCACACCAAAATAATTGATGTACACAAATGACACGCCGGTGATAAAACAAAAAAATGAAAAGGAGCCAAACATCATGCTCATAATCATGGGGCGTGCGCTGCGATTGGAAAACACTACCCGATAGCCGCTAAAAAATCCGGGGCGCGGTGCATCTTCACGCGTGATCGGCTGGCTGATTTCCGGCAACCATTTCCACACCAGTGCAAAAATCATCGCGCCATAAAGGGCCAGCACAATAAAAATACTGCGCCAATCGCTGAACCATAAAATCACACTGCCAATACCCGGTGCGAGTAGCGGTGCCAACATCATCATCATGGATAAATAAGACATGCCTTTGGCGGTGTGCTCCTGATACAACTGGCGCACAAAGCCCGGCACCACCACTGTGGCGGCCGCGCCACAAAATGCCTGTGTGGCGCGCAGTAGCAAAAACAGTTGCGGGTCGTTTACCAGTGCCAGCGCAATACTGCTCAAGGTAAAACCGGTTAAACCCAGAATAGCCAGGGGGCGCCGTCCGAGTGAATCCGCCAGCGGGCCAAAGAGCAGCATGCCGGTGCCATAGGCAGCGAGAAAAATGCTCAGGGATTGCTGCACTGTACCTATGTGTGTGTGCAAATCATTGGCGATAGCAGGCATGGCGGGCAGGTACATATCCACCGCCAGTGGCGTAGTCGCAATAACTGCCGCGAGCAGCACAATTAAATAAGGGTGTGATTGACGAGTCATAACAAAACAGGGAACCGCAAAGAGAGCGAGAGGATATGGGGCATCCTACGCTCTGCGCCGCACAATAAAGAGCCCCGCGAGTAAAACAAATTCAACCAATTTTTAGATAGATGGAGCCATCACTCACAATTGTTTTGTAATTTGGCGATGGCTTCCGCATAGAGCGGTTGCAATAGCGCGAGTTGTTCATTGCCCAAATACTTCTGGGCAAATTCCCAGGGCGCAACGCCGTTGTGCCAATCGCAATTCACTACGGCAAGGGTTGCCAGGTTTTGCGCAACGGATGTTTTTAAATAGGGGCGATAATTCTTGTCCTGCGCGAATTGTGCAAACTTATCCAGCTCGGCCACATAAAAGTTGGCGTCGCGCGTAAATGAAACTTGATGGATGCCCGCTTGTTCCATAATCGCTTTTACGTACAGGGGTTTTAAGGTCGCTGCCGTGGCGGGCCAATCGGACAAGGTGAAGGTGCCGGTCTGCGCCAGAGTGGTGTTGGAAAAACAGATTACCAGTAATAAGAAGCTGCGTTTTAAGAATGACAACATGATGATTTCCGCCAAAATAAATGCCCGGGAATTATACCTTCTGCGCCCCGCACGGGTGACAGCGCCGGGAAAAGTTAAATGATTGACTTTGCCTCAAAGGCGTGTAGACTTGGGCTCAGCTTGAAAGTACGTCTAATATTTATGCACCACATTTCGAAGTTCCAGTAATAGAATTTTGTCCTGTTTACATAAGTAATTCCCACATTTCCAGCACAATCGCCCCTCGGGGTAATCCTTACTTTTGTATTAATAGGTAACACTATGTCTAAAACTACTACTGGCACTGTAAAATGGTTCAACGAAGCTAAAGGTTTTGGTTTCATCGAACAAGAATCTGGCCCAGATGTTTTCGCTCACTTCAGCGCTATTTCTGGTTCAGGCTTCAAAACCCTGGCCGAAGGCCAAAAAGTTAGCTTCACTGTGACCCAAGGCCAAAAAGGCCCACAGGCTGAAAACATCACCGCTATCTAATTCCTTACGGATTTAGAAGTGTGATTAAAAAGGCGAGATGAGAATCTCGCCTTTTTTATTGCCGCTATTTTATGACTGCCCCCCCGGCCTGACAAAGGTCACCACTCACTCCCCCGCTGCTTGTATTTAGATTCCGCTCCCCCAATCTCCTGCTGATCTGTCACTCCCTTTGGGAATTCTTATGTCCACTGCTTTGACTCGCCGCCAGATTCTGGTCGATTTACTCATGCCTTATAAATCCCGTATTGCCGCTGCGCTGCTTGCCTTGGTGATTGCGGCCGGTTGTGTGTTGTTGATCGGGCAGGGCCTTAAACAGGTGATCGATAAGGGGTTTGTGGCAGGGAGTGCGGAGTTGCTCAATATCGCCTTATTGGGATTGTTGGGCGTCATTTTGCTGATGTCGGTGGCGACCTATGCCCGTTTTTATCTGGTCTCCTGGTTGGGGGAGCGCATTACGGCTGATTTGCGTCGCCGGGTGTTCGCCCACCTGCTGACCTTGTCGCCGGTATTTTTTGAGCAGAATCGTACGGGCGATGTGCTCTCGCGCCTGACCAATGACACCACCCAGTTGGAGACGGTGATTGGTTCCAGCGTCTCCATGGCGTTGCGTAACGCACTCTTATTGCTCGGCGGTCTGGTGATGTTGGCGGTGACCAGCTTGAAGTTAATGGCGTTGGTGCTGGTGGCGATTCCGTTTGTGCTGGTGCCGATCATTGCCTTTGGGCGTCGGGTACGCAGATTGGCGCGCGCGAGTCAGGATTCGGTGGCCCATGTTGGCGCTTATACCGACGAGGTGATCCACGAAATTCGCACAGTACAGGCTTATGGGCATGAAGCGGCGGCGGGTTCTGTGTTTAATCAGCGGGTGGAGGCGACCTTTGCCACTGGCGTCAAACGGGTACAGCAGCGAGCGCTGTTAGTGGCGGCAGTGATTACCCTGGTATTCAGTGCGGTGGCCCTGATTTTATGGGTCGGTGGCCACGATGTATTGGAGGGGCGGATCAGCGCGGGCGAGCTGTCGGCCTTTATTTTTTATGCGGTAATTGTGGCCAGTGCCATGGGCACGATTTCGGAGGTGATTGGCGAGTTGCAGCGCGCTGCCGGTGCGACCGAGCGTCTGGTGGAGCTGCTGGCGACACCTTCCAGCTTGCCACTGTGTACAGATCCCCTGCCCTTGCCGCAACCCGCTGCCGGTTTGGTGGAGATGCGCGCGGTGCATTTTGCTTACCCTTCCCGGCCGGATACACCAGTATTTGCGGGATTTGATTTGCGGGTAAATCCCGGTGAAAAAATTGCCCTGGTCGGCCCATCCGGTGCGGGCAAAACCACGGTATTCCAACTGCTGCAACGCTTTTATGATCCAGCGGGCGGTCATGTGCTGCTCGATGGCGTCGATCTGAAAGATGCCGACCTGCACGCGGTGCGTGCGCGCATTGCCTTGGTGCCGCAGGATCCGGTGATCTTCGCTGCCAGTGTGCGCGACAACGTGCGTTACGCTCAGCCGG
Organism: Cellvibrio sp. PSBB023; assembly: GCF_002007605.1. Classification (NCBI taxonomy): domain Bacteria; kingdom Pseudomonadati; phylum Pseudomonadota; class Gammaproteobacteria; order Cellvibrionales; family Cellvibrionaceae; genus Cellvibrio; species Cellvibrio sp. PSBB023. Next base: position 3,175,580 of record NZ_CP019799.1, on the reverse strand, counting down.
AGGCGACTGACGAGCAAGTCATCGCCGCGTGTGAGGCGGCATTTGCGCTGGAATTTATCACCCAATTGCCAGAGGGATTGGATACCTATTTGGGGGAGCGTGGTGTGCGCTTGTCCGGCGGGCAAAAACAGCGTATCGCCATCGCGCGTGCAATTCTGGCGGATCGACCCATCCTGTTGCTGGATGAGGCCACCAGTGCACTGGATTCCAATAGCGAGCAGGTGGTACAGCAGGCGCTGGAGCGGCTCATGCAAAATCGCACCACCATTATGATTGCGCACCGCTTGTCCACGGTAGTCAATGCGGATCGTATTCTGGTGTTGCAGCAAGGGCGCATTGTGGCGACGGGCACCCACACTGAATTACTGGCGCAGAGTGAGCTTTATCAACAACTGGCGCGCTTGCAGTTCCAACAGGAATCACCGGGCGAGCAGCCACCGCTGGTGTAATGGGTGGGTGAAAAAAACGGCCATCCCTGAGGATGGCCGTTTTTTTATGCAGTCCGGAACAGACTTGCAGGACAGTTCCGGTCAAGCAGGTGCGATTACTGGCAGCTGCGTACCAGCGACCAGGCATTTTGCCATGCCCAGCCAGTACCTGGCGCATAGGGGCCGCCAACAGTACACCAGCCGCCAACAGTACATTGATACTCACTGCCCGCATTAACGACTTTAGCGCCGGTCGCGTAGGTAGCACCATTTACGTAGGCGGGAGATGTGCAGTTACCGGTAGAGACAGATGAGGCTACGCTGGATGAACTGGGTGCAACGCTGGAGCTGGAACGGCTGGATGAGCTAGGCGCAACACTGGACGGTGTGGATGAAGTGGTGGAGCCACCGCATGCTCCCAAATCCAGCCAGTGAGCGTATTGGCCATTGCTGCTCTCCGGGTTGTTACCTTGAGTCCAGTAGTTAGCCTGGTAACGCTTGCCGTTGTGTTGTACTTGGGTTGGGTTTTGGTAAGCAATGGTTGGATTCCAGATACCCAAGCCAGCACAGGTGTTATTGGAAATGCTGGAACCAGTCGAGGAGTTTGAGCTAGTCGAGGCCACGGAGGACGCTACTGAAGAGTTTCCACCGCCATTACCATTGCCGTAGTTTACGTCAATACATTGATAGAAGCCTTCAGCTGCGTCTCTTTCCCAGTCACGTTGCCAGATGCTGTATACGATGTGACGGCCAGTACGTTGTGGCATCTGAACGGTGTGGTAAGAGAATTGTTCCTGATCCGCTTTACCTGAATCGTGAATCAATTCCAGATCAGACCAGCGCAGTGGTTGCGCGTGGTTGTAACCTTCTTTGGTGATGTAGTAACGGAAGTACATGGTTTTGTGTGCAGCAGTGTTAGTCCACACAAATTGCAATGGGCCTGCACTGACGTTGGTCGCTGGCCAGTCGGTGCGCGCTAAATCCATACCATAAAGGTTAGAGCGGCCTACGGAGCAAAGACGGCCATCCGGAATAAAGTATTCGTGGTTGTCGCGCACACCGCCGACAGCCACTTCCTGTGGGGTGTAGAGGCCGCCGTTACCGGCCGCTTTGGCGGCGATACAGGCTGGGTGAGTCGGGTTTTCAATGCCGTTTTCTTTACACTGAATCACACGGCTTTTAGGCGATGATACATAACCATGTGCGCTGGCATCGGCGATGGCAAACAATGAACTGAGGCTGATGATTAAGGCGGATACACCGCAGTTTTTAAGGCTGAGGCGTGAGTGCCACTTATTGATGTTGTTCACTCTGAATCTCTCCTACGGGAAGTAAATAATAATAACCGGTGTCACTTGAGTGACGCGGCAACTTCAGTGCAGTCATTCCCGGCAGGGTGGCGCCAGGGAATTTTGCATCAGCGGTGAGTCTAAAATGACAACGTTGTACTGGCGAGTTCGACTTTCAGTTTGGACAGTAATAGTTTGGGTAAAGCGTTCGAGTTTTGGCATTAATTGTGATTAATGCGGAGGAAAAAAATACGTTTGCTGCAAAGCTGAAAAAATTGTGATGCGCATCACTTTTGTGGTGTGAGGCGCAAATGCGATAAAAAATAATGAATGCAGTCGTTGCGGGTTGTTACTGCGGCAGTGCAAAGACGCAAATAAACATACTGCCTTTGCCCAATTCGCTGGTAATTTTTAACTCGGCGTAATGGCGCATTAATACGTGTTTTACAATCGCCAGACCTAATCCTGTGCCACCAGTGCCGCTATTGCGGCTGGCATCAACGCGGTAAAAGCGCTCGGTCAAGCGCGGAATATGTTGGGCTTCTATGCCGGGGCCATTATCGCTGACCGAGATGTAGAAATTCTTTTGATCCTGCCATAACAAAATCGTAATGCGCCCTTCTTCCTGGGTGTATTTGATGGCGTTAATCACTAAATTGGAAAAGGCACTGTGCAGTTCCTTTTCATTGCCCGGCAGCAACAGTGGGCGTGTTGTGTTGTTGCACACCAGCGTGAGTTGCTGATTTTTTTCCTTGCTGAGTACTTCAGCTTCACTTTTTACAATGCTGAGCAATTGTTCGATATTGATGGGCTTGTGATTATGGCCCGCTTCCGTCGTCTCCAGTTTGGACAGCACCAATAAATCGTTGATCAGGAGCGACATGCGTTTGGCTTGCTGCAGCATTTGCTGTAGCGGTTTATCCCAACTGCGCACTGTGTTGTTATCGGCGAGGGTTTCCACGTAGCCGTTGATCACTGTCAGTGGTGTACGCAATTCATGGGAGACGTTGGCGATAAAATCCTGGCGCATTTTTTCCAGGTTGTGCAATTGCGTCACATCACGCACCACAATCAAGCGCTCGTGTTTACCAAAGGGCGTGATTTGAAATTGCAGGTATTTGGAGGGAAAACGCGGCGAGGGAATTTCCAGTGGCTCACCGTAATTGCCCTCTTCAAAATAGGTCACAAACTTGGGGTGACGAATAAAATTGATGACCGATTGGCCCTGGTCTTTGGTATTCAGGGCGAGCATGCGATGGGCGGCGGGATTCCAGAAATCCAGGTGGCCGCGGGCGTCCAGAATAATCAGACCATCCTTGAGGGCAGAGCTGATTTCCTGAATGCGCTTGATCACGGCTTGCAGGTTATCTTTTTCAATGCGCTGGTCGCGCTGCAACTGGTAGATGTTGTCGAAAATCTGCCCCCAGATACCACTGGCCTCGGGCGGGTGTTCGCTCTCGCGTTTGAGCAGCCATAGGTTCAGGCGGCGCATCTGCCACAGCATCCACACAATGTAGGCGCCGCAGCCCAGTAGCAGCCAGAGTGCGTAGTTGTCGCTGAAAAAACCGACCACACTGCAAATGGCGAGAATAATCAGAATGCGCTGGAGTTCAGCGCTGAAACCTTTTAACAAGACCTAAACCTCGTGGCACAAAAGCGAGCACAAAGAGACGGACAGTCCTGCAAGACCATCGGAGGGATGGATCCCGACGATGAGCCTCCAGGGATGGATTTACGGCGTGTCTTGCAGGACTGTCCGTCTCTTTGTGCGAATTCAGGGTAATCAGGCTTCGATGCGGGTGGAGAAGCGATAGCCTGTTCCGCGTACGGTCTGGATCAGGTCTTCGTGACCGTCGATGGTCAGCGCTTTGCGCAGGCGGCGGATATGCACATCGACCGTGCGCTCCTCCACATACACATTGCCGCCCCACACATGATCCAGCAGTTGGCTGCGAGTATAGGCTCTTTCTTGATGGGTGAGAAAAAACTCCAGCAGGCGATATTCGGTGGGCCCCATATCGACTGACTGATCGTGGATGGTCACGCGGTGACTGGCCGGGTCCAGGCACAGGCCCTGCACGGTGATGGGCGCAGCGGTAATTTGCGGGTCGGCGCGGCGCAGAACCGCTTTCAGGCGGGCAACCAGTTCGCGCGGCGAAAAGGGTTTGGTGATGTAATCGTCGGCGCCTACTTCCAGCCCCTGGATTTTGTTGTCCTCTTCGCCCTTGGCGGTGAGCATGATAATGGGGGTGCTGGCGGTGACTTCATCGCGCTTCAGGCGACGCGCCAGTTCTATGCCGCTGGTGCCGGGCATCATCCAATCCAGCAGAATCAGGTCGGGTTTTTCGTCGATAATCAGGCTGTGGGCATCCTGCGCATTGCTTGCCTCCAGCACTTGGTATTCAGCCATTTCAAGCGCAACGCGCAGCATATCGCGAATGGCGGATTCATCGTCGACGATAAGGATTTTACGACCGGTCATAATTGTCTGCCTAGATAAAACCTGGGTAAGCTTCACGGGTTTGTGAAGCTATTGTTGCAGCTTATTTAATAAGTTCAGTGTTACATATTTATGACAGGCTAAAAATTTATGCCGCTACTTCAGTGCGTCCTAGCGAAAGTAGTAATCGGTAGCGACCCCGACAAATATCGCCACACCTACCCAGTTGTTGTTTAAAAACGCCTTGAAGCAGGCCTCGCGTGCGCGAAAACGAATCAGCCATTGTTGATACGCAAACAAACCACCTGCCACCGCCAGGCCCAAGTAGTAGAGCAGCCCCAATGCAAAGCGGTCTCCCACCAGAATCAGCGCGTAGAGCGACAGTATTTGCAGTATGGCCGTCATGAGGCGATCCTGCTCGCCAAACAAAATCGCGGTGGATTTCACCCCGATTTTCAAGTCGTCGTCGCGGTCTACCATGGCATAAAAGGTGTCATAAGCCACTGTCCAGAGTACGACGGCGAGGTAAATCAGCCAGATATTTTCATGCAGCGAACCCGCTTCAGCAGCGTAGGCCATGGGCACGCCCCACGCGAATGCGGCGCCCAGTACTACCTGTGGCAGGTGGGTGTGGCGCTTCATAAACGGGTAGCAAAAGGCGAGCAATAAGCCGCCTACCGACAATTCGATCGTGAGCAGGTTAGTCATCAGCACCAATACAAATGCCAGCAGGCACAGGCCGATAAACAAGCCGATCGCCTCTCGGCTGGAAATGGCGCCGGTGGCCAGTGGGCGATCTTTGGTGCGCGCTACGCTGCCATCGATCTTGCGGTCGGCAAAATCGTTAATCACACAACCGGCGGCGCGCATCACAATCACACCCAGGGTAAAAATCAGCAGGTTTTTCAGGCTGGGCACCCCCTCGGCGGCCAGCCACAGGGCCCAGAGTGTCGGCCAGAGCAACAGCAGGGTGCCTATGGGGCGATCCATGCGCATCAGGCGCCAGTACAGCGGCAGCTTGTGTTTGAGGGTGGCGACAATACCTTGTGGCAGGCCAGTGTGTGGAGGTTTCATCGCCGCGGTGGATTTAGCCGCGCGGCGCGGTTTGTTGGGAGTTGTCATAAGCCAGATTTCAAATAAAAGCCGTCGTTAGAGGTAATGACTTGTTATTGGTTGTTATAGGTTGATGTCCGTGCAACTGCTCGCACAGCGCGGGCAGGAACACCTCGCTCACCAACAGCGGTTTACCTTTCAGCGCAAATACCGAACGTCGTCCCCACAAGGGATAGGATTGAGCGATGGCGGCAGGCACATAGCCATCATCGGCGTTAAATGCCGCCACTGCAATGGGGCTGCGTGTTAAGTGCGGCTGACTGAACAAAAAGGCACCCAAGGGGCGATTGCCCTGTTTGCGCAAGTGGCGTAATTCGCCAGTGAGGCTGGACAGGGGCAGCACGCTGCGCGCAAACACCCAGGGCTGCTGGTGGCCGCGCAATACTACCTCGCGGATCAGTGCATAACCGGGGCGCGGCATATGCAATGCGCGCTGCTCATCAGGGCTTGGCAGGGCGATGGTCTGGCGCAACACATCCACAGCAAAGTGGTTATCGCTGAGTGCGATCAGGCGCGCGGTGAGCGAGCCACTGTCATCCAGCCAGGTGTTTAGCATGGCGGGCGGGCGGCACTGGGGGGCAAGTTGCCGGCGCGGGCACCAGCGGGAACGGCGGTGATGAACTATGGCACTGGGCAAAACCATCTCCTCTGCCTGGCTGTGAGCGGGCGCAGTTTATCAGCTTGTATTGCCCCGAGTGAGGAAAAACCGGTGCCAAGTCTGCCGCAACTGACTGCAAGCAGGTAAACTCCCGTCTGCTACTACTAAAGGAGAGCTCATTATGCATAAGACCGATATTGTTGTTGCCCTGGCAAATACCACTGACCTGGGTGTAAATAAGGCGGACCTGGTTGTCTCGGCATTTATCGAACAGATCACCAATGCCTTGGCCCGCGGTGAATCGGTTGCCCTGTTGGGGTTTGGTTCTTTCAACGTCAGTGAGCGCGCCGCGCGCGAGGGTCGCAACCCACAGACTGGCGCGACTATCCAGATCGCGGCGAGTAAAACCGTGACCTTCAAGGCCGGTAAAGCCCTCAAAGACGCAGTCAACGAATAAGCTTTACCTTCTTGCCCTGCGGTGCTTAGTCGCCGCAGCGTTCTTTCCTCGACATTCCATAATTCCAAGAGGCCTCATCTATGTCCCTGACTAACAAGATTTTGCTCGGCATGTTGCTGGGTATTGTGGTTGGCGTGATTTTTAACCTGATTCTGGGCGTGGATGAGGTCAACAAAATTCCCACCACCCCGCATGGACAATGGCTGCAGACCTTTGTCATCAATGGTGTACTGGATGCCATTGGCCAGGTGTTCGTGGCCTCGCTCAAACTGCTGGTTGTGCCCCTGGTATTTGTCTCGCTGGTGTGCGGTGCGGCATCGCTCGGTGGCCATAGCCGCATGGGTGCGCTGGCCACCAAGACGATGGCGCTGTATTTATTGACCACCGCGTTGGCCATTGCACTGGCGATGGGGGTGGCGGTAATTGTGCAGCCGGGTGGTGATGTGGATATGGCCCTTGCCTCCAGTTTTGAAGCGCCAACTGCCCCATCAGTTAAAGATACCTTTGTAGGCATATTTCCCAGCAACCCGATTCAGGCGATGGCCGAAGGCAATATGCTACAAGTGATTGTCTTTTCAATTCTCTTTGGGGTGGCGATTGCCCGTACGGGAGGCACTATCGGCGCCAACATGGCGGCCTTTTTTGAGAACCTGAATCAGGTTGTGCTTAAAATGGTCATGCTGTTGATGCAATTGGCACCTTATGGCGTGTTCTGCCTATTGGTGAAATTGTTTGCATCCCTGGGGTTTGGCGCCATTCTGGATCTGGCCAAGTATTTCTTTACTGTGCTGTTTGTCTTGATGCTGCACGGCTTGGGGGTTTACGGCGTGTTGCTGAAAACCTTCTCCGGGCTGAATCCGGTGATTTTTTTCCGCAAAATGTGGAAGGTCATGGTCTTTGGTTTTAGTACTGCTTCCAGTAATGCCACCCTGCCGATCACTATGCGCACCGTTGAGCACGATTTGGGGGTGGACAACAAAGTATCCAGCTTTTCGGTGCCGCTGGGCGCCACCATCAATATGGATGGCACCGCCATTATGCAGGGTGTTGCTACCGTCTTTATCGCCCAGGCCTACAACATCGATATTGGTATTGCGGGTTATTTGATGGTGATTCTTACCGCCACCCTGGCTTCAGTGGGTACTGCCGGTGTGCCCGGTGTCGGTTTGGTGACCCTGGCGATGGTGTTGCAGTCGGTAGGTTTACCGGTGGAAGGGATTGCACTGATTATCGGGGTGGATCGCTTTTTGGATATGGTGCGCACCGCCGTCAATATTACTGGCGATGCGACAGTGTCAGTGATAGTGGCAAAAAGTGAAGATATGCTCGATGAAACCCGTTTTCACAATATGAAGCTCAATGCCGAGACCGACCCCGTCTAGTGACGGGTGGCGGTTTCGTCGTCATTGTTGTCCAGATCAAATTCCACGCTGATGGACAGGTCTTCCACCAGACAGGGCCAGCGTTCCAACTCCCGCGTCCAACCGTTCACCCTATGGGTAATCACGTAGTCTTCTATCTGCTCACCGCTAAAGCCCTGTTCATCCAGCAGCAGCTCTGCCGAAAAGAGCACGGCCTGATCCAACTCATTGGCAAAGGGTTCACCAATCAATTCATGGGCAATCACGTTGGCCAGGGTCATATCCATGGGCGCCAGCGGAATACCGCTTTTCGCCATAAAGCGATCATTCACCTCTTCCAGCAGGCGATGGGCAAGGTAGGCCTCATCCAACAGCGCTTGCAACTGGCTGTGGGAGTCGACAATCGAGGGCGGCGATAAAAAGTAATCGCTGGCGATTTTCAGCAGCGGTTGGACGTCCTCATAAATACCCGCTTCCTGTGCCATGGTGCGTATGGCGTCGATAAAGTCAGGCACGTGTTTGATGTAGCGCACCACAAAATCGGCGAGCTTTTTGGTGGCCTTATCAGCCGGTAATTTGATGGCGTTATGCAGGTGCCCTTTGCGGCACTCGACAAATTCGAGCAATTTGCCCGACACCGAATCCTGCTCCTGCGCTTGACGGATCAGTTGACGGATTGGATTCAAGGGGTCATTCATAGTGCCCTGATACTGGTTATAAGTAATCACATTTATTGTCCTTCGCGGCGCCTGCTTCAACGAGCGGCGCTTTAAAAGTAAACCATGCCAGTGCAAATGCAAGTGAGTCTTAATAACGTGTTTTTATAAGAAATGGCATAACTGCCGAAATTCACCTGATGCCCTGTCATAGGACATCAGGTTTATGGGTGTCGCTTAAAACGCGCCGGAGAGCTTCAGGCGCACACTGTTGTCTATGTCGCCGGTAAAATACTGTTGGAATTGCAGGCCTAAATCCAGGCGACCCAAGGTCTGGCCTATGCCGATCACGCCATAGAGTCCGCCATCAATTTCTATATCTTCCGCGTAGCAGTTGCGGCAATTGCTGATGCTGCGCTCTGACGCCAGAATGCCGCTCAGGCCCCCGCGTATGGTCACAAAGGTCATGTTGTCTTGCCCGAAACGGTACTTGGGGCCGTATTCGGCAAACAGCATAAAAGCATTGGCATCGGACTCTTCATAGTCGACATCGCCATCCCAATAGTCTTCAACATATTGACCAAAGGCCGCATTATCGCGGTAGAACAGCAGGTTAACGCCCAGTGACAGGGTGTTTTCGCTGTTGCTGGAATAGTATTCGGCAGCGCCACCCACGGCGGTGGCGGTTTTTTCAATGAACTGCGTCGCCGCAGCCTGTTTGTCAAAAGTGATGTGATCAACATGGCCCGACCAGCTCCAACCGGTGTAGTTGGCATTGGGCTGGTTGTTCTGTGATGCCGCCAGCGCCGACAGGCTGGTCATCAATAAGGCGCTGGCGAGCAGGGTGCGGCGGGTGTTAAGCAGGTAACTTTTCATAGTGATAATCCGTTCAGGTAAAAAAGTGGCAAAAGAAAAAAGGGAAGAGTAGTCGGTGATTTGGGCATCCGGTAGCGGACTTGGATGGAATTTTGAGCGGCCGAAACTGTATGTCTACTTAACAATCGTGCTTATAGCGCAGCTTTCCGTGAATTTGGCGCCCCGAGTCTATATAATTCGCGCATCTTTTTAGCCTGCTCCCTGCCGAGTGTATTTATGACCGATTCAACCCCTTGTTCTGACCCTCTTACCCCCAATCAACGGGTTGCTACTGTAGCTCGCAACACCCTGGAAACCAAAATCAGCGTCAGCCTGAACCTCGATGGCGCCGGAAAAGGCGTATTCAATACCGGCGTGCCTTTTCTGGAACACATGATGGACCAGATCGCCCGCCACGGCATGATCGATCTGGACGTCACCTGCGACGGCGATACTTACATTGATGATCACCACTCGGTGGAAGATATAGGTATCACCATCGGTCAGGCCGTTGCCAAAGCCGTGGGCGACAAAAAAGGCATCCGTCGTTACGGCCATGCCTATGTGCCGCTGGATGAAGCTTTGTCGCGCGTAGTGATTGATTTTTCCGGTCGCCCCGGTCTGGTGATGCACATCCCTTTTACCCAAAAGCGTATCGGCCAGTTTGATGTAGAGCTGTTCTGGGAGTTTTTCCAGGGCTTTGTCAACCATGCCGGCGTCACCCTGCATGTGGACAACCTGCGCGGCCACAATGCCCACCACCAGATCGAAACCGTATTCAAAGCCTTTGGCCGCGCCCTGCGTATGGCCTTGGAAAAAGATTCGCGTATGGAAGGCATTATGCCCTCCACCAAAGGTAGTCTCTGATTTATGGCCAATGCTAAACAGACGGTCGCCGTTATCGATTACGGCATGGGCAACCTCCACTCGGTAGCCAGTGCCCTGAGTCACGTCGCCCCCGAACAAGATGTCGTAGTAACCTCCGACCCAGCGGTAGTAGCCGCTGCTGACCGTGTGGTTTTCCCCGGCGTGGGTGCGATCCGCGACTGTATGGCAGAAATCAAACGCCTCGGCTTCGATCAGCTGCTGCGCGAGCAAATCGCCACCGGCAAACCGGTACTGGGGATTTGTGTGGGCATGCAGGCGCTGATGGATCACAGCGAAGAAAACAGCGGTGTGGATTGCATTGGTATTTTGCGCGGAAACGTACGCTTCTTCGGCGAAAACCATCGCGATGCGGCAGGAAATCATCTGAAAGTGCCGCATATGGGCTGGAATCAGGTGCATCACAACGAGCATCCGCTCTGGGCGAATATCCCACAGGATAGTCGTTTCTATTTCGTGCATAGTTTCTACATTTTGGCCGATGATGCCAGCCAAGTTGCTGCAACTTGCGATTACGGTTTGCCATTTCACGCGGCATTGGCACAGGGCAATTTGTTTGCGGTGCAATTCCACCCGGAGAAAAGCCATACGGCGGGATTGCAGTTACTGAAGAATTTTTTACAGTGGGATGGAAAAATCTAAATCCCCCCTGGCCCCCCTTTTTCAAAGGGGGGGAATTTGAATGCACCTCGAAATGGTTGCGAAGTGAGTTCCTGTCCCCCCTTTGAAAAAGGGGGTTAGGGGGATTCAACAATATTAAGAGATCGATTAGATGTTAATTATCCCCGCAATTGATTTAAAAGACGGCCAATGTGTGCGTTTGCGCCAGGGTTTGATGGACGATTCCACCGTGTTCTCCGATGATCCCGTCGCCATGGCAGCACAATGGGTGCAACAAGGCTGTCGCCGTTTGCATTTGGTCGACCTGAACGGCGCCTTTGAGGGTAAACCGGTCAACGGCGGCGTGGTTACCGCCATCGCCAAAGCCTACCCTAACCTGCCAATCCAGATCGGCGGCGGAATTCGCAGCGCGGAAACCATTGAGTACTACCTGAATGCGGGTGTGCAGTACGTGATTATCGGCACAAAAGCGGTGAAAGAGCCGCAGTTTGTGACTGATATGTGCAAACAATTTCCTGGCCACATCATCGTTGGTCTGGATGCCAAAGACGGCTGGGTTGCCACCGACGGCTGGGCGGAAGTGTCCAATGTCCAAGCCTCTGAACTCGCCAAACGTTTTGAGCAAGACGGCGTAAGCAGCATCGTTTACACCGACATTGCCCGCGACGGCATGATGCAAGGCGTGAATGTGCAGGCGACTGTCGCCATGGCTCAGGCCTCCAGCATCCCGATTATCGCCTCCGGCGGCGTCACCAATATGGACGATATCATCGCGCTCAAAGCCGAAGCCCATAAAGGCATCTGTGGTGCTATCACCGGCCGCGCGATTTATGAAGGCACATTGAGCATGGCGGAAGCGCAGGCTTACTGCGATCAATAAAGAGACTAAGTGCGATGAGCCCCACTGTCTTTAGGGAAAAAGGCTATAGATTCTTCTTTTTCTCCCGCGAGGAGGAAGGAGTGCATGTCCACGTAGTGGCCGCCGATGGTGAGGCGAAGTTTTGGTTGCAGCCGGAAATTGAATTGGCGCGAAACCATCAGTTTTCGCGCCAGCAATTGAAAGAGATCGAGTCCTTAATTGAGGTTCACTACCATGAGCTTATCAACGCTTGGCAAGAACACTTCGGCGGTTGAAATTACCCATATATCAGCACACGGCGTTTGGCTGCTGAGCCATGGAAAAGAGTTGTTTATGGCGTATGTGGATTTTCCTTGGTTCAAGGATCAGCCCGTAGGCGCAATACTTAATATTGAAGAACAAAGCCCCGGCCATTTTTATTGGCCGGATATGGATGTGGATCTCACCGAAGAGATGATCGAGCATCCCGAACGATTTCCTTTAAAAGCCAAAGTCTGATTGGTTAAGAGTTATTTATGGCCCTCGCAAAACGCATAATTCCCTGCCTCGATGTGGACAATGGCCGTGTGGTCAAAGGTGTGCAATTTCTGGATATCCGCGATGCGGGTGATCCGGTGGAAATCGCCAAGCGCTACAACCAGGAGGGGGCGGATGAGATTACCTTCCTTGATATCACCGCTACCCATGAAGGCCGCGCGACGACTGTGCACACGGTGGAGAAAATCGCCAGTGAGGTGTTTATTCCGCTCACCGTGGGTGGTGGAATTCGCACGGTGGAGGATATACGCATCATGCTCAATGCCGGTGCGGATAAAGTCAGCATCAACTCGGCGGCGGTGTTTAACCCGGACTTTGTAAAAGCAGCGTCTGATCGCTTTGGTGCCCAGTGTATTGTGGTGGCGATTGATGCCAAGAAAGTGAGCCTTGAAGGTGAAACGCCGCGCTGGGAGATTTTCACCCACGGTGGCCGCAAACCCACGTGTATTGATGCAGTGGAGTGGGCAGCCAAAATGGCGGCCTATGGTGCGGGCGAGATTTTGCTCACCAGTATGGACGGCGACGGCACCAAAAAAGGTTACGACCTGGGTGTGACGCGCGCTATTAGCGATGCCGTACCCGTGCCGGTGATTGCGTCAGGTGGTGTGGGTAATTTGCAGCATTTGGTGGATGGCGTGACCCAGGGCCGCGCCGATGCGGTGTTGGCGGCGAGTATTTTTCACTTCCGCGAATATACCTTGCAACAAGCCAAAGAGTACATGCGTGAGCGCGGGATAGAAGTGCGTTTATAAACGCGAACGCTACAAACCGATCGCACAAAAAAAGCCAGCCCATATGATTGTGGGCTGGCTTTTTTAATGGGCGATTGGGCAATGCTCGCCCTAGGTGGTGACGTGTGCTGACCAGCGTTCCAACAAAATGGCCTGTGCATCGATGGCTTCTTCGCCCTGCTGTGGCTGGCTGGGAAGGTAACTGCCATCCGCCTGCAATATCCAGGCGTGGGTATTATCGCGCAGGTATAAATCCAGATCTTCCAGAATGCGATCGCGAATTTTTTTGTGCTTGATGGGGAAGCAGGTTTCCACGCGGTGAAACATATTGCGCACCATCCAGTCGGCGCTTGAGCAGTACAACTCCGGGTTGCCGTTGTTTTCAAAATAAAAGACGCGATGGTGTTCCAAAAAACGGCCAATAATAGAGCGCACGCGAATGTTTTCCGATTGCCCTTTTACGCCCGGTCGCAATTGGCAGACACCGCGCACAATCAAATCAATTTGCACACCGGCTTGTGAGGCGGCGTAGAGTTCATTCACCAGTTCTTCATCGTAAAGTGAATTCATTTTGGCAATGATGTGCGCAGGTTTGCCCTGCTCGGCATTTTCTTTTTCGATGCGAATGCGCCGGATCATCCCTTTGTGCAAGGTGAAGGGCGCATAGAGCAGGGATTCCATTTTGGAGGCTTTGCCCATGCTCGATAATTGCAAAAAGACGCGGTAGACATCCTCGCCCAAATCCTTATCCGAGGTGAGCAAACCATAGTCGGTGTAGATTTTACTGGTGCGTGGATGATAGTTGCCGGTGCCCAAATGCACGTAGTAACGCAGCTTGGTGTTTTCGCGACGCGCCACCAAAATCATTTTGGCGTGGGTTTTAAAACCGACTACACCGTAAATCACGTGAATACCAAAACGTTGTAAGCGCTCGGCCAGCGCCACGTTTTGCTCTTCATCAAAACGCGCGCGCAATTCCACAATGGCGGTGACTTCTTTTCCGGCTTTGGCGGCGGCGACCAGTGCATCCACAATCGGTGAATTGGAGCCCGTGCGGTACAGGGTTTGTTTGATCGCTAATACATTCGGGTCGGCGGCGGCTTCGCGCAAAAAATCCACCACACATTGAAACGAATCAAACGGGTGATGCAGTAATAAATCCTGCTTTTGCAGCACTTCAAAATAGGAGTTGGTGCGCTTGGGCAGTTTGGGCATGGCCTGCACAAAGGGTTTGTAATAGTGCTGCGGGTCTTTGATTAAATCGAACAAATCCGCAAAGCGGTTGAGGTTGACCGGGCCGTTAATACGGTACAGGTCGCGCTCTTTAATTTCGCAGCGCTGCAATAAAAATTGTTCCAGTTCGCTGGGGCAGGTATCGGTAATTTCCAGGCGCACTTCATCGCCGTATTGGCGATAGGCCAGCTCGCCTTGTACGGCGCGCAGCAGGTCATCGGTTTCCTCTTCGTCGAGAAAAATATCCGAGTTGCGGGTGAGGCGGAATTGATAGCTTTCCATCACTGTCATACCGACAAAAATCTCGCCCATAAAAAAGTGAATAATGGAGGAAACGAACACAAAGGCGCGTCCTTTTTCGACCAGATCTTTGGGCAGTTCGATGATATGTGGCAGCGAGCGGGGCACCTGCACAATGGCGCGCCCGGAGTTGCGCCCAAAGGCATCTTTACCATCGAGTTTGACAATAAAGTTCAGGCTTTTATTGAGGATGCGCGGAAAAGGGTGCGCCGGGTCAAGGCCGATAGGGCTAAGTACCGGCAGCACTTCCGATAAAAAAACCTGCTTTAAATGCAGTATTTGTTCCTGGGTCCATTCGTCGCGGCGCAGCACATAAATATCGTTGCTGTGCAGCACCGGCAGCAACTCTTCGTTGAGGATGCGATATTGTTCATCCACTAACTGATGGGCGCGCAGGGAAATTTCGTTCAGGGTCTGGGTTTGGGTCAGGCCATCCGGCCCTTGGGTAGGTGGGGCATTGCGCTCCAGAATCTCCACCAGACCGCCCACCCGCACCTCAAAAAACTCGTCGAGGTTGGTGGAAAAAATACACAAAAAACGCAGCCGTTCCAGCAGCGGCAAGCTGCGATTATAGGCTTGGTGCAGGACGCGTTTGTTGAATTCGAGCAGACTCAGCTCGCGATTGAAATAGGCGTTATCCACCTTGTACCTCATGACTCGCTTCATGTAAAACCAACAGATTGCGCCAGATTATGGCAATTGTGTGACAGAAATAAGACAACACTGTGCCTGCTGTAACACTAGCAAAGAATTAGCGCGGTGGATGAGGGAGGGAGGTAAAAAAACAAGGCCTGCAGTAGCAGGCCTTGTGAGCGGATCAGTGGCGGGCGATCAGTTGCACTTGTACACATCAAAGCTTTGGCGACCATTGTTCACCAGGCTGGCAGGCACAATGGTGTCGCCGCCGAAGGCGCTGGCTTCGTTGCGTGCCATATTGGTCAATTCAGTGGCCACTTTATTGGGATCGCGCTTCATTGAGCCGACAAAGTTATCTTTCACTTTCACATTCACGGTGCGGACTTTTTCACAGCTGCGCACGTTGGCGGCGTTGGCTACCGCGACGTTGGCACCTTGTTCGTTGACTTTTACCCAGGTACAGGCACTGGTCAAGGCAACCATAGCAACCACTAACAGAGACATTTTTTTCATCGACAGATCCTCGCAGGTGATGGTGGGGAAGCCGCGTGGTTAGCATTTAACCACCAGCCCAAAACTCGCGGCTACACTAATGCCAGTGGGCCTCAGTTGCAAGTCTTGCCCGCGAGTGAGGGCGGGCACCGGCGCGAATAAATTTGAGCAATCGCAATCGGCAGTAGTATCTTTAGCGGGGTCGCATCCCTGTGCGTCGGCCCAGCCTTTACGAATAATGTGAATCAACGATAGGACAATCCCCAGCGAGGACTTTACCAATGGGTTCATCACCACAAGGTGCTTTCCATCACCTGTTCAGCCGGCAAAATATACGGCGCTTGATTAAACTGCTCATACTGTTTGGTTTCTTGATGTCGATCACCCTGGCGATTGGCAAGCTCTATCAAAAGTGGGATGACGATCCGGATCGCGGTGCGCTGGCGATTCAGAACGGCACCTTTGGCGAGGATTATTCTACGCCGCTGTATCTGGATCAGGGCTGGAGCGCTAATGACAGCCTCTGGTACTACAACACGACACAAGGGTCGGCGCTGATCCCCTACGACTTTTTTATCGCGCTGGAGCAGGCGGAATTCAACGAGCCGTTTCGCTCCAATAGCCTGATCGACAAATACCGTTACCTGCCACAAAAGCCCACCTTCTTTAATCCGGATGGGTTGCCCGTTGGCTTTGTCAAAGAAGGTTACAAGGGCAAGGATTACATCGGCTTCACCTGCGCCGCCTGCCATACCGGACAGGTCAACTATAAAGGCACGGCCCTACGCATCGACGGTGGCCCGGCGCTGGCAGATATGGTGGGCTTTCTCACCGAACTGGAAAAAAGCATGACCCGCGCCCTGACCGATGCGGAAAAGAACGAGCGCTTTGTGCGTAATGTGCTGGCGCTTGGCAACAACTATAGTCGCGCGGAAGAGGTGCAGCGCGACCTGAAGCGCTGGACGCGCAAGGTCAACCTTTACAACACCATTAATCACTCCCGTGTCGACTATGGCTATGCGCGCCTCGATGCGTTTGGGCGCATTTACAACCGGGTGCTGGAGCATGTGATCAGCCGTCGGCAGGTGCGCGACGTATTGCTCGGCGCCACCAAAGCCGATGGCGATACCAATTTGATGACCGCCGCCCAGGTCGACAAGGTGCTCGACAATATCAGTGAAACCATTATTGGCGATTTGCAGTTCGCGAAGATTATCGAGCGGCTGATGTCGACCGATGAGGGGTATCCGGGCTTGGGTATGGTCGATATGGAACGGGTGAAAACGCTTATTTTCAATGAGCCCAACGCACCGGTCAGTTACCCCTTCCTGTGGGATATCGCCCAGTCCGATTATGTGCAGTGGAATGGCTTGGCGAGCAATGCCGCCATGGGGCCGCTGGGGCGTAATACCGGTGAGGTGATTGGCGTCTTTGGTATTCTGGATTGGACCGCCCGTGAGCGCGGTTGGAGTTTATCGTCCTTTTTAACGGGACAAAGTGGCAAAAGCTATCAAATCGACTTTAGCTCCTCCATTGATCTGGTCAATTTGTCGCGCCTGGAATCCCACCTGAAAAGCCTGACCTCGCCGGTCTGGCCCACTATCGATACCGGCACCAAGAACCTTGAGCAGCAAAAAGCCAATGCGATTTTTGGCGCCCTGCCTGAATGGCGTATCGACTATGCCAAGGTGCGGCGCGGCCGCAAGCTGTACGCGGAGTATTGTGAATCCTGCCACGAGGTAGTTGACCGCACCGATTGGGATCGCATCCTGGTGGCCAATATGTCGAATATTGATGTGGTGGGCACTGACCGCGCCATGGCGGAAAACAGCGTGAATTACACTGGCTATTCGGGCAACTTCAAAAATACCTACCAGTCCGAGAGTGTCGGTTCACTGGTGATTAAAGACCGCGCCCCGGTGGTGCAAATTTTAACGGCGGCGACCATGGGTGAAGTGGCGACCGAGCCAGACCCGGATAAATGGTGGCCGCGCCGCGCAATGGATTGGCTCTATTTAATGGCCAAATCCTTTTTTGATAATGAAATTAAAGCCAGTGTAAAATCCGGCAATTATCTTGCGGATACCACCGCAGCGCCCTATCAATCGCTGCTATCCTACAAGGCGCGTGCACTCAACGGCATCTGGGCGACAGCGCCCTACCTGCACAATGGTTCGGTGCCCAGCATCTACGACTTGTTGCTGCCGGTGAAGCGCCCGGGCGATCCGGAGGAGGGTGAGTACCGCCCCAATGAATTTATCGTTGGCAGCCGTGAATTTGATCCTATCAAAATCGGCCTGCGCAGCGAGGGTTATCCCGGCTTTGAATTCAAAGCCACCAAGCGCGGCGACTTTAACAGTGGTCACGAGTACGGCACTATCCATGCGCCACCGGTCGAGGGTC
The DNA here is from genome assembly GCF_002007605.1 of Cellvibrio sp. PSBB023. Classification (NCBI taxonomy): domain Bacteria; kingdom Pseudomonadati; phylum Pseudomonadota; class Gammaproteobacteria; order Cellvibrionales; family Cellvibrionaceae; genus Cellvibrio; species Cellvibrio sp. PSBB023. The sequence continues at coordinate 3,157,686 of NZ_CP019799.1, read as the reverse complement.
AGCCACAGGAGCCTTTGACCGACAGTGAGCGTTGGGATTTAGTCGAATACATTAAAACTTTGTAGCTACTGCACGGGTCAAAGGATCGATAACGCCACTCTCTTCACGCCCGGCATTCGCGGCGGGTGTGAGCAGGGTGGCGTTGTTGCATGTGGATTACCCCAATTTGAGTTGCCCGACGGCGTATGTTGTTAACGATACCGAATCTCTGGAAAACACCCCGCTGCCGCCCGCTGCGCTGGCACCTGCTGACACTTGTGCTGGCAGCCGCCGCGCCGCTGGCCACAGCAGATACCAAGCGCGTCACTGTACCTATCGCCTTGCCGTTTCAGCAGCAGAGTAGCATCCAGGCCAGCTCGGCACCTGCTGCGGTAGCGCCCTCGGCCTATAGCGTGCAAACCACCCAATTCACCCAAACGGCTACGCCGTCTTCCGCCGCAGTATCCAGTGCGGCGCCTGTCGCCAACCTGCCCAGCTCAGAGCCTGCCGTAGTCGCCCAGCCCCTTGTGGCGCTACCAGTGGCTGTGGTCTCGTCGCTGGCAGCCTCAAGTCAGCCTGCGGTACTGCCGGACAACACCGCGACCACCGTCGCCACACCGACTCCGGCAGTCGCAGCCAGCAAGGCCCAAGCCTCTTCGGCGGCAGCCAAGCCAGCGCCCGCCAACGCCCAGGTTGCCAAGGCCAAACCTGCGCCGGAACCGGCGATCAGTATTCCGTTGGTGACCACGGCGCCGATCAAGGCACCGCGTTATCCCGCTGGGCACCCGGAGGCGTTTGTCGCGGAGTTTGAGGATTATGTCGCCCATAAAATTGCGCCCTTTGTACCGGGTGTGGCCATAGTGGTGGTCTCGGGTGGGCAGATTAAATCCCTGCAAGGCTTTGGTGTGCGCCGCGCCGGTACCCGTGAAAAGGTCACGCCCGACACTGTATTTCGCCTGGCATCGCTCTCCAAACCGGTCACTGCGACAGCCGCTAGCGTTTTGGTCAATGAGGGAGGAATCAGTTGGGATACGACGATCACCTCGGTGCTGCCCAAGGTGGGGTTCAAAAATACCCGCTACGGCAACCAGCTCACCCTGCGCCACGCGCTCAGCCAATCCTCTGGGTTACCGCGCCACACCTATAGCCACTATATCGACCAGAACATGAACTATGCCGATGTGGTCAGCCGCTTGCGCTACGTCAATTTTGTCTGCCCGCCGGGCAAGTGCTACGCCTACCAGAATGTGGTTTACAGTTTGGCGGGGGATATGATCAAACAGAAATCGGGCATGAGTTTTGAGTCCTATGTAGGCAAAAAAGTCTTTGAACCCCTGGGCATGCGTACGGCGTCCTATGGTTTGAACAGCTACAATGCTTCGCCCAATCGCGCCTCGCCCCACATTGCCAACGGCAAGCGTTGGGTGCCAACGGCGGTGGTATCCAACTGGTACAAAGTGGCGCCTGCCGCCGGGGTCAATGCCAGTATTGTGGATATGTCCAAATTTTTGCTGGGGCAGATTGGCCGTCGCCAGGATGCACTGCCGCTGGCGGTACTCAAACCGATCCAATCGCGGGTGACAAAAAATACCCCTGAGCAGAATTACTACGGCGTGCGCAAAGCCGTGGACAATACTGCCTATGGCCTGGGGTGGCGGGTGTTTGATTACGGCCGCAACAAGAATTTTGTCCATCACGGCGGCCATGTAAAAGGGTTCCGCACCGAGATGGTGTTTAACCGCGACTTGCAGATCGGTATGGTATTTCTCTCCAACTCCGAAACCCGTCTGGCGCGCGATGTGATTTTCAAGTTTTTGGATATGCACGAGCGCGCGCAACAAGCCGCCCGCGCCGCCAAAAAACGCTAAGCGATAAGATCAATAACCCGATTCCATCACCATCGCCGAGGGACAACTATGGCACTGGCCGCCTTGCACCCGCGCCGCATCATGCAGGCGCTGGATGCCATCGATGCTGAAGCACCGTCTTACAGCCTGAGCCGCCCGGCTGCCTTGCGCCGGGTATTCGCGGTACTGGCTGCCGTCTGTGTGAGCCTGTTGATCCTTCACTACAGTCGCTACTCGACAAATTTCCACGCACTGTTGGGCTATTTGGGGCAGTGGCGCATGCAGGATGCTCACTATTATTTGCGCGCGCTGGAGGCCAGTGGCTGGTTGGAGCTGGCGGGTTATGCCTGGTGGACGGGCTGCCACCTGTTCACCTTTATCCTGATTCCCTGGTTGGTTATCCGCTGGTTGTTCAAGGAAAAGATGATCGATTTCGGCTGGCGCTGGAATCAGGTCGGCGCCCACTGGCGCGGCTATTTGCTGTTACTCAGCCCGATCCTGGTATTTGTGGTACTGGTCAGCTTTGGTGAAGACTTCGTCAACCACTATCCCTTTTACGGTTTGGCCGGGCGCAGTTGGCTGGATTTCCTGTTGTGGGAATTGCTCTACATGAGCCAGTTCATCTTTCTGGAATTCTTCTTTCGCGGCTTTATGTTGAATGCCCTGCGTCCTGCACTGGGTGCCAATGCCATCTGGGTGATGTGTGTTCCCTACCTGATGATTCACTTCCCCAAGCTCTGGCTGGAAGCCACCGGGGCGATTTTGTTTGGTCTGTTCCTCGGCATCCTGGCGCTGCGTTCCCGTTCGATTTGGGGGGGCGTTCTGGTGCATGCTGGCGTCGCCCTCAGCATGGATATCGCCGCCCTGCTGCGCAAACAGGAAATGCCTGGATTATTTTTTTCTTTATAAACGCCTGCTTATAGCTACAAATAATGATGTGGCTTGGCGCCTAAAAACACCTCTGTAAAATCAACAACTTGGCGCTTAAATTTTCATTTTGGCGGGTGCTTGGGGGATAAATCTGATTATTGTGTGACTTGCATCACTATTTATTGCTGCTAGAGTCACAAATACTCCGACCCTTCAGGAATCTGGATATGGCCAGCAATAACAGCAGAATGACCTTTTCAATTGGCGCTTACGCCCTGTTGGGTGTGTTGTTTGGTCTGGCGGCGATGCTGTCGATGAATGCCTCTGCCGCCTATGCTGACTGTTCCTCTCCTACCTCGTCCGGCGTAGCACATGATTGCCTGACCCTGCACTTACAACCCCAACTGGCAGGCTTATCGGGCAGTGAAGTCCGTCATGACCTCACCCTGGCCGCCGCCAACAGTGTGGTCGCCGTGCTTACCCCGCAAGCCCATTCACTGGCCGCACCTTCAGCGCAAAGTGCCGGGTTTTATGTCAATCAGTCCCGCAGCACCGATCAGCACTTGTCCGAAACCCTGCCACTCCTGTTGCTGCTGGTGGGGCTGGTAGCGGTGTTTTTAATCCGCGCCAAAAGCCTCAATAACAAGTGATGTGGCCAGCGCCATTCCACAAACCTGAGCCCCAAGCCAAAACAAAGATAGTCATATGTATATCTAGCCAGTAAAATCCCCGCATTCATGCATTTACTGGCTTAGGTTATGGACGTTTCCCTCCTCCTCGATCAACTCAACACCGAACAGCGCGAAGCCGTGTCGGCTCCGGCGACCAACCAGCTCATCCTCGCCGGTGCGGGCAGCGGTAAAACCCGCGTATTGGTTCACCGCATCGCCTGGTTGATTCAGGTGGAGCAGATGTCGCCCTATTCGATCATGGCGGTGACCTTTACCAACAAGGCCGCGCGCGAAATGCGCAGCCGGTTGGATGAACTGTTCAGCCAGAACAATCAATACATCAACAGTCGCGCCATGTGGGTAGGTACTTTCCACGGCTTGGCCCATCGCCTGCTCAAAGCCCATTGGCAGGACGCCGACCTGCCGCAAAACTTCCAGATTCTGGACAGCGACGACCAGTTGCGCCTGATCAAGCGCATTTACCAAGCGCTCAACCTCGATGAAAACAAATGGCCGCACAAACAGGCGCAGTGGTACATCAACGCGCAAAAAGACGAAGGCCTGCGCTCCCGCCACATTCAGGAAACTGCCGATCCTTTTGTGCGCACTATGCTGCAGATTTATCGCGCCTACGAAGAGGATTGCCAGCGCGGCGGCATGGTGGATTTTGCCGAAATCCTGCTGCGGGCCCATGAATTGTGGCTCAACAAACCGCACATCCTTGAGCACTATCGCCAGCGCTTTCCGTTTATTTTGGTGGACGAATTCCAGGACACCAACAGTGTGCAATACGCTTGGTTACGGATGCTGGCGGGTAAAGAATCGCGCGTGACCGCGGTGGGCGATGACGATCAATCCATTTACGGTTGGCGCGGCGCCAAAATCGAAAATATCCAGCGCTTTTCGCAGGATTTTGCCGATACCCATATTTATCGCCTCGAACAAAATTACCGCTCCACCGGCAATATTCTCAAAGCCGCCAACGCGGTGATCAAACACAACTACGGGCGCCTCGGCAAAGAACTGTGGACGGAGGGCGACAAGGGCGATCCTATTTCACTTTACGCCGCCTACAACGAGCAGGACGAAGCGCGTTTTATTGTGGAGCGTATTCAGGATTGGGCGCGCAAAGGGCACGCGAAAAAAACCATTGCGATTTTGTATCGCTCCAACGCCCAGTCGCGGGTATTGGAAGAGGCGCTGCTGCGCGAGGCCATTCCCTATCGCATCTACGGCGGCCAGCGCTTTTATGATCGTCTAGAAATTAAAAATGCCCTCGCCTATATGCGCCTCATCAGCAACCGCCACGATGACGCTGGTTTTGAGCGGGTAATCAACACGCCTACGCGCGGTATTGGCGGTAAAACCGTGGACGATATTCGCCTGTTCGCACGCGAACAAGGTTGCTCACTCTGGGCAGCGGCAGAGCAAATGCTCGCCAACAAAGTGCTCACGGCGCGCGCAGGCAATGCACTGCAATCCTTTTTAAGTTTGATTAACAAGCTCGCGCAAGACGCCAATGACATTGATATTCACGGCGATACGCCGGGCCTGGATGCCATCGCCAAAATGGTGATAGAAGACACCGGCTTGCTGCTATTCCATCAAAATGAAAAAGGTGAAAAAGGCCAGGCGCGCGGCGAAAACCTGCAGGAATTAATCACCGCTTGCCGCGCTTTTGAGGCTGAAGAGGAAGACAGCGAACTCACCCCGCTGCAACAATTTTTGGATACCGCCGCGCTGGATGCCGGTGAAACCCAGGCCGATGAATTTGAAGATGCAGTGCAATTAATGACGCTGCACTCGGCCAAGGGGCTGGAATTTCCACTGGTGTTTTTAGCCGGTGTGGAAGAGGGGTTGTTCCCGCATAAAATGTCGGCGGACGACCCGGATCGATTGGAAGAAGAGCGACGCCTGTGTTACGTGGGCATCACTCGTGCTATGGAAAAGTTATTTATCAGTTATGCCGAAACCCGTCGCTTGTACGGCAATGAAACCTTTAACGCGGTGTCCCGTTTTGTGAAAGAAATTCCTGAAGATTGTATCGAAGAAGTGCGTTTAAAAACGGCGGTCACCCGCCCTGTGAGCGTCAAACGCCCACTTACCCAGCCGTCCAATCGCCAACCCATGTATGACACTGGCGAAGACACCGGCTTCCGTCTTGGCCAGCGCGTCACTCACCCCATGTTTGGCGAAGGTGTTATCTTGCAATTTGAAGGCTCGGGTCCCAACGCCGTGATTCAAATTAAATTTGCAGAATCCGGCATCAAGCGCTTGGTAATGCAGTATGCGAAGTTGACGGGGTTGTAAATACTGGAATATTTACATACAGATGTAGCTAATTAAGCTACATCTGTAGCGCATTTAGCTACAGCAAAAAATCTAATAAAACACTCTGCAGTGAAGGAACTATGAATACTAAATCCATTAACTGGTACCCACTGGTTATCGTCCTCTTAATCGCTGCCTTGGTAGCGGTTTTTGCGGCCTTGGTATTGGAAAAAACCAAACCTAAACCCTCAGCAATACACAGCGACGCGGCATCCGGTGTGATGTCGGGGCAAACTTACCATTGGAAAATGGTAACTTCCTGGCCGAAAAATACGCCGGGCTTGGGCGTGGGCGCTGAAAATGTGGCGCGGGTGATTAATGAAATGTCAGGTGGGCGTTTGCAAATTCATGTCTACGGTGCCAACGAACTGGTGCCCGCCATGGGTGTGTTTGATGCAGTATCGTCCGGCAGTGTGGAGATGGGGCACTCCGGCAGTTACTTCTGGCGCGGCAAAGTGCCCGCCGCGCAATTTTTTACCTCTGTGCCCTTTGGGATGAATGCGCAAGAATTGTATGGCTGGATCAACCACGGCGGTGGTTTGGAATTGTGGCGTGAACTCTATGCTCCATTTAATTTGATTCCCTTTCCTGTCGGTAATACCGGTGTGCAAATGGCAGGGTGGTTTAATCGCGAAATCAATTCCGTGGCGGATTTGCGCGGGTTAAAAATGCGTATTCCCGGTCTCGCGGGTGAAGTATTTAACCTGGCAGGCGGCACCTCGGTGAATATCCCCGGCGGTGAACTCTATACTGCTCTGCAAACCGGTGTGATAGACGCGGCAGAATGGGTTGGCCCGGAGAATGATTTGGCTTTTGGCTTCCAGCAAATCGCCAAGTATTACTACTATCCCGGCTGGCATGAGCCGGGGCCATCCATGGAATTGATCATCAACAAAACCGCGTTTGAAAATTTGCCCAAAGACTTGCAGGCAATAGTGACTTACGCCGCGCGCGCCATGAGTCAGGATATGCTGGACAGCTACACCGCCAACAACAGTCGCGCCTTAAAAGAATTGGTGGAGCAGCAGGGGGTGGAAATTCGTAAATTGCCCGATGAGGTTTTAAAACGCTTTTACGATATTTCCCAACAAGTCTACGCGCAGCAAGCCGCGAAAGACCCGCAATTCAAAAAGGTTTACGAATCCTACAAAGCCTTTATGGATGACTCGGCGGATTATCAAAAAATTTCCGAGCAAACCTATTATCAGGTGCGCGAACAACAGCGGCAGTAAGCCACTATTCTGGCGCGGCGAGTGTTGAGCCGCGCCTTATTTTTCGATGTCATCCTGCGCGCAAATTTCTACCAACGTGGCAATCCCGTTTTTGCGCAACTTCTCCATCAGCAATGCCAAGCGCTCCACCTGCGCGGCATCCAACTGTTCTCCGTGAATAAATTCAAGCCGCTTTTTGGCGACCAGCTCATGCACATATTCAGGGCGCACACGCAGGCGTTCAGCGGTTTGGGTGATGGAAAGCAGTTGACGTAACATGGGGCGCCTGCGGGATGGAATCAGTGGAGTGGATTACTATGCCACAGTTGCCGCCGGATTTATGCCTCTTGCGGCGCTCTTTCGCGGCAGCCTCCGCCGCTGAATGGTTTGACAGCTGTGCGTTATGGCTGGCTGTGCCATAATTTGCCTCATTATCGGTTTACCCACGCTCACTTTTGTTTGATAGGTTCTCTTATGGCTAACCTTGGCACCCTTTACACCGTTTCTGCACCCTCCGGTGCTGGCAAAACCAGTCTGGTCAGCGCGCTGGTGAAATCCAACCCCGAGGTCTGCGTGTCGGTGTCGCACACCACGCGCCCTATGCGCCCCGGTGAAATTGACGGTGTGAATTACCATTTTGTCGATCACGCTACTTTTGAGGCCATGTTGGAGCGCGGGGAATTTCTGGAACATGCGCGGGTGTTCAGCAACCTGTACGGCACCTCGCAGCAGTGGGTGGTCGATACCCTGAAGCAAGGTATTGATGTAATTCTGGAGATCGATTGGCAAGGTGCCGAACAGGTCCGCAAGTTGATGCCGGATACCGTCAGTCTGTTCATTCTGCCGCCATCACTGGCCTGCTTGCGCCAGCGTTTGACCGGTCGCGGGCAAGACGATACCGCGGTGATTGAAGCGCGTATGAGCGAGGCAATCAGTGAGATTTCGCACTATGTTGAGGCGGATTACCTGATCATCAACGACGATTTCACGGTGGCACTGGCACAGTTCCAGGCGCTGATTACCAGTCAACATATTCGCCGGGCGCGCCAAATCGAACGTCATAGCCAATTATTAACAGAATTATTGGCTTAGTTATTGGTTTAAATATGCCCAGTGCGGTTGGCATAGACCTCGCCACTGACGCATAATAGCCGACCGGATACAGAGGCAGCGTTTACCCAAGCGCCTATAGATCACACCTAGAAAGTAGAGCACATAAAGTTATGGCACGTATTACCGTTGAAGATTGTTTGGATCACGTTGATAACCGTTTTGAACTGGTTATGGTTGGCAGCAAGCGCGCGCGTCAATTGGCAATCGGTGGTAAAGAGCCGCACGTTGCCCCGGAAAACGATAAGCCAACCGTTATCGCCCTGCGCGAAATCGAAGAAGGTTTTATCGATGCCAGCATTCTGTTGGAGAAAGACACACTGCCACAACCCAAGCCTGAGCGTGTGTACGAGAACGACATTTAAGATTTTGATCATGCCAGTCGCCGCTATACCCCATAGCGGCAATTCTGTCTGGAGAAGGGCGTGCAAACCATAGAGGCTTTAAGCCACCGGCTATCGTCTTATCTGGAACCTTCCCAAATCAATTTGGTGAAGCGCGCCTACTTCTATGCCGAACAAGCCCACGACGGACAAAAACGTCGCAGCGGCGAAGCCTATATCACCCATCCCCTCGCCGTTGCCGATATTCTGGCGTCCATGCACATGGATCATCAGAGCTTGATGGCCGCCATGCTGCACGATGTGATTGAGGATACCGGGATTAGCAAAAAAGCGATTTCCGGCCAATTTGGCGATGCGGTTGCTGACTTGGTGGACGGCGTATCCAAGCTGACCCAGATCGAATTTGAATCCCACGCGGAAAAACAGGCGGAAAACTTCCAGAAAATGGCCCTGGCTATGGCCAATGACCTGCGGGTGATTCTGGTCAAACTCGCCGACCGCTTACACAACATGCGCACCCTGGGCGCCATGCCGCCCGACAAAAAGCGTCGTATCGCCAAAGAAACCCTGGAAATCTACGCCCCCATTGCCCATCGCCTGGGGATGAATGAGGTGCGCCTGGAGCTGGAAGATCGCAGCTTCTACTGTATGTACCCGCTGCGTGCGACCCGTTTGCAGGCTGCACTTAAAACGGCGCGCGGCAACCGCAAAGAATTGGTCGAGCAGATCCAAACCTCTTTCGAAAAGCGTCTGGCCAAAGAGAATATCAACTCAATTGTCATTGGCCGCGAAAAGCACCTGTTCAGCATTTACGAAAAGATGCGCCAGAAGAAAAAGTTCTTCAAAGAGATCATGGATGTCTATGCCTTCCGCATAGTGGTGGATTCGGTGGACACCTGCTATCGAGTGCTGGGTGTGGTGCACAATCTCTACAAGCCCGTCGCCGGTGAGTTCAAGGATTACATCGCTATCCCCAAAACCAACGGTTACCAGTCCCTGCACACTGTGCTGGTGGGCATGCACGGAGTGCCGATTGAAGTACAAATCCGCACCAAGGAAATGGATGAAATGGCCAATAGCGGTATCGCCGCCCATTTCCTCTACAAATCCAATAGCGACGAACCCGTCAATGCCAGCCATAACCGTGCGCGCCAATGGGTGCAAGGTCTGCTGGAAATGCAGAAAAATGCAGGGAACTCCCTCGAATTCATCGAGAACGTGAAAATTGACCTCTTCCCCGATGAGGTTTATGTCTTTACCCCCAAAGGTAAGATTGTAGAGCTGCCAACCGGCGCCACCCCCGTCGATTTTGCCTACGCGGTGCACACTGATGTGGGTAATACCTGCGTTGCCTGCCGCATTAACGATCGCATGGCTCCCTTGTCACAACCGCTGCAATCTGGCCAAAAAGTGGCGATTATTACCGCCCAAGGTGCCCAGCCTAACCCCAGTTGGCTCAATTTTGCGGTATCGGCCAAGGCGCGCTCAGCAATTCGCCACTACCTTAAACACCAGCGTCATCACCAGTCCGTCAGCTTGGGCAAGCGCTTGCTCAGCCGTGCCCTGAACGAAATCCAGTTGGATCTGGAGCACCTTCCAGATGAGCTTCAACAAAAGCTACTCAGTGGCGCTCAAGTGGAATCCATGGACAAGCTGTACGAAGAGATAGGCTTGGGCAACAAGGTCGTGTATTCGCTGGTGAAGTTGCTGCAGCCGGATGCCGAGCTGAAACCGCGCACCGGTTCAGCGAATTCTGCCATTACCATCGACTCCGCCGAAGGCATGATGATCAGCTTCGCCCGCTGTTGCCGCCCGATTCCCGGCGACCCGATCATCGGTCACGTCAGCTCCGGCAAAGGACTGGTCATCCACCAGGATACCTGCCGCAATATCGCGGAAATCCGCAATTATCCCGATAAAATCAGCCAGGTGAACTGGGCGGCTACGGTTAGCGGCGAGTTCCTGGTAGATGTGCGTGTTGAGGTGGAAAGTGAGCGCGGTATTATCGCTACCCTCGCCACGCGTATTACCGAGCAGGGCGCTAGCATTGAGCATATCAACGTACACGAACGCGACGCCCACAACAGCGTCATTCACCTCTGTATCGGCGTACACAACCGCATCCACCTCGCCAACATCATGCGTCGTATCCGCACCCTGAGTTTTGTGATTCGCGTGAATCGCTCTAAAAATTAATCACCCACTATAAGGTTTTCCCATGACCAATAAAGCCATTATCCACAGCGATAACGCTCCTGCCGCTATAGGCACTTATTCCCAGGCCGTTAAGGTCAACAACACTGTCTACCTCTCTGGCCAGATTCCACTTGACCCTAAAACCATGCAATTAGTCGATGGCGATTTTGCTGCGCAAGCTCATCAAGTATTCAAAAACCTGCAGGCCGTGTGTGAAGCCGCTGATGGCAGCCTGAAAGATGTAGTTAAGCTAAATATCTATTTGACCGACTTGGCAAACTTCCCAATCGTGAACGAAGTGATGGGCCAGTATTTCCAACAACCCTACCCTGCACGCGCCGCCATCGGCATCAACCAACTCCCCCGCGCTTCGCTGATTGAGGCGGATGGGATTATGGTGATTTAAATAAATGCTTACTGACAAAAATGCCCGGCTCGCCGGGTATTTTTTTGTCTGCGATAAATGTTTGCCGGTAAAAAAAGATCATGCTGTAGCAGTTCATTAACGCAAAATGGCGACGCAAATAAAAAGACCGATTAGCAATGCTAATCGGTCTTTTTATTTTTAATTATTTTTTAAAAACGCAGCAGTGCTTTTTTAAAGCGCCATGCCGCTATGGGACTCAAACCCGATAGGATGCAGCCTGTTGTTGCAGGCGTGCGGCTAACTGAGCCAAAGACGCACTAGTATCTGCGCTGTAGGTTGCACTGCGAGTCATTTCGCCAATACTGACACTAAATTCGCTAATATTTTTATTGATGTCCTCTGCTACTACGGTTTGCTCTTCGGTAGCCGCTGAAATCTGCACATTCATATCGACGATAGTACCCACGGCAGATTTAATATCTTCCAATACCTGACCGGCTTCCTGTGCATTGGCTACACTGATGCTGGCGTACTGTCCAGAGCGAGACATTGCCTGCACGGCTTCACTCGCTGCCCCCTGTAAGTTATCAATCATCGTGCGGATCGATTCGGTGGCTTTTTGAGTGTTAGTTGCTAATGTTCGAACTTCATCGGCTACCACAGCAAAGCCTCGCCCTGCCTCACCAGCACGTGCTGCTTCAATTGCAGCATTTAATGCGAGTAAATTAGTCTGACCTGCTATTGTCTGGATCACTGCCAGCACTTGGGTGATTTTTTCTGACTCACCATTGAGTTGCTCAATCACCCTACTGGCACCATCCACCATTGTGGAGAGTTGCTCAATAGAACTAACATTTTGAATTACTTTTTGATACCCCTGCTGGGTTTTCTGATCCGCATCATTGGCTTGTTCTGAGGTGGCCAAAGCGCTGTTTGCTACTTGTTGGATAGCAGCCGACATCTCATGCACTGCTGCTGCGATTAAACTGGCTTGCTGTTCCTGCTCCACCGCGGTGCCGCTAACTTGTTGGCTGATCTGATTCATTTGCGTTGATGCCGCCGCAAGTTGGGATACCGCATCACCTAACTCGCCGAAAAATTGATGCACACGGCTGATTGTCTGATTAAAAGCGCGGGCAGTGATGGCAATTTCATCGTTACCGGTGATTTGAGCTCTAACCCTTAAATCAGACTGATCACCTACCACAGACATGGCATGCTGCAATTGATTGAGTGGGCTGTGGATAGAGCGATAAATAAACCAGGATAAAATGCCTAAACAAATAAACACTACCAATAAGGCGATCACAAATAATCGCAGAAAAAACTGGTACTGCTCGGCTGCTGTGACTTTAAACTTTTCAGCTTCGATTAGTTGCTCATCAATTAATTTCGCAAGCGAAAGGCTCAGGGGATCAGCTAGCTGATAAAGTTCAGTATTAAAATCTTTAGCGCTGCGTTGCAACAATGAGCCGTCGGCAATTTGGGGTTGATAATCCTGCAACTTTTGTCGGAATACCAATATCTGCTGTTTGGCCTTTTCCGCCAAAACGGCCTCTTCAGCAGTCAAGGTTGTGGCCAGATAAGTCTGCCATACTTGATCCGCAAACTGGCTCTGCTGCTGCAGCTGTTGCATCACTTCCGAGGCGCCAAGCAACTCACCACGATACTTATGTAGCAAATCAACCGACGTTACTGCATAGGCGTCGGCTACCTGCTTAATTTGTTTTAAGGGCACCACGCGGTCTTGATAGATACTGGTGGCTCCATCACTTAAAAATCCCATCTCCTTAATCGAAATTGCACTGATAGCAATTAACAGTAGTAATGGCAAACAAACCAACAGCAACAAGCGGCTCTTTACCGACATTTGATTTAACATGGGAATTAACTCGTTAGCACAACCAACAATTTTGTAGCTTAAATTAGTGTTCCGTGCACGACGGTTTTTTGCTTAAGCTAGCACCTGTAAAACTGGTTTTATGTACCCCATTCAAGAGTTTCATGTGGGCTCTTAAATGTAGGTAGTGAATGGAGTGTAGATACTGCCTGATTGCCCAGCAAGAAATTCGCCGTAAAGCCCTTGGTGTGCTGTCTTGGAATAAGCTACTTGTGAAGATCTCCGGTCGGAAAAGGCTTTCCGTCGCTCTTCCTCGAATGAAGTGCGCCCAGCGAGATTACCCGCTGGGCTTAACAGCAGAATAATCGAATTACTTTTTCAGCGTGGCCTTGGGATTTGGCAAATCGGTGATAGTGCCGGCGCCCAATTCCGCTGCCAGGCCGACAGATTCGTGCAGCGTCGGGTGGGCGTGGATGGTGAGCGCGATATCTTCTACGCTCGCGCCAAATTCCAGGGCTAGGGTGAGTTCGCCCAGCAGTTCGCCTGCATGTACTCCGACTAATCCCGCTCCCAGTAAACGATCGGTTTTTGCATCGTAAATGAGCTTGGTTTTGCCTTCGCTGCGGTCGGCGGCGATAGCTCGGCCACTGGCGGCCCAAGGGAATACGGCCGTTTTGTAATCCAGCCCTTGTTGTTTGGCTTCTTTCTCGGTCAGGCCGACCCAAGCAATTTCCGGGTTGGTGTAGGCGATGGAGGGGATCGCCATAGGGTCAAATGCATGTGGATGGCCCGCAACACCTTCGGCGGCGGCATGGCCTTCATGGGTGGCTTTATGGGCGAGCATGGGTTGGCCGATGATGTCGCCAATCGCATAAATGTGCGGCACATTGGTTTGCAGGTAGGGGTTGACGGCGATAAAGCCGCGCTCGTCCACATTCACACCGGCTTTTTCGGCGTCAATCAATTTGCCGTTAGGCACACGCCCGACAGCAACCAAAACGGCATCAAACTGACGTGGCTCGGCGGGCGCATTGGCGCCGCTAAAGGCCACTTCAATGGCTTCGGGCTTGGCGCTGACGGCTTCCACTTTGGTGGAGAGCAGCACTTCAAATTTGTCTTTGTTGTATTTGCTGTAAACCGCTACCAGGTCTTTGTCGGCGGCGGGTACCAGTTGGTCGGCAAATTCCACCACGGTGACTTTGCTGCCGAGCGCTTCGTACACTGTGGCCATTTCCAGGCCAATAATCCCACCGCCAATCACCAGCAGGCGCGGTGGTACCGAGCGCAGTTCCAAGGCGCCGGTTGAGTCAAAAATACGGGGGTCTTCAGGGATAAAGGGCAATTTCACGCTGCGTGAACCGGCAGCGATAATGGCGTTATCGAAGTCGATCAGGGTGGTCTCATCGCCCTTGACGACGGCAAGTTGGTTATCGCTTACAAATTTGCCATAGCCTTCCACTACACGCACTTTGCGGCCTTTGGCCATGGCGTGCACACCAGAAACCAGTTTGCTGACCACTGAGTCTTTGTAGGCGCGCACCTTGTCCAGGTCGTGTTGCACAGGGCCAAAGCTCAGGCCAAGGTTGCTGGCATGGTGTGATTCATTAATGACTTCGGCGACATGCAAAAGGGCTTTGGAGGGGATGCAGCCAACATTCAGGCACACGCCGCCAAGGCTGGAGTAGCGCTCGACCAGGGTGACATCCAGGCCGAGGTCGGCAGCGCGAAATGCCGCCGAATAGCCGCCGGGGCCGCTGCCGAGTACAACGAGTTGGGTTTTAATCGCAGACATTTACTACTCCTTTGGAAAGGGAAAACGGGTAAGTCGATGAGCTTAAAAGAAACTGAAACCCACCTGAAAGAGTTTTTCCACATCGCGGATGTGTTTTTTCTGTAGCAGAAACACGATGACATGGTCGCCGGATTGCACCACCACATCGTCGTGGGCGATGATTACTTCGTCGCCGTCCGGTCCCTGGCGCACAATCGCACCAATGTTGGCGCCTTCGGGCAGGTCGATATCTTCCAGTGCCTTGCCCACGACTTTGGAGGATTTGGCGTCGCCGTGGGCGATGATTTCAATCGCCTCGGCCGCGCCGCGCCGCAGTGAGTGGACATTGACTATGTCGCCACGACGCACATGGGTCAGCAAGCTGCCGATGGTGGTGGTCTGGGGCGAGATGGCGATATCGATGTCGCCACCTTGTACCACATCCACATAGGCGGGGTTATTGATCAGTGTCATCACCTTGCGCGCACCGAGTCGCTTGGCGAGCATGGAGGACATAATGTTGGCTTCGTCGTCGTTGGTGAGGGCGAGGAACACATCGGTGTCTTCGATGCTCTCTTCCATCAGCAAGTCCTTATCTGACGCGCTCCCCTGAATCACAATCGCCCGCTCCAACTGCTCCGAAAGGCGAATGCAGCGCGGCTTGTTGTATTCGATCACGCGCACGTTGTAGCGGCCTTCCAGCATTTTGGCGAGGCGCAAACCAATGTTGCCGCCACCGGCAATAGTGATGCGCTTATAGGCGACTTCAAGGCGGCGCAGCTCGCTCATGACGGCGCGGATGTCGGCCTTGGCGGCGATAAAGAAGACTTCGTCATCGGCTTCGATCACCGTCGTACCTGTCGGCATAATGGCGCGATTGCGCCGATAAATGGCGGCAACCCGCGTTTCTACCGATGGCATGTGCTCGCGTAGGAAACGCAGTTCCTGCCCTACCAATGGCCCGCCGTGATAGGCCTTCACCGCCACCAATTGCACCTTGCCTTCGGCAAAGTCGAGCACCTGTAGGGCGCCGGGTTGTTCAATCAGGCGGAAAATATATTCGGAGACCAGTTGTTCGGGGCTGATCAGGACATCGATAGGAATCGCCGCTGTTTCAAACAGTTGGCGATGGGTCAGGTAGGCGGTGGCGCGCACCCGCGCAATTTTGGTGGGGGTGTGAAACAGGTTTTCGGCCACGGTGCAGGCAATCATGTTGATTTCGTCGTTGCTGGTCACCGCGACCAGCATATCGGCATCTTCCAGACCGGCCTGCTCAAGGATATCGGGGTGAGAGGCTTCGCCGGTAATCACGCTGATATCGAGGCGGTCACGCAATTCGCGCAGGCGCGCCTCATCGGTATCCACCACGGTGATGTCATTGGACTCGCTTGCCAAATGTTCGGCCAGGCTGCCGCCAACCTGTCCGGCGCCAAGAATGATAATTTTCATAAAGTGCCTGTGTGTTCATCCTCATGTGCTGCCAAGTCTAGTGCTCTTGGCGGCAATCTGCCGCTATCGTCGGCTAATTTGTTTCGGTAGTGACAATGTTCTGGTTAGCGCGCCTTTCGCAATCGCGCGTAATAAAAACCGTCATGACCGTTCATTTGGGGCAGCAATTGCTGGCCGCAGGGTTGTGTCATGCCCCAAGCGACATCGAGCGTATCGCAACTGGCGTCTTTCTGGCGCGCAAGAAAGGCTTCAATAACGCGTGTGTTCTCTTTGGGCATGATCGAACAGGTGGCGTAAAGCATTACGCCGCCGGGTTTGAGCAGTGGCCACAGGTTCTTCAGGAGCCGTGCTTGCAGTTCGCCGAGTTTGTCGAGTTCCTCGGGGGTGCGTAGCACTTTTATATCGGGGTGGCGACGAATAATGCCGGTAGCGGAGCAGGGAGCATCGAGCAATATGCGGTCATAGGTTTCGCCATCCCACCAGCTATCGGGGGCGGTACTGTCGCCACAGACAACCCTGGCGCTCACGCCGAGGCGTGCCAGATTATCGCGCACCCGTGTCAGGCGACGCTCGTCGGCATCCAGTGTCGTCACTTGCAAGCTGGGTTCGCGCTCCAGTAGATGCCCGGTTTTGCCGCCCGGTGCGCTGCAGGCGTCCAATACCTGCATATTGGGCGACAATTCCAACAAATCGGCACTGAGTTGCGCGGCTTCATCCTGCACGCTCAGCCAGCCTTCGGCGAAATGCGGCAGCTTGCGTGGATCGCAGGCTCGCTCAAGGGTGATGCCATAGGGGCTGTATGAAGTTGCGCCGGCGCTTATTCCTGCTTCTTGCAGTAGTGCCAGATAGTCATCGCGACTGACCTTGCGAGTATTCAGGCGCAGGGTAAATGGCGGGTGTTGATTGTTGGCGGCGATTAAGGAGTCAAACTGCAATGGCCAACACTTGCTGATCATGGCTTCCATCCAGGCGGGATGATTGCTTTGAAATGCACGATTTTGGCTGAGTAATTCGTTGATCTTGGCATTGTCGCGCTGAAAATTGCGCAATACGCCATTCACCAGTTTGGTTGCCCAGGGCTTTTTGATCGCCCGGGTGACTTCCACGGTTTCGCCGATGGCGGCGTGGTCGGGAATGCGGGTGTGCAGTAGTTGATAGAGCCCAAGCAGCAGGAGTGCCTGTACGTCGCCATCTTTGGTGCGCAGTGGCTTGTCCAGCAAGCATTCGGTATATGCCTGAAGTTGCGGGTAAAAGCGACAAGTGCCAAAACACAATTCTTGCAGTAATGGACGATCATTTTCGGCAATTTTCGCTGAAATGGCAGGCAGTAGGCTGGATAACGAGCCTTTTGCTGCCAGTATCTGCGTAATCACCTGCGCCGCTGCAGCGCGCACGCTTAACATGAGGGGCGCTCCAGTTGTGCGCCCACTGTAAACAGGTCTGGATGGCCGCGCAGGATATCGCCGACATTCATCGCCTTTTTACCTGGAAGTTGCAGCAGTTCAAGTCGCAATTGCCCTTCGCGGCAGGCGACCAACAAGCCGCTGGCGTCAATATGGGTAATGGTGCCGGGTGTGGCGCTATGGGGCTTATTCACCGCTTCGGCTGCCCATACGCGGATGCGCTGGTCATCGCTGCTGCCAGCCGGTTTGGTATGTGCCACGGGGAATGGGTTAAAGGCGCGTACCTTGCGTGCCAGTTCCGGCGCGGAAAGCTGCCAGTTGAGTACGGCTTCCTCTTTGCTGAGCTTGGGGGCGTAGTTGCTCTGGCTGTCGTCTTGTTTTTCCGGGGTGACATTACCTGCTGCAATCTGGTCGAGCGCTTGTAGCAGTGCCGGTGTACCTATGCTGATGAGCTTATCGTGCAGGCTTCCGCCGGTATCCTCGGGCAAAATCGGGCAAAATGACTTGATTAGCATGTCGCCGGTATCCAGGCCTACATCCATTTGCATAATGGTCACGCCAGTTTCGCTGTCGCCCGCTTCAATGGCGCGCTGGATGGGTGCGGCGCCGCGCCAGCGTGGCAGGATCGAGGCGTGGACATTGATGCAGCCGAGTCGCGGTGCGTTGAGTACGGTTTTGGGCAGGATCAACCCATAAGCCACCACCACCATTAAATCGGCCCCCAAGCTTTCCAGTTCGGCCACCGCTTCTGCGGTTTTGAAATTAAGTGGTTGATAGACCGGAATATTGTGCGCCAGTGCCACCTCTTTGACCGGGCTGGCAGTGAGTTTCTTGCCGCGTCCGGCAGGGCGGTCCGGCTGGGAGTAGACGGCAATGACCTGATGGTGACTACCGAGCAGTGCCGTTAAATGGGCTGCTGCAAATTCAGGGGTGCCCGCAAAGATGATACGCAAACCGTGAGCCATGACTAACCTTTTGAATTCAGGGAATCGTTGAAGCGATAGAAATAAAAAAGGCGCCAGTAGCGCCTTTATTGACTGCGCGCGAATTTAGCGCGCTTCTGCCTTGTGTTTTTTGTCCATCTTGGCGCGAATACGGGTGCGCTTGAGTGGTGAAATATGGTCGACAAACAGCTTGCCATTCAGGTGATCCAGCTCGTGTTGGATGCACACCGCGAGTAGCCCTTGGGGTTCTATTTCGAAGGGATTGCCATCGCGATCCAGCGCTTTTACCCGAATGTGATTGGGGCGCACCACGGTCTCATAAAAGCCGGGAACTGACAGGCAACCTTCGTCGTACTCGCTCACTTCCGGGTCGAGCACTTCAATTTCAGGATTGATAAAGACCAGCGGCTGGGACTTGTCTTCGCTCACATCGATAACGACCACGCGTTTATGCACATTCACCTGCGATGCGGCGAGGCCAATACCGGGTGCGTCATACATGGTATCGAACATATCGGCTACCAATTGACGGATTTTATCGTCCACTTCTGTGACGGGTTTGGCGACAGTGCGCAACCGCGGGTCGGGAAATTCAAGGATAGGTAACAAGGCCATAGTGTTTGTGACAAACTTCTAGTAAAAAGGTAATAAGCGCTGCTAACATGATGATCGCACAGGATTTATGCGGTGCACACGGAAACAGCATGGACTTTAACTTATTATTATACGTCTATCTGCCTCAGGACCGAATAAAACAGGATCGGTTTCTATGAAAAAAATATTATTGGCTGTTGCGGCCGCTTCGTTGATCAGCCTTTTTGCCTGGGCAGATGATGCACTGCTTAAAACGGGTCACCCTGATGAATATACCGTTAAAAAAGGTGACACCCTCTGGGACATTTCCGGCACTTTCTTAAATAGCCCCTGGATGTGGCCTGAAATCTGGCACGTGAACCCCCAGATTGAAAACCCCCACCTGATTTTCCCCGGCGACTTGATCAAATTGATCTACCTCGACGGCCAGCCACGCCTGACACTTGAGCGCACCATGAAACTGGTGCCCGGTGCTGCTGGCGCCACCAAACTCAGCCCCAGTATTCGTGTGCAGCATATGGATGAAGCCATCAGCGCTATTCCGCTGGATCGGATCGATGCCTTTCTGTCACGCAGCCGTATTGTGGAGCCGGGCGTGCTCGAAGCCGCGCCCTACATGCTCGCTGGCCAGCAGCAGCGCCTGATTGTCGGTGCAGATGATCGCGGTTATGCCCGCGGTTTATTTGATGCCAACTACACCAACTATGGTGTGTATCGTAAAGGCCAACTATTTAAGGATCCGATTACTAAAGAAGTGCTTGGGGTCTATGCCCAGGGTATTGGCACCGTCGCTATTGGTAAAATGACGGGTGATATTGCCACCCTGGATGTGTTGCGCACCTATGAAGAGGTTCGCCCCGGTGACAACCTGCTACCCAGCGAAGACCGCTCCGTGGATTCTATTTTCTTCCCCAGTGCGCCGGATGTGGATGTAGAAGCCCAGATCATCGCGGTGGAGGGCGGGGTGAGCCAGATTGGTAAGTTCAATGTGGTGATGATTAACAAGGGCGAGCGCGAAGGTCTGCAAATCGGCAATGTCATGGCCATTTTCAAGGCAGGTGAAATTGTCACTGACCGCGTACGCGGTGGAAAAGTGGCTTTGCCTGACGAGCATGCCGGTTTATTGATGGTGTTCCGCACCTTTGAAAAAATGAGTTTTGCACTGGTACTGGAATCTGATCGCCCATTGGCCGTCAGGGACAAGGTGCGCAACCCCTAATCTGAGTTTATCGCGCTGCCCCATTGCGGGCAGCCAGCTTCAAGGATGATGCAATGCTTTCCCCTCTCGCTGCCCATTTACTCTTGCTTCGCCTGCCCGATACCGGAACCGCCAGCTACTGGCAGTTGATGGAGGTATTTGCCAGCCCTCAGGAATTGCTCAATCTTCCCGCCCGGAGTTTGGCGCCCTACCTAAAGCCGGTGGCGATAGAAGCTCTGGCTGACTATCAAGCCAACCCGCACAGCCATCTGGCGCGGTTATTGGCCACTGATTTGGCCTACCTTGATGCACAGCCATCGCTCCATTGCTTGTTATTTGATGACCCGCGCTACCCGCGATTATTGCGTGAAATTCCCAAGCCGCCGCCGCTGTTATTTGTGCGCGGCAATCCGGATTGCCTGAGCTTGCCGCAGTTGGCGATTGTCGGTAGTCGCAGCCCCAGTGGGGGTGGCAACGAAAATGCCGAGCGCTTTGCGGCGTATCTGGCGGGGTGCGGTTTAGCCATCACCAGTGGTTTGGCTTTGGGCATTGATGCGGCGGCACATCGCGGCGCGCTGTCGGCAGGTGGTATTACAATTGCGGTGATGGGAACCGGTATCGACCGGATTTATCCCTCCCGTCATCATCAATTGGCGCAGGCCATTGTCGATGGCGGTGGTGCATTAGTCAGTGAGTTTCCGCTGGGCACTTCATCCCACGCCAGTCACTTTCCCCAGCGCAATCGTATTATCAGCGGCTTGAGTGGTGGCACTCTGGTGGTTGAGGCGGCAGTGCAAAGCGGCTCGCTTATTACGGCGTCCTATGCGCTACAGCACAATCGTGAAGTCTTTGCGATTCCCGGCTCTATTCACAACCCACTGGCGCGCGGTTGCCATCAGCTAATCCGGCAGGGCGCGACACTGGTGGAAACGGCGCAAGATATAGTCGATCAACTGTCCGGTCTAATCAGCTATAAGCGGCAGGAACTGAGCGAGGCCAGCCAACGGGATGACTTCTTTCAGGATGACACCTCGACAACAACAAAGGCTACGCCGCCCGCCGCCAAGCCCCCTGTTGCGCCGCCGTCGCTCAGTGCGCAAGAACAGCAATTACTGCAGGCCTTGGGTTATGACCCGTTGCCGCTGGATCTATTGGCGGAGCGTATCGGGCAGGAGGTAGGCGCCCTCTCGGCTGCGTTGATTGGCCTTGAAATAAAAGGCTTGGTGCAGCAAGTGGGCGCCTCCTATCAGCGCTGTTAAGCACGGATTGGCTGACTGTGGGTTGAGCTTGGGCTGTGGCTGGGGTAGATTCGCGCCAGACGGCACCGCCGCCGGATGTTGATACAGCCTCACAGGTAATTGCTTATGCTCGATTGGTCGATTCACCCCCGCGTTCAATATGCTTCCCGCCAAATGCGTTTTGGTGGCGTAGTTGCCTACCCGACAGAAGCCGTCTGGGGCTTGGGTTGTAATCCGTTTGATGAGTTGGCGGTGACTGAGTTGCTGGCGTTGAAATCGCGTCCGGTGCAAAAAGGGCTGATCCTGGTGGCGGCGAGTTTCCAGATGTTCGCTCCTTTTCTCGATCATTTAGATGATCTTCAGCGCCAACGCTTGAAAAACAGCTGGCCGGGGCCCATCACCTGGCTGGTGCCTGCCAATGGGCTAATTCCCTATTGGATCAGCGGTAACTTCACCAGTGTCGCCCTGCGTGTCACCGATCACCCGGTTGCTGCAGGCCTGTCGCGCGCGTTTGGCGGGCCCATAGTCTCCACCTCTTGCAACCCCCAGGGGCGTGAACCGGCGCGGGATATCCATCAAGTGCATCGTTACTTTGGCAATCAGTTATCGGCGATTACCGCCGGTGCTGTTGGCAAGCGCAAAAATCCCTCCGAGATTCGCGATTTGCTCACGGGCGATATTGTTCGCCCCAGTTAGGTTTTCGCGCCGCCCGCCTTTTTTTGGCATTTCTGTAGTACTGCTTTGCTATGTGGCTGAGTAGAATGGCGGCCTTTTAGGCTCGTCTATACTAGACCTTCTTATTCGCAAGGATTTCCTATGAGCAATTCCCATGGGCCCGATAAAGCAGCAGTAAAAGCCTACCTGCTTGACCTGCAAGACCGCATTTGTGCTGCACTGGCGGCGGAAGATGGCGGCGCCGACTTTGTTGAAGACGCCTGGACTCGCGCCGAAGGTGGCGGCGGTCGCTCGAGGGTGATAACCCATGGCAAGGTGATTGAGAAAGGCGGTGTGAATTTTTCCCATGTCCACGGCACCCAAATGCCTGCTTCAGCCACGGCCCATCGCCCGGAACTGGCAGGGCGTGCTTTTGAGGCCATGGGGGTGTCGCTGGTGATTCACCCGCACAATCCCTACGTGCCCACCAGTCACGCCAATGTGCGTTTTTTTATCGCTGAAAAAGAGGGCGCGCCGCCTGTGTGGTGGTTCGGTGGCGGCTACGATTTAACGCCCTATTATGGCAATGAAGCTGATGTTATTCATTGGCACCAGACCGC
The DNA here is from genome assembly GCF_002007605.1 of Cellvibrio sp. PSBB023. NCBI lineage: Bacteria > Pseudomonadati > Pseudomonadota > Gammaproteobacteria > Cellvibrionales > Cellvibrionaceae > Cellvibrio > Cellvibrio sp. PSBB023. The sequence goes on along the minus strand of NZ_CP019799.1, from coordinate 3,135,049 downwards.
CAAAAACGCCTGTGATCCTCTGGGTGAACACCTCTACCCTAAATTCAAAACCTGGTGCGACGATTACTTTTTTCTCAAGCACCGCGGTGAAGCGCGCGGTGTGGGCGGTTTATTTTTTGATGACTACAACGCGAACAGCTTTGAGCACAGCTTTGCGTTGATGCGCGCGGTGGGCGACAGCTACGTGCCCGCCTACCAGCCCATTGTTAATGCGCGTAAAGATCAGCCGTTTACGGAACGCGAGCGCGATTTCCAACTCTATCGCCGTGGTCGCTACGTGGAATTTAACCTGGTCTATGACCGCGGCACCCTGTTCGGTTTGCAAACCGGCGGGCGCACGGAATCGATTCTAATGTCGCTGCCGCCACTGGTGCGCTGGGAATACAATTGGCAACCGGAAGCGGGCAGTGCAGAAGCAGAACTCTACGAAAAATTTTTACCTCATCGCGATTGGTTGAAATAAAAATAATGTAGGTTGCAGCGCAGTTGAGTAAACCATTCGACAAGTGAATACACCGCGTGAACCCCTAACGCGAATAGACAACGGATACCCCATGACAGATTTGTATGCCGTTTTTGGCAACCCGATTAATCACAGCAAGTCCCCCGCTATCCATCGCCAGTTTGCCGAGCAGACCGGGCAGGATATGCATTACAACAAACAGCTGGTGAATGAAGGTGAATTTGAAACTGCCGCGCAAGAATTTTTTGCGCAGGGCGGCAAAGGCTTAAACATTACTGTGCCGTTTAAATTAAATGCGTTTTCATTTGCACAGAAGCGCACGTCACGTGCAGAGCGTGCAGGTGCGGTAAATACGCTGGCAAAACTCAGTGATGGCACCATCCTTGGCGACAACACCGATGGCATCGGCATGATTCACGATATGCACAACCTCGGCTGGGAATTGGAAGGCAAGCGCGTATTAATTCTTGGCGCGGGCGGCGCTGTGCGCGGTATTTTGCAGCCCCTGTTGGAAGAACATCCGGCACAGGTGGTGATTGCCAATCGCACCCTGGAAAAAGCGGAAGCCCTGGCAAAAAGTTTCCTCGATCTGGGCGACATCAGTGCAAAAAGTTTTGCGCAACTCAATGGCGACCATTTTGATATAGTGATTAACGGTACTTCTGCCAGTATGCAGGGTGAGTTGCCACCACTGCCGGATAATCTGCTCGCCGCCAACGCCTGCTGCTACGACATGATGTACGCCGCAGAGCCAACCGTATTTCTAAACTGGGCCGCAGCGCAGGGCGCGGCGCACACTACTGATGGTTTGGGCATGTTAATTGGCCAGGCTGCCGAGGCATTTTATGTATGGCGACAAATTCGCCCCGAAGTTGTGCCGGTGATTACGGCCCTGCGTCGGCAGTTAGCGGAGAAAAAATAACCCGGTGATGTGGATCTTAACCCTGCCCAGCGTTCAATCGGGGAGTGCGAGTATTTGGCGCGCCGACCGTTTGTTACGCCGGTGGGGTGCACTTACATTGCTGCTATTGGGGGTTAGCCTATCGTTGGGCAGCGCGGTGGCGAGTACCTCGTCAGTCTCGCCAGTGCTCACCGTTACTCTCTCTGGCAATGGCATTACCAATACAAACGATCCCTATGCCTATTATGTGAATATGCTGCGTTTGGCATTGGAAAAGACCCGGGCTACCGATGGCGATTTTGACATTAACTTTCACGACCACGGCGGCGGAATTGAACGCGACAGGGCGATGTTAATTGCCGGTGCTGGCATCGATGCTATGTGGGCCTCAGTGACGCGCGAGCGCGCGGAAAAATTGCGCGTAATCGATATCGATTTATTGAAAGGTTTGAATAATTATCGCGCCTTATTAATTCACCAGAATAACAAAGCGCGATTCGCCAGCGTAAAAACACTGCATGATTTAAAGAAATTCAAAACCGGCACCGGCCCCTATTGGACGGATGGGATTATCCTCAAGGACAACGGCTTTATGCTCACCTATGGTTCCAATTACGGTGGGCTATTTAAAATGCTCAGCTTGCGGCGCTTTGATTTTTTCTCGCGCGGGCTGCATGAAATTTACAGCGACCTCGCGGCCTATGGCGATTTGGGTTTGATACAGGCACCACACCTGTTACTCAAATACGATCACCCGGTTCACTACTGTTTTTTTGTGAACAAAGAAAATAAGGCACTGGCCGATAGAATTGAGCGCGGCTTGCGTCTGGCGCTGGCGGATGGCTCGTTTGATGCGTTGTTTTTTAGCATGCCCGGTTTTCAATACGGCTATTCGTTGTTGCGTGATGCGCAGCAGCAGGTGTTAGTCATTCACAATAAAACCAATCTGCAATAAATACAGTGAGTGCGGTTTGACTATGGTGTATGCCAGTTTATTTTTGACCGCCTTCATCGCTGCAACATTGTTTCCACTCTCTTCTGAAGCCTTATTGGCGACACTCTTGTATCAAGGTTATTCACCTTTTCTGTTGTGGCTGGTTGCCACCAGCGGTAATACCCTCGGTTCCTGTGTGAATTGGTATTTGGGGCGTGAATGTTTGCGCTGGCAAGATAAAAAATGGTTTCCATTTTCGCCTGCACAACTGGCACGTGCGCAACAACAGTTTCAGCGCTATGGCGTCTTGTCTCTGCTGTTCGCCTGGTTGCCTGTGGTTGGTGACCCGCTGACTTTCTTTGCCGGTGTAATGCGTATTCGCTTTTGGCAATTCGTTGTGTTGGTTGCTCTCGGCAAATCCCTGCGTTATGCATTGGTTATCGCCCTCACCTTGGGGCTGATTCACTGAGTTGGCAATTGTGCGGTCTCGCTCCCAAACCAGTTGGCGTTCAGGCAGGCATCGATAAACCATTGCAGCGCCTTGCCGCCGTGGTCTTTGCGCCAAGCCAGATAGAGCGGAATATTGGGGCGCGGCACGCTGCATTCCAGCAAGACTAGATCGCCCCTGGCTATTTCCGCGCGAATCAAATGAGTGGGCAAAAAGCCCACGCCTACGCCCATCACTTGCGCCAGAATTTTTGCCGATGAATTCGCGACGCGGATGATTTGCCGGCTCTCCAATAACCCCGATGAGCGCCCCGGTGAGCTGAGTGAAGAGTCCCCGGCAACAATGGTGGGGAAGGCTTGAATGGCCGCCGCATCCACCGGCCCCTTGTGCAAACACAAGGGGTGATTGCGCGCCACAGCAAATACAAATTCCACTTCACCGAGCAAGCGATATTCAAAAACACCTTTAGGCAAATCGCCACTGGCACCCAGGGCCAGGTCGCAGCGTTCGGCGATCAGCGCATCCCAAGTGCCACCCAACACTTCCTCGCCGATATTGATCGCCACGCGTTTATCCAACTGATTAAACGCGTTGATCAGTTGCAGCAGTGGCGCCAGCGGCAGAATGGTGTCCTTGGCGATGCGCAGGCGGGTCTCCCAACCGGACTCCAGTTGTTGAACGGCATCCTCAATCGCGCTGGCGGCTTGCAGCAACTGGCGCCCCTGATCCAGTAGCAGGCGACCGGCAGCGGTGAGTTGGGCGCGCTGTTTACGGCGATCAAACAGGGTGATGCCCAAATCCGACTCCAGTTTTTGCACGGTATAGGACAGCGCCGAGGGCACCTTGAACAGGGCCTCTGCGGCGGCGCCGAAACTGCCTTTGCGGTCGATGGCATCCAATACCCGCAGGGCATCAAGGGTGATGGCGTGGTGCATAGCGAAGGGTTCTCAATGGGTGTTCAAAAAATTTGAACTAATGGCTCAAAATCTTCCGCTTTTTTCCTGCCAGGATCAAGCCTACTCTAGGCAACAAGTGAGGCGAAACGCGAAATCAACAACGCAAAAGCCCACATGAACCCTGATTTTTTATTCAAACTTTTTGGAGAACATCATGAGCATCATCAACAAAACACTGGCCACCAATAACTCCTTTTCAGCACTGGCCCTGCGCCTGCCTCTGGGCATCATCTTCGCCGCCCACGGCGCGCAAAAACTGTTCGGCTGGTTTGGCGGTTATGGCCTGCAAGGCACTGGTCAGTGGATGGAATCTATCGGCCTTGGCCCTGGCGTGCTGATGGCTGCACTGTCCGGTTCGGCGGAATTTTTTGGTGGTCTGGCGCTGATTCTGGGTTTGCTGATTCGCCCGGCGGCACTGGTACTGGCGGTGACCATGTTGGTGGCGATTTTCACCGTACACATCAGCAATGGCCTGTTTATGAGCAATAACGGTTACGAATTTGGTCTGGCGTTGTTGGCCGGTACAGTATCCCTGCTGATCTCCGGTGGTGGTCGCGCCAGTATCGATCGCCTGCTGGCCAAGCACTGAGTAGCAGGACTGATACAGGCGTAACAAACACAATTCGCTATTCGCAGCGCCAATGGGGGCGCTGCCGGTAAAAAATGAGGTGACCTATGATCAGTATTCGACGCAGTAATGAACGCGGTGGCGCCAACTTTGGTTGGCTCGATAGCAAGCACACCTTTTCATTTGGCAACTATTACGACGAGCGCCATATGGGCTTTTCTGCCCTGCGGGTAATCAACGATGATCGCGTCACCCCCGGTGCCGGTTTTGCCACTCACGGTCATCGCGACATGGAAATTATCAGCTATGTGCTGGATGGTGAAATCGCCCATAAGGACAGCGAGGGCAATGTGGCTACCCTGCCGCCGGGTGAGTTCCAGTTGATGTCGGCGGGCAGTGGAATTCGCCACAGCGAATTCAATCCATCCGACACCAAGCCCCTGCACTTTTTGCAGATCTGGATTCAGCCAAATGTGTACGGTGAGGCGCCGGGTTACCAGCAAAAAGATTTTGGTCGCAACAAAGGCCTGACCCTGGCGGTAAGCCCGGACGGTGCCGAGGGCAGTTTGGTTATCAAGCAGGATGCACGGGTGTATCAACTGTTGCTGGATGCCCACAGCCAGGCGGAGCTACCCGCCTCCACCAAACGCCACTATTACGTGCATGTGATCAAAGGCGAGTTGTTGGTGGATGGCGAGTTGGTAACGCCGGGCGATGGTGCCAAGCTGACCCGTATCGACCACTTGGCGTTGCAAGCGCAAGCCAAAGCCGTACAGGCGCTGGTATTTGATTTGCCTTGAGGCTAGGCCGCGACAACCTGCAAGCGGAGCTCCTCTGTAAAGCCTTCAAGACGGGCGACCAATTCGTCGCCCGGTTCTACCGGCCCCACACCGGCGGGTGTGCCGGTAAAAATCAAATCCCCCGCTTCCAGCCGAACATAGCGCGACACTTCGGCAATTAATGCCGGAATTGACCACACCATATCGCGCCAGTCGCCACGCTGCACTTCGCGGCCATTACGCGTTAATACCAGCTCGCCAAAGGGCTCCAAATCCGCCAGGGATGCACGCTGAATCGCGCTGCAAGGGGCTGAGCCATCAAAGCCTTTAGCCAGTTCCCAGGGGCGGCCCATGGCTTTTGCGGCTTTCTGGATATCGCGACAGGTCATATCCAACCCCAGCGCAAAGCCTGCTACCCATTCACCGGCCTGATCTTCAGCGATCTGATAGCCGGATTTGCCAATCGCAATCACCAGTTCCAGCTCGTGTTCAACCTGCTGCGAGTAGTGTGGGTAGATAAAATCGGCCCCATTCTGCGCCAGTGCACTCTGCGGCTTGAAGAAGAAAAACGGCGGTTCGTGTTCCGGATCATGGCCCATTTCGCGCGCGTGTTCAGCGTAGTTGCGACCAATGCAGATAATTTTATTCACCGCAAAGGTGTCTGTGCTGTCGAGGATTGGCAATAAATACTTCATTCGTTGTCCTGAGTAGTGCCGTCTTGCAGGTAGGCATCTTTTAATTTCACGTAATTGGTCGCCGAGTAGGTAAAGAAGCGGCGTTCGGATTCCTTCAGCGGGCGGATTTGTTTTGCGGGCGAGCCTACATAGAGAAAGCCGGATTCCAGCCGCTTGCCCGGAGGCACCAGTGAACCGGCGCCAATCACCACCTCATCCTCCACCACGGCGCCATCGAGGATGGTTGAGCCTATGCCGACTAACACCCGGTTGCCGATAGTGCAGCCGTGCAGGCACACAGAATGGCCGACAGTCACATCGTCGCCAATGGTGAGCGGGTGGCCGGCAGGGTTGTAATCGCTGGCGTGGGTGATGTGCAGTACCGAACCGTCCTGCACGCTGGTACGTGCGCCAATGCGAATGCGGTGCATATCGCCGCGAATCACCACACAGGGCCAGACGGAGCTGTCATCGCCTAGCACCACATCGCCAATGACCACCGCCGATTCATCTACCAGCACCCGCGCGCCCAATTGCGGTTGCAGGCCTTGGAAACTTCTTATCGCGCCCATAGTTATGCTCCTGAAAATGCGTGTCTTTAATGGGTGTATGATACGCCAAACCCCGCCGATTTTCGTTTTACGGAGCCAGTGCATGACCAATCCCCTGTTAGTTTCCCACCGCTTGCCCCCCTTTAGTGCGATCAAGCCGGAACATGTCACCCCGGCAATCAGCAGCTTGGTGGCCGATGGTCGCGCCCAGTTGCAACAGCTGTTGGCGGCAAACCCGGTGCCCACGTGGGACACGCTAATCGCACCACTGGAAAACCAGGGCGATAAGCTCGATCAAGCCTGGGCGCCCGTAAGCCATTTAAATGCAGTCGCCAACAGCGATGAACTGCGCGCTGCCTACACCGAAAGCGTCGCCTTACTCACTGAATACTCTACCGAGTTCAGTCAAAACGAAGCGCTCTACCAAGCCTATCAACAACTGGCAGACAGTGCGGAGTTCGCCAGGCTCAGTCAGGCGCAGCAACAATCAATCAATAATGCCCTGCGCGATTTCCGTTTGGGCGGTGTCGCCTTGAATGCAGCCGATAAAAAACGCTTTGGCGATATTCAAAAACGCCTCTCAGAGCTCTCCACCCAATTTTCCAACAACGTGCTGGATGCAACCCAGGCCTGGTACAAACAATTTGACGATGTCACGGCGCTGACCGGGTTGCCCGAATCGGCGTTAGCCCAAGCGGCGCAGGCCGCCGCGCAAAAAAATCTCAGCGGCTACGTGATCACCCTCGATTTCCCGTCCTACTACGCGGTGATGATGTATGCGGAAAATCGTGCACTGCGCGAAGAGATGTATACCGCCTATGTGACACGCGCGTCAGCAGCAGGCAAAAAAGCCGATGGCTCCGCCGCCGCAGAATGGGACAACTCGGCGCTGATCGCCGAAACCCTGGCGCTGCGCCACGAGCTTGCGCAACTGCTCGGTTTTGCGAATTACGCCGAGCGTTCACTGGCGAGTAAAATGGCCGAGTCCACTGAGCAGGTAATCCAGTTTTTAAACGAACTCGCGCAAAAGTCCAAACCCTTTGCGGAGCGCGATTATCAAGAGCTGCGCGACTTTGCCGCCGCACAAGGCTGTGCCGATTTGCAAGCTTGGGACACTACTTACTACAGCGAAAAATTGCGTGTGGAAAAATACGCCGTGTCGCAAGAAGAATTGCGCGCTTATTTCCCGGCAGAAAAAGTGATCGCAGGCATGTTTGAAGTGGTACGGCGGTTGTTTGGAATTGAGGTAAAACAAATCGCCGAGTTTGATACTTATCACCCGGATGTACGCTTCTATCACATTGAAAAAAACGGCGAGCAGGTAGCGAGTTTTTATCTCGATTTATTTGCGCGCGACAAAAAACGCGGCGGCGCCTGGATGGCCGATTGTCGTGTGCGCCGCAAAACCGAAAACGGTGTGCAATTACCGGTAGCATTTTTAACCTGCAATTTTACCCCGCCAGTAGGAAACAAACCGTCATTGTTGACCCATGATGAAGTCACCACTTTGTTCCACGAATTTGGCCATGGCTTACATCACATGCTTACCCAAATTGATGTCGCTGCCGTGAGTGGCATTAACGGCGTAGCTTGGGATGCGGTGGAATTACCAAGTCAATTTATGGAGAACTGGTGTTGGGAGCCGGAAGCGATTCCATTAATTTCCGGTCACTATGAAACCGGTGAGCCGCTGCCACAACCCTTGCTGGATAAAATGCTTGCCGCCAAAAACTTCCAGTCCGGTTTGCAAATGATTCGCCAGATTGAATTTTCATTGTTCGATTTCCGGTTGCACGCCGAGTACAACCCGGCCGCCCCACAATCGGCGCAAACAGTTTTAAATCAGGTACGTGAACAGGTCGCTGTCATCAAGCCGCCCGCGTTTAATCGCTTTGAAAATAGTTTCAGCCACATTTTTGCTGGCGGTTATGCTGCAGGCTACTACAGCTACAAATGGGCAGAAGTATTGTCGGCAGATGCCTACTCGCGTTTTGAAGAAGAAGGGATTTTTAACGCACAAACGGGCGAAAGTTTTCTGCAGGAAATTTTGCAGCAAGGTGGTAGCAAAGTGCCGATGGATTTATTTAAAAACTTCCGTGGCCGTGAACCACAAATTGATGCGCTCCTGCGTCACTCCGGCATAGTTGTGGAGGCTGCATAATGGCTTACAGCACGAAACGTCGGTTTGTCGCAGGTGCGGTATGTCCGCGCTGTTCGGAATTGGATAAGTTGGTTGTCTACAGTGAGGACGGCAAAGACTACCGCGAATGTATTGCTTGTGGTTTTAAGGATGAAATGCGTTTTAAGATTAAAAATCGCGAATTAGAAACGCGCGTTAATCAAACAGAAGACGATAAGCACGTTGTACAAGTCGTTAATATTTTGCCTTTTTCTGTAGATAAGTCCGATAAATAATCTCCTGGTGCCCACCTTCATGTGGGGGTGGGCACTGTCGCTGTTTTCCACCATTTTTTACACATTGTGTATTCTCGTAACAGATCAAAACAATTCTAAACATCTTTGGTTATTTTATGTTGTTGTCAATATGAACATATGATACTTGTATGGCACCATTTCAGCGGATTGGTTATCACCGGTGTGAGAACTGGTTTTTATCATTAGTGAGTGTTGATCGATACTGCTGAGAGGTTTTTGATGAGAATGGATGAGTTGCCAACCAGAACTTTTGGTGTGTTCTTTTTCGGTTAAGGAGTTTAACCACCCAAAGTTAACTACATCCTCGGGCTGACATACACGATAACAATTTCCAGGAGAGTTGCTCCATGAACAAAACAGCACGCTTTAATAAGAAACTCATTGCTTCAGCAATCGCATCGACCATGTTAAGTGGTTTGGGTGGTTATGCTGTAGCACAAGACGACAACCTCGAAGAGGTTATGGTAACAGGTATTCGTGCCAGCCTTGAGGCATCGGCAGACACCAAGCGTAACTCGGCTGGTGTAGTTGATGCCATCAACTCTGAAGACATGGGTAAATTCCCCGATACTAACCTCGCAGAATCATTACAACGTATTACCGGTGTATCTATCAGTCGTGTTAACGGCGAAGGTTCGGAAGTGACTGTACGTGGCTTTGGCGGCGATAACAATATGATCACTCTGAACGGCCGTATGATGCCAGCGGCGAATGCCTATGGCGGCGGCAGTGGCTCCGGTGGTACTCGTGGCGGCGCAACCCGCGCCTTTGACTTTGCCAACCTTGCCTCTGAAAGCGTGAGCGCGGTAGAAGTGTATAAAACCAGCAAAGCGAATATTGCCACAGGCGGTATTGGTGCAACGGTAAACATCAAAACGGCTCGCCCGCTCGACAATGGCGGTTTTAAAGCCAGCATTGGCGGTAAGGCAGTAATGGATTCTACCAACCGCACTGGTGATGATGTAACGCCAGAACTTTCCGGTATTGTGAGCTGGGCGGACGATAGTGATATGTTTGGTGTATCACTGACTGCCAGCCAACAAAAACGTGATTTCGGTAACTCTAACGCTACTGTAAATGATTGGAATATCGGTCGTTGGGGTACCAATAATCTCTATTCTTTTGCCGATGATGCAGAAATTATCAATGCACCGGATGAAGGCCAGCTTTATGCGCGTCCTAACGATATTCGCTATGCATTCTCCGATTCGCAGCGTGAGCGCACCAATGCTCAGTTGACCTTGCAGTTCAGGCCACAAGAAAATCTGACCACAACTGTTGACTACACCTACGCGGAAAACAATATTTCCGAGCATCGCGGTGAAGCTACTATCTGGTTTGCCAACGGTAACTCGGTAGATCGTTTGGAGTTTGATAACTCGCCTGTTGCTTCTCCAATAATTATTTCTGAAAAGCTCAGTGGTAAAGATCACGGTTTTGAGCAGCAATACCGTGAGCAGACCAATACATTGGAATCGACAGGTTTGAACGTCGAGTGGCAAGTAAATGACCGCTTCTCTCTGGCGTTGGATGCGCATGATTCCAGCATGGAAAGCTTGCCAACTGGCCCAGGTAAATCCGGTGAAATTGCATTCAGTATGGGGGCACCAGTATTAGCCTCACAAGTTGTTAACTACAGTGGCGACCTGCCCACATATCAAATTGTTGTTGATGACAGTGTCCGCGGCAATAATAACGGTGTCCTCGATAAAGGTGATATAGGATCGCAAGTTGCACGTATTTTCTATGCTGCACAAAAAACTGATATTACCCAAGTGAAAATTGACGGTGGTTTTGAGTTTGAAGACGGTCGTTTTGAATTCGGTGTTGAATCGCGTTCAATGGAAACCACGCAACAAGCATCTGACCGTTACATGGGCTTGGGTGACTGGGGTATTGCCAGCCCAGGTGAAATTCCTGCTGACTTGATTCAGGACTTCAACCTTGCTGGTGAGTATGACGATTACAATACCTCTGCTTCATCGCAAATTGGTTTCAAAGGTGATGCAATTGCTTTGACTCAATGGGGTGTTGATAAATACGGTACATCGGCAAACGGTTATGCGCTTGCCTACAATCCTGATTTCTCACAAAACAACATTGTGAAAGAAGACACCGATGCCTTCTACTTCCAGGTTGCGGTTAAGGGTGAGTTGGCGGGTATGGAAACCAATTATTTGACTGGTTTCCGCTATGAAACAACCGATGTGTACTCTAGTTCTGATTCGCTGTTGCCGCGCTATTTGTTGTGGCAAGACAACAACGACTTCCAAACTGTCAGAGAGAGCACTGTGACTGTGTTATCTGGCAAAACAAGCTACGATCACCTGTTGCCAAGCGTGGACTTCGATATTGCATTGCGCGAGGATTTGAAAGGTCGTGTGTCTTATAGTAAAACCATCGCTCGTGCAGGTTATGGTGATTTGCAAGCTTCTGTCAGTAACTATGGGACCATTGGTTCTACTTATCTGGGTTCACGTCCAACGGCTAACGAAGGTAACCCGCAGTTGGTGCCCTTGGAGTCGAACAACTTTGACGTATCCCTTGAGTGGTATTACGACGATTCAAGCTATGCATCTGTCGGTTTGTTTGAAAAACGTGTAGCCAACTTTGTGGGTACTGAGCAGGTTGATAAAAACCACTTTGGTGTGTTGGATCAAACCAATGGCCCTCGTGCACAAGCTGCCGCAGAAGCCTTGATTGCCCGCGATATCCCAGTGGATGACACATCACTGTTTGTGATGATGGCGGTATTGGATAATCCAACCGCATTCCCCGGCGGTGCAAATGATTATGTCAACTCATCGCAGTTCCAGATTGATGTTGCTACTGCCTATGATTTGATTCCTGTTGCAGGCGATCCGGAAATGGTGTTCCGTACCTCTACTCCGGTTAACAATAAAGAAGCCAAAATTTACGGCGCTGAATTCGCTGTTCAACACTTCTTTGGTGATACCGGTTTTGGTGTACAAGCGAACTACACCTTGGTGCGCGGTGATATTGGCTTTAGCGATGTGACTGATCCAAGTGTTTCACAGTTCGCCTTAACCGGTTTGAGTGATACTGCTAACATCGTTGCCATCTATGAAAACGATGCATTCCAAGCTCGTCTGGCGTACAACTGGCGTGACAAGTACCTCAGTGCAACTAACCGTGGTAACTCCAAAAACCCATTGTACGTAGAGGCTTACTCACAAATTGACTTGAACGTTAGCTACAATGTTAACGAGCAGCTGACAGTATTCTTTGAAGGTTTGAACCTGACCGAAGAAAATATTCGTCAGTATGGCCGCTCAGAAAGTCAATTGTGGTACCTTGAAGACTTGGGAGCTCGTTATCAAATTGGTGCACGTTATAACTTCTAATCTGCAAGTCATGTAGTGGATTTGATTCGTTGTTCCAATGAAAAGACCGCTCTCGTAGCGGTCTTTTTTTTGCTCGAGAAATTGTCCTCGCAGCAGGCAGCATTCCATTAATGTCACAATAATTTATCGATGACGGAGTATTATTCGGAGCAGTTATGGCAAAACATGTATTACTCAATAATATTGCCCACAAAGACCTCAAGATCATCACTCAATATTCGGCGCGCTTTGGCGATAATCTTGGTAGTACTCTGACCTTTCCTACGGAATTTGGTGATATACAGCGCGAATACCCCATTTTATTTCGCAAGGAATCGGCTAATGGAAAATTCCAATCGGTAGTACTTCTTGGCTTTAAACCAGACGAAAATTTATTTCTCGATGAATTCCGCGGTTGGCAAGCTGACTATATTCCGGCAGTCATTGAGCGCGGTCCTTTTTTAATTGGTTTTCAGGATCAACGCGTCGATGGTGGTTCAGAGCGGGCGCCAGTAGTACATGTGGACTTGGATAATCCGCGCGTGAGTGAAATTGAGGGTAAGGCGGTTTTTCTGGAGCACGGAGGCATAAGTCCCTACCTTGATCGTATCAATCAATTATTGCTACGCATCTATGAAGGAATGCAAATCAGTGATGCTATGTTCGACGCGTTTTTAGCGCTGGATTTACTAGAACCTGTCACGCTTGAGATTCAAATCAATGAGCGCGAACAATATTGCCTACAAGGCAATTACACTATCAGTGCATCAAAGTTGGCGGCATTAGGTGATAAGGATATAGCGCACTTGCATCGCTCCGGATTTTTGCGCTGTGCGTATTTGGCGATGGAATCACTTGGCAATATTCAACGATTGATCCAGCTCAAAAATACGCGCACGTAATGCTGGCCTAATAGGTGAAGAACGCATAAATAATTTATATCGTAATCGCTTGTGACTAACTATTAACAGCTGGAAAATGGCTACATCCTTAGCGTCTGGATGCAGCAAGATATACTCATTCAATAGTCACAACAGTTAATGCAACCCAGGAGTCTCTTGTGCACGCAAATTCCGTTAAAAGGCTTGTGATTGCCGGTGGTGGTACCGCCGGTTGGATGGCGGCGGCTGCCTTTGCTAAAAAATTCGGTGAGCTGCTTGAGATCACATTGGTGGAGTCTGATGAGATTGGCACTGTTGGCGTCGGTGAGGCGACTATTCCACCAATGAGGGTATTTCATAAATTGCTGGGAATTGATGAACAGGAATTTATGCGCGCGACCAAAGCCACCTTCAAGCTTGGGATTTCATTTGAAAATTGGGCAAGGCAAGGCGACAAGTATATTCACTCCTTTGGTAAAACGGGCAAAGAGACATGGCTGGGGGATTTTCATCATTTTTGGTTACGTAGTCGTGAATTGGGAATGGATTTTGAGTTTGGTGATTTTTGTCTGGAGTTTCAGGCGGCACAGGCAAATAAATTTTTTACCGGTCCGGGTGCAGATATTAATTATGCTTATCACTTGGATGCCTCGCGCTATGCCACATTTTTACGGGCGATGAGTGAAAAATACGGTGCAAAACGAATAGAGGGGAAAGTAATTGAAGTTAAGCAGGATCATGATACCGGGTTTATTTCGGCATTAGTGTTGGCTTCAGGAGTGGTAGTTGAGGGTGATTTTTTTATTGACTGCTCGGGATTTCGTGGTTTATTAATTGAGCAGACATTACGTACCGGGTACGAAGATTGGTCACAATGGCTGCCCTGTGATACCGCACTTGCGGTACAAACAGAATCGGTTGGTCCAGCGGTTCCCTATACGCGTGCTATTGCTCATCACGCTGGTTGGCAGTGGCAAATCCCTCTCCAGCATCGGGTAGGGAATGGCTTGGTGTATTGCAGCAATTTTATGACGGATGAGGAGGCGCGTGCGACGCTGTTGCAGAACATTAACGGCCCGCGAGTCAATGAGCCTCGGCTGATTAAATTTCGCACTGGTCGTCGCCGCAAAAGCTGGAATAAAAATTGTGTAGCCTTGGGCTTGGCGAGCGGTTTTATTGAGCCGCTGGAGTCGACCAGTATTCATTTATTTATTATGGCAATTACGCGCTTGATGCGCTTTTTTCCTTTCAGTGGTGTCGAGCCTGTCCTGGTTGATGAATATAATCGTGAAACGCTTGCGGAAATTGAGCCTATTCGCGACTTTGTCATCATGCATTACAAGGCAACCGAGCGTGATGATAGTCCATTCTGGCGTTACTGCAGAAATATGGAGGTGCCTGCAACTTTGGCGCATCGTATGAAGCTATTTAAAAAAACCGGGCATGCATATCAAGCACAAGGCGAGCTATTTCGAATCGATTCTTGGACCCAAGTATTATTTGGGCAGCGCGTTATGCCTGAGCAATATCATCATATTGCTCAGTTGATGAGTGAGCAGGAACTGCGGCAATTTTTAATGCGTATGAAAGAAAGTATCAGAGACGCTACCGAAAAATTGCCGCTTCATGAAGAATTTGTGCGGCAATATTGCCGTGCACAAATGGAATAACTATTCTGCGGAAGAGTTGTACTATTCCTTTTGCCTGGCAATAAAAATCCCCCTCAGGTTATTCCTGCAAGGGGGATTTTTATTTTAATCGATACATCCCCCTTCTGTTGCGATCTCCGCAGTAAAACCCCCGATATCCTGCTTATTGGCCATGAATCTGGCGTGGCGTAAAAAAGTGATTCTCCTGCCATCGTCTATTGACCCACTTGCATACAAGTAATAGTATTTGCAACCATAACCATGTATACAAGTGCACTACATGGCGTCAACCCCATGCGTCTCTGGCGTTTGGGTGTTGCAATAGCTAACAATAATCAGCAATCAGCGTGGAAACTCAGATGAATAAATACACAAAACCAATGTTTAAAATCAGCGTGCTTAGCCTTGCTATCGCTGCCAGTGCGCAAGCACAAGAGCAGGCGTTGGAAGAGATTGTGGTGACTG